>NZ_JAJNKE010000033.1 GCF_021043395.1 Clostridium guangxiense
AGATAAAAAAATACTGGTAGGAAATCCTACCAGATGAATATTATTAATATAACTTACACATTTTTCTTGACAATCCCCTCCTTTATTATATTATCTATCAATATTGTTGAACATTAACATATGATGTATTTAAATAAGCACCAGTGTCATAAGCCTTTTGTCCCAAATCTGTTGAACATTAACATATGATGTATTTAAATAGGCATACATACGGCATATGACAAGATGTCACAGTGTTGAACATTAACATATGATGTATTTAAATTACCCATAATCGCTTATATATGTTTGAAGTTGGCTTGTTGAACATTAACATATGATGTATTTAAATTCTTTCATATCCCCTTTCCTTACTATACTTATATTAGTTGAACATTAACATATGATGTATTTAAATCGGTCACTAGAACTATTTAGGACATAACTTTTGACAAGTTGAACATTAACATATGATGTATTTAAATCTAAAATATTATATTTATTATTTTTATTTAATAAGTTGAACATTAACATATGATGTATTTAAATATCTGCCACGTGGCGTTGAATATGATGAAAAAGCTGGTTGAACATTAACATATGATGTATTTAAATTGACCATATTGCTATACTTACTGGAGATAGTAGACAGTTGAACCTTAATAAAATAAATAAGAGTTTGCGCGAGAGTGCATATGACTTCAAGGACTAAATATGAAAGGCAATCCAATATGAATATAATTAATCCACAAAACTATTTTACAAATAAACAGATTCAAAAGATAATTAAATTATTAGGCAATAACTATAGACCAAATTGCATTGTGATATATGAAACTAGAACCGATGTTTTAAAAAGTATGTTTAGGTATAGTGAAGTTTTTACGAGCTTTATATTTATTTTATTAGGAAAAATAGAAGGCTTGTTTTATCAACCTAAAAATAGGGTGAGTGTGTTTATATTTTCAGAAAATGATGATGGAGATGACAAAGAGAGCAAACAGCTTTACTCACTGCATGCTCTTTTGGAGGATTGCGATAGGTTTGCAACAAGTTTTTTAGATATCCATTCTAAGGAAATAAGCAAAATAATGAAATGGAAGGAAGAATGGACAGTAGAAGAAGAATCATAAAAAACTTACCCAGCCAATCTTGTAAGCAGCAGCGCGTTTTTGCTTTTAAAAGGATTTTCCTTTCCCATGAGCAGCATGACAAAGCAGCGCTGTATTTTAAAATTATGTTTTGAAATTAAGTAATTGCATATTTCAGTGTTATAAGTATTACAGTCTATGGATATGCTTTCATAGCTAATACTCTTGGCATAGTTTGTGCAGGCATCTATAATTGAGTTAAGTGCATTTTTGTAATTAACACTGCTGTCGATTACAGCCAATTTTATTTGAAGGTCTTTAGTGGAGCTTTCTCTTATAGATTTTGTGTAGCATATTGCAATTCCACAGGTACGGTTATTATTTTTTAATTCAAAAACAGTACCGAAGCCCTTATTTTTTATAAGATAAAGCTCAGAAGTTAAATCAAAGTTCTTAGATATTTTACACGATAAACTCTTTAACTCATTTTCTAAACTTAAATAGTCATTTTCGCTGTTTAGCTTTAACTCCTTTACGTTGTAATTATCAGAAGTAGGAAGGAAGTCTAAGGAATTTATATCTTTTTTTAAACTTAGAGTTAGCTTAAGTGGACTAAATCCCATATTCATATAAAAGCCAACATTATAGCTTGATTCTGGCATAGTGTTAAGTCCTATGGTGGATACTTTGTAATCTTCCTTTAGGATTTTTATTGTGTGATTTATTAAAGCTTTTCCAATGCCATTTCCTTGATATTCTGGATGAACCCCAAATGGACCAAACCAGGCAAAAGAACCCCAAAGGTGTATGAAATTATATCCAACAACCCTATTATCTAATTCATAAACAATACTAGCATTATTGCTTGCTTCAATGTAACCCTCGATTCCATAAGAGTTTCTCTTTGTTTCCGTTTTAAAGCATAATTTGTCTATTTCTTTTACTTGTTCAATATCTTCAAATTTCATACTTCTTAACATTTTAAAGCCTCCTAATCTATAAATTTTTCAAATCCTTTTGCATAATTAGTTGGTATAAATTTTATTATTTCATATTCAGCTATGCCATTTTTATAAAAAGGATCTTCCAAGATCATTGAGTTTACTTCGGATTTATCTTTGGCTTTGCATATTATTATGCCGCCGGTTCTTGGTTCCTGCCTTCCAGAACATATAAATTTATTTTGAGCATAGTATTTGTTAAGAAATGTTATATGCGCATCTAAATTTTTTATAACCTCTTCGATTGATTTTTTATATTTTAAAATTATTACAAACATTGATTGTCTCCCCTTTATGATAAATTTATGGTACACTTATAGTGTAAAGTACATAAAAACCTAATTCAACAATGAAAAATATACATTGTACTAGTACAAAAGGAGTAAGGTATATGAGTAAATACAATAATATAGTTGAATATATAAACAATGAAATATCAAAGGGGTGTATTAAATGTGGAGAAAAACTTCCAACTATAAGAGAGCTTTCAGAGAAATTTGAATGCAGCAAACAAACGGTTGTACACGCTTATGAAAAACTTCAAAGCTCACACATTATATATTCAATACCACAAAGTGGGTACTATCTTGTAGATAAAAAAGAAACCTATAAGGGAGAAGTTAACAAGGTAATTAATTTTTCTTCCGGAGCGCCAGACGAAAGTATACTTTGCTATGAGGATTTTCAGTATTGTATAAATCAAGCTATAGAAACCTATAAGGTTGCTCTTTTTAATTATTCTTCTCCAAAGGGACTTAGTGAACTTTGCTGTACACTAAAAAAACATTTTGAGGAATACCAGATTTTTTGCAAAGAAGAGCAGATATTTATAACATCAGGTTCACAACAGGCAATAAATATACTTTGCACCATGCCTTTTCCTAATGGAAAGAAAAATGTGCTTGTAGAGCAGCCAACATACAGAGGTGCCTTAAAAGCCCTTGAAATAAATGATGTTCCTGTAATTGGAATAGAAAGAAGCTTCAAGGGAATAGATTTTGATGAGCTTGAAAGGAAGTTTGCTTTTGGAAACATAAAGTGCTTTTATACAATTCCTAGATTTAGTAATCCACTTGGGTTAAGCTACTCAAATGAAGAAAAAAAGCATATTTTAAGTTTAGCTAAAAAGTACGATGTGTATATAATTGAAGATGATTACCTTGGAGATTTAGAGCTTAGAAATAATGAATATCCAATATACTATATGGATACTTCAGGTAGAATGGTGTATGTAAAAAGCTTTTCTAAAATATTTCTTCCAGGACTTAGAATTGCAGCAGTAGTATTACCTAAGATGCTTAGGAATACATTTATGGAATACAAAAGGTGGATGGATTTAAATACGGCAGTTTTGTCGCAGGGTGCTCTTGAAATTTACATTAAAAACGGTATGTTTAAGGCAAATAAAAAGAGAGTAAGAAAAATATATGAAGAGAGAATGGAGACATTAAAAAAGGAAGCACTAAAAAATGAGCTTTCAAGTGCTAGGCTTCATATACCAGATACGGGGTTTTACGGGTGCTTTGAGTTCTTGAAGCCTGTTAATATGCTGTATTTAATCAATCAATGCAGCAAGGCAAATATATTGATAAATAATATGGAGGGGCAATATTTAAAGGCTTATTTTAATAGTGAAATTTTAAACATAAGTGTTGCAAGCTGCAAAGAGAACGATATAAAAATTGGTATTAAGAAGCTTTTCAAAATATTACAGTCTGTATAGCTATCTCGGTTTATTTTTATAGCTTAACAAGCCAGCTGAAAGAAAAAAACCTGTAGATATAAAATAAAGTGTATTATAATTAGTCAGTTTCTTTTTTGAAGCAATTGAAGCCATTAAGAAAAATATTCCTCCAAAGCATAGAAGGAGCGATATATAATAGGTTTTACTTTTTTTCAATAAAATCACGCCTTTAAAAAGAATTAAGCAAGATAAGTATAATTATAAAATATTAGAGCTTTATTTTCAACAGAATATGCTTATCATCAATATTTCTCAGGAAATGTTTATTTCTCTACACATAATCTTTACAGTAAAATGATAAAATGTATATATTTTTGGAGGTGGTTTCATGCAAAGTATAAGAAAAAGATTAAGTATAATAATTATAGCGTGCTCTATATTTGCAATTATATTGTGTGCTTTATTTGTAAATTTGGCGGTTAACAATACTTTTAATAAATATATGTCAGACATCCAAAAGCAGAGAAATAATAGAATTGTACAGTATTTTGAGCAAATCTATAAGAAAGATAAAGGATGGCAGCAAACCTCTGGAGAAGAACTTATGCATGAGGCTTATATGGGTAATTATTGTCTTACACTTTTAGATGAAAATAAACATGCTATTTGGGGAATGAACCCATCGACTATAAAGCAAAATATGAGTAATATGATGATGAAATCTCAAAATAGTGGAGTGTATATATCAAATACATTTCCAATAAAAAATAATGGCAAGATTGTTGGGTATATTACTATAGGTCAATATTCATCGGTTATTTTATCAAAGCAGGATATTGATTTTAAGCTAGAAATAAATAAAAATATTGTTATTAGCGTTATTGTAACTGCGCTGGCAGCCATTGTTATAAGTATTATTATTTCAAAACAATTTTCTGCTCCTATTAAATCAGTTTCAGATATTTCAGTTGAGCTATCAAATGGAAATTATTCTGCTAATTCTAATATAAAAAGTAACATAGTTGAACTTAGTAATTTAACTGAAAGTATAAATACTCTTGGTGCAAAGCTTAAGAAAGAAGATGAGTTAAGGAGAAGATTAGTATCAGATATATCTCATGAAATAAGAACGCCTTTAAATGTACTTCAAAATAACTTGGAAGCAATGATAGATGGCATATTTCCTGTCGATGAAAATAGACTTAACTACTTAAATAATGAAGTTATAAGATTTGGGAAATTGCTTGATAATTTAAGTACATTGAATGACTTTGAAGATGAAAAAGTTAAGCTTAATATGAAGGTGATTTCGCTAGATGAAATTATATTATCCGTTTGTAGTGAATTTTATATTGAACTTAAAAGTAAAAATATAGATTTTATGTTAGATGTAGAAAAGAATGAAGAATTTAAGGTTATGGGAGACTACAATAAACTTAAAGAGGTTTTTATAAATATAATATCAAATGCAATTAAATTTACAGATATAAACGGGAAGATATGGGTAAGCCTATATAAGGATAAAGGTAAAATATTAGCTAAGATTAAGGATAACGGTATTGGCATAAAAGAAGAGGATTTGCCAAATATTTTTGAAAGGTTATATAGAGGTGATAAAAGTAGACATAAGGTAGAAGGAAATGGAATAGGACTTACTATTGTTAAAAGGATACTTTTATTGCATTCTGCGAATATAAGTGTTTCTAGCGAAGAGGGAAAAGGTGCAGAATTTATTTTAAGTTTTAAGGAAGTGGGTAAATGAAAAATATACTTGTAATTGAAGATGAAAAGCATGTGTCAGAGATTATAAAGGCTTATCTTGAAAGAGAAGGCTATACGGTTTATTGTGCTGAAGATGGACTTAGCGGAATAGAATTATTTAATAAAATAGATTTCAAATTGATTATACTTGACCTCATGCTTCCAGATATTGATGGAGAGGAGGTTTGTAAAGTAATCAGGAGAAGTTCAGATGTGTATATATTTATGCTTACTGCTAAGGTTTCTTTAAACGATAAAATCGGAGGATTAAATATTGGAGCAGATGAATACCTTACAAAGCCTTTCAGTCCGAGAGAACTTACTGCTAGAGTAAATGCGCTTTTTAGGAGAGTGGGTGGTGAAAAGGAAAATACTCTTATCTTTGATAATGGTAAACTTGAAATAAATAAAGATACAAGAAATGTCAAGGTAAGGGGCAAGGATGTAACTTTAACTCCAAATGAGTTTGATATACTTTATGCACTTGCGTTGAATAGAGGAAGAGTTTTATCCAGAGAACAACTTATTGAGAAAGTCTTTGGCATAGATTTTGAAGGGTCAGATAGAACCGTAGATGTTCACATTAAAAATATACGTAAAAAGATAGAAGAAGACAGCAGAATACCTAAATATATAGTTACAGTTACTAAAGTTGGCTATAAATTTGATGATAGAAATTAAAAAAGGTGAAGATTTCACCTTTTTTAATTTGAGGGAATTTTTCCGGTGCAGCAACTTGGTGATGTAGCTGGTGGTATTTCTTTAGCTGCTTTCGATGTATCAGCTGAATTTATGTTATCTACTACTTTTATTACGCCATTTAACATGCCCATTCCACAGGTGAAATTTATATCTTCATCCTTAGGAGTAAAGCTTATTACATTGTCTCCTGAGGTTAATTCTTTTTGAATATTGAGAGAGGGCACTATTAGTTCGTAGTTGCAGGAGGTTAGTTCTTTTCCTGATACTATCCATTTTACAGGCATGTTTTTTTGAACATAAAATACATTTTGAGAATAACCAGATGAGTTCGCAGTCATTTTTATTATTTGCACTCCATTTTCTATCGTAGGTTTATTTATATTAGCTTCAGATCCAGAACTGTTCTTTGAACTTGCAAAAGTTTTTCCAGAATTGTTAGGAGAAAATGGTGAAAATGAAACTCCATATAAATTAAGTCCTCTGCTTCCCATAATTAGTCCTAATACAACAACAACAATTCCGCTGAATTTTAATACAGTTTTTGTATAGCCTTTGCTTAGAATACCAGATATGGCTCCAAAACCTAACATTAAAGGTATTGTTCCTAAGGAAAATAAAAACATAGATAATGCACCTTTTATAGGACTTCCAGTTCCAAGAGCATATAGCTGCATTGTTTGAAGAGGACCACAAGGCATTAAGCCATTTAAAATTCCAATAAAAAGTGGGGCTTTAGGTTTTTTCTTCAGTGAACAGAAAGACCATGGAAGTTTAATATTAAATCTTCTGAACAAGCTAAAGCCAGTCATATTTAAACCCATTATTATCATAAATATTCCAGCTAATATTTGAAGCATTGCTCTCATAGTTATAGAAAGAGAAAAAACAGAACCGATTGCACCAACAATTCCTCCAAGAAGGGTATAAGAAATAACACGCCCTAAGTTATACAAAAGTGCTGGTTTAATAGAATTAAGTTTGCTTGGACCTTCAGAGTAGCTACTTTGTGAAAGCATTATTCCACCGCACATACCAACGCAGTGTATTGATGTTAAAATTCCTACTATAAAAAGCATGAAATAACTTGCTCCATTTAATTTTGAATTAATATTGAAGCCTGTAGAAGTTGAAGTGCTTAAGAGTATTACGGCTGCAGCTATTATAACTATTCCAATGACTTTTAATTTTGAGGAATCTTTAGTACTGTAACCAGCTTTGCTTACTGCATTTATTATATCTTTAGAAGTACATAGATCTGGATTAAATTCAATAGTTGCACTTTGTTCTTTAAAATTTGCTGAAGCATTTTTGACGCCTTTTAAGTTTTTTAAAGCTGTTTCAACCTTATTTTGACAGGAGGTACATGTCATACCATAAACTTTAAATCTTTTTTTTACCATAATAATTGATAACTCCCCTCTAAACTAAGTTGCCATTATTATAGCTATTAATTGTGGAGATATTATGTAGGAACTTAAATGTTAACTTTCTGTTAAGAGGTTTATTGCATAGGGGGTAAAGTATATAATTAAAGTATGTAATCAAGGAAAAAAGCAGAATATTTTATAGGGGTGGACTTTTATGTTAAATAATAAACTTTTAACAAACGTTTTTGCTATTGCCATTGGAGTATTAGTTTTTATTTTTATAAATAGGCTTCTTGGAATAGTAATTATAGGTGCATTTATAATTGCAATTGGACTTCCAATAGTATTTATGTTTCTTGGAAATTCAGCTTATGGAGCAGGGCAAATGGATAGAGCGATTAAGTATTATAAAATGGCAGCAAATAATATATTTGCTTCTATTAAAGTTAAAATCGCATATAGCTATATTGCTATAAAGAATGGGTATGTAGATGAAGCAGAAGAAGTTTTACAAAAATATAAAGGTACAAAAATGGGAGTTCAAGATGAAATAAGATATGTATCTACATATGGAATTGTTTTATGGAAAAAAGGAAAAATTGATGAGGCAGTTGAAATGGTTTTTAAGGTATATGAAAAATATAAGACAACTGCTGTATATGAAAATTTAGGATACTTTCTTATACTTAAGGGGGATTATGATAAGGCAATTTCATTTAACGAAGAAGCATACGAATATAGTGATTCAGATGCAGGAATTTTGGATAATTTAGCTCTTAGCTATTATTTAAAAGGCAATCATGAAAAATCAGCTGAGATTTATGAAAAATTGATGAAAATGAATCCAGATTTTGTAACAGCATATTATTATTATGCACTTGTACTTATTGAGAAAAAGGATTATGAAAATGCGTTAGATAATTTGAAAAAGGCTGCAAATTGTAAATTTTCATTTATAAGCCTTATACAAAAAGAAGAAATTGAAGAAAAGATAAAGCAAGTTGAAAAGTTAACTCAGAATGAGTAAAGGCGTATCATGGATGTATGGGTAGATTTAACTAAGATAGCTGTGCTAATTTACTGCACATATCAGTATTATAGTGATAAAATAAAAAGTGTATACGAACTTGTGCTAATTATACTTATATATATTTGTATTAATACACTTATACATCTTGTAAAGAGGATAAGTGTGAGAAGAATAATATTAATTTTATCTATAATGGATATGGGAATTGCAGTAAATCTTTTTAGCCCAATATTTATTTTTCCAATAGCATTAAATATATTAGAATTAAATTTGGGGTTTAAACACAATATTATTATAAGTGCTTGTGAATTAATGCTTGTTTTGCTTTCCATAAGCTCTTCAGTGAGAGCAGAATATATGATCTTTACGTTTTTTAGCTGCGTTATATATGCACTTTCAAATAGTTATTATATAAAAATGAGTACAGTTGTAAAAGAAAATGACAGAATGAGAGAAAAAATTTATAATCTTTCATCAAGACTAGATAAAAATTATGAATATGAGCGTCAAATAAAATATATGTCTAAACTTGAAGAAAGAAATAAAATTGCTCAGGAGATACATGATAAACTAGGACATACCATAGCGGGAAGCTTGATACAATTAGAAGCTTCAAAACTTTTTTTATACAAGGATGTTAAAAAATCAGAGGACATAATTAATAAGGTTACCGAAATATTAAGAAGCAGTAATGAGAACATAAGATTATCGCTTAAAAATATAAAACCACCTTCAGAACAAATGGGTATTAACAAAATAAAGATTGCACTAGATGAATTTTCAGTAGATAATGGCATAAGCTCAAATTTGGTTTATATTGGAATGATGAATAAAATAACTCATATACAATGGAAGGTTATATATGATAATTTAGAGGAAGCACTAACAAATGTTCTCAAATACTCAAAGGCTGCGCAGGTGACGGTTAAAATAGATGTACTTAGCAAATTTGTTAAAGTTGAAATAAAGGACAATGGAGTTGGAGCTAAGAGTATTAAAAAGAGCCTTGGCATAATGGGTATGGAAGAAAGGTGCAGCAAACTTCATGGCAAGGTAATTGTTGATGGCTCTAAAGGTTTTTCAGTAATAATTATACTTCCACTTGAGGAGGGATAACATGTCAATAAGACTTTTAATAGCAGATGATGATGCTATTGTAAGAGAGGGTTTCAAAATGGTCCTTGGTATGGATGAAAGTTTTGAGATAATAGGTGCAGTAGAAAATGGTCAGAAGGCTGTAGAATTTTGCCAAAGTAATGAGGTTGATGTTGCTCTTTTGGATGTTAGGATGCCAATAAAAAATGGTGTTGAGGCAACTCGCGAAATATGTGAGAAATCAAAAACTAAGGTGCTAATATTAACAACCTTTGATGACGATGAGTTCATAAATGATGCAATAAAGTACGGAGCTAAAGGATATCTTTTGAAAAGCAATCCTCCTGAAAAAATTAAAAATGCTATAAAAATGGTTTATGGAGGAAATGCAGTTATTGAAAATGTTGTGCTTGATAGGCTGAAGGAAAGCTTAAAAGCCTCTAATGTAGGTAAAATTGACAAAAGCTTATTTTCAGAAAGAGAGTTTCAAATAATAGGGAGCATATCAAGGGGACTTTCAAATAGAGAAATTTCAAAAGAACTTTTCATATCTGAAGGTACTGTTGCAAACTATATAACATCAATACTAAATAAAACTGGGCTTCAGCATAGAACTCAAATTGCAATATATTATTTAAATAACGGATCAATATGAAGTTCCTCATGTTTATAAAGTGAAAATCTTCATACAGAAAAGGTGAACTTATGTACTATTATAAGTTTAGCCTTTTTTTTATAATATACATATAGTTAGAAATTTGGAGGTTATTATGAAAATAGTTAAAATTAAAGATCTGGTAAAAAAATTTAATGATATAGCAGCAGTAGATAATATTTCACTTGAAATTGAAGAGGGGGAAGTGTATGGACTCTTAGGACCAAATGGAGCAGGTAAAAGCACTACAATAAATATACTTTGCGGGCTTATTAGAGGAGATAGTGGAGATATTAGTGTAATGGATAAAAGTATAGATAAAAACAAGCTGTTTGTTAAAAGCAATATAGGAATAGTTCCACAGGATATTGCTATATATGAGGAGCTTACGGCATATGATAATGTTAAGTTTTTTGCAGGACTATATGGATTTCGTGGAAAGGAACTTAAGGCAAGAGTGGAAGAAGCATTAGAATTTGTTGGACTTTCTGATAGAGTTAAAAATTATCCAAAAGAATTTTCAGGAGGAATGAAGAGAAGGCTTAACATTGCGTGCGCTATTGCACATAAACCAAAACTTATCATAATGGATGAGCCTACAGTTGGAATTGATCCGCAGTCAAGAAATCATATACTTGAATCCGTAAAAAAGCTAAATGAAATGGGAAGTACAATTATATACACAAGTCATTACATGGAGGAAATAGAAGCTATATGCACTAAGATAGGAATAATTGATCATGGAAAATTAATAATAGAAGGAACTAAGGAAGAGCTTAAAAGCAGTATTACCAATGTAAACACCACATGTATAGCTTGCACTGCAATTGAAAATATAAATGAAGATGAAGTTAAAGAGATTAGTGGGGTTATAGGCGTAGAATTAAATGAAAATTCAGCAACCATAAGTAGCTCAACAGACGTAAATAATTTAGATAAAATAATTTTGTATTTTACTAAAAAAGGTGTGCATATAAAAAATCTTGAAATAAAAACTCCTGATCTTGAGACGGTATTTTTAACTCTTACAGGAAGAAAATTAAGGGATTAGGGGTGAAAAAAATGAAGATGCTTTCAATTACTATTAACACTATAAAACTTACTTTCAAAAATAAGACGGTATTTTTTATGCAAATATTATTTCCAATAGTTCTTATATTTGTATTTGGAATAATTTTAAATGGAACTATGAATAAATCTAAAAATTTTAAAGATGTAAAAATTGGATATTATAGTGCTGAAAATAAAGATATGAATAATGAGTTTAATGAAATTAAAAGGCAAGGTATTAAGCTTGGTATGAAGTTTTACGAAGAGAAAAAAGAAAGTGGAATTAAAAAAGTTGAAGATGGAAAATATACATGCTTTATTGAAATAAAAAATAGTGAAATTAATATGTATAAAAGCGACAAGGATGAATTTAAAACCAGCCTTGTTGAGTCTTTGATGAAAACTTTTATTCAAAGATATAATGCAATTTTTAAAATAGCGTCAGTAAATCCAAAGGCATTAGGCAATATAAATTTAAAGAGCATAAATATGAGTTTAGTAAATGATATTTCAATTAATGGAAAAGGAGCTCCAGGCTCAATGGATTATTATGCTGTAACTATGCTCACCTATATAATGATGTTTTCTTTGCTTAATGGATTTACTACAATGTCTAAGCGTAAGCAAATAACAAATAGAATTATATGTTCTCCTGTGAGGAATAGTGATGTGATTTGCGGGAAAATTTTAGGAGACATTGTATTTTCTGCAATGCAGATACTTATATTAATTTTATTTAGTAAATTTGTATTTAAAGCGTACTTTGGAGAGCATATTCTAGCTGTGTTTCTAATAGTTTTAGCTGAAGCTGCGGTGGCTATTAGCATAGGCATTAGTATAGGGCTTATGGATAAGAATTATGATGAAATTAATACTCAATTTGTAGCAGTAAGTATGGTGATTGGTTTTTTAGGAGGATCATATTTTCCAGTGAAGTATATGGGGAAAACCTTTCAGATGGTGGCTAATATATCGCCAATAAAATTAATAAATGATGCGGTATTTAATGTTATCTACGAAAATAACTTTGTTATGGCTTTTAGAGCAATAGGAATATGCAGCGTGGTATGCATAATGTTTATTATAATAACATCAATTTTTTACGAAAGGAGAGTGTTTTAAACATGAAAAATATATTATGGCTTATGCTTAATACTCTAAAAATAAACTTTAGCAAAAAAAGCAAAACAATAGCTATCATAATGCTTCCGATATTCTCTATTTTGTTTGCTATGATGGTAAGTACTACAGGTAATAATAACCCCATAGATGTTGGGATTTTAGATAATGATAGAAGTATTTTGTCTAAGGACTTTATTGAAAATATTAAGGGTCAGGATAATTTTAAAATTGCAGCAATCAATAAAGACGATGTAAAAAGTAAAATTACATCCGGAGACATAGATTCTGTTATTATAATTCCTAAGGGTTTTGAAAAAAGTGTGTATGATAATAATACAAAAAAACTTAGGGTTCAATCCTTAAAGGGTGCAACTGCTACGGCATGGGTAGATAATTATTCTAATATTTATTTGAATAATATAGTGGATACCTGGAAAGCATCAGGTAATAATAAAATTATATTTAATAATATGTATAAAAATACTAAAGTAAAAGCTATATCACTTAATATACAAAAATTAAAAAATAAGGCATCAGATAAGGAAATTACTTCAAAGAGCATAGGATTTTTCATAATGATTATAATGATGAATGCAAGCATTTCAGCTGGGTTTATTTTAAAGGAAAAGAAAAACAGGGTATATCTTAGAATTCAATCCTCAGCTGTTAGCTCAAAGGCGTATGTATTAGCTAATATATTAACTGGTTTAGTTGTTGCTGCTATTCAAATTTTTGCAGCGCTTGCAATAATGATAGGACTATTTAAAATCAATACAGATGTTGGATTTTGGCAGCTATTTATTATACTAGTTTGTTTTGCAATTTCAGCTGTTGGACTTGGAATATTGATTGTGGCGTTTTCTAAAACTTCTAACGGAGCAACTTATGCTATTAATTTAATAGTAACACCAAGTTGTATGATGAGCGGTTGCTTTATATCTACTGATATTATGCCAGAATCGGTGCAAAAAATATCATATTTTTTACCTCAAAGGTGGGCAATTGATGCTATTCAAAAACTTCAAGGTGGAAGCAGTTTTTCAAGCATATATACGTACATTCTTGTAATACTTGTTTTTGCAGTTACATTCTTTATAATTGCTGCTTACGGATTTAGCAGAGACCAAAATGTAAAGAGTTTTGAATGAAGCTATGTTGAAAAATATGGATAAAAATTTATGTCATTAATGCACGTGTAGGAGCTTGTAAAAAATATAGATATTCTTTTTTACGAGCCGCTCATGAGGCTTCATGTACGATATAGTAAAATCTATAGAATAACTTTTTAACAACCTCCTACAGATTAATAATTAAGCATATTATATATACCACAATTGGTTCATAATTAATTTATAAAAAGTTTAAAAGTAGCTTGATTTAATTATTAAATTGTTGTAATATGTACTAAGGACGACACGAATAATGAATAAATTTAATATACCCGTATATCCTTAGAAATATGGTCTAAGAGTTTCTACCGGACTACCGTAAATTGTCTGACTATGGGTGTTTATAGATATTTTGTGTATTTATAAACTCCATAAATTATTATGGAGTTTATTTTGTTTTTTAGGCTTATTGTTCGTATTTTATGACAAAATAGGTTTAAGCACAATAAAAGCTGTAGGTAAAATGTCTATTAAAATGGATGTTTATTAAAGCACTGCAAAAATATCTTATATTAAATAGTAAAATAGGCAAACTAAATTTGTATATGTTAACAGTTTAACTAAAAGTATATATAAATTGTATTTTGCATAGTTTTGCTATGAATAAACACTACAAGACAAAACGGACATAATATTTTTTTCATAATAAAATATTAAAATAAATCTGGGAGGTACTTATGTTAGAAAAAATTTTTCACTTGTCAAAAAACAACACAAATGTCAAGACAGAAATTTTAGCTGGATTTACTACTTTTATGACAATGGCATATATACTCGTAGTTAATCCTCAAATCTTAAGTAAAACTGGTATGCCAATAAAAGCTGTTTTTACAGCTACAGCTCTTGCATCATTTATAGGAACTATAATAATGGCATTTGTAGCAAATTATCCTTTTGGAATGGCTCCAGGAATGGGACTTAATGCACTATTCACTTATACAATATGTATTACTCTTAAATTTTCATGGCAGACAGCTCTTGCAGCTTCTTTAATTGAAGGTCTTATATTCTTAGTATTAAATGTTTTTAAAGTTAGGCAATTTATAATCGATAGTGTTCCTCAGACGCTTAAGTATGCAATTAGTATTGGCATAGGATTTTTTATAGCATTTATAGGTCTTCAAGACGCAGGAATTATAGTAAAATCAGAGGGAACTTTAGTTACACTAGCAAATTTAAAAACTCCAGCAGTGTTACTTGCAGTTTTAGGTGTTTTATTTATAGCCGTTTTATACAACAGAAATATAAAAGGTTCTTTTGTAATTGGTATGCTTGTAATATACATAGTAGGTATAATATTTGGAATTGCAAAAGCGCCAAGTACAATTTTTGCACCTATTCCATCAGTTGCACCTGTATTTATGAAATTTGATTTTAAAAGTGCAATGGTTATAGGTATAATTCCAGTAATACTTACAATGCTCTTTATAGATATATTTGATAGTATTGGAACTCTTATAGGTCTTGCTTCAAAGGCAGGATATTTAGATAAGGATGGAAATGTTAAAAATGCGGATAAAGTTCTTACAGCAGATGCTGTTGGCTCAACATTAGGAGCTTGCCTTGGAACTTCCACACCAGTTGCGTTTGTAGAATCAGCTTCTGGAATTGCAGAAGGTGGAAGAACAGGACTTACAGGACTTACAATAGCAGTACTCTTTTTACTATCGCTATTTTTATCACCTCTTTTTACAGCAATACCTTCATTTGCAACTGGGCCTGTTTTAATTGTACTTGGAGCAGTAATGATGGAACCTATAGGCAAAGTCAATTTTTCTGATTTTACAGAAGGATTTCCAGTATTTATAACTTTGTTACTTATACTTCTTACTTATTCAATTACAGATGGGCTTGCATTTGGATTTTTATCATATGTAGTAATTAAGGTGTTTTCTGGTAAATTCAAAGAAATACCAAAAGCTTTATATGTAATCTCAATATTGTTTATAATTATGTTTGCACTTTAATGTAAAAAAAACTGCACAAGAGAAATCTTGTGCAGTTTTTTTTATATCAAATAGGGAATAATATTTTGTGTAAAAAAATGTTATTAGAGGATACAAAAAAAGAAGAAATTTAAAAAAATATGTAAAAATAATAATGAACTATGTCAATTTTTATTATATTAAAAAAGCATGTCAATATTATAGGGCAAAAATTAATACATTGATTTATGAAAACGTTTTTTGAAGGACAATATGGAACTTTTAAATAGTTAAAATTCACGATATAATATTAATCGTTGCAATTAATAAGAAGGAGGGTTTTCATGAACATTTTTAGAAAGAAGTCTTTAGAAAGCATGCTTAATAGTGCAGAAAAGACACATCTTATAAAAAGCCTTAAGGCAAAAGATATAGCAGCTTTAGGAATAGGTGCAGTTGTTGGTGTTGGTATATTTGTTGCAACAGGTACAGGTGCACATATGGCAGGACCAGCCATAATAATTTCATTTGTTTTGGCAGCTATAGTAGCATGCTTATGTGGATTAAGTTATTGTGAACTTGCCACTATGTTTCCAGTAGCGGGCAGCACATATTCATATGCATATATAACCTTTGGAGAATTTGTAGCAATGATAATAGGCTGGTGTTTAACGGCAGAATATCTAGTGGCATGTAGCGCTGTTGCATCTGGTTGGTCAGGAACTTTAATTGGAATATTAAAGAATGTGGGAATAAATCTTCCTCACAGCATTATTACATCACCAAGTAAAGGTGGAATCCTAGATCTACCAGCTGTGCTTATAACTTTAGCTTTAACGTATATGTTATATTATGGAATGAAAGAAAGTTCCCGTGTAAATAATATAATTGTAGGTATTAAAATACTTATAATTCTTTTGTTTTTAGCATTGGGCGCATCGCATATTAATGTTACAAATTATAAACCATTTATGCCATTTGGTTTTAAAGGAGTTTTTCTTGGGGCATCAACAGTATTTTTCTCCTATATAGGGTTTGATGCAATTTCAACTACAGCAGAAGAAGCTGAAAATCCAAGCAGAGACGTATCAAGAGGACTTATAATCTGTCTTATAGTTGTAAGCTTATTATACATATCAGTTGCGTTTGTTCTTACTGGTATGGTTCCATACAAAGAGATAATATCAGAAAATGCAGTTCCAGGTGCGCTTGCAAGAGTAGGAATTAGATGGGGATCAGCATTAGTTGGTGTTGGAGCTATTTTAGGTATGATTTCAACAATGATAGCAGTTCTTTATGGTCAAATAAGAGTGTTTATGGTTATGTCAAGAGATGGACTTATTCCAAAAGTTATTTCAAAAATCCATCCAAAACATAATACACCATATGTAGCCACTTTGTTAACAGGTATTACAGCAGCTATAATAGCTGGAGTTTTGCCACTTGATATTATTGTTGAATTCTTAAGTGTTGGCACTCTTTTAAGTTTTTCAACTGTATCACTTGCCGTTGTTGTGCTTAGAAAGACGATGCCTAATTTTGAAAGAAAATTTAAGTGCCCAGGGGTTCCATTTACTCCTATAATAACATTGATAGCTTGTATAGCATTGCTTACAACATTAAGGCCTATAACCTGGCTTGGATTTGTTATATGGCTGAGCATTGGATTGATAATATACTTTACTTATGGAGTGCGTCATAGTGTACTTCAAAATCAAACTAAAGAAATGGAAGAAAATTTAAAGGAAAATTATAAATAGATAAGACTTTATGCCTTATCTATTTTTTTGCTATAAATTATAATAAATTATCAATTTTTATTGATTATTAATAACAAAATGTTAACAAAATATTGACAAATATGATGATTATAAATATAATTTAAATATTAAGAATATTATTTACAAATAAATTTCGAAATTTCAAATGGTCAATCTTTAGTAATGCATATCATATTTAAACTGTGATAGGGGGCTGTATCATGGTAGTAACTTGTGGTAACATGTTAAAATTACCTTCTCTTGAAAAAATGAAAGTTGTAGCAGGAGAAAAAGGATTAAATAGAATTATTCGATGGGTTCATGTTATGGAATATCCAGAATATTCAAAATGGCTTAACGGCGGAGAACTTATTTTATTTTCTGGAGTGTCTATTGAAAATGATGTAGATAAATTTATAAATTTTGTAAGGGACATAAATTCTAAAAATGTTTCTGGACTTGCAGTTAATATTGGACCGTATATTAAAAAAACACCAAAGGAAGTTATAGAACTGGCTAATTCACTTGGATTCCCAATATTTGAATTTCCATTTCAAATGAAGTTTATAGATGTAAGTCAAAGTATATGTAAAGCAATTTTTATGAATAAGATAGAACAGCAGTCTAGAGATAATTTTATGAAAGATATTATCTTAAGAGGAGTAGTCTTCACGGAGGAGATTTTGGAAAGAGCTATTTCGTATGGATACAACCCAGATGAAAAGTACTATTCCTTTGTTATAAATCTTGAAAACTTTAATGAACTTACAATTAGAGATGGAGTTCATAATGGTGAAAAAATGCTTCAAATTAAACAACATGTGGAACAAATAGTAATGAGTGTGCTTAATAAAAGAGGAAAAAAGCCAATTCAAATAACGGAAGATAGTTCTATTATATTGATGGTTCCTGAGGGTAATAATAATTCTTATGAAAATTCAGTTGAAGAAATCGGGGAAGAAATAATTGAAAATATAAATGTTGCCATTGATAAATTAACTGTGAATATTGGCATAGGTGGATTATGGAATGAGCTTAAGGATTTTAAAAAAAGTGTCGGTGATGCCCATAGAGTACTTAGACTTTTAAAATCTAATGGACTTAAAAATGCTGTGAGGTATTATGAAAATGTTGGTGTTTATAAATTATTTTTCGAGATAAATAACCAAAGTGAGATGGAAAAGTTTTATTTAAATTCATTAAAAAATTTAATGGAGTATGACAATAAAAATGCTACAGAGCTTATAGAAACCCTTGAAGCTTATATAGATGAAGGAGGAAATTTAAATAGAACATCTGAAAAGCTTTTTATCCATAAGAATACTTTGAAATACAGAATTAAAAGAATTGAAGATATTTCAAAGTGTGATCTGAAAGATGTTAATGAGTTATTTGATTTTTATATTTCATTTAAAATAGAAAAGTTCTTAAAAATGAATCATTTCAACAGTTGAGGTTGAAATGATTCATTTTTTTATTCCTTTGAAACAAAATTACGTATGTATATTTGTCCAAAATGAATATATAAAATTAATTTAAAATATGATAAATTATATATAACATTATTAATAAATCATTAATAAAATACAAATAAAAATAATATATTGGCAATAACAAATGAAAAAAATTAATAATATTTCAAAAGGCGAAATTGATAATCATATATGTAAAATTGGAGGTAGTGAATTATGGAAAAGTTAAAAAAAGATAACCTAAGCATAATTGAAACCGTAGCTCTATCAGTTGCAATTATAGCACCTACAGCATCAATGTCACTTAATATATCATTAATGGCTAAAACGGCTGAGTTTTCTTCCCCACTTGTTTTTTTAATTTCAACTATTATTGTGGGAATTGTAGCTTATTCGGTCATTAAGTTTAATCAATATATATCTACTGCTGGATCACTTTATACTTTTACAAAAGAAGCACTGGGCAGAAGAATGGGTTTTATATCAGGCTGGTCACTTTTATTTGCTTATATGGCACTTGCAGCAGGTTGCAGTGCAGGAGCTGGAGCATTTACCTCTAAACTATTAGCTGTATTTGGAGTACAAATAGATTGGCTTCCATTATCAATAGTTCTTTCTATAGGTATGATATTTCTTGGAATTACAGATGCCAAAATAAGTACAAGAATAATGCTTGTTATGGAAGGAATGTCAATTTTACTAATATTAGTTTTATCAATTGTAATTATATTTAAAGTTGGTGTCACTAAGGGGTTAAGCATTACTCCTTTTAAACTAAATGGCGTTAAACCGTCGGCTATTGCTGGTACTTCAGTGCTTGCATTTTTATCCTTTATAGGCTTTGAAAGTGCATCTAGTTTAGGAGAAGAAACAAAAAATCCTCGTAAGTACATCCCTATAGCTATAGGAAGTGCAGTATTTTTAACTGGAGTTTTTTACTTATTATCAAGTTATGCTCAAGTCATAGGCTTTGGATTAGATGCAAAAGGTCTTAAAGCAATAACATCGTCTACACTTCCACTTTCAGATTTAGCGCGTAAATATGCATTTAAAAGTTTTGGAACTCTTTTAATTTTATCTGGATCACTTTCATTTTTCTCTTGTGCTCTTGGTGCTGTATGTGCAGCTGCAAGGATGTTATTTTCAATGAGTAGAGATGGATTAATGCATAAAAGTATGAAAAAAGTTCATAACAAATATAACACACCTTATTTTGCTCTTATATTTATAATTGTTGTTAATGTGATAGCTCAAGCAGCTTTATTTAATAAAGATGGTATTGATGTATTTGGGTATTATGCAACAATTGGTTCACTTGCAATATTAGTATCGTATATATTCACAAGTGCTGGTGCAATAGTTTATTTTACAAAAAATAAAGTTTGGAACAAGTTAAATTTATTGATCCCAGTTTTCGGAATTATATCACTTATATATGTGCTGTGGTCAAGCATTTATCCTGTCCCTGAATTTCCACAAAACTTATTTCCTTATATAGTTCTAGGATGGATTGGACTAGGTGTTATATTAAGTAAAATGTTTGCTAAGAAAAACTTATACGTTCAAACCAACAAAGAAGATATTTTTATTGAAAATGCTAATTAATTAAAAATTTAAGATATATTTAAATTAAAATACTGGAGGTATTTATAATGATAAGAGAGTCAAATGCAAAAATTATTACTCAAGTTCCAGGACCTAAATCTCAGGAGCTCACTAAAAAAAGAGAAAGGTACGTTGCAAAAGGGGTTAGCAGCAGTACACCTGTATTTATAGATGAAGCTAAAGGGGCACTCATAAAAGATGTAGATGGAAATGTATTTGTAGACTTTGCTGGTGCAATAGGTGTTCAAAATATTGGACATAAAGATGAAGAAGTAGTTGAAGCTATAAAAGCACAGCTTGATAAATATATTCATCCAAGTTTTCATGTAAATATGTATGAACCATATGTAGATTTAGCAGAAAAACTTACTGAGATTACACCTGGAGATTATTCTAAAAAGGCAATGTTTGCAAATAGTGGAGCTGAAGCAGTTGAAAATGCTATTAAAATAGCCAGAGCATATACTAAAAAACAAGGCATTATTTCTCTTCAAGGTTCATTTCATGGTAGAACAAATATGACGATGTCAATAACAAGTAAATATAAGCCATATAAAAGTGGATTTGGTCCTTTTGTATCAGAAACTTATAAAACTGATGCTGCATACTGTTATAGATGTCCATTAGGCTGTAAATATCCAAGCTGCCAGATTGCTTGTGCAGAGAAGCTTAGAACTATGCTTAAGACTGTTATTTCACCTGATATGATTGCTTGCCTTATTGCAGAACCTGTTCAAGGTGAAGGAGGGTTTGTTGTTCCACCAAAAGAATATTTTAAAACGCTTCAAGAAATCTGCAATGAAAATAATATAGTATTTATTGTAGATGAAGTGCAAGCAGGTTTTGCAAGAACAGGAAAAACCTTTGCACATGAGAATTTTGACGTTGAAGCTGACCTTATAACTATGTCAAAGTCTATAGCAAATGGAGTACCACTAAGTGCTGTAGTAGGAAAAGCAGAAATAATGGATGCGGCTTGCGTTGGTGGTATAGGAGGAACTTATGGTGGAAGTCCTCTTGGCTGTGTGGCTGCACTTAAGGTTATAGAAAAAATAGAAAAAGAAGATTTAAATTCAAAATCTCTTGAGATGGGTAATTATATAATGAAGAGATTAAATGAAATGAAAGAAAAGTATAATGTTATTGGCGATGTAAGAGGTCTTGGAGCTATGATAGGTTTGGAGTTCGTTAAAGATAGGGATACAAAAGAACCTTATGGTGAAATAGTTAAAAAAGTAATTAAATATTGTTTTGAGCATGGTGTAATATTCCTCAATGCCGGATTATTTGGCAATGTAATTCGTTTCTTACCACCTCTTGTAATGACTAAAGAGCAGCTCGAGTATGGACTTAATACTTTGGATGATGCAATAAACGCTTCTATTTAATAAATAAACTGTATTTTAAAAGAATATTGATAAAGTTTATGGCATTAATTTAAAACAAAGCTTATAAATAAAAGTGCTTTCTAAATTTAGAAAGCACTTTTATTTACGAATGAACTTGAGAAAAATAATTTTATGGATATATATTTCCTATTTTGATATAATAATTAAATATATATTTTATTTATAAAATGGAGGTAAAATAATGAAAAATCCAATAGTTACAATTGAAATGGAAGATAAAAGTAAAATTGAAGTTGAATTATACCCAGATATGGCACCTAACACTGTAAATAATTTTATTTCTTTAATAAATAAAGAATTTTATAATGGTACTATATTTCATAGAGTTATTCCTGGATTTATGATTCAAGGTGGAGATCCTGAAGGAACAGGAATGGGTGGACCTGACTATTCTATAAAAGGTGAATTTTCTTCTAATGGTTTTAAAAACGACTTGAAACATGAAAAAGGAGTTATATCCATGGCAAGAACTTCATATCCTAATTCAGCAGGTTCTCAATTCTTTATAATGGCTGAGGATGCACCACATCTTGATGGAGATTATGCTGCTTTTGGAAAAGTAATTTCTGGAATAGAGGAAGTGGATAAAATAGTTTCTGTAAAGAGAGATTATTCAGATAAGCCTTATGAAGATCAAAGAATAAAGAAAATAACTGTTGACACTTTTGGAAAAGATTATCCTGAACCTGAAAAAATGTAATTTAGGTAAGCTATGTTTTAAATAAAATAACTTCATGCTAGCTGCATGAAGTTATTTTAATCTTAATGTATATGGTTTATATATTAATGTAAATTATAATTTTACAACATTAGCTGCTTGAAGTCCTTTTGCGCCTTCTTCAACATCAAATTGAACTTTATCGCCTTCATTAAGATTTTTTCTTCCAGTCATGCCTTGAATTGCAGTGTAATGAACAAATACGTCATTCTCTCCTTCAACTGCAATAAAACCATAGCCTTTTTCTGAATTAAACCATTTAACTGTTCCTGTTTTCATTATATCCTCCTAAAACGACACATAATTATTGATATATTAACTATACATCTGTGTGCCCTAATTACAATTTTATTATAGCATAAAATTATACATAATAAAACTCTACCAATATTTATTACACGATAATAGTAAACGACATAATTTTTCTATTTCACAATTTTATTATACAAATTTATCAATAATTCAAATATTATATAAAAACATGTAATAATATGTTATAATAAGCTTAATTTTTCTGCTAAATATTCGATATATAATTATATAATTAATAATATTAAAAAATATAATTAATTATATATATTTGAGTGAATTCATAAGAAATACATTCAAAATGGAAAGGTTATATGCCCTTTCCATTTTGATTTTGATAAATTATACATAAAATAGGGGGCTAAGTTATGAAAATAATGCTTAAAATTTTATTATCTTTCATGTGTGTTGTTGTTTTAACTTGTATTGTAGGGGGATTTGGAATTGTCCAAGTTAAAAAAGTTAATTCCAATATAGGTAGAATCTACAACACGGATAT
The DNA here is from genome assembly GCF_021043395.1 of Clostridium guangxiense. Lineage (GTDB taxonomy): Bacteria > Bacillota > Clostridia > Clostridiales > Clostridiaceae > Clostridium_S > Clostridium_S guangxiense. The sequence continues at coordinate 23,404 of NZ_JAJNKE010000033.1, forward strand.
GAGTGGAAGCAATGCACTTAATGCACTAAAAAACAATATTGGGACAGCTAGGGTGGATATGCTTTTGCTTATGGATCCTAATAATGGTTATCAGGTTGACAAGCTAATTAAAGATATGGATACGCTTGAAAAAGAAAATAATCAGTTAGTAAAATATTATAAGCAAAATTTAATTACAAATGAAAATAAAAAATTATTCGAAGGATTTGAACAGTATTTTGACGGATGGAAAACGACTAAGGTTCAGTGCGTTGACTATGTGAAAAATAAAGATTACAATGATGCTCAGGTTGAGTTTGAAAAAAATTCTGATTATTTATCGAGCATAATTGAAAATCTAGATAATGAAATAGAATTAAATACTAAACTAGCAAAGAAAGATTATAATAATAGCCAATCTGAATTTGAAAAATCTGTTGTTTTTTGTATCATTATCATTATTATAAGCATGGTAGCTGCAACTGTGCTTGGGTTATTTCTTGCTAAAGATATACATATAGCTTTAGAAAAAATAAGGAAATACGCTAAGCAGCTAGCAGATTTTAATTTTTCAACTCCTATAAAAGTAACTAGAAAAGACGAATTTGGCGAAGCAGGTAAGGATCTTAATAAAGCTCAGGAAAATGTAAGAAATCTAATAAAAACTATTATGTTAAACTCACAGGATATGAGTGCTGCTAGCGAGGAGCTTTCTGCAACTTCTGAAGAATTGTCATCAAAGGCTGAAACTATAAATAATTCAGTAAATGACATAGCTTCTTTAGCAAGTGAGACAAGTAATGCTTCTCAAGAGATAAGTGCTGCAGTGGAAGAGATAAATGCAAATGTAAATCAGTTATCAGCTAGATCTGCGGATGGAAGTAAAAGTTCTAGTGATTCAAAGGAAAGAGCTATAAATATAAAAAATGAAGGAGCAAAAACAATACAGGAAAGCAGAGAGATTTATGAAAAAAAGAGAGAAGATATAATAAAATCAATTGAAGATGGAAAAGTAGTTAATGATATTAAGAACTTAGCAGATGCTATTGCACAAATATCGGAGCAGACAAATTTGCTTGCGTTGAATGCAGCAATTGAGGCAGCAAGAGCTGGTGAGTATGGTAAAGGCTTTTCAGTTGTGGCTGAAGAGGTAAGAAAACTTGCGGAACAATCTTCTGAATCAGTAAATGGAATTAATGAAACTATTGAGGAAGTTCACGCAGCATTTAAAAATCTTGCTTCAAATAGTGAAGAAATATTAAAGTTTATGCACAACAATGTGAATAAAACCTTCGAAGCTTTTGATTATATTGGAAATAAATATTATTCAGATGCTGAGTTTGTAAGCAAAATGTCTGATGAGATATCGGTAATGGCTCAAGAACTAACTAAGACAATAGGTCAGGTAAGTGAATCTATGCAAAATGTTGCAAATGATCAGTATAAATCATCTGAGAATACTGAAGAAATAAGATCAAGTATAAAAGAAGTTGCAAGAGCTATAGAACAGGTAGCAGTAACATCTCAAGGTCAAGCAGAACTTGCTCAAAAGTTAAACGAAATGGTGTTGAAGTTCCAAATCTAATCATATGCGAGGTTTGAACTAATTTAAGTAACTATTTTTGTGCAGTATTCAAAGACTTTAGTTTAGGTGAAGTAAACAGTATTTTAATGTTCTAAAATACTGTTACTTCATCTAGATTGCTTTATCTAAGGCTTTTTGTACTGCTTCCATAATACCATTACTGCTCATAGTAGCTCCTGAAACTGCATCTACATTAGTTGATTGAGCTTCTATAATTTCTTGAGGTACTGTTTGAGATGCTGCATCGAAGAAACGAGGAGTTTCGTTATTGGATAGCATTTCTATATTGGTAATTTTGCCAGATTTAATTGTTACTGATACATTTAAGTCTGGTCTAAAGCCATTTCCAACACCAGTATATGTTCCATCTTTATATGCTTTTTGGCTGCTATCTGAACTTGAACCATTCGAAGAACTACTATTGCTGGAAGTATTGTTTTCGGTTGCTGTATTTGATGAATTAGTATTTTGTTCAGTTTCAGCAGTTTTAGTTGAACTTGAATTTTTTAAATTAGAAGTAGAGTTCAATTTAGCATTTTTCAAGGCATCTTCTACAGCACTCATAATGCCATTACTGCTTCTAGTAGCTCCTGAAACGGCATCTACATCAGTTGATTGAGCTTTTATTATTTCAGAAGGTATAACACTTGAAGCTTGGTCGAAATATCCAGGTGTATCATTAGTAGATACTATTTCGATATTTGATATTTTATTATTTTTTACTGTTACAGAAACTTGCATTCCGGGTTTAAAGCCAACACCTTCACCTGTATAAGTTCCATCTTTATATTGACCTTTAGCATTGTTATTTGTAGTGCTTGATGAAGAAATTATAGAAGCTTTGTTATTTTTAATAGCAATATTAGCAGCGGTTGTACTTGCAGCATACACTCCAGCAAAAGCAGCAATTGCAATTGAGCTTGCTAGGGCAGGATTTAAGTTTTCATCAGCCACACTTATATTAGTATTTTTACGAGGACATACATCTAAACACTTTAAGCAGTTTATGCATTCCCCACTAGTAACTTTGTTTACTTTGTACAGTTCTATTCCCATGGAGCATTTAGTTGTACATAATCTGCACTTTCCACATTTTTCATTTGGCTTATTGATTTTAAATAATCTAAATCTAGATACAAGAGAAAATATTCCGCCAAGTGGGCATAAATATCTGCAGAAAAATCTTTCAATAAACATTGCACCAGCTGCAATTAAAGCAAGTATTATAAAGCCTAAGGAATAATCAAATATGGCATTTTTGAAGTTACTTATTTGAGCAAAGGCATTCCATGGACTAAAGCTATTTAGAGTTTTACTTCCTAGTGTCCATACAAAAATTAAAATAAATATTAAAACTACATATTTTAGCATTTTTAAGATACGATCAGTTTTTGCATCAACTTTAAACTTAAATTTAAATATTTTGCTTGATATCATGTATATAAAATCGTTCATAGTTCCAAAAGCACACATCCAACCGCAGAAAAATCTTCCGAACACTATTGTAATTGAAATTGTTACAAGCATTGTAGTTAAGTATGGCAGGGAAGCAATTAAGTTAAAATCGCCTTTTATTATATCTGAATATAAATTGCCTACTTGGCTAAAACTTAAGGTAAATAATCCGGGAAGTAGAATCAAAAACGCAACTTGAGATATAAAACGAGCAATTTGTAATTTAGAAATTTTATTTTTCATAGTAGTAATCCTCCTGTAGACTAAAGTTTGTATCAGTAAGTCTGAATTTGTCTTTTATATTTGAAGTTAAATATATCTTGTTATCCTTGGTTATAAATATAGCATCTACACCATCTAAGTTTTCTATGAGTTTGATGCTTTTCTGGAGCCCCATTATGTAAACACCAGTTGATAGGCCATCGCCATCTATAGATTTGTCTGATATTATTGTAGTGCTCACAAGCTCATTTTTAGCTGGGTATCCAGTTTTGGGGTTTAATATATGATGAAAGGTTTTATTGTTTTCGGTAGAGTATCTTTCATATCCACCAGAGGTAACAATAGATTTATGCGATAAGCTTAATATACCAACATAACTGCCTCTTATTCTTATAGGATTTTGAATTCCTATGTTCCAATTTTTCTTATTTGGCTTTTGACCAACTGCATAGATGTTTCCACCTAAATCAATGATACCGCTTTTGATTTTATATTTTTTAAATATTTTATTTATTTCATCAGCTGCATAACCTTTTGCAATACCGCCAACATCAAGACTTTGTCCTTCTTTTTTTAACATTATGCTGCTGCTATTTTCATCAAATATAATATTTTTATAGTTTATAAGGTTTAAAATTTCTTTAATTTCATAGTTAGTTGGAATTCTAAAGTTATCTTTTCCTATATTCCATAGCTTTACCAATGGCCTTATTGTAGGATCAAAAGTTCCTTCAGAAAGTTCACTAAAATGTACAGCTTTTTTTATTACAAAATAAGTATCAAAACTAACTTTTTCAAATTGCTTTCCGGATAAGGAGTTTATTTTTGAAATTTCACTACTAGGTTTAAATACAGACATTTTATCATCTATGTCATTTAATCTTTCTTGGGCTTTATTTATTGCTATTTCTGCTGAAGCTCCGTATGCAGTAAGAGATATAATTGTTCCAAGACAATAAAATTGCTTCGAAAAAGAAGTATTTTGTGCAATTGAATTTTTTGAGATTAATTTTTTTATTTTTTCAATAATCATAAATTAACTCACCTCCATTTCACTTATGATACAATTGTAAGGTATTAAGCTTAAAGTAACTTTAGAGTTAACTTAAAATTTGCTTAGAAAAGTGTAAACAGATTGTTATAAAAGGCTTTGCTTTAAGTAAGTGTCAAAGTCAACACGTATTTAAAACAAAGCATTATAAGAAGCCATAGAATATAGCCATTCTATGGCTTGTTATAAATATAATTTAAATTAGTCTATTTAAATATATGTAAAATGTAGTTCCACTGTTAAGGGAGCTTTTTACATCAATTGTGCCTTTATGAGAGTCTATTATTGATTTTACAATTGATAATCCGAGGCCATAGCCGCCGTGATGTCTTGAGCGGTGAGATTCACTTCTAAAAAATCTATCGAATATTTTTACTAAGTCGCTTTCTGATATTCCTGTTCCATTATCACTTATTTTAAGTACCAAAAAATTTTTGACATCTTTAGTTTGTTTATCTAGTGAAATTGTAATGGTACCTTCTTTTTCATCTGTATGATTTATAGCATTTTGTACAATGTTAAATATCACTTGCTTTATTTGATTTTTATTTCCCCAAAAGTACATGTCTCCACTTAAGTTAAGATTTATCTTTCTATTTTTTGAAAGTATTTTTAATTGAGGATAAACTTCTTCTATTATATTTTTCATATTTTCTTTTGACATATCTACCCATACTTGTCTGTCTAATCTAGTTAACATTAGAAGTTCATTTACAAGTTCTGTTAGACGTTCACTTTCTGTTAAAATGCTATTTAAGGCTATATTTAGTTTTTTTTCATCTTTAGCGGCACCCATAAGCAAAACCTCAACAAAGCCTCTAATGGAGGTGAGTGGAGTCCTAAGTTCGTGAGAAGCATCTGAAATAAACTGCTGCATTTTTTTCTTTATGGCATTTTCTTTTTTAAAGGATGTTTCTATACGTTCAAGCATCCCATTAAAAGCTATGGACAAACTATCTATTTCTAATTGTTCATTGTTTACAGGAAGTCTTTTATTAAGCTCCTGTGGTGTAATTTGTTTTACTGTATTGGTCATGCTATATAGAGGCTTTAGGGTCCTTTTTAATACTGCGCCGCCTATTATAACTCCCAAGATTAAAATAATAAGACATGCAAATATATATGTAGAAAGCTGCTTATGAAGTACAGATATAATTGGTTCGGCTTCAGTACTTAATTGAACCAATCCAGAGCTAGAATGTAAATCTCCAATTTTTCGCCATATAACTAAATCTAATTCTCCGTTTATATTCTTAACTAGCGTATACCCCTCTAGGTTTCCTTTTTGATGCATTAGAGCTGTATAATCATTTTTGGCAAGCCTCGGAGCAGGAATACCATGTTTGTATCTACTTTCAGAAGCTATTATATTTCCTTCATTATCTATAACAGATGAGGTTATATTCATATCAATAGTATGTTCCACAAGTTCGTCAGCGCTTTTTATTACATCTTTTTTAGAATACAGCCTCGGTATAAGTTGAGATACATTGTGCATACGTGATTCTAAAACCTGCTCCCTGCTTTTACATAAGTAATGCTTTAAAGAAAAATATTGAAATACTTCTGCTATTATAAGAAAAAGTATTAAAAGCAAAAACATCCTTGTTAAAAGCTGATATTTTAAACTTTTTCGTTTAGACATGTTAATTACTTTTTTCATCATACAACCACCTTATAACCAACACCTCTTACGGTGCGAATGATATTATGATTTTTATCATTAAGTTTATCTCTCAGATATCTTATATAAACTTCAACAATATTTTCTTCTCCGTTAAAATCATAACCCCAAACTTTTTCTAGAATAATGCTCTTACTCAAGACTAGCCCATTATTAGTAAGTAAATATTTTAAAAGGTTATACTCTGTAGGTGATAAATTCAATACTTCACTGTTAAAACTTATTTCATGAGCTCCATCATCTATAGTGAAATTTCCAATGTCAATTTTGCTCATTGATTGTGGTGAGATATTTCTGAGTCTAGCATTAATTCGTGCAAGTAATTCTTTAAAGCTAAAGGGTTTTATCATGTAGTCATCAGCACCCAGATTAAGTCCAAGAACACGATCGTCAATATCGTCCTTTGCTGTTAACATTATAATTGAGGTTTTTATGGATTTTTTTATTTTGTAACATACCTCGTAACCATTCATGCCAGGCATCATTACATCTAGTATTATTAACTCTGGATCTATATCTAAAGCCATAGAAACAGCCTCAATACCATTATAAGCAGTATGAACAGAGAAACCTTCATCTTCTAATCCCATTTTTATAAATTCAACTATACTTTCTTCATCATCAACAACTAATATATTAATTTCTTTTTTATTTAATAAGGTCATATTTATTGCTCCTTTAAGTAAATATTGTTTTATATTATTTTATCAAATTAAAGCATAAAATAAAGCATTACTTGGAAATTAATTTGTGGTAAAATAAATTAAGCTTTGGAGGTGGAAAGCATGTTCAAAAATAAATTGGGGACATTTTACATTGTATTAGGAATATTAAGTATTATTTATTTCATAGGATGTTTTATAACTTTCGGTTTTGCGATTAATTTTTCACCATTTTTTGCTTTAATAGGTGTTGTTTTTATAACTGTTGGAATTTTAAAATTAAAATTTAAAGGTAATATTTTAAAAGGGAGGTTTAGAAATATTTTGATCCTGTTTAGAGTATTAATTATAATATTTTTAATTTCATTTATTGCAATTGAAACTATGCTTATATATAATTCATTTGAAAAAAATAATAAAAAAGCTGATTTTGTTGTGATACTTGGAGCGGCAGTTAGAGGAAAGACTATGACATTAGCACTTTATCAGAGAATGGAAAAAGGACTTAAATACTTAAATGAATATCCTGATATTAAGGTTGTAGTTTCAGGAGGCAAGGGACCTGGAGAAGATATACCAGAAGCGGAGGCCATGAAAGAATTTTTACTTAAACAAGGTATAAGTGAAAAAAGAATAATTGTAGAGGACAAGTCAAGAAATACCATGGAAAACTTGAGAAATACGAAACAAATCCTTCAAAGATCATATGGAAAACGTGATTTTGAAATAGCATTAGTCACAAATAATTTTCACGTATTTAGAGCCAAAATGCTTGCACAAAGGTTTGGATTTAAAGTATACGGTATACCTGCGCCTATTCATCCAGGAATTATACTGAATTCATATGTGAGAGAGTATTTTGCGGTTATAAAATCATTTATATTTGATAGATAATATTTTTAGTATATAATATATATGCAATGAATAGTGAAAAGGAGACAGGTATTATGAAATTTAAAGCAATTGTAAGTAAAGTATTGGTTGGAGTTTTAGCAGCATCTTTCTTAGTATGTGCACCTTTAAAAAATGTTAGTGCAGATGCTTATAAAAGTGTTACTTTAGGAGGAGATTTAAGTGAGCAGCAAAAGGAAGACATGCTTAAATACTTTGGAGTAACCAAAGATGATGCAAATGTAATAGAAGTTAATATAGATGAGGAAAGAAAATATTTAGGAGATACTGCTTCTAAAAGCCAAATAGGAACGAAATCTATATCATGCTCATACGTGGATCCTACTAGCAGCGGTGGATTAAATGTAAGTACACATAATATATATTGGGTTAATGCAAATATGATAAAAAATGCTCTTATTACAGCAGGAATACAAAATGCAAATGTTGTAGCAGCGGCGCCATTTAATGTATCAGGTACAGCTGCGCTTACAGGAATATTAAAAGGTTTTGAAAGCAGCAAAAGTGGAAACAAGATAAGTGAAGCAAGCAAAGAAGCAGCCAACCAGGAATTGGTTACTACAGGTAATCTTGGACAAAAAATTGGTAAAGATAAAGCTGCTGGTTTAATGAATGAAGTTAAAAAAGAGGTAGTTGAAGAAAAGCCTAATGATAAAGCTGAAACTCAGAAGATAGTACAAAATGTGGTTAATAATTATAACTATAATTTAAGCAAAGATGATATTAGCAAAATTACTGATGTAATGGATAAGATAAATGGTTTAAACTTAAACTATAGTAAAATAAAAGGACAACTAAATGGTGTTGCAAACAAATTAGAGGGAGTCCTTAAAAGCGATGAGGCAAAAGGCTTCTTTAGCAAAGCTTGGAAGTCAATTAAAAACTTTTTCTCTAGTATCTTTGGATAAAATAAGAGAAGTAATACTATTTCGGGACGTTAAATAAAAGTCATAAATCTAAGGGGCTAAATCTTAAAATTTATTGACTTTTATTTAAATCATCCTCTCAATAGTATTGCTTCTATTGAACAGGAGATTAAGGAACATTCATTGTACTCTGCTTCAAGATTCATGTTGTTTCTTTTGTGCTTTCGTAGACTAGCTTTTTATAGTAGCCGTCTTCCTTCATAAGTTCGTTATGATTTCCCATTTCTAAAATCTCACCGTGCTTTAAAACTATTATCTTATGAGCATTTCTTATAGTTGAAAGTCTGTGTGCTATTACTAGGGTTGTCTTCTCCTTTGTAATGTTTTCTATAGCCCTTTGGATAAGTTTTTCAGTATGGGTATCTATGTTTGCAGTGGCTTCATCCAAAACAAAAATAGAAGGATCATGTGCTATGGCTCTTGCGAAAGATAATAACTGTCTTTGACCAGCAGAAAAGGTACTTCCTCTTTCCATAACAGGTTCGTGGATTTTGTTTGGCATCTTTTCGATAAATTTAGAGGAGTAAGAGTTCTTTACAGCTTTTTCTATTAAAGCATTATCTATTGAATCATTTAAAGTAATATTTTTTTCAATATCTCCAGAAAATAAAAATACATCTTGAAGAACAACAGCTACATTTCTTCTTAAATCTTCAAGTTTTATATTATTGATATTTATCCCATCAATTAATATTTCACCTTTTTGAACTTTATAGAATCCACTTATAAGGCTTATTATAGTTGTTTTTCCTGCACCTGTTTCGCCTACAAAGGCAGCAGTTTCACCTTTGTTTATGGTGAAGCTTAAGTTTTTAAGTATCCAGTCTGTGCCATTGTATGAAAACCATACGTTTTTAAATTCTACTTTTCCTTTCATGCGTTTCATAGGAATTCCATCATGAAGTTTTTCGAGAATAGGTTTTTGGTCTAGAAGTTCAAAAATTCTATCGGCGGATACTAAAGCAGATTGTATTGTAGTGTAACTGTCTGCAAGATCTGAAACAGGATCAAAAAACTGCCTTATATATGTTGTAAATGCATACAAAACTCCAATTTGAAGAGTGCCATTTGCAATTTTACTCATGCCGTACCAAATGATAATTGCTATTGAAAGATTTTGAAATACATTTGAAGCAGGTTTTAAAAAGCTATTAAGGAAAACTTGAAATAAAGTTGCATCAAAGTATTCATTGTTAAGTTTTAAAAATTCTTCTTTTTTCTCTTTTTCACCTCTAAAAATTTGAACAAGTCTCATTCCAGATATGTTTTCGGCCATAAAACCGTTTATCTTTCCAATTAGAGTTTTCATCACCTTAAAATTTTTTTTCACTTTAGTTCTTAAGGCAAATATTATAAAAAGCATAATAGGTATTACTGAAAAAGATACAAGAGATAATTTTACGTTCATTGAAAGCATTGCATATACAATTCCTATTAAAAGAAATATATCTTGAAATAAGCTTATTATTACATCTGTATACATTTCGCTTAAAGCTTCTACATCGTTTGTTGCTCTCGTTATAAGTCTTCCAGAAGAGGTTTTATCAAGGTAGGATAGGGGAAGAAGCTGTATTGTTTTAAATACACTGCTCCTTAGGGTTTTCATAATCATCTGTGCAGCTTTATTTATTAAGTTAGCCTCACTTATTGCAAAAAATCCACCGAGGGCTACTATTAAAAAATATAAAATTCCCATTGAAGTTATAGAATACAATCCAATTTGAGGCTTTTTAGCCACTAAGAAGTCATCTATTACTATTTTTAATATATAAGGTTTAAGTAAGTCAGCAGCATTTACTAAAAGTACACAAATGGCGGCAAGTACAATTTTTTTTGTATATGGTAGTGTAAGTTTTAAAAGCCTTTTAAAGCTTTTGATTTTAATAGGTTTCTGGTTTTGATTTTTCAGCTTTGAATTGCTCTTTGTAAATGCCATAGTATATACCTCCTTTGCTTAAAAGCTCATCATGAGTGCCATTTTCTGCTATGTGTCCCTCATCTAAAACTATTATTTCATCCGCATCTTTAACAGCAGAAAGTCTATGGGTAATTATAATTGCTGTTTTATCTTTTCTTATATCCTTTAAATTACTTAATATTTTAGTTTCAGTTACAGCATCTACAGCTGAGAGAGAATCATCTAGTATTAGAATTGAAGGATTTTTTATTATAGCTCTGGCAATAGATACTCTTTGCTTTTGACCTCCAGAAATATTTACTCCTCTTTCACCAAGAACTGTATTAAACTCGTTTGGAAAATCCATTATGCTTTTATATATACATGCTGCTTTAGCTGAATTCTCAATTTCTTCATCTTTATATATATCGTTAAAAAAGCTAATGTTTTCTTTTATACTTGCGGAAAATAGAAAGTTGTCTTGAGGAACATAACCAATGCTGCTTCTTATGGAATTAAGTGTGTAGTCATTTATATCAGTGCCATCAAAAAGTATTGTGCCATTTTCTACGTTATAAAGTTTTAAAAGCAAATTTGTTAAAGTTGTTTTTCCAGACCCGGTTTTACCAATTATGCCAATGGTAGAACCCTTTTTTATGATTAAGCTTATATTGTTTAAAACTTTTTTATCGGAGCCCGGATAAGAAAATGTTAGATTTTTAAGTTCAATATTTCCTTCAATGTCTTTTTCAATCATGGCCTTTCCATTAGTTACAGCGGGTTCCACTTTAAATATTTTATTTAATCTCTTTAGGGAAGCCATTCCTCTTTGAAAAACAATAATTACACGACCAATAGATATTACAGGCGCCATAATCATGGATATATATGTATTAAAAGCGACAAAATCTCCAAGAGAAGCTTGTCCCTTTAAAACCATATTTCCTCCTATGATTAAATTGAAAACAAAGCTTATACTGAAACATAGCTCAATTATTGGCGAAAGTGAAGATGAAATTCTAACCAGTTTTAAATTTGAATCCATCATTTTGTCGTTAAGTTCTTCAAAGTTTTTTACTTCTTTTTCTTCTTGAACATATGCTTTTATAACTCTTATTCCATTTATGTTTTCTTGTACCCTATCTGATATGTTTGCAAAATTCTCTTGAACCTTTCTAAATCTATGTTGAACCATTTTTCCTATTTTGAGCATCATAATTATTATAAAAGGTATAGGAGCAAGGCACATTATAGTTAGTTTAAAACTTATACTAGTTATCATAGAATAAATTGAAGAAATGCATATTACAAGACCATTTATTGACATAGCTGTTGCTGGACCAAAAGTCATTCTTACAGCAGAAATATCATTTATGGCATAGGCTATAAGGTTGCCTGTTTTTTCATTATTATAAAATTCTGGTGACAATTTTTGAAAGTGATCAAAAAGTTTTTCTCTTATATTATTTTCAAGCTTTCTTCCGCCGCCCATAACCATGTTTCTCCATATAAAAGTGCATACAAAAGTTGAAAAGGCAATTAAAACCATGTAGGTGATATTAAAGTTAACCATGCTGTTTTTAAAATTTCTGTTTTTCAAAATATCTATAGTATCCCCAAGTATTTTTGGAAATAAAGTTTGTATGTAGGAGGAAGCAATCATAAATATTAAACCTATGGAATATCTAAGTTTGTTCTTTTTAAAGAAATCAATTATTATATTTTCTTTCATATGGAATCTCCTTTTGTAAGGTTTTTTACAGAGTCCCTTTCAATCAAAAATCCATTTGTGGTTATGCTTTCATAGGGTTTTTGAGGATTATTAATTCTTTTTATGAGTAAATCTACAACAGTGTAACAGGAATGTTCTATGTTAATGTCTATAGTTGTAAGTGCAGGTATTGATAGGGAAGATATTTCTTGATTACCAATACCTATTATAGAAATATCCTCTGGAACCTTAAAATTATTTTCATGAAGAAGCTTTATTATTTTTAGTGCAATTAAATCTCCTTGGCACATAATTGCTGTAGGTCTATTTTTTAAGTTTAGAACTTTTAGTAAGTTTTTCTCTAGATCGTTAGCTTTTCTATCTATGAAAAAATCCATATTTATTTGAAGGTCATATTTATTCATAGCGGCTTTCATTCCTAGCATTTTTTCACCTAATATGTAGGAAGATAAATTTCCAACAAAACCTATGCGCCTGTGTCCATTGCTAAGTAAATATTTGCATTGTTTGTAGGCAGCATTGATGGCATTAAATCTAACAGTATCACAATCTAGGGAAGGTGAATAGCCTGCATATAAAGATTGATATTCTATTTTTGTTTTTAAAAAGGTTATATAATCTTCACTGAATCTCCCTATAAATAGTACTCCATCAAAAATATTTCCTTTTAAAATTTTACATGGGATTTCTTTTTTGCTTTGTTTATCTTTTGATACAAATTCTATACTATACTCAGCACCTCTATTTTGAAGTTCTGTTTCTATACATTGTAGCGTAAAATTAAAGTTAGGGTTATCTTGCAAATTTGTTTTTTCATGAAGAATTAAAATATTAACGTTATTTTTTGTCTTAGAGTAACCTAAATCTTTAGCTTTAAAAATTATTTTATCTCTAAGTTCTTTACTTACACCATCTTCGCCTCGTAATGCTCTACTAACTGTGATTGAAGATACATTCATGATTTTGGCTATATCAGAAATAGTTGTTTTTTTATGTTTCAATACGTTATATGCCTCCTTCTATATTAAAATTATATGTTAATTATAACTTTCTAAGTGCTTAAATTCAACGTTAAAAATAATTAAAATATAACGTTAAAAATGGCGATAATTAAAAAGATGTTGATATTAATGGTGTAGGCTTATTAATATTTATTTAAAATAAAGCTAAAAATTAAAAAAATATTAATGATTTTCATAGGTAAATATTAATGTTTATGCTTTAAAATACATTATATGGATATAATATAGTAATAGTGTAACTATAATCAATTTCATATATTGATATCATATGCAGTGAAACTTTTTTGGCGTCTAATATATCTAATATAAAGAAAAGTAAATTTTAATTAATATTAACGGGATTGCTCTATAATTACAAAGCAGTAAAGGGAGAATTATATGAAAAGTAAAATAATATGCTCGGTTATAGTACCCTTATATAATGAAGAAGCTGTAATTGAGGAAAGTTACAGAAGATTAAAGAGAGTAATGGAATGTACTAAGGATAATTATGAGATTATATTCATAAATGATGGAAGTATAGACAAAACAAAGTATATGGCAGAGGACATATGCAGAAAAGATGGGTGTATAAAACTCATTAATTTCTCTCGAAATTTTGGTCACCAGGCAGCTATAACAGCAGGTATGAATGAAGCTGTGGGAGAGGCAATTATAGTAATTGATGCAGATTTGCAAGATCCGCCTGAGGTTATACTACAAATGCTTGAAAAGTGGAAACAGGGATATGAGGTTGTATACGGTAAAAGAACAAAGAGAAATGGGGAAAAATTATTAAAGAAATTTACAGCAATGGTATTTTATAGATTGCTTAAGAAAATGACGAGTATAGATATACCTGTAGATACAGGAGATTTTAGGCTCATAGATAGAAAGGTTTGTGATGCACTAAATTCTCTGCCAGAGAAAAATAGATATGTGAGGGGCCTCGTAAGCTGGGTTGGGTATAAGCAGACTTTTGTTGAATTTACACGTCAGGAAAGATTTGCTGGAGAAACTAAATACCCATTAAAGAAAATGATTAAGTTGGCTTTTGATGGTATGACAGCTTTTTCATATGCTCCAATTACAATTATGAGTGGTTTAGGAGGAATCATATTTTTCATCGGATTGATTTCTACTGCTTATGTTTTAATAAAACATATATATTTGAATATAGCCATCTTAAGTTTAGGTTTAATAATGTCGATTAACCTTATTATGTTTGGATTAATATTTATTAGCATTGGAATTATGGGGGAATATATAGGAAGAATTTCAGATGAAACTAAGAGTAGACCAATGTATATAATAGATAGTAAGGTAAGCTGCAAAGATAAAATAAAGAAATACAAAGATGAAGAACCGTTGAAAGATAACGAAGTGTCATAAAGAACTTTATGTTGAAAGGATATTTAGTTAATGAAGTTAATATTAAAAAAATTAAATTATATAAAAAACAATTACTTAATTGAAGCGATAATTTTAACTATAATAGGAGTCATATTGTTAAATACGTTATTTATTTATCCCATAATTGGTAAAATGAACAATGGTGATTTTGATAGGCTTATGACTTATGGAGGAGTAAGTGAGATAGGTAAAAGTTATAAAGAAACTTATGATGGGTTTATGCACATTAAATATTTAATAAAAGATCCAGGTGTAATTTTGCCAGTTTACTGGGATTGGGTTTCTGTGGCAATACCTGTAAAGATAGCAGTAGTGCTTTCATTAGTTATGAGTGGGTTTAAATCAAATTTATTTGATATTAGATATTTAGCAGTTATCTATTCTACAATATTTTTAGCAGGAGTTTTTTTTATACTAAGATATAAAAGATTAACTAAAATCACCAAGCTTGCAGCAGGAATTTGTATTATTTTATTTTTTACTAGTACATGCTATATTGAATACTTCAATTCTTTTTACGGAGAAGCAGGTACAATAGTTTTTTTCTTTCTTAACATAGGTACTTATTTGCATTTGATAACTATGGAAAAACCTAAAATGAGAGATTTTATGTATTTTTTTATAGCTTCGGGTGCATTTTTAACCGCTAAATCACAAAATTTACCGTTATTTATTTTTATGCTTATTATATACGGATTCTTGTATTTTTATTATAAAGCACCAAGTTATAGACAAACTATTTTGATAGGATCCTTAGTGGTATTTATAGTTTGTTTTATTTCATATTTTTCATTGACGGACACAATTAAGGAGAATAATTTATTTCAGTCTGTTTTTACAGGGGTTCTCAGAGGATCTAAAACACCAGAAAGAGATTTAAAGGAACTTGGGTTGAATGAAAAGTTAGTCGTTTTTGATGGACATTCCTTCTATAATAAGAATAAAGGACTTGATCCGTTGGGTAAAACTATGATGAAAGAATTTTATCCCAATATTTCTAATTGGAAAATACTTGGATTTTATTTAAATAATCCTGATAGAATGTGGCAAAAAATAAATGATGCAGCTCATAGTGCCTATGTCTTTGGTAAGCCTAAAAGGTTTAATTTTGCAAAAAATCAATTTTATCCTGAAAAAAAAGTTAATAATTTTAGAATTGAACTTATAGATAAAATGCCAAATCTTCATCACAGTGTTTATGGTTATATAGTATTTTCTATAGTATACTTTATAATTTCGTTTCTATATTTTATAAAGAGCAAAGAAAGGGACATAAAACTTTTAAATTTAATGCTTATATTTATTCTTGTGTCTGGATCATCACAGTTCATTTTGCCAGTTATAGGAGCTGGACATGGTGATTTTAGCAAGCATTTATTTCTGCTTAATTTATCCTATGATATTATGTTTGGTGCTGCTTTATTGTGGTGCATACATGTTATTTTAAAGGCATTTTGCTATGTGAAACTTAAAATTAGTAGAGGATAACATTATATGAATAAAAAACTCAGCAGATGCTGAGTTTTTTATTACAATTATATTACAAATTAAATAAAAATTGATTACAATTATATATTTACATATTATACTATTTGATTTAAAATTAAGCTGTGATTTAAGCTTTGGTGGGATAAACATTTATTTAAAACATAGCCTAAAATTAAAATAAAATAACGAATTGGAGGGGGAAAAATGAGAGAAAGAGACAAGATGATGTTTATAAGAATTGCCATTCCAATAATAATTTTATTAGGTGCAATTTTAATAGATAAAATTATGAGCAATAGTATAGAAAATTTAGTTACATCACCTGTAAAATATGGAGTTTTACTTAAAAGGATATAAATTGATTTTAAATAGTTTTTGGGATTTTAGTATTATCTAATTTTCCATCTATTCCTATATAATAATGTGTAATTGGTTTTAAGTTATCATCAAGCTCATATATCAGTGGAATTCCAGTAGGAATGTTAAGGCTTGCTATGCCATCTCCTGGTATGTTATCTAAATACCTTACAAGTGCCCTTAGGGTATTTCCGTGAGCTGAGATTATAACTTTTTTATTGGCTTTTATATTAGGCACAATGTATTCATTCCAATAATCAAGAACTCTTTCTTGGGTATCGTCCAAATTTTCTGTAAGAGGAATTTCTTCCTTTTTTAAATCATGATATTTATATTCATTACCTGGATATCTTTTATCATTTATGTCAAGAGCAGGTGGTCTAACTTCTACAAACCTTCTCCACTTGTAAACCTGATCTTCTCCATATTTTTGTCGTGTTTCATCTTTATTTAAGCCTTGAAGAGCACCATAATGTCTCTCGTTTAGTTTCCATGACTTATAAACTGGTATCCATAGAAGATCCATTTCATACAGTATTATTTGTAGTGTTCTTATAGCTCTTTTTAATACAGAAGTGAATGCAACATCAAAAGTTAAATTATTACTTTTTAATATTTTACCGGCTTGATACGCTTCTGTGGCACCATCTACTGATAAATCTACATCTGTCCATCCTGTAAATTTGTTTTCTTTATTCCATTCGCTTTGACCGTGACGTACTAAAACAAGTTTTGTCATTTATATCACCATCCTTTGTTTTATTTACATAAGGATATTATTAGAAAAGTTTATGCTAATTATTCATAAGTTTTTACAAGAACTTAATAGCCTCATAATATACTTAGAATATAATTGAACAAAAGGCAATTATTGGAGCGACATATTTTATGATTTCTGAACCTTAGACTTATAGGATTTTTTAACGTTACGAAGCATTGTTACTTCGCGTTTTCTAACCACTTCATTGCCATGTTTGCATAAGTGGCTGAGCCTATGTATAATGGACTTTCATCAAATTGAGTTTTAGGATGATGATGAGGATAAATGTATCCATCAGTTGTTGAACCGGTAGTTAATCCTACCATTATACTTGGGATAAGTTCTGTTACATATCCAAAATCTTCAGAACCTGTCATTGTAGCATAGGTTCCATTTTCAGCTTTATCTGCATCTATTACCCTGTCATCTCCAACAAGAGAAGAAGTATAATCTTTAAAATTTTCAACAATATTTGCGTCATTTATCAAGGAAGGACAACAGCACGAATACTCAACTATAGCCTCTGCTCTAAAAGTTTTTGCTACAGAAGTTGCTATTTCTTCAAGACGTCTTTTTATAAAAGTTCTTGTTTCGTTGTTGAAAGTTCTTATAGTTCCACTTAAGAATGCAGTATCAGGAATAACATTAGAAGTATTTCCTCCATGTATTTGTCCAACTGTAATGGCAGCATTGTCTGCCGGTGCAAGCTCTCTTGCGTTTATACTTTCAAGTGCTATAAATATATGGGAAATGACGTTTAAAGGGTCTATAGTTAGATTAGGTGAAGAACTATGACCACCTTTTCCCTTTACTCTTATTGTGAACCAATCTGAAGCAGATGATATGATGCCAGCATGGCGTACCACTAAAAGACCTGAAGGAAATGGAGTTCCTGTGGCAACATGAATCATCATTGCAGCATCTACTTTTGGATTTTCAAGTACTCCAGCTTTAAGCATTGCTTGAGCACCTTTTATAGGTTCTTCGGCTGGCTGAAACATTAATTTTACTTTACCTTCAATTTCATTTTCGTGTTTCTTTAATAATTTAGCTGCTCCTAGAAGCATTGCAGTATGTAAATCATGACCACATGCATGCATATAATTTGTTTTCGATTTGAAAGGTTCATCAGTTTCCTCCACAATTGGGAGTGCATCCATATCTGCTCTCAATAAAAATGTTTTTCCTGGTTTTTTACCACCAGCAATAGCTACTATTCCAGATTTGCAAATTTCCTTTGGTTCATAGCCCATTTCAGTTAGCTTGTCCATTACATATTTTGTAGTGATTGGAAGGTCCATATCAATTTCTGCATTTTCATGTATATACCTTCTGTGTTCAATTAATAAGTTTTGAAGTTCTTTAGCTTCTTCTAGTAAGTTACTCATTAGTAATCCTCCTTGGCTAACAAATTATCAAAAATATATTATGACTTTTAAACATATGGTAGCGTAAAGTTGCATGATTTGTCAATATAATTTTTCACATAAATTATCTACTGAAAAGTTCAAGCATTTCTTCCTTTGTAAGCTTATTTATTGCATCGCTGTTTTTCAAATCTCCATTTATAACACTTTCTATTAATTCCTTTTTGCTTTCTTGAAGTAAAACAATCTTTTCTTCTATAGTTTCCCTTGCTACTAATTTAATTACATGAACCACATTTTTTTGACCAATTCTATGTGCTCTATCGGTTGCTTGATTTTCCACAGCGGGGTTCCACCAAGGGTCAAAGTGAATAACTGAACTTGCAGCAGTTAAATTTAAACCTGTACCTCCAGCTTTTAGTGATATTAAAAAAACAATTGGTTTACTTGAAGTATTAAATTTCTGTGTCAGGTTGATTCTTTCTTTTGGAGGAATAGATCCATCTAAATAAAGATATTCAATGCCTTTTTCTTTAAACAATTCACTTATTTTTTTTAGTACAGAGGTAAACTGAGAGAATAACAGAACTTTGTTATTAGAAGCTATTTGTTCTTCTAATAGTTCAATTACTATTTTAAATTTACCACTGCCGCCCGTGTAATCTGTAAGTACGAGGGATGGATCTAAACATATTTGTCTCAGCTTTATTAGATATGAGAAAATTTCTGTATTTTTATTAGTAGCGTTTTTTAATTTGTCTCTAACAGTTTTAATATAAGAGTTGTATATTAATTTTTGCATTGGTGTCATTTCTACAAGAATTTTCTCTTCTATTTTATCAGGTAGGTCCTTTATAACTTCTTTTTTAGTTCTTCTTAAAATAAAAGGTTTTATTAGAAGCTTTAAGTTTTCAAAGTTTCTTTCGAAATCATAAGCCAACTTTTTGTCGAAAATCTCTTTGGAATATAAATAGTCAGGCATTATGAAATCAAATATTGACCAAAGCTCAGATAAATTATTTTCAATAGGGGTTCCTGTAAGTGCAAATTTTATTTTTGCATTAATTTTTTTGACAGAAGTAGTTATTTGAGCAGATGAATTTTTTATATTTTGGGCCTCATCAATAATGCAGTAATCAAATTTTATATGTTTAAAATTTTCAATATTATTTCTTAGAGTACCATAAGTAGTTAAAATTACGTCATATTTATGCAAAGTTTCATACTTGAAACTGGTACCATGTGCAATTCCAACTTTTAATATTGGCGCAAATTTATTTATTTCTGCTTTCCAATTATAAAGAAGGGAAGTTGGAACAATTATTAGTGATATCTTTCCTAGCTCTGATAAAATAAAAGCTATAGTTTGTACTGTTTTTCCAAGTCCCATTTCATCAGCAAGAATACCACCAAGACCAAGCTTACTTAAATTTTTAAACCACCTAAAGCCACTAATTTGATAATCCCTAAGTGAGGCTTTTAAATTATTTGGAAGAGAAATTTTATCATAATTTAAACCATTTAGGTTGTTTTCTATATTTTTTAAAAGTTCTCTGCCTTTAAAATTTCGTATATTTAGTTTTTCAAAAGCTTCTGCTGCAAACATTGTTTTGTCTTTCTCTATACATAGATTATCATCTGCACTTAAAAAATCGATAAGTGTAATAAACTCTTTTATTTTAGGGTCTTCAAGATCAATTAATTTATTATCTTTACTTAAGTAAAATTTTTCATTGCACTTATAAGCTTTAAGCATATTTGAGAATTCAGGTGCTTTTATATCACCAATTCCACAATCTAAATTAAACGCATCATTTTTTTCGTATAAATTTACGTTAATATCTGCGCTGCTATATATTTGTAAATTGCTAAGGCCATTACCTAGAGATATACTACCAAGCTTGTATATGCCTTGATTTTTCTTTGATAAAATATTTAAAAAATCTTCATAGTCGCCATTAAAAAAGAATTCTTCTCCATGCCTTATAAAATTATAGTGTTCAAGTTTCATAATAAGCTTTGTCTCTTCATTAAAATTTCTTATGGAACTTATTTTGCTAGCACTTTTATCTAATATATTTACACCCGTATCATTATAATTTCCATAAGCCTTACAATAAATGTTTTCTTCAGCCTTGTAAATGAAAAATTTAAAGTTCAGTGTATTTGCGGCAAAACTTTTAACACCTTCAGTAAGGGTAATGTCATTTGATATATTGTGTAGTAAAACCATTAGAGCATTGTAATTTTTTAATGTTTTGTTATATACAATTTTTCCTTTTAACTTAAATTTATCATATAAGGGATTGTATTTTGAAAGCTGTTCTTTTGAAGGTAAATATAGTTTATCATTAAAAAAATACACTGATTTATCTTGAGTTAGAGGTATAGGCAATTTTTTATGAGTAGTTAATATAAAAAAATCATTTTCAGTTTTTAAAGTAAAACTAACGGGTAAGTTTGCTTTAACAACAGTAACCCCGTATTCTACACCATTATATTTAAATTGTATTTTTTTATTTTCAGCACATTTTAAAAATTCACTTAGCTTTTCAGGTTCAACTATAAGTGCTCTTCCTGAATCGGTTGTGTTTTTATGAGCATGCTGTTTTATAAAATTTAATATTTTTATGTCACTAGGTGCAATATCAAATTTTGAAGGATTGTATACAAATTGGTTGTTTAGGAAAAATGGTTTCATAAGTTTTAAACTTAAAATAAAATCTTTTAAGTCGGTAATCAAATATTTATGTTTTTCTTCTAATTTAAATTCAACTTTAAAATTAAGGATATTATTATTTAAAATAGAAATTATTTTTATGCCAATGTTTATGTGAGTTTTTTTACTTTCCATATTTGCAGTTCTTTTAATGTTACTTTTTTTATATACTGAATCAAAAAATTTGTATGCTGTTGCACTTAAATGAGGGCACATGAAATTATAGCCGTGTATAGAATTCTCTGTAAAATCATCACAGCTGCAATTTGTGCCTATTAGTTTTTTATTTAATAAATCTATTTTTATATGAGTTTTATAATGTGTAAAATTAATGCTATTTATTACATCACCATATATATGATATACATTATCTATTTTTCTACCCTTAATACTTGAAACTGCTCCATTAAGGAAAAGCTCTTTGCCATATTTTCTAATAACATTTGAAGAAGAGCATGAAATTATTTTTTTTAATTCTTCTAAATTCACTTTTTCACCACTTTCTAAAGAAAAATATCTTTATATTATAGCTTAACTTTAGTGCCATTTAAACTTATTTTATATGATATTATAAAAATAATGAACTTTTTTCTGATTTAATTGTCATACATAGTGTAGGGGGATGTTTTTGGAAGAAAAAGAACTTAGATTTATTAGAATTTTTTTAAACTGCTCCTTCATCATTGTTACTTCGATCACACGGTAGTGCAAGGAAAAAATTTCTCCGTACCTACGGAATTTTAGATTTAAACTTGTACAGTCCATATACAAATTTTTATAACAAAATAGATATTAAATAAACTGTTATCTATGATATAATTAAAAAATTAATAATGTATAATTTACGAATGAGAGATGAAGTAATATGAATAGCTATGATTTAAAACCAGATTGTGAAAAATGTTTTGGACTTTGCTGCGCTGCATTGTATTTTTCAGCTGCTGAAGGTTTTCCACAAGATAAGGTAGCAGGAAAGCCTTGCATTAATTTAAAAGAAGATTTCAGATGTAAGGTACACGAAAGTTTAAATAAAAAAGGACTTAAGGGTTGCATTTCTTATGAATGTCTTGGTGCAGGGCAGAAGGTATCTCAGGTTGCTTATGATGGGCATAGCTGGAGAGAAAAACCAGAAACTTCAAATGAAATGTTTGAGGTGTTTATCATTATGAGGCAGCTTCATGAAATGCTTTGGTATTTGACGGAAGCGTTTTTGCTGCAGGCTGATAATAATATGAAAGATCAGATAAATTATAAAATAGAAGAAATAGAAAAATTAACTCATTTAAGTGCAGAAGCAATTATAAAATTGGATTTAGTAACAATACGGGTAGGGGTTAATTCGCTGCTTTTTAAGACAAGCGAACTTATGCGAAAAAAGGCTGCTTATAATCAAAAAAACTCTTTAAAAGGCAAAAAAACTATTGCTGGAGGGCTAAATCTTATGGGAGCGGACCTCAGAAGAAAAAATCTTAGAGGTGCAGATTTAAGTGGTGCATACCTTATTGCAGCAAACTTAAAAGGGGTTGATTTAAGTTTTGCAGACCTTATTGGCGCAGATATGAGGGATGCTGATATAAGTGGAGCAAACCTTTCTAGGAGTATTTATCTAACGCAAGCTCAAGTTAATGCGGCTAAGGGGGATAGTGATACAAAATTACCTAAGTTACTTGTTAAACCAACTTATTGGTTAAAGCATCTTTAAAAAAGTAAATATATTTTTAAAATTTGTAACATAGGTTACCGATTAAAAGCTCATATAACAATATAATCTAACCATAGCAAATTAAAAAATTAATTTATATGGAGGTTACAAATATGAGTATGTTTTGTTATCAATGCCAGGAAGCAGCAGGCTGCAAAGGATGTACAGTTAGAGGAGTCTGTGGAAAGACAGAAGATTTAGCTAAATCACAGGATTTATTAATATATATTTTAAAGGGAATTTCAATATACAGCACTAAGGCAAGAGAAATTAACATTGTAAATAAAGATGTTGATAAATTTATAATGGAAAGCTTATTTGCTACTATAACTAATGCTAATTTTGATAGAAATATTTTTATAGATAGAATCAAAACAGGACTTTTGTTGAGAGAGCAAATTAAAAACCAGTATGTAAATGCGGGTGGAAAATTACCTCAGAATTCTACATGGGTAGAAAAAATGTTGAATATAGTAGGACTTAAAAAAGAAGAAGAAGCAAAACTTCCAGATGCAGCTGTTTGGCTTGCTAATAATGTAGAAGAATTTGATAAGAAGGCAGAAAAAGTAGGAGTTCTTGCAACTGAAAATGAGGATATAAGATCTTTAAGAGAACTTTTGACATATGGAGTTAAAGGCATGGCAGCGTACATTAAGCATGCAAATAACTTAAATTATAATGATGAGAACATACATGGTTTTATGCAAAAAGCACTAGCGGCAACTTTAGATGACACATTAGGAGCGGATGAATTAGTAGCATTAGTTTTAGAATGTGGCAAGTATGGCGTTGATGCAATGGCACTTTTAGATAAAGCTAATACAGAAACTTATGGAAATCCAGAAATAACAAAGGTTAATATAGGTGTTAGAAATAACCCTGGAATTTTAATAAGTGGACATGATTTGAAGGACATGGAGGAACTTTTAAAACAGACAGAAGGAACTGGAGTAGATGTTTACACTCATAGTGAAATGCTTCCTGCAAACTACTATCCTGCATTTAAGAAATACAGCCACTTTGTTGGAAACTATGGTAATGCATGGTGGAAACAAAATGAAGAATTTGAAAGCTTTAATGGACCAATACTCATGACTACAAACTGCATAGTTCCTCCAAAAGCATCTTATATAGATAGAATGTATACAACGGGGGTAACAGGATATCCAGGAGTAAAGCATATTGAAAATGGAGAACCAAAAGATTTCTCAGGAATAATAGAACAGGCTAAGAAATGTGCGCCACCAACTGAAATAGAAAAGGGAGAAATAATTGGAGGTTTTGCACACAATCAGGTTATAGCTTTAGCAGACAAGGTTGTAGAAGCTGTTAAATCTGGAGCAATAAAGAGATTTTACGTAATGGCAGGCTGTGATGGAAGAGCAAAGAGTAGAAATTACTACACAGAGTTTGCAGAAAAACTTCCAAAGGATGCAGTTATACTTACAGCAGGATGCGCTAAATATAAATACAATAAGTTAAACCTTGGAGATATAGGTGGAATTCCAAGAGTACTTGATGCAGGGCAATGTAATGACTCATATTCATTAGTTGTAATAGCACTTAAGCTTAAAGAAGTGTTTGGACTTTCAGATATAAATGAACTTCCTATAGCATACAACATAGCATGGTATGAGCAAAAAGCTGTAATAGTATTACTTGCACTATTATACCTTGGAGTTAAAAACATTCACCTTGGACCAACACTACCAGCATTCTTATCTCCAAATGTTGCTAAGGTTCTTGTAGATAACTTTGGAATTGGTGGAATAACTAATGTTGATGATGATATAAAAATGTTTGAAAATATTGCGAAGTAATAATGCTTTGTAACATTAAAAAGAATCCATAAATCTAAGGTAGAAAAATCACAAAATCCTAAGATATTTCAATAACTCGCTGGATGCTCGTGCGTCCAGCTAAGCTGGACTATACTAACTGGTGAAAGTCCAGTCAAGGTAATTGCCAAGAAGTCTTGTA
>NZ_JAJNKE010000034.1 GCF_021043395.1 Clostridium guangxiense
ATAGTGCTCGACAAATTCCAGTTTGTAAGGATAAATTTGGTATTGGTAATTTAAATATTTCAGCTTGTTTATCTATAAAGGCAAATAAATTTAGGAGGAGTGTATATTATGCGACAGATAGCTATTTATGGAAAAGGTGGAATAGGTAAATCTACAACAACACAAAACTTGACTGCAGGCTTATCTGAAAGAGAAAAAAATGTTATGGTAGTAGGCTGTGATCCAAAGGCTGATTCTACAAGATTGCTTTTAGGTGGACTTGCACAGAGAACGGTTTTAGATACCTTGAGGGAAGAAGGAGAGGATGTAGATTTAAATTATTTAATGAAAAGAGGATTTAATGGAATTAGATGTGTAGAATCGGGTGGACCTGAACCAGGAGTAGGATGCGCTGGGAGAGGTATTATAACGTCTATAAGCATGCTTGAAAGCCTTGGAGCATATACAGAAGATTTGGATTATGTTTTTTATGACGTTTTAGGTGACGTTGTTTGTGGTGGGTTTGCTATGCCAATTCGTGAAGGTAAAGCAAAAGAAATATATATTGTGGCTAGTGGAGAAATGATGGCGCTTTATGCAGCAAATAATATATCAAAGGGAGTACAAAAATATGCTAATAAGGGCGGAGTTAGATTGGGTGGAATTATATGCAATAGCAGAAAGGTAGACAACGAAAAGGAACTGCTGGAGGCATTTGCAGAGGAATTAGGTACACAGCTTATTTATTTTGTACCAAGGGATAATGTAGTTCAAAAGGCAGAGATTAATAAGCAAACTGTAATACAATTTTCTCCAGAGTCAAATCAAGCAAATGAGTATAGGTCATTGGCAGAGGCAATAGAAAAAAATAAAAATTTTGTGATTCCAAAGCCAATGACACAAAGGAGACTTGAAGAGATAGTTTTGACACATGGGTTAGTAGAACAGGCAATATAAACTGCTAAAGATAAATCACCTTGAAACTTGAAATTTACTTGTACCAAAATGCCGTCGTCTTCTGGGCATTATGGTGCACATGAATTTTAATAGTTGAAATGGTTTCACTATATATATTATAGATAAACAAGCTGAAATATTTAAATTACCAATACCAAATTTATCCTTACAAACTGGAAGTTGATTCAGAGCACAGAGTACAAAGTGCAGAGTACAGTGAAGGTGGATTTACCTTTCGTTTCTCTCAGGTAAATCTTAGAACTTAATAGTGTCAGCTACGCTGAGCACTATATTTTAAGCGCTTTGCGTGCATTAAGTTTAAGATTTTTTGTAGCGACAGCGGAGAAAAATCATCCTTCACTGTACTCTGTCCTCTGTACTCTGTACTCTGAGTTAAATTCCAGTTTATCAGGATAAATTTGGAGATTGCAATTTTAAAGTTTCAAGTTGTCTATCTATAAAATTTTTATTTAAATTGATGAGGAGGTAAAGTTAATGAAATTTGATCTTAAAACTTCAGTGGTAAAAACCCGTGAAAAGCGTCTTGGAACTATAATTGGTTGGAGAACTGGAAAAGCTTCAGAGTTATCTAAAGATTCTGCATTTACCTGCGCTGGATGTAAGGGCAACGGAGGAAAGAGGCTTTGTGAAGCTGTAGGCCCATTTACACAAGGTTCAACGTGTAGTGAGCAGATGGTGGAGTGTCAGGCTGGAAATGTAAGAGATGCAGTTTTAATTCAGCATGCACCAATAGGCTGTGGAGCTGGTCAAATATCATACAATTCCATATATAGAAATGGTTTAGCTATTAGAAATTTGCCAATTGAAAATATAAAGATAATAAATACTAATATGAAGGAAACAGATACAGTGTTTGGAGCACTTGATAAATTAGAACAATCTATAAGAGATGCGTGGGATAGACATCATCCAAAAGCAATTTTTGTTGGGACCTCTTGTGCTGCAGGAATAATTGGAGAGGATATAGATAGCATAACAACTAAAATGCAGGAAGAACTTAAGATACCAATCATTCCAATACCCTGCGAAGGATTTATGTCAAAACATTGGAGTACAGGTTTTGATGCAACACAGCATGGAATCTTAAGGCAGATAGTTAATAAGCATCCCCAAAAACAAGAAGATTTGGTTAATGTAATAAATCTCTGGGGAAGTGATGTTTTTACACCAATACTTAAAGAACTAGGTCTTAGGGTAAATTATGCTGTAGACCTAGCAAAGGTTGAAGACCTTGAAAAGCTTTCGGAAGCAGCAGCTACTGTTACATTTTGTCATACTTTATCATCTTATATTGGGGCTGTTTTAGAAGAACAATTCGGAGTACCAGAGGTTAAAGCGCCACAGCCGTATGGAATTGCCGGTACAGATGCCTGGATACGAGAACTTGCGAAGGTGACACATAGGGAGGAAAAGGCAGAGGCTTATATAGAAAGAGAACATGAAAGAATAGCTCCAAAATTGAGAGAACTTAGAAGACTTTTAAATGGTAAAAAAGGCTATGTTGCAACAGGTTCTGCATATGCACATGGGCTTATTGCAGTGCTTAAAGAGCTTGGAATTCAGGCTGATGGCTCGCTTGTATTTCATCATGATCCTGTGTATGACAATAATGATGAAAGTAAGGATTCTTTAGCTTTTTTGGTAAAGCACTACGATGATGTTCCAAACTTTAGTGTAAGCAACAAACAGCAATATCAGTTTTATGGATTACTTAAAAAAGTAAAACCAGATTTTATTCTTATAAGACATAATGGTCTTGCTCCACTTGCTTCACGTATGGGAATTCCAGCTGCACCACTTGGTGATGAACATCATGCTGTAGGTTATCAGGGAATTCTAAATTTAGGTGAAACAATTCTTGAAATACTTGCACATAAAAAATTTCATGAAGATTTATCTAAGCATGTAAAACTGCCATATACAAAGTGGTGGCTTGAGCAAACAGATCCATATATACTTGAAAAGCAAAATTATGCTGTGGGGAAGGAGTGAGGATAGTGTCTAATTCAATTGAGCAGGTTAGGTATGGCTGTGCTATTGGGGCAATGCATAGTGTCTTTGCAATTCCAAGAGTAATTCCAATTACCCACTGTGGACCAGGTTGTGCTGATAAGCAAACTGCAAATATAAGTTTTTATAATGGATTTCAAGGTGGAGGATACGGAGGGGCTTCTGTTGTGCCTAGTACTAATATACATGAAAAAGAAGTTGTATTTGGAGGTGCGAATAGACTTAGAGAATTAATTGAAGCTTCCTTCAAGGTTTTAGATGCAGATTTATTTGTAGTTATGACAGGCTGTATTCCAGATATTGTAGGAGATGATGTTGGCGCTGTAGTTGGTGAATTTCAAGACAAGAATTTTCCAGTAGTATATGCGGAAACGGGAGGGTTTAAAGGAAATAATTTTATAGGACATGAATTGGTGACAGAGGCCATTATTAATCAATATGTAGGAGATTATGATGGCCCTAAGCAAAAGGGTCTTTTAAATGTGTGGTCACTTCTTCCGTATCACAATACTTTTTGGAGAGGTGATCTTACAGAAATCAAGAGGATTTTAGAAGGCGTAGGCTTTGAGGTAAATATTTTATTTGGTCATGAAAGCAAAGGCATTTCTGAATGGAAAAATATTAAGAAAGCACAATTCAATTTAGTTTTATCCCCATGGCTTGGACTTAAAACTGCTGAGCATCTAAAAATTAAATACAATCAGCCATATTTGCATATTCCTGTGATACCAATAGGAGCTAAGGAAACCAGTGAATTTTTAAGAAAAGTTGTTGATTTTGCGGGAATTGATAAAAGTAAGGCTGAGAAATTTATTGAAGCTGAGGAAAAAAGATATTATCAGTATTTAGAGGATTTTTCTGATTTTTATGCAGAGTATTGGTGGGGGCTTCCGGCTAAATTTGCCATTGTAGGTGATAGTGCATATAACTTAGCTATAACAAAGTTTTTAGTGAATCAGCTTGGATTGATACCTGCAAAACAAATTATAACTGAAAATCCCCCTCAAAAATATAGAGATATAATTAGAGAAGAATATAAACATATAGCAGAGGATGTTTCATTAGATGTGGAATTTGAAGAAGATAGTTACACAATTCATGACAAAATAAGAAAAACTGATTTTGGACATAAACCACCAATTATATTTGGAACTACGTGGGAAAGAGATTTGGCAAAAGAATTGAAGGGTTCTATAGTTGAAATAGGATTTCCAGCGTCTTATGAAGTTGTTATATCAAAATCTTATATAGGATATAAAGGAGCACTTACTTTACTTGAAAAAATATATACTACTATAGTTAGTGCAAGTGCTTAATTGTATGTGAGGTAATGGTATATAACAAATCTGTACTTTTTTTAGTTTTTTCAAATTTTCTTAGCACTTTTAAAAATTAACCATATATACAAGGTGAAAGGGGTTGATAATATGGCAGCAAATGCTACGAAGTTTCAAACAGCAATTCAACTTGTATATTCATTAGGTAAAGGAGCAGACGGAAAAGATAAAGAAAAGACAGTTAAATTTTCAAATGTAGATATTACAGCTACAGATGATGATATTTATGCAGTTGCAAATGTTCTAGCGTCACTTATGTCAGTTTCAGTAACTGGAGTAGAAAAGGTAGATCATAGTAAGATTATAAATGGATAATAGGAGGGATTTAAATGGCTAAAAATTTAGTTATGACATTTTTAACTGATACAGGTAAAAAGGCATCTTTAAATGTTTCAAATGTAAGGGACGATATTACTAAGGATGAAGTTTCAAATGCAATGAATACTATAATTACTAAAGGTATATTTGACACATCTAATGGTAAGTTTGCTAAGATAGATTCTGCTAGAATAGATGAAAAAAATTCTACTTCTTTAATATAAAAATAATTTTAAATAAGTCGGATTACATCGTAAGGTGTAGCCCGACTTTTATTGTTTTATTTATAAATATACTGTATAATAAGATATAAGATTAAGGGAAGGTGATCTATTGATGAAAGCAAGTGCAGTTGATATAAAAAAAATAGTAGCTGATAAAAATCTAAACATAGGATTTCAACCAGTAGTATCTGTAATACAAAAGTCAGTAATAGGACTTGAAGCGATTTTTTTAGGAGTCTCCGATGAAAAAGGTAAAAATATACCCCCATCAAAACTTTTTAAACTCGCTGAAAAGGAAGGAATTGCAATAGAACTTGATAGGCTATATAGGGAAAAAGCTATCGAAAGATTTCAGAATCTTTGCAAAGATAACAAAGAACTGCTTTTGTTTATAAACATAAATATAGCTATAATTGATAAGTATATTGGTTCTGGAATAATAATGAATCAAATATCAGATAGCAATATATCAGCTAAAAATGTTGTCCTTGAAATTGTAGAAGAGAAAATAGATAATGTTGAATCTCTAAAGCAATTCATATATCTATATAGAAGCAAAGGGTTTCTCATATCACTTAAAAATCTTGGCGCTGGTTTTGTAAATATGGATAAAATATCATATGTAGAACCAGACATAATAAAAATAAATAAAGCTATAACAAAAGGAATAGAATTGGATTATTACAAACAAGAAATATTTAAATCTCTTGTTAATCTTTCAAAGAAAATAGGGGCTCTTGTAGTATGTGAAGAAATAGAGACTGAACAAGAAGCCATGATAATAATGGAGCTTGGCGCTGATATGCTTGAAGGAGAATATTTTAGAAATAATAATGATATTACCGACAGCAATATAGGTGAACTTAAAGAGTTTATAAGCGAAACAGCAGCAAAGTATAAAGATTATATGCAAGAAGAAATACATGCAAGAGAGGATATTCACAAAAGTTATGATGATATAATTAGCAAAGTACTGGAAAAACTTTCGCAATCTAAAGAGGGTAAATTCCAAGAAATCATTGATAAAGTTATTGAAAAATACAGTGAATTAGAATGTGCATATATATTAGATAAAAATGGAGTCCAAATTGGTGATACATCTACAAAATGTACTAATATGCGTGAACAAAGAGCACTCATATTTCAGCCTGCAAAAAATGGAACCGATCATTCCTTGAAGAAATATTATTATTACTTGAAGAGTATGAGCCTTGAAAAATATGTTACTGAACCGTATATATCTCTTGCGACAGGTAATTTATGTATAACAATATCAGCCGCATTTAAAAATTTAGATAGCAGTGAATATATACTATGTATAGATTTTAATCCGGATTACATAAATATGTAAATAATAATTATATAATTAGATACAAAAGAGATAAATATAACAGTAAATGCAATAAAAGGTGCTCAATTTGTGCACTTTTTATTGTATTATTATAAAAAGTTATATGTGATGTACCGATAATTAAAGTTTTAACAAGGTGCTTTTATGAGACTAGGGTAGTTTTATTATATATTTTTGATTGCGGGGGATTAAAATGGATAGCAATAATAGTCATAAAGGAAATGAAGGTGAGTTGAAAGGTTTATGTAAAATAAGTACAATGCTTTTATTTTTGGGGGCAGCGGCATTGTTGTATATGGCATTGCTAGCCATTTTTACAAATAGCAAAATATATGTGGGCACTATAGAGCTGTTTAATCTGTTATTAAAACTGTGTATGCTTATGTCGGTTACAATTGCCTACAAAATTTCTCATAAAGCAGTATTTATGTATTTAGAAATAATTCTTGGAGTTATTTCAATAATAAATATTGTTTTTTTCATTGCAATTATTAAGGATAGAAATATTGTAAATGATGTTCCAAACACTTTTTATGCACTCAAGTTTATAATGCAGAGTATAGTATATACATCAGCAATTGTATTTTTTAAAATATTAAAAACTTCAGTTAATGATAAAATATTAAAAAAAGTCCAGATCATATATGGGGTAATACCTTTGTTGATTGTAGCAATAATAGTGGCTAAAGAAAAATATTTTAATTCTTATAATACTTTAAAACTACAAGATATAATAGGCTTTAGTAAACTTCTATTTTTATTAATGCTTTTTGTATGTTTGATTATAATATATAAGAATTCAAATAAGCTTCGAAATGTTGGAATTTTAAGAAGCCTTATAACAGCTGATATTATACTTATGGTTTCACATATAATATCTCTAAAATTCATACCGATTTTTTATTATTTATACGGGTATAGTGAGTTTTTTTCTTTAATAGGAACGGCTATTATATGTGATGTTATAATTAAAACTACACTACAAAACCAAGTGGGTAATTTACGTAAACAGATAAATGATAAAAGTAATGAAATTAATAGTTTAAAAAATGCATATAAAAATATTTTTGAGTTTATGTCAGATGGAGTTATCATAAGAAGTGATAATGATATTGTTTTTGCAAATAATTCTATGATAGAAATGACAAAAGCTTGTTCATGTGAAGAATTTAAAGGGTTTAACGTCATAAAACTTATAGGAAGTGAATATATTAAAAAATTTAATCAATATAACAAATTACTTTGCCAAGGTAAAGAAATAAGTGGTATTAAGGAAGAAATAGTTTGCTTTGACGGCAATAGAATTATGGTAGAGGTTAACTCAACAAAAGTGAATATAGATGGTAAAGACATGATACTGAGTGTTGTGAAGAACCTTTCGAAGCAGATGAAAGCAGAGAAAAATGAAAAGGAACTTATACAAGCAAAAAATAAAGACAAATTAAGAGGGGAATTCTTTGCAAATGTGTCTCATGAACTTAGGACTCCAATAAACGTTATATATAGTTCACTCCAAGTTATGCAAATGCATATGGAAAAGGATAATATAAAAGATGATAAAATTGAATGTTATATGAAGGTTATAAAACAAAATTGCTATAGACTTTTAAGAATTATAAGTAATTTAATTGATATAACAAAAATTGAAGCTGGATTTTTAAAACCTAATGTAGCTAGGCGTGAAATTGTAAGTTTGGTTGAGAATATATCAATGTCTATAGTTACATATCTTCATGAGAAAAATATGGATCTTATATTTGATACAGATGTAGAAGAAAAATATGTTGATTGTGATTCAGATATGATAGAGAGAGTTATGCTTAATTTATTTTCAAATGCTGTAAAGTTTAGAAAGAATGATGGACATGTGTGGGTTAATATACACGATACCAGAGACGGAAGTATAACAATAGAAGTGAAAGATGATGGTATAGGTATTCCTGAACAAAAGCAGTATTTGATTTTTAAAAGATTTACTCAGGTAGATAATTCCTTAATAAGAAGATCTAAGGGAAGTGGAATTGGATTATCTCTTGTAAAGTCCATAATTGAAATGAATTCTGGAACAATAAGATTTGAAAGTAAAGAAAATATAGGGACGAAATTTATAATAAAACTTCCATCAGATGATAATCAAGTAATTGATGACTATAACAGTGTTAAATCTATATCTGATAGCAATATCGATAATACGAAAGAAAAGGTCAATATAGAGTTTGCAGATATATGCAATTAGGCAATTATTATATAAGTTTATTGTAGATATGTATATAGCAAATTTGTGTGTTGTGTGATAAAATTATATGGTAAAATGTTACACTAATTAAAAATTAAGGAGGAATATTATTTATGTATTGTCCAACATGTGGATCAGAGAATCCTGATGAAGCAAAGATTTGTGAAAAATGTGGAGCAAGTTTAACAGAAGACATTCAAAATGTAGGTAACAGTAAAATTAGTGATGAATATGAAGTTGAGTACACTGGAGTCTTTAAAAGAATTTTAGCCTATATTATTGACAGTATAATTTTATTTATAGTTGAGATGATTATAGGAAAGTTAGTGGGATATAGTTCTCTTACAGCGTCATTAAATATTGCATCTGGTAAAGCTATTGATGTTCAAGCATTTAGAACTTATACAATAATAACTTTAATAATAACAATTGCATATTTTATATTTTTAGAAAGTTCACCAAAACAAGGTTCCCTTGGAAAGATGCTGCTTGGAATGAAAATAACCAATGAGGATGGTAGGAGAATATCTATAGTAACTGCTTTGGAGAGATTTGTAATATTTTATGTTTTTTCAATAGTTACTGATATTTTGTATATAATTCAAGGACCACCAAAATTAAATGCTGGTGTTAGCGCAGCATCAATAGTATCGTACGTAGGATTTGCATACACTATTGTAATATTTATATTTATGCTTTCATCAGAGTATAAGCAAGGACTTCATGATAAATTAGCAAAAACTTATGTTGTAAATAAATAAAGATATGTTTTAAATAAGTGTAAAAATTAACTCTTATTTAGAACAAAACCATAAATGATAAGACCTATGGGATATTAATCCTGTAGGTTTTTTGTTTATAATTATTTATTTTTATGATAAAATATATGATTATAGTGTTATTCTTAAAAATTAGGAGAGATGAATATGCATAAGATTATAAAAATGCTTAAAGCTGCTGATGATGTATATATTATGGAATTTGAAGCCTCAAGAATAGCTAAAGCTTTTAAACCAGGGCAGTTTGTTATACTTAGAGTACATGAAAGAGGAGAAAAGGTACCTTTTTCGATTTGTGATGTAGATAAGGAAAAAGGGACTGTAACTATAGTTTTCAGAAAAGTGGGAAAAACTACTGAATATATGTCAAAACTTGAAAGTGGTCAGTTTATTTTAGATGCAACTGGACCTTTAGGGCAGCCATCTCAGTTATTAAAGATAAAAAATGAATCAAAGGAGAAGGTTCTTTTTATATCTGAAGATTCTGCATCTCTAAGAATTTATACTGAATTAAAATGTCTTCATGGTAATAATGTACATGCCGATGCTTTGTTGAGCTTTAAAAATAAGGATAGGCTGATGTTTAAAGAAGAAATAAGTAAAATAGCAAATAAAACATATATATCCTTCCAAGATGAGGATGGAGAATACAATGGCAATATAGATAAGGTTGCAAAACATATACTAGAAAATGAAGACTATACTTTGGTTGTTTGTATGGGTTCTGTTAAAATGATGAAGGAAGTTTGTGAGGTAACAAAGGAGAAAAACATAAAAACAATAGTTAGTCTTAATGTTTTAATGCTTGATGGAACAGGAATGTGTGGGGCATGTAGAGTAAATGTAGGAGAAGAGATAAAGTTTGCTTGTTCAGATGGACCAGAATTTGATGGTCATCTTGTAGACTTTGATGAAGTTATGATAAGACAAAACATATACTCAAGTTTTGAGGCAAAAAAGAAATACAGAGCGCAGCATGCAGGTAATGAAGCTGCAGTAGAGAAAGAGGGGTGCTAACCTTGGATAGAATGAAAAGAACACCTATGAAAGAACAGGAAGTTAAAGATAGAATAAAAAATTTCAATGAAGTTTGTCTTGGATATAGTCCTAACGAAGCTAAAATAGAGGCAGAAAGATGTCTTCAATGTAAAAATCCAAGGTGTGTAAAAAATTGCCCAGTTTCAAATAATATTCCCGCATTTATAAAGTGCATAAAAGAGGGTGATTATGCGAAGGCTGGCGAAATAATATCAAAAACAAGCACACTTCCAGCAGTTTGTGGAAGAGTTTGTCCACAAGAATTGCAGTGTGAAGGCGGATGTGTTCTTGGTATAAAAGGCGAACCTACATCAATAGGAAAGCTTGAAAGATTTGTAGCAGATTGGTGCAGAAATAATAATGTTAAATTTATGGATAAAGCACCGGATGCAGGAAAAAAGGTTGCTGTTGTCGGAAGTGGACCAGCAGGACTTGCTTGTGCAGGAGATTTAGCTAAGCTTGGATATGGTGTTACAATTTTTGAAGCTTTGCATGAACTTGGTGGAGTACTTGCTTGGGGTATACCAGAATTTGTACTTCCTAAAGAGGTAGTTAGATACGAAGTTGACAATTTAAAAGAACTTGGAGTTAAAATAGAAAAAAATGTGTTGGTTGGAAGAACTCTTAGCGTAGATGACTTGTTAAATGAAGAAGGCTTTAGTGCTGTATTTTTAGGAACAGGTGCAGCAGTGCCAAACTTTATGGGCATATCAGGAGAAAGCTTAAATGGAGTATGCTCTGCAAATGAGTTTTTAACTAAAAATAATCTAATGAAGGATTATGACGCTGAATATGATACACCTCTTATAGCTGGTAAGAAGGTTGTAGTAGTAGGCGGTGGAAATGTTGCAATTGATGCTGTACGTGCCGCAATTAGAGTTGGAGCTGAAGCTCATATTGTTTACAGAAGAACTGAAAAAGAAATGCCAGCAAGAGTTGAGGAAATAAAATTCGCAAAAGCAGAAGGAATACAATTCCACTTGCTTACAAATCCAATTGAAATCATCGGAGACAAAAATGGATTTGTAAAGGGTGTTAAATGTATAAAGATGGAGCTTGGTGAACCAGACGAATCTGGAAGAAGAAGACCTGTGGAAATAGAAGGCTCAGAGTTTGTAATAGATTCAGATATGGTCATAATGGCAATTGGTACAAGAGCAAGCAATTTAATTCCATTAACTACAGATAATATAGAGGTAAATAGAAAAAATTGTTTTGTTGTAGATGAAGAAACAGGAAAAACATCAAAACCGCATGTTTATGCTGGTGGAGATAATGTTACAGGACCACAAACTGTAATTTTAGCTATGGCAGCTGGAAGAAAAGCAGCAAAAGCTATAGATGCGGAATTTAAGGAGCAAAAATAGAGTCATTAATCCTATAATTTTTGTAAACAAAATGAAACTATTTATTTATAGATTGTTCTCAGGGACTTTGATATAATTTAATGTTGTAAATATATAAAATGCAGCTTAGAATAAGCTGCATTTTACAAATGAGTAGGAGTTACCATGAGAGGAGAAAAAATGAATAAATTTATTGGGAAAATTAAAAATGTAAAACCAGACTTGTTTTTTATATATACATTCTTAGTTCTAATTTTAAAATTTTCAATATTTGTTGGATTTGTTACAGCAAGCGGTTCTAGTTTAGTAGAAATCTTTGATGGTTTTTTTAAAGTAGCTTCATATGCCATCTTTTTGATATTTATTTTAGGATACTTATCAATTTCGTTTTTGTTTCAAGGCAGAGCCAGGGGATATTGTTTGATAATTTTGAACTTTATTATATCTATATTAATTTTGGCGGATCTTTGGTACTTCAGGGGTTTTAATTCATTTATATCATTACATCTTTTAAAAGAAACAGCAAATTTGGACAACCTTCAGGGGAGCATATTTGCTATGGGAAGAAGTATAGATGTAATATTTGTATTTGATATTTTGATCGTAACAATTGTGTATATCTATTTCAAACAAATATGCAGTTCTTGTAAAAGAAATGTAAAAGCGTTTGTATGCTTAACTGTAGTTGCAATATTATATATACCAACTTGTATAAATGTTTTTCATAATTATACCTACAGCTATTGGGTAGATAAAAGATGGAATCCTATATATACGATGCAAAGGATATCTCCAATAGGATATCATGTATATGATGCTGTTGATTTTTTTAAAGACTTACAACCAGAGAAGCTTAAAGCTAAGGATAAAAATGACATAAAGAAATGGTATAAAGACAATGAAGAAAATTTACCAGATAACAAGTATAGTGGAATGTTCAAGGGCAAAAATCTTATTGTATTACAGCTTGAATCACTTGAAAACTTTGTTATTAACGAAAAGATTAATGGACAAGAAATTACACCAAATCTAAATAAGTTATTAAAAAATAGTATATACTTTTCCAACTATCATGAAAATGTAAATTTGGGAGTAAGCTCTGATGCTGATCTTATGACAAATGCTTCAGTATATCCCGTTAGAAAAGGAAGTACATTTTTTAGATTTCCAGATAATGAGTACAATTCATTGCCAATTATAATGAAAAAGTATAATTATAGTACTATGGCAATACATCCTGATAAGGCTATGTACTGGAACTGGATGCCTGCGCTTACCGCTATGGGTGGCTTTGATAGCAGGATAGACTCTTCACATTTTAATGAATATGAAAAAATAAATCTTGGTATATCAGATGGTGCTTATTTTAAGCAAGTAGAACCTATGTTATCTAAGGAGAAACAGCCATTTTACGACTTTATTGTTACTCTTACAAGTCATAGTCCTTTTGTTCTTCCTGATAAGTATAAAGAACTTAAGATGAGTAAAGCATTTAATGACAGTAAAATAGGTGGATATATGCAGTGTGTTCATTACACAGATAAGCAGCTTGGTGAATTCTTTGATAAGCTTCAAAAGGATGGAATTCTTAAAAATTCTGTAGTTGCAATTTACGGAGATCATACTGGAGTACATAAGTATTTTCAAGATGAAATACCTAAAACTCCAGGAGTTCAAGATTGGATGGTAGATGATGAACTCAAGATCCCCCTAATTATATATGATGGAAGTGGCAAAATGCAGGGAGAAGAAAAAACTGTAACTGGAGGACAAATTGATTTAATGCCTACGGTTTTATATTTAATGGGTGCTGATAAAAAGTATTATAAAGACAATGTTATGGGAAGAAATCTTTTAAATACTAATAAAGACTATGATCTTCTAGATAACGGAAAGGTTATAGGTAATCCAACCCAAGATGATTTAAAACATCTTTCCAGTGCATTTAGTATTTCGGATAAAATCATTCAAGGACAATATTATGGGACAACAGCAAAGTGATAGCGTCTTGGAACATTAAAAAAAATCCATAAATCTAAGGGGAAAAATCTTAAAATCCTAAGAAGTTTCAGTAACTCACTGTCATTTGGACAGATTGAAACATCTAAGTATTTTAAGATTTTTTCTCTAAGATTTATTGGATTTTTTTAACGCAACGAAGCATTGTTACTTCGCTTTAGGCTGTAATTTTAAAAACAAAAGTTTTGAGCATATAAAAGCTGTAATAGGTATTATAAGAATAATTCCTATTCCGCCGCATAAGCTTTGGAATATTTCAGAGCAGAATACTTTCCCGTTGAATATTTGAGATAAAGAATAATGAAGCTCATTAAAGTATATTATAAGACTCATAAAGCTGCCTATATATGCAAAAAGTAGAGTGTTTGTCATTGTACCAAGTATATCTTTTCCTATGGACATACCTGATTTAAATAGATTTATACGAGTTATGGAAGTATCTGACTTATATATTTCGTTCATTGAAGATGAAATTGAAATTGATACGTCTATTATAGCTCCTAAAAGGCCAAATAAAATTTCACATACAATTATTTTAGTAAAGTCCAAGTTAACATAAACAGACAAATATGCAGTTGTTTCAACCTGTTCACTTGAAAAACCCTGTATGTTAGAATTGCTGCCTATGTTGTAGGTTATAAGCATTGTCAATATTACAACTATAGCAACTGAAATTAAAGAAGACACAGTCTTTATATTAACTCCATTAATGAAAAAAAGGGTTGTAAAACTTATGATAATGCACCCGACTATAGTCACAGTAATTGGATTTAGTCTTGCACCTATGAGTATTAAAAATATAAACATAATTATAAAGTTAAAAAGTAATGTAAAAAAGGATTTTGTCCCCCTTTGTCCGCCTATTAAAGTCATTAAAATTAAAAGAATGATTAATAATATAAATGGTACATTCATAATTTTATAAAATCTCCAATCATTTTATTTCTTCATTTTTTAGAAGAATAACTGTTATAAAAATGGATATTGGAATGCTTAATACTATTCCAATGCTTCCAGTAAGAGCCCTCATAATTTCTAAAGAAAGATATTCACCAAAGATATTGTAAATTGGCAATTTATTTCTAAGAAGCAGCAGTATGGTTGGTATGCTTCCGCTCATATATGCAAAAATAAGTGTATTTGACATTGTTCCCATTATATCTTTTCCAATTTCCATTCCACTTTTAATAAGTGATTTTTTTTCGATATCAGGATTTTTTATGTATATTTCGGTTATTGGTGCTGAAATTGAAATTGCAATATCCATTATTCCACCTAAAGTACCTATAAGAAGTTCAATATAAAATATTTTTTCAGGTGGATGAGTTAAAAATTCCAGTTCTTCAAAGTGCACTCCTTTAGAACCATTAATGTTAATTATAATTATGGCAATAAGCATAGTTATAACGGTTGAGATTATTGCCGCTATTGTTGAAGAAAGTGTTTTTTTATTTAGTCCACAAACTATAAACATAGATAATGGAATAAACATCAGAATTGAAATTATAAATATAAATGGTAAGCTAAAGTTGTTAAGAAAAAGTTCTATAACAATAAAAAATATTGCTGTATTTACAGCTAAACTTATCAAAGATCTGAATCCCTTTAGTCCACCTACTATTATAATTAAAGCTAAAAATATTACTACAATGTAAAAAAGATATTTATCTCGCTTAAAATCAAGTATCTTTGAAGAAATTATTTTATTATTTTTATTTACATTAATTGATACGAATATTTCATCCTTTAACTTTAAATTTAAATCATTAACCTTTGAGTAGGATATGCTGTTTTGAAGGTTTATTTTTTCTCCTTTATGACTTCCATTCATTATTACAGCGGTAATATTTTGATTTATAACCTTTTCTGTATTTCCGTTTGAATCTGTTCCATTTATGCTTTTTTCAGATATTGAGACTATTCTTGCAATATTTCTTTTGTAAAAGCTTTCATTATTTGTCACTATATAAAAGCCTATAAACGTGAAAAATACTGCTAGTATAAAAATTATTAAGAACTTTCTTTTTTTTAATAATGAACTCTGCATAATGTTTTATATAGCTCCTTTTCATTAGGATTTGTTTTATAGTTATTATTCTACAACATATTTATGTTAACATATTGAGGTGAATTAATAAATTATATATGATTTATTAATATTATTAATTTATTTAGAATTTTTTTAGTTATTATGCAAAAGTTTAATAAATTTGTATTATAATCTAGTATATACAATTAAATTTTACGCGGAGGGATTTTTTATGGGAAATTTTAAAGTAGAAGATTTAGCAAGTTACAAGTTTTTATCAGGAATAAAACATTCACCAGACGAAAAAAATGCATGCTTTGTTGTACATGAAAGTGATGTAGAAGAAAATAAGTATTTATCCAATTTATATGTAATAAATCTTGAAAGTGAAAAAAGTTACAAATTAACTAGTTTTAATACTGAAAGAAGTTTTTTATGGCTAGACAATGATAATATAATTTTTCCAGATGTAAGAGATGATAAAGATAAAGCTAAAAAGAAAGCTGGGGAAGAGTTTACTCAATATTATAAAATCAATATTAATGGAGGAGAAGCAGAAAAATTTTTAAGAATAAACAAAAATGTAAATTCAATAAAGGCAATAGATAAAAATACATATATCTTTACTTCTGAATACAATTTCAATGAAAAAGAATTATATATTTTGAATGATGATGAAAAATCACAAGAACTTAAAGCAAGAAAAGAAGAAAAGGACTATGAAGTATTAGAGGAAATACCATTTTGGACAAATGGAGGAACATTTACAAGTAAAAAGAGAACTAGGCTGTACATATATCATGCAGATACTAATAAAATTGAGCCAATTACAGGGGAGTATGAGAATGTTGGAAACTTTGAAATTAGCCCAGAAAAAACAAAGGTTTTAATCATAAGTAATACTTTTAAGGACAAAATGGAGCTTATAGATGATATGAGCATTTTAGATCTTGAAACCAAAAAAGTAGTTAAGATCAATGAGCAAAACAAGCTAGAATATCATTATGCTGCGTTTATATCAGAAAAGAGCATTATATTTGCAGCTACTGATATGAAAAAGCTTGGACTTAATGAAAATCCAAAATTTTATTTGATTGATTTAAATTCAAAGGAAGCAAAATGCATAACACCAGATTTTGACCGTTCAATTGGAAACTCTGTTGGTTCAGACTGTAGGTACGGTGGTTCAAGCTCAGTACAGGTTTATAGGAATTACTTGTATTTTACTACTACAGAAGATGACAGTTCTTTCTTAAATAGAATTGATGAAAATGGTGAAATATCTAAGGTTACTTTTGGCAAAGGTTCTGTAGATGGCATAAGCGTAGCAGCAGAAAATACATTAATCATAAGTATGAAGCCAAATAAGCTCCAAGAGTTATTTAAATTACAAAATGGAGTTGAAACTAAATTAACTGGATTTAATGATTGGGTTTATACTGAGAGAAAGATATCAGAACCTATAGAAATAACTGTTGAAACAGCATCTGGAGTTACAATAAAGGGCTGGGTAATGAAGCCTTGTGATTTTGATGAAAATAAAAAATATCCTGCAATTCTTGATATACATGGTGGACCTAAGACTGTTTATGGAACAGTATTCTTTAATGAAATGCAGTATTGGACAAGTCATGGATATGCTGTATTCTTCTGCAATCCAAGAGGAAGCGATGGAAAAGGAAATGAATTTTCTGATATAAGAGGAAAATATGGCACTATAGATTATGATGATATAATGAAGTTTATGGATGTTGTTTTGGAGAAATTTACTTTTATTGATAAAGATAAAGTAGGAGTTACAGGCGGTTCCTATGGTGGCTTCATGACAAA
This sequence comes from Clostridium guangxiense, assembly GCF_021043395.1. GTDB lineage: Bacteria > Bacillota > Clostridia > Clostridiales > Clostridiaceae > Clostridium_S > Clostridium_S guangxiense. The sequence goes on from NZ_JAJNKE010000034.1 coordinate 17,475, forward strand.
TTGGATTATAGGACATACCGATAGATTTAAAGCAGCAGCATCCCAAAGAAGCATAGCTAACTGGGTATCTAAATTTGGCACAACTGATATAGGATATTTCTTTGTAGAAGATCAAAACCTTGCAACCCCATGGGACAATCAAGAAAAATTATGGGAGCATTCACCACTTAAATATGCTGACAAAGTAAAGACTCCAACTCTTTTTCTTCATTCAGAAGAGGATTATAGATGTTGGATTGCTGAAGGTTTTCAAATGTTTACAGCTCTCAAATATAATGGCGTAGATTCAAGACTTATAATGTTTAGAGGAGAAAATCACGAGCTTAGCAGAAGCGGAAAACCAAAGCATAAAATAAGAAGACTTAATGAAATAACAGAATGGTTTGATAAATACTTGAAGTAAAAAATATAGATAGGCAAACTGGAATTTAACTCAGAGTACAAAGTACAGAGGACAGAGTACAGTGAAGGATGATTTTTCTCAGCTATGCTTCGAAAAATCTAGAAACTTAATGCACGCAAAGCGCTTAAAATATAGTGCTCAGCGCAGCTGACACTATTAAGTTCTAAGATTTACCTGAGAGAAACGAAAGGTAAATCCACCTTCACTGTACTCTGTACTTTGTACTCTGTGCTCTGAATCAACTTCTAGTTTAGTAGGATGAATTTGGTATTGGTAATTTTATCTTTTCAGCTTATATATACTCGTAATTTCGGGGGTGGTATTAAATAATGAATAATCATATAGAAGTTGTATTTTTTGATTTGTTTTTTACACTTATAACACCTAAATATAGCAAATCAAGAAATGAAAACGATGTACTTGGAATGAAGATATAAGATTAAAAAACTCATTAATGAATGTGGATTCTGTAATTTTTGATGTGCTTTTAAATGTAAAAAAGGCTGGAAAGAAAATATGCCTTATTAGTAATGCAGATATAATTGATGCTATGAATTGGGTATAAATAGTATGTTAAAAATAAGAGCACATCATTTTTTATGTATGCAGGGTTTTCTGGACTTAAAGATAGCGATAAGTGATAAAATTTATAATCCGTTAATATCCGTTCATTAAATAACGGGAAGAAGATAGTGTAGTATTCTATAATAGGTTTTAGGGGGGTGAAGTAATGGACTGGGTTAATAGAATGAACAAAGTAATAGATTATGTGGAAAATAATTTGAATGACGAAATAGATTCTAATGAGATAAGTAGAATTATGGCATGTCCTTTTACTGTATTTCAGAGGTCTTTTATTCAAATTACTGGCATACCATTGTCAGAATACATTCGCCGTAGAAAACTTACCTGCGCTGCCTATGAATTGCAAAATACGGATGATAAAGTAATTGATATTGCTTTAAAGTATGGCTATAAATCATCGGATGCATTCAGTGCAGCTTTTAAGCATTTGCATGGTGCTGCGCCATCTGTGATAAGAAAAAATAACGTAAAGCTCACATTTTATTGCCGTTTATACTTCGCACTTACTATTAAAGGAGTTGATAAAATGGATTATAAGATAGTTAATAAAGCACCTTTCAAAGTAATCGGAATAAGGCGCACGACACCATATGGAGGAGGTACTTGGGCAATAGTTAAAAGAGATGGAAGTGCCGAAACCATGAAGGAGTTAAGTGGTCATATATGTGACTTGGGCTTATGCTTTGGTTTTGGGGAGGATGGCAGTAATGATTATATGTGTGGTATAGAGTGGGAAAAAGAAGATATACCAGAATTCGATAAATACATTTATCCAGCTGCTACATGGCTAACTTTTGAAGCAAGTGGAAAAATATCTGAGCAAGTGCTAAATCATGTATGGCAGCGAATTAATCAGGAATTTCTTCCTCAAAGCAAGTATAGAAAATCAGGCTTACCTACTATTGAAAAATATGTCTTATGGGATGATGCAGCAGATATTTGTAAGGTTGAAATATGGATACCAGTTGCAATTAAGTGATTTTTAAGTGTATTTAAAGCTGATTTTCAGGGTTTAAAGACAGCGATAAGTAACATCATAATATGAATAGTATACATTATTCCATATCATTAGATTAGTAAAAGCTATAAAATGGATATAAATATAAGAATATATTATTTGAAAAGGGGAATAAAATTATGTTTTCAAAGAATTCATTTGTAAAAACTCCGCCTATGGGATGGAACAGTTTTGATTATTATGATACTACTGTAAATGAGTCTGAGGTACGAGCTAATGCAGAGTATATGGCAAAATATTTAAAACCACACGGATATGAATATGTAGTTGTTGATATTCAATGGTCGGACCCTAATGCTGGTACTGATAGAGAAAATTATCAGTATATTAACTTTAGCCATTTCAATATGGATGAATATTCAAGGCAGCTTCCGGCTGAAAATCGTTTTCCTTCTTCTAAAAATGGTGCTGGTTTCCGTCCTCTGGCAGACTATATCCATAGTTTAGGTTTAAAGTTTGGTATACATATTATGAGAGGAATTCCAAGATACGCTGCACATATGCATATGAAGATTAAGGGCACTAATGTGACGGCGGATAAGATTGCAAACCCATATTCTATATCTAGATGGAATCCAGATATGTATGGTGTTGACTACAGTAAGCTGGGAGCTCAGGAATATTATAATTCAATTTTCGAATTATATGCAGAGTGGGGTGTTGACTTTGTAAAGGTGGACGATATATGTAATACTAATTTTTATAAAAACAATCCGTATTCTGCAGAAAAAGAAATTGAAATGATTCATAAGGCTATTGGAAATTCTAATAGAAATATTGTACTGAGCCTTTCACCTGGACCTGCTGTTATAGAAAAAGCTTGGCATTTGGAAAAGCATGCAAATATGTGGCGTATTACAGATGATTTCTGGGATGATTGGAAGCTGCTAAAAAATATGTTTGAACGCTGTGAGGTTTGGCAAAAACATGTATCTGAAGGGTGTTATCCGGATTGTGATATGCTTCCTGTTGGCTGGCTTGGCAAGGGTTTTGGTAAAGAACGTTATACAAATTTTACTTGTGATGAGCAAATTACAATGCTGACACTTTGGTGCATATTCCGTTCTCCTTTAATGCTTGGGGCTGAACTTACAAAGCTGGATGAAAAGACGCTGGCACTTTTAACTAATGATGAAGTACTTCATTTAGTAACTGCTTCACATGGAGCAGCTCAAATAGAGCGAGATGATAACCATGCGGTATGGGTTAGTAGGGACAATAATGATGACGGCAGCAGCTATGCAGCAATTTTTAATTTATCTGATGAAGCACAAACTTTCGATATTTCTTTTGAAAAGCTTGGAATTAATTATGTAGTTTCTGTGCGTGATTTATGGAAGCGGGTTAAGGTGTTAACTAGTGAAAATAGTCTTAGGCCTAGTATTCCAGCTCATGGAGCAGTATTATATAAGCTAGCAAAAGCTTGAAAATAAATATGCTTGTAAGAAAGACGGCAAAATTTAAATTTGACGTCTTTTTATTATATTTATACATTAATTCATCAAAATAAATGGTCTTGAATAAATTTAAAGTATATTATTTTAAATGAGTGCGGAGGGAATAAGGATATATGATTAAGTATGTAAATTCAATTAAAAATATAAACGAAGACAATATTAAAGGTTTTTTTGTAGATTGGTCAAATCCGCCATCACCTAAAAGGCATCTTGATATTTTAAGAGGAAGCACTTATTTTTGGCTTGCAATAGATGAGGAAACAGATAAAGTAGTAGGGTTTATAAATGCTATTTCTGACAAAGTAATAAGTGCATATATTCCACTTTTTGAGGTGCTTCCTGATTATAAAAATAAAGGTATTGGTACGGAACTTTTTAAACGTATGAAAGAAACTCTTAAGGATTATTATATGGTTGATTTGATTTGTGATGAAAAGCTTGTGGGCTTTTATAGAAAATTTGATATGTTTAAATCGCAGGGAATGATTATAAGAAATTTTAAAAGACAAAATAGATTTGATATAATAGAATAAAATGCAATTACAAAACCAAGTTTAGGAGAGATCAATTTATGGAAGACGGCAGAACAAGTGACAAGGTTTTAAATAAAATCCAGGAGAAGATTTTAAATGGAGAGTGGAAATCTGGCCAAAAAATTATGTCTGAAACAAAACTTGCTGAAGAGTTAAATGTGAGTAGAGTATCAGTGAGAGAGGCTATTGAGAAATTGGCAGCTTTTAATATTGTAAGCAAAAAAAAAGGTGGAGGCACATTTGTCAATGATTTAGGACCTTCCGTATATTTAAACAGCTTGCTCCCAATGCTAATTTTAGATAGAGATAGTTATATGGAAATATTGGAGTTTAGATTAATTATTGAACCAGAAGCAGCTAAACTATGTACTGAAAGATGTAATGATGAGCTTATAAAGGAACTTGATATGGCATATAAGAATATGGTTAATTATAAGAACGATATAAAAAGGTTTACTGAAGAGGATTTGAATTTTCATACAAAAATTGCAGAAGGAACTAAGAATTCATTAATAATAAAAGTAAATGAACTTCTTTCAAATATACTTGAAAGTCATCAGAGGGGCTTATATGAAAACCTTGGACCAGAAGGGGGAATTCATGAACATAAATATATCTTAGATTCTATAAAAAATAGAGATTCAGAGTTAGCTTTTATTTATGCAAGACGTCATGCTATTAGAACTATAAATGATTTGAAGGAATTAAAGAAATAAAGAACAGAAAGTTAAAAATGCTTTCTGTTTTTTTTTATTTTTTTTAAATAAGTGTTGATTTTTACACTTATTTAAAGTATGGATATTTTTTAAAATATTGCAAAAAAGCTATTGACTAAAAAACGTTTTCAGAGTATTATATTCTTAAAGTTGTAATACAACTTTAAGAATATAATACGATAAAACTTACATAAATGTGACTTTACAATAAAAATAAGCGAAAGCTGTAATACAAATTTTGATTATGAGGTGATTTAATTGTTAAAAAGTCAAGAAATAAGACAAAAAGCTCCTGAGATTGATTCTCTTAGATTGGGATCAGGTTGGAAAGTTGAAGAACTTGGAAAACCACAAATAATAATTGAAAGTAGTTTTGGACATAGCCATCCTGGTAGTGCACATCTTGATACTTTGGTAAATGAGGTATTTAATTCAATAAATGAAAATGGCGGTAGAGGTGCTAAATATTTTGTTACAGATATATGCGATGGAGAGACTCAAGGACATGATGGTATGAATTATTCACTTGCTTCGAGAGATATTATGGCAAATCTTATGGAAATACATGTGCAAGCAACTCCTTTTGATGCTGGTGTATTTATAGCAAGTTGTGATAAGGCAATGCCTGCTCATTTAATGGCAATAGCAAGATTAAACATGCCAGCTATAATGCTTCCTGGTGGAATTATGAATGCAGGACCTAATATGCTTACACTTGAACAAATTGGTACGTATAGTGCTCAGTATGAAAGAGGAGAAATAACTAAAGAGAAATATGAGTATTACAAACATAATGCATGTCCAAGCTGTGGCGCTTGTTCCTTTATGGGAACAGCTTCTACTATGCAGGTTATGGCAGAAGCACTTGGTATAGCACTTCCAGGTACAGCATTAATACCAGTAACTTCAAAGGAATTAAAAGAAGCCGCTAAAAAGGCAGCTAAACAAGCACTTAAACTTGTACAGTTAAATATAAAACCATCAGATATAATGACTAAAGAAGCTTTTGAAAATGCAATAATGGTACATGCAGCTATTGCAGGTTCAAGCAATTGTTTATTGCATATTCCAGCTATAGCTCATGAGCTTGGCATAAACATAGAGCCTGAATTGTTTGATGAAATTCATAGAAAAGTTCCGTATATTCTTAACATAAGGCCAAGTGGATTTTATCCAGGTTCTTATTTTTGGAATGCAGGTGGAGTTCCAGCAGTAATGGAAGAAATTAAAGAATTTTTACATCTAGATGTGATGACAGTTACAGGAAAGACCTTGGGAGAAAATCTAGAAGATATAAGGAAAAGTGGATATTATAAAGAACATGAAAAGCTTATAGCTGCTCTTGGAGTAAAAAAGGAAGATGTAATAAAATCCAAAGAAACTCCAATTCAAAAACAGGGAGCTATAGCCATTTTAAAGGGAAATCTGGCACCAGGAGGAGCAGTAGTAAAGCATTCAGCAGTATCTAAAAAATTAATGCAGGTAGTTTTAAAGGCTAGAGTGTTTAACTGTGAAGAGGATGCAATTAAAGCTGTTCTGACTAAAAATATAAAACCCGGAGATGCTGTATTCGTAAGATACGAAGGACCTAAGGGATCTGGAATGCCAGAGATGTTTTATACAACAGAAGCAATTGCATCTGATCCAGAATTAGTGGAATCTATAGCACTAATTACTGATGGAAGATTTTCAGGAGCGACCAGAGGACCAGCAATAGGACATGTTTCTCCAGAGGCAAGCGAAGGTGGTCCAATAGCATTTGTTGAAGAAGGAGATCTGATTAAGATAGATATACCAGCAAGAAGAATTGATGTAATAGGGGCAGCTGGAGTAGAAAAAACTGAAAAAGAAATTGAAGATATATTTAATGAAAGAAAAAAAAATTGGGTAAAGCCTTTGCCAAGATATACTAAGGGAATTTTAGGGCTTTATACTAGATGTGCTACATCACCTATGAAAGGTGGATATATGGAGTAATAATTTTCTTGTATATAGTGTGAAGCTTAAAAATCATAATTTGTGAAGTAATATTAATTTGGGATATTAAATAAAGCTAATAAATCTAAGATGATAAAGCTTTATTTAAACCATCCCAAATCAACATTACTTCACTATGCCCGGAAAGCAAGGAAGATACACATATTGGAGTTTGGGCGTAAGCCCATGTGATTCATGAACAAAATGTTATGTACTTTCTATAATCCGTTTCTCTACGAAAAATGCACTGTTAACGAGATTTTACAATAAAAGTAATAATAAATCGTTTAAATAATGGAATATAAAGATTCACGCTAAAATTCTGTAGGAACGGAGGAACTTTTTCCTTGTACTACTGTGGGAGTGAAGTAACAATGCTGAAGGAACGATTTAAAAAAATTCTAATAAATCTTGGTTCAAAAATTGTAAAATGCTTAGATATTTCAATCTGTCTGAGCGATAGCGAGTTATTGAAATATCTTAGTATTTTATGATTTTTGAACTTTAGATTTATAGGATCTTTTTAACGCGACGAAGCATTGTTACTTTACAAATTCTGATTTGTAAGGATAAACCTGAAATTTACAATTTTGGGTTCTAGGCTGTTCAGCTTTATTTAAACTAAGTACATATAAAAATTATCTGAATTTTAGGAAAATTAGGAGGAAAAAATTATGCCTTTGTTTATTGTTTTTATTGGAGTTATGTTGTTATTGTTGCTTATGATTAAATTTAAAGTAAATGGTTTCATATCATTGATTCTTGTTTCTTTAGTGGTAGGTATAGCCGAAGGTATGAATCCATCAAAAGCGGTTACATCAATACAAAATGGTGTTGGAGGCACACTTGGTAGTCTCGCACTGATTTTGGGCTGTGGAGCTATGTTTGGAAAACTTATAGCAGATTCTGGTGCAGCTCAGAGAATTTCTAGGAGCTTAATAAATAAGTTCGGAGTAAAAAGAATTCAATGGGCAGTTCTATTAACAGGATTTCTTGTTGGCATAGCGATGTTTTATGAGGTTGGTTTTGTACTGCTTATACCACTTGTTTTTACAATAGCTGAATTTGCTGAACTTCCTCTTTTATATGTTGGAGTTCCTATGGCAGCGGCTCTTTCAGTTACTCATGCTTTTCTACCACCGCATCCAGGACCTGTAGCGATAGCTACAATATATAAAGCAAATATTAGTATGACTTTAGTTTATGGAATAATAATAGCAATACCAACAGTTATAGTAGCTGGACCAGTTTTAACAAAATTTTTGAAGAAGATTGACCGTAATTCCTCTAAAAGTTTATTTAAGGCTAAGATATTCACAGAGGAAGAAATGCCTAGCTTTTCAGCAAGTGTGTTAACTGCGGTCGTACCACCAATACTAATGGCGTTTTCAGCTGTATGCGAGATTGCTTTACCAAAGACATCAAGTGTAAGGCAATTTGCAGAATTTGTGGGAAGCCCATTAATGGCAATGTTCATATCACTTATCATTTCAATTTATACTCTCGGAATAGCTAGAGGCAGGAAAATGGAAGAAATAATGAAAGTTTTAGCTGAGGCAGCTAGTGAAATTGCAATGATACTTTTAATAGTAGCAGGTGGTGGTGCGTTCAAGCAGGTGTTAATAGACAGTGGCGTTGGAAAATATATAGCTTCAGTAATGGCTGGAAGTAATATTTCTCCACTAATTTTAGCATGGTTAGTTGCAGCAATACTTAGGTTATCCCTTGGTTCAGCGACAGTTGCAGCTATGACTACTGCGGGTCTAGTGCTTCCTATCATTTCTTCAACAAATGCAAATCCAGCACTGATGGTTTTGGCGACAGGAGCAGGAAGTGTTATATTTTCACATGTAAACGATCCAGGATTTTGGCTATTTAAAGAATATTTTGGTCTTACTATTGGAGAAACAATGGCATCTTGGTCAACCTTAGAAACTATAATTTCTGTTATGGGATTAATTGGAGTATTAATTGTAAGTGCATTTGTTTAAATAAATTGCGAAGTAATAGTGCTTTGTAACATTAAAAAAATCCATAAATCTAAGGTGAAAAAATCGTTACTTCAGCATTATTACTTCACTCCAACAGTGGTATAAGGAATATCGAATGGCTTTGTGCTGCTTGAACCATTCAGAATTTAATTTTCCTCCATTAGCTGTTATAATAGTTTAATTTCGGTGTTCTCCCTAAAATTTTTATGCAATAATGAAATATTAACTATAGTATAATTTAAATACTAGATCTTGATTATAATTACCGAAACCTTTACCGAATATAGTTAGTCCCCCAACGTGAGCGGCATCTTCTAAAACTGCAATTCTAAAAGTTAATTCCTTTCTTTTTATATCAATATCCTTTAAAGTGATATCAGATGCTTTATCACCGTCAATAAATGTGCCATTGTTTGTAATATGCAGTTGTTTTAACATTCCATTAAGCAAAACGGTTAGTATCGCAATAGAAAATGGTGTTTTGAAAAGTAAATCTATTGAAGATGGTATAGATCAATTAACACTTAAATATAAAAGTAAATTTAAGGAAAATACTAAAGATTATACCTTAAATTTGCTTTAAATATTTTTTTGAAACATTTTTTCTTAAAAAACAGCCAGTTTTTCAGTGACCTCAAATTTTTTCCTTATACTACCGTGTGAGCGAAGTAACAATGCTGAAGGAATAATTTAAAAAGCACTATTACTTTGCATTATTTTAAGTAATCTAAAGCAACTTGTACATAACTTGCCACTCCGATTGGAAGAGCGTCTTCATCAAGTTTATAGTGATTTGAGTGCTGTGAATAGCAGCAGTCTTTAGCTTCATTTCTACAGCCTAAAAGCATTAATGCACCTGGGACTTTTTCAAGGTATTCAGAAAAATCTTCTGATCCCATTATCATTGAAACTTGCTTTATGTTATCTTCACCTATTAGCTTTGCAACAGCAGATTTAAGCATTCCAGTTGCTTTTTCTTCATTTATTGTAGCTGCACAGGTGAAATCATATTTAAAATCATAGTCGCAATTGTAACCCTTACATACATTCTCAACCATGTTTTCAACCCATTTAGGCATTTGCTCACGGGAATATTTGCTGAAAGATCTATTCATTCCAGACATTTTTACACTTCCAGGAGTTACATTAAATCTTTCTCCACCTTCTATAGTTCCTATATTCATTACGATAGGATTTCTTGCATCATTTACTCTACTTACAAGAGTTTGAACGCCTTGAATTACAGCAGCTGAGCAAGTAATAGCATCCACACCCTGCCAAGGAGATGAACCGTGACAAGATTTACCTTTTATAGTTAAATCCCATATGTCTGCACTTGCCATAAATGGACCTGATTGAATAACTGCTTGTCCAACGGGCACGTCAGACCAAATATGCATTCCAAATATATAATCAACATGAGGGTTCTCTAAAGCACCTCCATCAATCATTGATTTGGCTCCAAGAGCTAATTCTTCAGCTGGCTGGAATATGAATTTTACGGTTCCATTAAGCTTGTCTTTCATTTCTGATAAAAGTTTAGCTGCTCCAAGAAGCATTGTAATGTGGCTATCATGACCGCATGCATGCATATAACCTTTATTTTCAGAAGCAAATGAATAGCCAGTATCCTCTGTAACTGATAATGCATCTATATCCGCACGTAGACCTATGGTTTTTCCTTCCAATTTGCCTCTTAAAATTCCAATAACACCAGTTTTACCAATGCGTTGTACTTCTAATCCAAGTCTTTCAAGTTCATCGCTAATGGTTTTTGAAGTCCAAACTTCTTCAAAGGAAGGTTCTGGATGTTTGTGAAATTCCCTTCTATATTTAATAAGCCAATTTTGAATGTTTTTAGCTAAATTCAAAGTACTATTTTCCATTTTGATTCCTCCTAAGTACATTTTTTAACACATTATTAATTATATCACTATTTCACTGAAATTATAATATTTTTAAAAATACACCTGCTATTATTACAGAAGCAACAGATACAGTTGCGAAGCCTCCAACAAGCATTCTAGGAAGGAGTATATCTGTAACATAAGCCTCTTCTTCTTCGGTTTTGCTTACTGATTTGCAGACTTCAGTAGTTATTATGTAGTCTGCTGGAAAGCCAAATAAGGCTGTAAGTGCACAAGCAAAGCTCATTTCTTTTGAAAAACCAACGAGTTTTCCAGTTATAAGAGATGTGAGGAACATGCCAAGTATTCCTAGTATTATTAAAACTATTATTGGAATTAAAATTTTTATAAGCTGTGATGGACTTATGGTTGATAAACCAGAGAAAACATAAACAAGTAAACCAGCTATGAGCCAATTGAAAACGCCAGCCTTAACAAGGGCAGATTCTTCTAAGAAGCCTATTTCACAGAAAATTACACCTAATATTAAACAAATTACATATTGATTTACAGTACCATGAGTTAAATTAGAAAGCCATCCAGCTAAAAGTGATATTATTGTCAATTTGACAAGTATCATTGGTGCTGTCTGATATTTCTCAGGTAAAGGTGGGATTAATTTTTTTCTTACGACTGTTGTGGTTGCAGCAATTTGCTTAGAAACTTCTTTATCACTATTCTGAGAATCGGATTTGTTTTTCCTAAAATCTTCGATTAATCTTCTTCCTTCTCTTTTTAAGCAAAAGGATGTTAAAGGATAACCAAAGAAGCTGTGCATAACAAACATTGCTATAGGTAAAGCGACTAAACTTGTAATTCCTTGGCTTTTTAATCCTTCGGACATAAGCAGGGCTGCTACTAATCCACCGCTTAATGGAGGAGTTGCGGCAACAACTGTATGCCAATCAAATAATAATCTCCCAATAGTCATTGTAAGAAGGATTGTACCACATACACCGCCTAAGGCTATTACTACAGCTTTCCATTGAGCAATTAATTTTTTTAGATCCATAAGTGTACCCAAGTGCACTAAGAGCAAACCCATGCATATTGGTACAAATTCCTTGCCAAAGGAGGCTCTTGTAACAACGTCTTTTGGAACGAATGTCCAGTAACCGACAACAAATAAAGCGGCGGTTACAAAAACAGAAGGTATATAGGCCTTAGTTTTGTTAGAGATTATTTCACCTATAAGTAGGAATGCTATTACTATTAAAAAGCATTCTGGAGAAGAAAAGTTCATAAAAATTCACTCCTTAAAAGTTATTTTATAAATTAGTTCAAAAGCTGTGATTTAAAAGAATGTGGACAAAGCTTAATGTAAGCATTAATATTTTTTAAACACAGCAAAGCATTAAAACAAAAAATAAAAAAACTTATCACCAAAAGGGACAAGTTTTGATTGCGTTACCACCCTAATTTTATGAATAAATTATTTTAGAACTAAATTATTCTTAACACCTCAGATACGTTTCAGTAAATTGATTCGATTTCTTTTTAACGGTAGAATACCGATATAACTTACTCAAATATTGTATAATTTTGAAAATTCTAAACAATATTTTTTCAGTCATACTTCTCTAGGATGATTTTATGATATAGTCTAAACATTGGATTTCAGCTTGAACCAACTCTCTTTGGATTAGATGATATACCTTACTGTTCCTGTCATCAAATTTGTCTACAAGGTTATTTATATCATATGGGAAATTAGGTGTCAATGGGTAAGTAAAGCTATTAAATGCAAATAATTGAGAGAATTTTGTCGTAAAATAAGGATACAATATGAATATTTTTATTCATAATGCATTGATTAATATATACATATTATGAATGATAAAATAGAAAAAGTTATTTGATATTATTAACGATATAATAAAAAAATATCTTTAGAAGGATATAAAATGAAAATGTAAAAAAATATTGGGGGTAATATTAGAAAATAACTATTAAGAAATATGAAGGATATTTCTTAAATGAATAAAATATTCAATTAATAGAAAAGCAAAAAGTAATAAATTTATCAATTATGCATAATCAAAGGTAAAAATATAAATGAAAAAATTCAAAAAAATAATATAAAAAAATATTAATTTTTTTATATTACTATGGTGAAGATTAAGATATATAGGTATTTGTACTATTATATTTTAATATTTACAATTAAACTTATCAATATTTGTGCTAAGAATATGAATTAGTATAATTTTTATATGCATATTGTGATTTTGACATGAAAAACTCCCTTAAACTTTATACATATGAATAAAGGAGTCAAATGTGATAAAAATAAGGTTTAGAGGTTTAAAATACTTGAAGCTAGGAGCTTAGTTCTTTCAAATAAGGATTCTAAATATCCAAATTCATTATTTGTATGTTGATACATACCTTGAGCACCCATACCGCATAAAGCTGGTACTCCAACCATTGTTGAAAAAGATGAATCAGAACCGCCGCCTACTGTTTTCCCATAAGGTTCCTTTAAATCAAGTTCTAATGAGGTTTTCCTTACAACCTCAAATAATTCTTTCGTACCATTAATAACTTCCATAGGATGCATAACAGATTCAAGCTTTAATTGAGATTTTGTGCCTTCAACGTAAGTTTTTTTTGTTATGTTTTCTAGTTCCTTGGCTATTTTAGGCAGCATATCTTCTTTTAAAAATCTTACATCTATCATAGCTTCAGCATGTTCAGGCACCACATTTCCAGCAGTTCCTCCATTTACAATGCCTACATTTAAGGTTGTTCCTTCAGCTATATTTGTTAAGTTTTGAATATCTATAATTTTATGAGAAATTTCTAAAACTGCATTTTTTCCTTCTTCATACTGATTTCCAGCATGAGCAGCAATTCCCCTGACTTCAAGTATAAAAGAAGCACAACCTTTTCTTTCTATGACTATAGCGTTATCAGTTCTACCGGTTTCGCAGTTAAATGTTGCGTAGCATTCTTTAAATTCTTCTGGGAGTACTTCACTTAAATTAGAATTGGCATGTCCAACTTCTTCATCGCCTATGAGTATAACTTTTATTGGTCTTTTTTTGTAATTGATAGAATTTAGGGCTTTAATTGCATAAATTAAAACTACGATTCCACCTTTCATGTCTACAACTCCAGGACCATAGACTTTGCCATTTTCAATTTTAAAAGGATTTTTTTCTATAGCGCTGTCTTTAAATACAGTATCCATATGGCCCGTGAGACAAATAGGTTTTTTACTGTTTTCATATGTAGATTTCCCAATCAATGATGCACCAGCATTTTTAAAATCAAGAATATCAGTTTTAAAGTTTTCATCTTCAAGAATAGTCTTTAGTTTATTTACTATAGTGTCAATTCCTTTTTTGTTATGCGAACCGCTTTCTATGTTAACTAAGGTTTTCCATAGGTCAATCATTTCCTCACGGTTTGCGTCTACAAAATTTGAAATATTTTTCGTTTGTTCATCCATAATATCACTCCTAGTTAAATTTAATAATAAAATAAAAGAATTTTTTAAATTAAGGCAAAAGTTTCTTTGTATAGTTATTATATAATTAAATTGTGTAAATTTGTAGTTATAAATATATAATCTTGATTATTGATAATAATTATTATATAATATTTATAATTAATAATATAAGAGGTGATTTTTATGGAAATAAAAGAAAATGGTGCAGCGCCAGATTTTTCACTATTTGGTTCTGATGGTAAGGAACATAGATTAAGTGATTACAGAGGTAAAAAGGTTATTCTTTATTTTTATCCAAAGGATAATACAGCAGGGTGTTCAAAAGAAGCTTGCTCTTTTAGGGATAATATAGAAATAGTAGATGATTTAAATGCTGTAGTACTTGGTGTAAGTAGAGATTCTTTAAAATCTCACGACAAATTTATAGATAAGTTTAATTTGCCATTCATATTACTATCTGATGAAGAGGAAAAGGTATGTAAATTATATGATGTTATTAAAGAAAAAAATATGTATGGCAGAAGATATATGGGAATAGAAAGAAGTACATTTATAATAGATGAAAGTGGAATTTTGAAAAAAATATTTAGAAAAGTAAAAGTTACTGGACATATTGAACAAGTCATTGAAAGTTTGAAATAAAAATGGTATCCTCAAGTTATAAGAGGGGAGTTAGGTGATTTTTAATGTTTATTCAATTTGAAAATGACTTGGTGGAAATATTTGTTCAATACAAGAAAAGAAAAACTATAAAATTATCTATCAAAAATGATCTAAATGTGGAAATCGTTGCGCCATTAAGAACGTCTAAAAGATATATAAGAGAGATAATAGAAAGTAAAAAACATTGGATAGAGATCCATAGGGAAAGGATGAAGAGAAATATAAACGTTCCTAGTTTAAGGAAATATGAAGATGGAGAAAAGTTTTATATTATGGGTAATCCTTATAATTTAAGGGTTGTCCAAAGCGATCATGATAGGATAATGGTTTTTCAAGGTGATATTTTTATGTATACAAAGAAGAAAGAAGATGTTGCTTACAAGAAAAGGCACATGGAAAAGTGGTATAAAGAAATGGCTTATGGAAAGCTTAAAAATATTTATGATAAGGTTTGCAGTAAATTTGATGTAATATACAGTGAAAAACCTGAATTGTATTTTAGAAAAATGAAAGCTAGATGGGGAAGTTATAGTCCAATAGACAACAAAATACTATTGAATTCTCAACTTGTAAAGGTACCAGAGCAGTGCATAGAATATGTAATAGTTCATGAGCTTTGTCATGTAAGGCATAGAAACCACAAAAAAGAATTTTACGACTTTCTTGAAAGTTTTTTGCCAGACTGGAAGCTTAGAAGACAAGAACTTAATAGGTATACAAGTGTTTAAGTAAAAAAATCAATGGATTATTTTAATATTGTTGAAGTGGAAACAAAAATTTAATATAATATTGTTAATGCACCAACTGGCGGGAGGAAATGCCATGAACAAAGAAGAACAGCTAATAATAGATTTCAGAGAATTATTTGATAAAATGACTTGGCTTAATAAGCTTAAGATGGAAGACAGTCTTAAGGGTTATAAGCCTTCTGAAGTACATTACATCGAATGCATTGGAAGAAATGTAGATTCCAATGTTACAAAACTTGCAGAGTCTCTTTATATGACTAGGGGAGCCATAAGCAAAATTACCAAGAAGCTCATAAAAAAGGGGAGCATTGAAAGCTATCAGAAGTCAAATAATAAGAAAGAAATTTATTTTCGGCTTACTAAGGAAGGTCAAAGAATTTATAAACTACATGAAAAGCTGCACAAAAAGTTTCAGGAGCGGGATAAAGTTGTATTTGAGCAGATAACTGAAGAACAATTTGACAGTATGCTCAGCTTTATAGAAAAGTATAGCAGGCATTTGGATGCAGAAATAAGGAAACTGGGTATAGATATTAAGTCGGAATAAATTTGAATAATAAAAATGAAACAACAGGCAGCCTAGTTCTATTGAGAATGGGCTGCAATTTTATTGTTACTATTTTGTTGACAAGGAAACAAAATAATGATATGATGATTTTGTTGACAAGGAAACAAAATCATTTGCTGCGAGAGGAGAATTCAAATGTTGAAATTTAGATTACACAATGAACAAAGTATAGATAAACATGCTTTAATATTCGGTCTTATCTCTGTGTTTCTTTGCGGAATAGGCTTCACTATCATAGCACCTGTTATTCCATTCTTAGTGAAGCCTTATATAAGCAATCCAGGAGATCAAGCTATAGTTGTTACACTGCTTACCTCTGTTTATGCAATTTGCATGTTTTTTTCAGCCCCTGGGCTTGGAGCTTTGAGCGACAAATATGGTCGTCGTCCAGTGCTTTTAGTATGTCTTTTGGGTTCCGTAATCGGGTACTTAGTTTTTGGTATAGGAGGAGCTCTATGGGTACTATTTGTTGGGCGCATAATAGATGGTATAACAGGCGGGACCATAAGCACTATCTTCGCATACTTTGCAGACATCATTCCTAGAGAACAGAGAACCAAATACTTTGGATGGATGAGTGCGGTTGTAGGTGTAGGCACCGTTATTGGTCCAACTTTAGGAGGATTACTTGCCAAGTTTGGTTATTCTGTACCCATGTATTTTGGGGCAATAATAACTTTATTGAATGTCGTTTACGGGTTCTTTTTTATGCCTGAGAGCCTTGACAAGAATAATAGACTGAAAGAGATCACCTTTGTAAGACTGAATCCATTTACACAGCTTGCAAGTGTGCTTTCTATGAAAAATTTAAAAAGGTTACTTGTCTCAGCATTCTTACTTTGGATACCCAATGGATCTTTACAGGCGGTTTTTTCACAATTTACAATAGATACTTTTAGCTTTCAGCCTGCACTAATCGGACTTATATTTTCAATTATAGGCTTTCAAGACATCATTTCACAAGGTTTCATAATGCCAAGGCTTTTGATAAAACTTAGTGATAAACAAATAGCAATCCTTGGAATGGCTTCAGAAATTATAGGTTACAGCCTTATTGCAGCATCGGCTTTGTTCTCATTCTATCCTCTTTTTATTGCTGGAATGTTTATATTTGGTTTTGGTGATTCGATCTTCGGACCTTCCTTCAATGGGATGCTCTCTAAGTCTGCCGATTCTAGTGAACAAGGAAGGATTCAGGGAGGTAGCCAAGCTATTCAATCTTTAGCAAAAATGATTGGACCTATCATTGGAGGTCAAGTCTATGTATCACTTGGTCATGTAGCACCTGCTTTTATGGGTATAATCCTTATAGCAGCGGCAATACCAGTTTTGTATAAGGGGACACATGTAAATATGTAAAATATATACTTTATTCAGGCAAGTGTCCACCTTTATAACAGGTGTTTTTAAGAACATATAATAATAGGGTTTCAGAATTTAGAGACAAGTTCTGAAACCCTATTTGTCTAAACTTTTTATGCAAAGAGTCAGCCGATAATAAAAAAATTTTAAAAGTGTATTGACCGAATCGGTCTATGGTGATATATTTAAATAAACCGATTCGGTCGACTGATTTACGAGGTGATTATTTTGGAAAAATTTTTAAGTTTATCGGTAGAAAAACAAAACACAATTATTGATGCAGCACTTAAGTGCTTTGGTACTAATGGCTATAAAAAAACATCTGTTAGTGATATTGCTTCTGCTGCTGGAATTTCCAAAGCAATGGTGTTTCATTATTTTGGTACAAAAAAAGCTTTATATCTTTATTTAATTGATTTGTGCAGCGACCTTATTATGAATGAAATTTATGAAAAATTTGATAAGACTATTACTGACTTTTTTGATAGGATAATAATTTCAGGTAATATTAAGGTTTCAGTTATGAAGAAACACCCTGCTATATTTTTATTTTTAACCAATGCATATTTCGAAGCTGCTGAAGAAGTTAAAGAAGATATACAAAGTATTTTTGCAAAAGGAGAGGGTTTTAGAAATAAAATTGCTTTTGATGGAACTGATACTTCAAAATTTAAAGCTGGCATTGATTCAAAACTTGTTATGAAAATGCTTGTATGGTTAGCTGAAGGATACGCTAGTGACTTATCAAATAAAATCAATACAGAAGCTGACTTTGATGAGCTTTTTAAGGAATACTACGAATGCGTGAATTTAATTAAAAATAATTTTTATAAAGAAAAATATATATAGGAGGTTACATCCATGAGTGTTATTGAAATTAAGGATCTTACAAAAAATTATGGCAAGGCAAGGGGTATAAGTAATGTAAACTTAAGTGTAGAGCAGGGTGAGGTTTTTGGATTTATAGGTCCTAATGGTGCAGGAAAATCGACAACTATTCGAACACTTTTGGGGTTAATTCATCCAACAAGTGGAAGTGCAACTATCTTCGGTAAAAGCTGTATTGAACACCCTGAAGTTAGAAACGAACTTGGTTATTTACCATCGGAAGTATTTTATTATGACAACATGAAAGTTATAGACCTACTTAAATACTCGGCTAGCTTTTATAAAAAGGATTGTACTAAGAGGATAAACGATCTTGCAGAAGTAATGAATTTGGACCTAAAAAAGAAAATCAATGATCTTTCTTTCGGTAATAAGAAAAAAGTAGGAATTGTTCAGGGATTACTTCATGAACCAAAGTTAATTATTTTAGATGAGCCTACAAGTGGTCTTGATCCGTTAATGCAGCAAAGATTTTTTGAACTTCTTGGGCAAGAAAATAAAAAAGGTGCTACTATATTCTTTTCTTCACACATTCTTAGTGAAGTACAAAAGATGTGCAGTCGTGTTGCATTTATAAAAGAAGGAAAGATTATAAAACTTGAAAAGATGAGCACGCTTCAGGAAAATAGTTACAAAAAAATCAGTATTGAAGCTAAATCTCCAATTAGTAAAGATACTTTTAATATTAGCGGTATAAGTGATTTTAAGTTAAAAGGTAATACTGTAAATTTCATGTTTAAGGGTGACATAAACTCCATTACGAAAAAAATAGCCGAGCTAGAGCTTCGCAATATATCTATTGATGAACCTGATCTTGAAGAAATCTTTATGCATTATTATGTAAAGGAGGATTGAGTACTATGAATATATATCTTCATGAACTTAAGTCATTACGGAAATCAGTCATTATTTGGGTATGTGCGTTAATAGCGTTAGCTGGGCTGTTTCTTTCGATTTATCCTAGCATGGCAAGTGATGCAGCGGAATTTAAAAAGCTTCTTAGTAATTACCCAGCTTCAATAAGGGCGATGCTTGGTATTAATATTGACTATGTTACATCAATCTTAGGATTTTATTCAATGGTTTTTTCTTTTATTATACTTTGTGGAGCTATTCAAGCTATGAATATGGGGATCTCAATACTTTCAAAGGAATCAAGAGAACGTACAGCAGATTTTCTTCTTGTTAAACCCATTTCACGTTCAACTATAGTAACTTCAAAGCTCCTTGCAGCCTTCACTATGCTTATAGTTACAAATGTATTATTTTGTGCTGCATCTACTATTATAGCTAATGCGGCTAAGACAGCAGATTACAGTATGAAGTTATTCTTAATGATAAATCTTACTTTGTTTTTTATACAGCTTATTTTTCTTGCAATTGGTGTTGCTATTTCAGTATTTTTCAATAAGCTTAAGTCGGTTCTTCCAATATCACTTGGGGTGGTTTTTGGATTATACATGGTTGGAGCTTTGATTTCTACCGACAAAAACAATGAGGCAGCTCGTTTTATCTCACCTTTTAAATATTTTGATATAACGTATATCATTAAAAATGCAGGCTACGAAACTAAATATCTTATTACTAGTGCAATTATTGTGATTGCCGCTGTAGCTTTAAGTTATATCATTTATACAAAAAAGGATATACACGCGGTGAGCTGATAAGTTCTAAGTTTTAAATTATATGGAGGTCTCATTATGAATATTTTTTTAAGAGAATTAAAGGCTAATCGAAAAGCATTAATAATATGGAGTGTATGCATGTTTTTGCTAATTGTAAGTGGCATGAGCAAGTATACAGTTTATTCTTCAGGAAATGGCAATGAAGTTTTTAATAAGATGCCATATTCACTAAAAGCACTGCTTGGAATTGGTTCTTTTGATGTGGCAAAAATGAGTGGCTTTTTTGCATTTTTATTTCCTTATATCGAAATTACAGCTGCTATTCATGCTGTACTTCTTGGAAGTGGTATTATCGCAAAGGAAGAGAGAGATAAAACCACTGAATTCCTTATGGTAAAGCCAATATCACTAAGAACTATATTAACTTCAAAACTACTTGCTGCTTTTTTTAATATAGTAATTTTAAATATAGTAACTTTATTTTCTTCTATAGTTATGGTTAATGCCTATAATAAGGGAAAAGACGTTTCGGGTGAAATAGCAATGTTTATTTTGAGCATGTTTATTGTTCAATTAATATTCTTATCACTTGGGGCATTGCTCTCTGCTTTTATGAAAAATCCAAAAGCTTCAGGCTCCATTGCTGCAGGAATATTGTTTGGTTCATTTATAATATCAAAGATAACTGATTTTACCGATAAAATCAATGTAATTAATATACTTTCTCCTTTTAAGTATTTTAGCTATCAGGATATTGTAAATGGAAATGGAATAAGTGTTGGTATTAGTATTATTTCGCTTGTACTAATTACTATTTTTTCTAGTTTAACCTACTTTTTCTACATGAGGCGAGACCTTAGGGTATAAGTAGGATAGCTGAAGGATTAAAAAAAGTGAGAAACAGATTTTATTATGCGCTGTTTCTCACTTTTTATTTAGTTGTTTGGTGTTTGAGTAGTCTGAGTACTTGGTGTAGGTAACTGAAACTCTCCTTTAGATGCAAGGTAGTTAAAAATTTGTTGATATAAAATTTTAGCTACGGGAGCAGCAACAGTTGAAGCATAGTAGCTGTCATTTTCAGCATTAGGTTGATTGACTGAAACTAGTAAAGTTATTTTTGGATTATTTACTGGAGCCATTCCTGCAAAGGAAGCCATGTATTTACTGTGGTTATATCCTCCTGTTTTAGGATCTGCTATTTGAGCAGTTCCTGTTTTTCCTGCAATGTTATAATTAGCGATATCAGCGTTGTGACCAACACCATGTTCATCTGATACGACTGCTCTTAGACCGACTTTTAAACTGTTCACTAAGGCTGAATCAAGTATCTTTTTTTTGCCAAAGTTATTGTATTCTTTGTCAGTAACAACTTTGCCATCCTTAGTGTAAGTAATTTTATTCATGATATGAGGACGTATCCAGGTTCCACCATTAGCGACGGCATTAAAAGCTGCCATATATTGAACAGAAGTTAATGAAATACCTTGTCCAAAAGCCTCCGTTGCCAGATCAACGTTAGTTACCTTACTAACATCTCTAACCATACCAGTGGCTTCCCCAGGTAAGTCTATACCAGTTTTTTGACCGAAGCCAAATAGTTTTATATAATTATATAAATTTTGTTTTCCAATTTTAGCACCTAGTTCCATGAATCCAACATTACAAGAATTTTTAAGAATGTCAATAAAGTTTTCACCACCATGGCCCGATGCCTGCCAACAATTGATTACAGTTCCATCTATATTTTTGCTTCCATTACATTCAAAATCATATGCATTTATATCTTTAACAGTTCCAGTAGCAAGACCTGTATAGGCAGTTATTACTTTAAATATTGATCCTGGTTCAAAGTTAGCTTGTACTGCATTGTTTTGCCAAAGCTGATCTACTGTTTGAGATACTCCACTTGGTGGCTTTGCATTAGGAGTATTTGGATTATAATCGGGTTTATTTACCATAGCTAAAATTTCTCCAGTATTAGGATCCATAACAGTAATTGTTACGGATTTTGCTTTGTTTTGAGAAAGAGCCTGTTCAGCCGCCGTTTCAGCATATAGTTGGATGTTTTTATCAATGGTAAGAACTATATTTTTACCATTGATTGGAGCAACATAAAGAGACTCATCATATGGAAGTTGACTTTTATTTTTATCTGTTTCAAGTTTTTTTCGTCCAGGAACACCCGAAAGTTCTTTGTTATAACTAAGTTCTACTCCGGTTACCCCGTTGCCTTCAAGGTTAGTGTATCCAAGTACACTTGAGAGAAAATTATCATTTGGATATTCTCTTTTTGTATCAGAAGAAATTATAAGTCCATTTAGTTCTAAGGCTTTAATTTTATCTGATTGAGGTTTATCTATTTGTCTTGCAAGTATGGCATACTTAATTTTTGAACCATCTGACCGTTCGGGATATAATATGTTTTTTACTTTAGCTGAGGATATATTTAAAATTGAGGATAATTTGCTTATCAGAGTATCTCTAGACATCTTTTTTTCTTTTAATGAATTGGTAAGAGCGTTCATGTCAACATCAACTCTAAAAGCACTTAAACTGGTTGCAAGTATTTCGCCGTTTCTATCAAGTATGTCTCCACGCTTTGGTGAAATTGTTATGTCAGTAGTTCGCTGAGCTAATGCTTTTTGTTCATATTGTTGTGATTTTGCGATCATTATGTAACCTAATTTTCCTACCATAATAAATAGCACTATAATTAAAATGAAAAATACAGCGAAAAGTCTTCTGCCTAATTTAATCCGTTTATTTTTATCTTTCAACAAAACCCGCCCCTTTAGATTTGCAGTATAAAATATTTATATTTAATGATAGCATAATTGATTTTATATTTAAAGACAAGTGTTTATTTATCGTTTTTTTTCTTTAACTCATTTAGCTCTTCCATGAGCTGTACTGCTTTTTTCTCTAACCCTTCATTTGTTGGAAAATAGTATTTATGGTCTTTTAAGTTGTCTGGCATACACTGCATGTTTGTCGTTTTATCTTTAAAATCATGGGCATACTTATAGCCTTTTGAATAGCCTAGGTCTGACATTAGCTTTGTTGGAGCATTTCTAAGATGAAGTGGGACACCTTCAGAAATTGTATTTTTAGCATCTTCTTTTGCTTTTTCATATGCCACATATAGAGCATTTGATTTTGGTGCTAAAGATAAATATACTACAGCCTCGGTTAAATTCACACTACATTCTGGCATTCCAATATAATGAGCTGCGTTATAGGCAGCAACACATACCTGAAGTGCTGAAGGGTCTGCAATGCCAACATCCTCAGAGGAAAAACGAATGAGTCTTCTTGCTATGTAGAGAGGATCCTCTCCCCCTTCAAGCATCCTTGAGAGCCAATAAATTGCGGCATCACAATCGCTATTTCTCATGGATTTGTGAAGTGCAGATATTAAGTTATAATGTTCCTCACCATTTTTATCATAGAGAAGCGCTTTGCTTTGCATACAGTCTTCAAGAGTTTCTTTCGTTATAGTTAGAGTACTAGATATTTCCTTTGTACTTAAAACTGCCATTTCCAGAACATTAAGAGAAGTCCTAGCATCACCATTTGAGTAAATAGCAATCACGTTCAAGAGCTCATTTGATATTTTTATATTTTTATATCCGAAGCCTCTTTTGTCCTTTAAAGTATTTTTTAAAAGATCTACAATATCATTTTCTGTAAGAGGCTTTAAGACAAACACTCTGCACCTAGAAAGTAGGGCAGAATTAATTTCAAAGGATGGATTTTCGGTAGTCGCACCTACAAGGATTATGCTGCCTTTTTCAACGTAGGGAAGAAAGGCATCCTGTTGAGCTTTGTTAAACCTATGAATTTCATCCACGAAAAGAAGGGTTTCAGTTCCCATGAGTCTATTTTTTTCAGCTTCTGACATAACCTCTTTGATTTCCTTTATGCCAGAGGAGGTTGCACTAAATTCAATAAAATTACACTTTGTCATTGAGGCAATTATCATGGCAAGGGTGGTTTTCCCAACGCCAGGAGGACCCCAAAATATCATAGAGGTTAGCTTACCAGATTCTAGCATATTTCTAAGAGCTTTTCCCTTTCCAAGTAGATGCTGCTGTCCAATATATTCATCAAGGTTTCTAGGCCTTACACGATTTGCAAGAGGATTATTAACTCTTTTTTCAAATAAGGAACTCTGTATATAATTCATTTTTAATGCTCCTTTATATAAAAATTTCTCGAACGTATGTTTAAGAAAAGTATACTATTGTAAGGTAATTAATTCAACTTGAATTTTGTTATATTAAAATTAATGAAAAGTTAATAAATTAGTAACGCGAAAATGGCTATTTTGCTTGGCTTTTACAGCGCTTTGAAGTAGACAACATAATCAAATAAATTTATAATTAAAGGCAGAATATAAATTTGCAAAAGCAGAAAGAGGAAGTGGTAGTTTACTTATGAAGATATATCAATTGTATTATACATTCTGCAAAAAAGGATTGTCTTCAGGAAAGGTTTTTCAAACTTATTCTATGTCTTCTGGTATAAGTGAAAAAGAAAAGGGTGAAATAGAAAGACACTGTTTTTATATACGACCGGAAGGTCTTTCTAGTGCTCCAGTGTCATTTTCCTTCTTTAAATTGAAAAACGGAAAACCATGTATTTGTAGAACGAAATATAGGGGAATTGACAATTCGGCTAAGGTTGGAAATTACTTTTGCCATGTACTTATATGGGAAAATAAAGAGCTGCCTTTCTATCCAATTCAGCTTTATACATCTAAAATATTTAAAGATGAGCTAACTGAAGAGGAGGAAAATGCACAAGAAATAAAACCACTTCCGATATTAAATAATATACCAAAAGAAGAATTTATACAAACCTCCAGTATTGAACGATTCCTCAAAGCAAATTTAAATAAAAAAAGAGAAGAAGGCTTAAATAAATTAATAGATGGAATTATAGATGCTAAAATAAATGGCAAGAAAGTTATTTTGGCGGATGAGGCAGCAAGCCTGCATATGTGGATTGCAGCGGCAACTATGATATTTCCGATTTCTATTGCAAACAATATAACCTTTAATACCTATAATTTTGATGCTGAAAGTGATAGTGAATTTTTATGTGGTGCTGCAGCTGAAGGAACAAAGTTTAAAATAAGCGGTACGGAAAAAAATTATAACTTTAATATGTTCGATTTATTTACAAGTATGAGTACCGAAGTTAATCTAAAAAGCAAATTTGGAAAAAAGGCAGCGCTTGAATATACCGTTATAAAAGATTACAGAAGGTCCATTATAGAATTTATGGAATTATTTAATTATACAAAAGTCGATGAAAGAATTGATGATTATGTTAATTTGCTAAGCATAATTAATGAAGGACTTGAAAAATTAAGTAATGAAGAGGTTATAAAGGCTGTAAGTTTTGCAAATGAATATGCTCTAGAGCCTGTTCTTGAAGGGGTAATGGAAAGATTAAATGAAGAAACCTTAGGAACTGTAATTTTGAGTTTAGATTTAAATATGCTTCAAGTAATGTTTGAGTTTTTATTTAATATAGCTGAGGTTACCAAAAAAAAGGATTATATAGATAAGGCATATGAATTTTTCTTTAATGCTATTCAGTTTATGGTAGTTAATGCTGAAGAGATAGATATAGAGGATATAATAAAGCTCTATGGCAATATAAGAAGTTATAATAAAAATAATATACAGGATTTTATAAGCAAATCTATTGAAGATAAAAGGCTTGAGGATGCTAAGGCATACTTAAATGGCAAGAATGTTCGGTATGCTTTGTTTTATATGTGCAGTGTATTCGGAAATTTTATTTTCTTAGATAGAGAGCAAAACTCAAAAATACCTTGGGAAATCATAATGCGAATTGGTGCGTTTGAAGATATAACAAAAATCTCACTAAAAGTATTGGTACAATCAAAAAATGCATTAATCTTCTTATATAAAATAGTATCTCAAGATGATGATTATTTTGCAAATTTAGTAAGTTTAAGTGCTAATATCTGCACTTCAAAAAGCAGTTATGATATTGTTATAGCAGCTTATAATGAAATTTTAGAGGGAGTTTCTATATATAAAGCATCTCATTTAGTTAAAAAGATACTTGATAAAGAGAATGGTGGAGAAATTCTTATATTTGCTTATAAATTTAAGATGAAAAAAATCAGCAAAAGAAAAACCTACTTTAGAGGATATTGTCTAAGTGTGTTTGACGAAAATCCTAAATACAGAAGAAAGTATTTTTCTTTAGCGCTTGAGGAGCTTATGTTAGGTTTTAAAGCTGAAGATTTTAACATGGAATTTTATAATGAATTTACTGAATACATTGAAAAAAGGAAATTAGAAAAATATATAGGAAAATTTATTGCAACTAGGCTTGTAAATAGGTTCCAGGACTTAGTCTTGATAGAAATACCAGATGAAGAGCAAAAATCAGTTATAGAGGAAATGAACTTCTTAAACAATTATTATAGTATAAACGTAAGTCCTAATATTTCTGAAATGATACACTATGCACAGCTTCTTTTTACTGGCAGTATTTCAGTAGAAAAGTTTTTATGCGATGAGAAAAAATTTGAATTCCATGGTATTGGTGAGGAGAAGTATGTAAAAGTATTGAAGCTTATGTTTGAAATTATATGTCCTAAACTCAATAGTACCTCGGCTCATATAAAAATGAAGAATATACTTATGTATGATAAGTTTTTTATTATTTATTTTAATACGTATATAAATACTATGGGTGACATTTTTACTACAAGTGATAGAAGTTCTGGAAATAAAAAGTCCTATAAATTGTATTGTGACTTTATTTATTTCATAATGAAATGCAAGACTTTGTTTACTGAAACTCAATTTAAAGATATAGAAAAGTTTATATTTGAAACTTTAGAGAAAGTAGATCTAGATTACCTTAAAAATTATGATAAATATATGAAAAATATAATTATAAATAGTAGTAAAAGTGAAGAAGCCAGAAGAATGAAAAGAGAGTGGCAAAAAATCTACAAAAATTTAAATGATAGTATTAAGAGAAAATATATACTCAATAAACTGCAAAAGATATATAAACGTAAAATTGGTGAGTGATTGCTGGAATTGTTGGAGAGGAAATGCAAAGTGCAGGAATTAAATAAGTGTAGGAATCAGTACTCATTTAAAGCAAAGCCTAAAAATTAAAAGTAATTTTAGAAAAATGCGTGATAATTTATATTACGCATTTTTTATATGGCATTTTTTTTGATTTTATCTTATAATAGTAATAATATAAACATTATGGTAAAAAATAAGACAAATATATTTATTATTATTAAAAAAATATGCGACATTATTAATAAAATAGAATTCATATAAAACGAATTACTAAAGTTATAGGGGGGAACATAGATGAAAAAAAGTTTAAAGAACAAGCTGATTTTATTATTTCTTGTGTTTATATTTATACCACTTATAATACTTGGAGTATTTTCAGAATTTATGGCATCAAGATCACTGAATGATAAAATGGATGAATTAACTCGAGCTACAGCAGATAGGGCTTCTAGTGCCATAGGAGCGGATATAGAGTCTGCGAGTAAGTATATTCAACAGCTAAGTAATAATCCTCAGCTTGCTGCTCTTGCAAGTGGAGATGAGAGTGCAAGAGACTCGGTTTATGAATATCTTGCAGCTTTAGAAAATCAAAATGGAGACGAAATAGAAATGCTTGCTGTAACAGATATTAATGGTCAGGAGATAGTTAATAATGATATTAGAAACGCAAAGATTGTTCTTAATAGGGATGGTTATATAAAAGATGCGCTGCATGGCATGCCATCAAGAAGTGAATTAAAAATATCCGAAATTACTGGTGAAAATGTAATTGCTATTGCGTATCCTTTAAAACAGGGCAATCACATAGTTGGAACTGTAATAGGTACAATAAAGTTTCAGGATATATCAAAATATGTTTCAAATATAAAAATAGGTAAAAAAGGTTATGTGTACATGATCGATAAAACAGGGATTATCCTGTATAGTCCAGATAAGACTAAAAATTTTATACAAAATTTATCTAATACTCCAAATCTTCAATTAAAAGCACTTGTAGCTAAAATGAAAAGTGGTAAGAGTGGTTTTGGGACGTATACTGATGAAAAGGGTAAAGAGAGGGTTTATTTTGAATCCGTAAATGGTTGGTCAGTGGTTGCTGTAGCTAATTACAATGAAAGTATGGAGACCTTAAAACTAATTCAAATTGGAACAGTAGTAATAGCTATTGTAGCTGCTGTAATATGCGTTTTACTTGCTTTGAGAATAACTAATAAGGGGATAATAGCTCCAATAAAGAAGTTGATGGGACTTATGAATACAGCAGGAAATGGGGATCTTACAGTTAAAGCCGACATAAATACTGGGGATGAGCTTCAGGCATTAGGAGAAAATTTCAATAAAATGATTAAAAATCAGTCAGAGATAATAAGCAAGATAAGGGAAAGTGCAGGAAACTTTGCAGCTTCTTCAGAAGAACTTTCTGCTTCAAGTGAAGAAATAAGTGCGTCGAATCAGCAAGTTAATTCAAGTATGCAGGAGGTATCAAACAATGCTGATGAACAAAACGAGCTAGTTGTTAAAACCTCTAAGGCTATTAATGAATTATCAAACCTTGTAAAAGTTGCGGAGGATAAGGCTTTAGAATCAAAGAAAAATTCTGATTATACTAGAAAAACGGCGGAAGAGGGAAGAATAAAACTTGAAAACACAGTTATGACAATTAAGGATATAAGCAAATTTACAACTGAAACTGAAAATATATTAAATGTGCTGCATAAATTGTCACAGCAGGTTGGAGGTATTGTAGACACAATTAATGCTGTGTCTTCTCAAACAAATTTATTAGCATTAAATGCCGCAATAGAGGCTGCACGTGCAGGAGAACATGGTAAGGGTTTTGCAGTAGTAGCTGAAGAAGTAAGAAATTTGTCAGAGCAGACAAGCTCAAATGCTAGTGAAATAAGTAATCTTATAATTGAGATGGTTGAGCAAATAGATAAGGCAGTTAAATCAGCTGCAATCGGAAAGAAAACTGTACTTAATGGCGTTATAGCTGTAAGCAAAACTGATGAATCCTTTAAAGACATAATAAAATCCGTTCAAGATATAACCAAAGCAGTTGACAATACAGTAGATATAACGGAGGATGAAGTTAATAATTCTAAGCTTATAGTAGAACTTACATCTTCTATTGCTGAGACAGCAAAAAATACTGCTAATGACACCACGGAAGTAGCAAAAGCAGCAGAGGAACAATCAAGAGTAATTGAAAATCTTTCGGCTAGTGCAGAAGAATTAAGTGCAATGGCAGCAGGCCTTAATAGTTTTGTAGAAAAATTTAAAATAGAAAAGTCTTAAAAAAATGGTGCTTTAAAATAATACAAAAAAGAGTATAATATAATATGAATTAATAAAGTGCTAGGGGTGCCTTTAGGCTGAGATATAAAGTTTTGCTTTATAACCCTTATACCTGATCTGGATAATACCAGCGTAGGGAAGCAATTATTGTAATATAACGATTGTTTTCGAAAGGTCTTCCTAAGCACGAATTTTAGGAGGTTTTTTTTATGTCTTTTTCAAAAAATATGGAGGAAATATTAAAACACCCGACATCGCTCGCAGCACTTCTTGCTTTAATAATACTTGTAGTAGTGGCTATAAAGGTGAGAAAGGTAAAACTTGATACTCACATGATAGCGCAAATAGGTATAGCTTTAGCTCTTGCAACTGTGCTTAAAGTATTTAGAATTTATCATCTTCCACAAGGGGGAAGCGTAACGTTAGGAAGTATGATACCAATTCTTTTAATGGCACTTTTCTATGGTCCTGAAGTTGGATTTTTAACGGGCTTTCTTTACGGAATTATTACACTTATAATGGATCCTTATATTCTTCAACCTGTACAGGTTTTATTTGATTACCCACTTCCATTTATGGCACTTGGACTCGCAGGATATTTTAAAGATAAAAAAATTGTTGCAACTATAGTTGCTGTTTTTGGACGATTTATATGTCACTTTATTTCTGGGGTAGTGTTCTTTGGAAGTTATGCTCCTAAGGGACAATCACCAGTTGTATATTCATTTTTAGTAAATGGTGGTTTCCTAGCAATTGAAGGAGCAATATGCCTTGTAATTATGGCTGTACTTCCAGTAAAACAATTGTATTCTATAGCTGTAAAAAATCATGCGGTTTAACCGTTTATAAATAAAAGGGGCAATCGCACTAAAAATTGTTAAATCATGATTTAAAAATATTGCGAAGAAACATCATCTTGGAATATTAAATAAAATTAATAAATCTAAGCGTCAAATTGTTAAAATCTTAAGAGCTTTCAATAACTAGCTGAAAAAATGCTCAAACAGATTGAAATCTCTAAAGCTTTTAACAATTTGCCACTAAGATTTATAAAATTTTATTTAAACTATTCCTTCAATGATGTTCC
>NZ_JAJNKE010000035.1 GCF_021043395.1 Clostridium guangxiense
CTGAAGGAACGGTTTAAAAAAATTCTAATAAATCTTGGTTTAAAAATTGTAAAATGCTTAGATATTTCAATCTG
This sequence comes from Clostridium guangxiense, assembly GCF_021043395.1. Classification (GTDB taxonomy): domain Bacteria; phylum Bacillota; class Clostridia; order Clostridiales; family Clostridiaceae; genus Clostridium_S; species Clostridium_S guangxiense. The sequence goes on from NZ_JAJNKE010000035.1 coordinate 75, forward strand.
TTTGAGCGTATGCGAGTTATTGAAATTTCTTAGTATTTTACAATTTTTAAGCCTTAGATTTATAGGATTTTTTTAACGCGACGAAGCATTATTACTTCACAACTTCCAGTTTGTCAGGATAAAATTTAAGTTTGCAATTTTTAAGTTTCAAATGTTTATTATAAATAAGGAGGTAGATTAAGTGTATATAAATAGAAAACCGTTGTTCAATGAAAATGGTGATACGGAAACAGCTAAAAAGAGAATGGTGAATGGAAATACTACTAATTTAAATGATTTTAATAATATGAAATATACATGGGTTTCAGACTGGTATAGGCAGGCTATGAATAACTTTTGGATACCAGAAGAGGTGAATTTAGCTCAGGATTTAAAGGACTATGGGAAGCTTACCGAAGGGGAGAAAACAGCTTATGATAAAATACTTTCATTTCTTATATTCCTTGATTCTGTTCAAACGGCCAATCTTGGAAATATAAATAATTACATTACAGCAAGTGAGGTTAATTTATGTCTTACTATTCAGGCATTTCAGGAAGCAGTACATTCTCAAAGCTACAGTTATATGCTTGACACAATATGTTCTCCAGAGAAGAGAAATGAAATATTATTTCAGTGGAAAGATGACAATATACTACTTAATAGAAATAAGTTTATAGGAGATATATATAATAACTTTGTTGAAACCCCTAACGAGAAGAATTTTTTAAAAACAATAATGGGAAATTACATACTTGAGGGCATTTATTTTTACTCAGGTTTTATGTTTTTTTATAATCTTGAGAGAAATGGTAAAATGCCAGGTTCAGCACAGGAAATAAGGTATATAAACAGGGATGAAAATACGCATTTATGGCTATTCAGAAATATTATAAAAGAACTCCAAAGGGAAGAACCACAGATGTTCACAAAGGAAATTAAAAAGGAATTAAGAGATATGCTTAAAACTGGTGTAGAACATGAAATTGCATGGGGACACTATGTAATAGGTGACGAAATTCAGGGGTTAAACAAAAAGCTTATAGAGGATTATATAAAATATCTTGGAAATAAAAGACTTGAGGCAATTGGATTTGAATCTTTGTATGAAGGATATGATGAAAATCCAGCCGTTTGGGTGGATACTTATTCTGATGCAAATTCAGTAAAGACTGACTTTTTTGAAGCAAAATCTACAGCATATGCGAAGGCAAGTACTTTGGTAGATGATTTATAATTATGGTATATTATAAATAGTACTTAAGTTAAATATATAAATGAGGTGAAAATTTATGGCACTTATTGATTGCAAATTTTATTCTGAGATTTTGGGATTATCGACATCTGCTAAGGTTATACTTCCTCAGAATACTAAAACTCAAATAGGTATGGGTGGAGCAAAAGCTAATGGAAATTCTTCTGTTTTATATCTTTTGCATGGATTGTCAGATGATGAAAGCACTTGGATTAGAAGAACTTCTATAGAAAGATATGTCTCAGAAAAAAACTTGATTGTTGTTATGCCAAATGGAGGAAGAAGTTTCTATACGGACATGGCACATGGATGTAAGTATTTCACATTTATTACTGAGGAGCTTCCAGAATTAATGCAGCAGTTTTTTCATATATCCGATAAGAGAGAAGATACATTTATAGCTGGTCTTTCAATGGGTGGGTATGGTGCACTTAAAATTGCTTTGAGTTGTCCAGAAAAGTATGCTGCAGCAGCAAGCTTATCTGGAGTTACTGATATCGTTAGGACTTATGAAGATACGAAAAAAGATCCGCATAATTCTATTATGACGGCAGATGAGATTCAGAGTATTTTAGGAGATTTTACTAATATTAAGGGAAGTAAGCATGATTTATTTCATTTGGCTAAGGAACTTTCAGAAAAGAACTGTGAAAAACCAAGAATATATCAATGCTGTGGTACAGAAGATTTTTTATATCAAGACAATGTTAAGTTTAGAGAATTTATGAAGCAGCTTAATTATGATTACACATACAAAGAAGAAAGAGGAATTCATGAATGGGGCTTTTGGGATAAAAAAATACAAGATGTGTTGAAATGGTTGTCATTGGAGTGAAGACTATGTTTTAAGAGAAGATTGATAAAATTTATATCATTAATGAGTTCCAGGAATATAGACAAATTTGTGCATTATTTTATCCACAGGCTGTGTCTATATAATATGGTCAAATAATGGTGTATTTCCGGGAAAAATGTGTTTTATCATAGAAAAAAATGTGTATAGATTTTTAGATATTCACATGCTATTATGAGATATCCACAACAAATGTGGATAAGCTATGAAAAATGTGCATAATTAACTGAAAATTTTAAAACTTGTGGATTAAATTATATAATAATTTAAAATAGCCTGCATCTTAAGATGTGGGTTATTGTCATATTTTCTTAATATATTGAAAAAATATAAAAGTTAATTGTAAAATTGCATTAAAGCTGGTTGACATTATCCAAAGGAGGAATATAATATAAGTGAGCACTCACTCATTAATAAAAAATTTTAGTAGGGATGATAATTGCTTATGGTAAGAAAAGCATCAGAAAATAGGGAGCAGCAAATATTAGATGCCGCAATTAAGATTTTTTCTGAAAAGGGATATAATGCGGCAACAACAAGCGAAATTTCCAAGGAGGCTGGTATAGCTGAGGGAACTTTATTTAGGTATTTTAAAAACAAAAAAACTTTGCTTGCTAAGATAGTAATACTTTCTTCAAAAACTATAGGTAAAAATATTATAGCTAGAAGATTAGGTAAGTTAATAGAAAAAAATAAAGATAAAGATTTAAAGGAAATACTTAAATTAATAATGCTAGATAGAATTGATTTACTTGAAAAGAATAAAGAACTTTTCAAAATTGTGTTTACTGAAATTCAATATCAAGATGACTTAAAAGAAGCTTTTAAAGAAAATATAATCTTAGTAGGCAAAGATATTTTATTTGATTATATTGATAAAAGTAAGCTCAAAGATTTGTTTAAGGATGTCGATCCAATGGTAGTTGGAAGAACTATGATTGCTAGCGTATTTGCATATGTAGTTCAAAGTACGGTTTTTCCTGAATTAATAACAATTAGCAAAGAACAGCAGGTAGATGAAATGGTAGAGGTATTTCTAAATGGAATAGTAAGGAAAGGTGATGAAGGGAATGAAAAATAAAAAGGTAGTATTTGCCCTTGCAGTAATTGTATGTTTTAGCTTAACAGCATGCACAAATAAGACAGGTGACAAAAATAAGTATACAGGCACAGTAGAATGTAAAAGTGTTTATGTAACTTCAGAAGTTAGCGGAAAAATTGATAAATTGAATGTTGAAGAAGGAAATAAAATTAACAAGGATGAAGTTGTAGCTAATATAAATTCTGATGCGTATAAAATTCAGAGGAGCCAGGCAGAAGGCTCCCTTGAAACTGCAAAGGCAAATTTTGATAGTTTGCCACAAAGCGTTGATGATAATAAGAAAAAACAAGTGGAAGGTGCAGTAAAACAGGCACAAGCAACATTGGATTTAGTAAATTTAAATATATCAAAATGCGAGGTTAAAAATTATCAAAGTGGTGTGATTTCAGATGTACTTGTTAACGAAGGGGAAGTAGTTCAGCAGGGTGGAAATATAGCAAAGGTTCTTGATGTTGATAATAGGTATATAAAAATATATGTTGAACAGTCAAAGCGCGGTGATATAAAGCTAAATAACAAATTAAATTTGTATTATAATGATAAAAAAGTTGGAACAGGTGAGGTGATTTTTATATCTCCTGAAGCTGAGTTTACGCCTAAGAATACAGAGACAAAAGAAGATAAACAAGGAATGGTATTTGAAGTTAAAGTTAAAATCCCTAGTGATCTAAATTATACTCCTGGAACTTTAATGGATGTTGAAGTTAAGTAGAGGGAGATGATAAAAATGAATGCAATAGAGATAAAGGGACTAACTAAAAAGTTTGGAAACCTTACTGCAGTTGATAATATAAGTTTCAATGTTCCCAAGGGTAAAGTATATGGATTTATTGGTCCTAATGGTTCCGGGAAATCTACAGTTATAAAAATGCTTTGTGGAGTTATATCACCTACTGAAGGAACAGCCTATGTGCTTGGAAATGATGTTAGAAAATCTAAAGCAGAGGTAAAGGCTAAGATAGGATATATGTCTCAGAAGTTTAGTTTATATGAAGACTTAACTGTGGATGAAAATTTAAATTTCTATGCTGGGATTTATGGGCTTGGTAAAAAGGAAAGGGAAGAAAGAAAAAAATATATTGTAACCATGGCTGGACTAAATGGAAGAGAAAAAAATATTACAGGCACTTTATCCGGAGGATGGAAGCAAAGGCTTGCTTTAGGATGTGCACTTATTCACAGACCAGAAATTTTAATTTTAGATGAACCAACTTCAGCAGTTGATCCTGTATCTAGGAGAATATTTTGGCAGATGATATTTACACTTGCTCGTGAAGGAATAACAGTACTTGTGACAACACATTATATGGATGAAGCTGCTAGCTGTGATATGCTTGCTTTTATATTTAATAGTAAACTTATGGCTACAGGAACTCCAAAGGAACTAATTGAAAGAGAAGGAGTTAAAAATATTGAAGATGTGTTTATAAGATATGTAGAAAGAACGACTAATGAAAAAGTAGAAAACTCCTTTGAAGAGCTCAAAAAGATGATAGGGAAATAAGAAAGGGGGCTTAAATATGAATATGCAAAGATTTCTTTCTATAATAAAAAAGGAAGTAATTCAGCTTAAACGTGATAAAGCAAGCTTTGGAATTGCAATTATGATGCCAATAGTTATGATACTTTTATTTGGATATGCAGTCAATACAGAGTTAAATAATATATCAATGACGGTGATTGATCAGAGTAATTCAGTAGAGAGCAGAGAACTTATACAAAGTTTTGAAAATACAGGTTATTTTAATATTGTTTCAAGGGAACACAGCATTGATAAAGTAAATGAAAGTATTGATGAAGGCAAGGTGCACTCAGCTCTTATTATTCCACCAGATTTTTCAACAAAACTTCAAAACAAAGAAAAAACGGATGTGCAGCTTCTTGTTGATGGATCAGATCCTACAACGGCAAGGACCGTTTTTAGCAGTGGAGTTTTGTCAGGTCAGCAGTATGGGGTAAGCAAGCTTCAAGAATTAAGTGAAAAGGCTAATTTCAAGGTATCAAATGAAGGGGTTAGTGTAAATACAAAAGTATTGTATAATCCAGATTTAAAGAATCAAAACTTTACGATACCAGGTTTAATAGGACTTATAATGCAAAATATAACTATACTTTTAACAGCATTTGCACTAGTAAGGGAGCGTGAAAGGGGCACAATTGAACAGTTGACGGTTTCACCACTTAAATCTCCGGAAATTATCTTTGGTAAACTTGTTCCATATATTTTTATAGGATTTGTAGATTTCTTATTTTCACTTGCTTTGGGACTTGTATGGTTTAATGTACCTATAAATGGGAGTCTGCCACTGCTGCTACTACTTGGTGCAGGGTTTGTAATATGTGCACTTGCTATAGGAATTTTAATATCCACTGTTTCAAAAACACAGCTTCAAGCTATGCAGCTTACAATATTAGTTTTACTTCCAAGTGTTCTTCTTTCTGGTTTTGTATTTCCAATAGAAGCTATGCCTAAATTTGTTCAGATTATAAGCAGCATACTACCACTGACTTATTTTATAGATATATTAAGAGGTATTATAACAAAAGGTGTTGGATTTCAATATCTCATTAGAGATGTAATTTGTTTATTCTCTATAGGAGGAATACTACTTATAATAAGCATAGTTAGGTTTGCAGTTAAACCGTATAATAGCTAGGGCAGGGTACAGAGTACAATTTGCAATTTATTAGGATAAATATATATTTTGTGGATATAATTAATAGATAAAAAGGCTAAGGGGATATAAGTGGAATTCATGGAGGAATTTTAAATGGAAATGAATATAAAAGGAGATTTAGATAATTTATTTACAGGACTTGAAAAATCCTTAAAAACAGAAATAATTGCAGGAAAACCAATAGCCATAGGGGAAGTTATATTAGTGCCCATAAGTAAAGTTATTTTAGGTTGTGGCAGGTCCAATAACACTAACAGAGTAATTCACAATAATAAAAAGGGCAGTGGATTTTGTACCGGTGCAAGAATTAGTCCAAATGCCATTGTGGTAATAAGAAATGATGAGGTAAATACTCTTCCTGTAAATGATAAAATCAATTTAGACAAAATTCTTAAAATGGTTCCAGAGATAGTATCAAAGGTAAAAGCTAACAAAAAATAGTTGTTAGCTTTTACCTTTTGGGTTAGTTCTAATATTACTTCACAAATTCCAGTTTAACGGGATGAATTTGATGGTACTAATTTTAATATTCCAAGTTAGCTATCCCTATACTGTTATTTACTTATTCTGACAGCGAATTTATAAATTGTTTAGCTGTTCTTCCAGAGCGTCCATTTTGAGAAGCAGCCCATTTTACAGCTTCACTTCTTAAAGTTTCCACAGGAATATTAAGATTATGTTTTTTAGCTAATTCTTCAACTATTTTAAAATATTCATTTTGGTTTGGAGATATATAAGTGAGTTTTATGCCAAATCTATCTGAAAGAGATAACTTTTCATTTACAGTATCAGAACTGTGGATTTCTTCTTCACCAACTTGATTTCTATCACTCCAGGTTTCCTTTATTAAGTGTCTTCTGTTTGAAGTTGCATAAACTAAAACATTAGAAGGAATTTTTTCTATTCCGCCATCTAAGAAGGATTTCATTTGTTTATATTCAATTTCGCCTTCTTCAAAGGAAAGATCATCTATAAATACAATAAAGTATTTTCCGCGGCTTTTAAGTTCCGTAAGTATTTCAGGAAAGCATAAAAGTTGGTTTTTTGTTATTTCAATTAGTCTAAGACCTTTTTCATAGTATTCTGTAGCTAGTGCTTTAACAGAAGACGATTTTCCAGTACCACGAGCACCTATTAAAAGAACGTTATTTGCAGAGTGTCCACTTATAAAAGCTTCTGTGTTTTTTATAAGAGTTTCTTTTTGATATTTATATCCAACAATATCTGAAAACTCAACATAATCGTAATCCTTAACACCAACAAGCCCATCTTTCCACATAAAAGCTATGTTATCGCACATTTCACCAGAACCTATTTCAAAGTAGTACTCTACGATGTTTTCAAGCATATCCCTAGGAGAAGTGGAATTTAATATATTATTCTTTTTGATCTCAAACATGTTTATAGATGGTTTTGTTAAAGTTGGAATATAATTTTGAGTTAAACTATCATCTAAATCTAATGTACTTTTAATATCTAATTTAGTAAGGTTATAGAGTATTTCCATATCGTTTAATGCTGCACTATAAAGGCTTATTTCTAGATTTGCACCATATTTCTCACAAGCCTTTGTAAAGAAATTTTTAGATTTTATTATGGAATCTATTATGTATGCTTTTAATAAGTTTCCGTTTAAACCTGACTTTTCTGAGCAAGAAATTAAATTATAGTTTAATTCATAATAAAGATTTATAATTTCATCTTTGTTTCCATTAGTTAAACAAACCTCATCAATTAATTTTTTTAAAATAGTGAAAACAGGATCTTTTAATAGATTTCTGTATACGACTAATTTGTTTAAATTTGCCCCAAATTCTTTTACTGATAAATTATTCATTGGAATGCCCCCTTCTTATAGGTATATTAAAATTACATGAAAGTTTTAAAATCTGTATAGTAAGATTTACAAGTAATGTTTGTTTAGTTCACAATTCACAATGCACAGTTCACAGTGAAGCATGATTTATCTTCCTCACGTCAGACAAATCTAAAATTATATAAAAACAAATGCTGTTCACCCTTAGTGAACGAAGGAATTTATGTGCTCTCTCTAACTGGCGTCAGCATTAAGTTTAAGATTTTCTGTAGTGGAACGGAAGAAAATCAACCATCACTGTGCATTGTGAACTGTGCACTGATTTAAGAGTAGTTTTTTTATATTATAGAATAACCTTTTAAAATAGTATATAATTATATTAATTTTTATGAGAAAGGTAATAAAATATTATGAAATTTGCTTATTATGAATCACCAATTGGAATAATAAAAATATCGACAGATGAAAAAAGCTTGTTAGGTTTAGACTTTGTATCGCAAAAGGAAAATGATTATTCAGAATCAGACTTGATTTTAGAAGCTTTAAAGGAACTTGATGAGTATTTTAAAGGAAAAAGAAAAGAATTTAATTTGAATTTATTTTTGAATGGCACAGATTTTCAAAAGAAAGTATGGGGGGAGCTTATAAGAATACCATATGGAAAGGTTGCAACTTATGGTGAAATTGCAAAGCTTATTGGAAATGAAAAAGCGTCAAGGGCTGTTGGAAATGCAAATAATAAAAATAAAATAGCAATAGTAATACCATGTCATAGGGTTATAGGTTCCAGTGGAAAACTTGTTGGATATGCAGGGGGACTGTGGAGAAAAGAGTGGCTGTTGCGGCATGAAAAAAAGATAATGCAAAGTAACAATGCTTCGTCACATACACATACGCGGGGTTTGGGATGTAATCCCATTATCCTTCTAGAATAATATAGAAGGACTTTTAATAATAAATTCTATAAATCTAAGGTTCAAAAATTATAAAATACTAAGATATTTCAATAACTCGCTGAAGGGATGCTCAGACAATTGAAATATCTAAGCATTTTCCAATTTTTGAACCAAGATTTATTAGAATTTTTTTAAACTGTTCCTTCAGCATTGTTACTTTGCTCCCACGGTAGTACAAGGAAAAAATTCCTCCGTACCTACGGAATTTTAGGCATAAATTTTTATAAACTAAGTACAAATAAATAATTGATACTCATTAATAGTAATAAGATGGTGCATATAAATGGGAAGATAGGTGGATATAAGTATTATGAAGAATTAGGATATACTTTGTTAGCAAAAATTTGTATGACACATTTTTGTCCATCTAACAGTATTAACGATATTGAAGAGATTATAAATAAAAGTTGCAGGGATAATGAGTATAAGTTTGCTTATGATTTTTTTAATAAGGTTAAGTTAAATGATTATGACAAGCTGATACAATTATGTGATGCATTGGCTTTACCAAGTGGTTTTACGTTGATAGAAAAAAGACTAATTGATGTTGCTATACGTTATGGATATGATTCTCAAGCAGCTTTTTCAAGAGTATTCAGCAGATTTCACGGAATAGCGCCATCTTTGGTTCGGAACGAGGAGAGAGCTATAAAAACATTTCCACGCCTGACCTTTAAACTAATATTGATGGAGGGAAACGGTATGAAAAAGAATCCTAATCATAGAACTAACATTATAGGTGCTGGAGAGGTTGGCTATGCCATTTCGGTTGATATGGATAAAAACAATATTCATAAAACTAACAGTTCTTTTTGGGACACTAAAGGAAATGAAGTTATAGGTACAACTGCACTTCCTAAATATGGAGCATTTGTTTCGGAGGAAAAATGTCATCTTTTTGGCGATGTAGCAGGCAAAAAGTTGTTAGAGATATGCTGCGGAACTGGGCATTCTCTAAAATATCATGGAGACCGCGAAGCTTCTGAACTATGGGGGATAGATATTTCTGAAAAGCAAATAGAAAAAGCTAGGAAGTATTTATCATTGAATGGTTTTTCTGCAAAGTTGATCTGTTCACCAATGGAAGAAGATTGTGGAATACCTGTAGATTATTTTGACTATGTTTATTCTGTTTACGGTGTGGGTTGGACTACTGATCTTGAAGGTACTTTTTGCAGGATTGCTTCTTACCTAAAAAAAGATGGTGTATTTATTTTTAGTTGGTCTCACCCAATACATAAATGCGTTGCTATCGAAAATGATTTGCTTTCTTTTAAAAAAAGTTATTTTGATGAATCTTGGTACTCTGTACCTCTTGAAGGAGGTGCAATATCTTTATCGGATCGCAAGCTATCAACTTATGTCAATGCATTAGCAAAAGCAGGATTTGTCATTGATGAAATGATTGAAGAATCTGATGATGAGATTATTCAATTATATAAGGATAATGACTTTGCTAAAAAAGCCAAAATGCTTCCTGTAACATTTGTAATCAAAGCAAGAAAATTATAGCGATTTACAGTAATATCATTAAAATAAGCAGTTAAAATGCTCAAATTGCATTTCGATAATATTAACATGCGAAAAAAGGATGTATGGAAAAATTTAATTCCATACATCCCTTTTTCGTTATCTAAATAACGAAATAAATACTAATGTCAAAGTACTTACTAGCTTGATTAATACGTGAAGTGAAGGACCAGCAGTATCTTTAAATGGATCGCCTACAGTATCTCCAACAACGGCTGCCTTGTGAGCTTCAGAGTTTTTACCTCCATGCGCTCCAAGTTCAATAAGTTTTTTTGCATTATCCCATGCACCACCACCGTTGTTTAAGAATAAAGCCATAACTACACCAGCTATAGTAGTTACGAGAAGAAAACCACCAGCTGCTTCCTTACCTAAAAGAATACCTATAATAATAGGAGTAATTACAACTATTATTCCAGGAAGAATCATCTCTTTTAAAGCACCTTTAGTAACTATGTCAACACATTTAGCATAATCAGGTTTTGCTTTCCCTTCCATTATTCCAGGTATTTCTTTAAATTGTCTTCTTACTTCTAAAATTACATATTGTGCTGCATTACCAACGGCTCTTATGGCAGTGGAACTAAAGAGAAATACTATCATGGCACCTATAAAAGCAGCTATAAATACTTCTGGTTTTCCAATATCTATAGCGAACCAAGAGCTTAAAGGTTTGCCAAGTATTTTTTTTACTTCATCTAGATAAGCAGAGAATAATAAGAAGGTAGCAAGAGCAGCTGAACCAACGGCATATCCTTTTGTAAGAGCTTTTGTCGTATTACCGCAAGCATCTAATCTGTCGGTTACAATTCTTATCTCTTCTGGAGCACCAGACATTTCAGTTATTCCACCTGCGTTATCTGTAATAGGTCCAAAAGTGTCCATTGCAAGTATATAAGCACAGCTTGAAAGCATTCCCATAGTAGCTATAGCTGTTCCGTAAAGACCAGCATTTGCAGTTCCAGGAAGTGCAGCAGAACCTAACTTGTAAGCTATAAATATAGCTAAAGATATAAATACTACCGGTAATGCAGTAGATTCCATTCCTACAGATATACCTTTAATAATATTTGTGCCTGCACCTGTTTCGCATGCTTCTGATATTTCTTTTACAGGTCTTTTGTTTATTGAAGTATAGTAATTTGTAACTACTACAAATATGATACTTAAAATTATACCTGTCACAGCACATCCGTACAGCAGCCAATAATTAACATTACCATTTAGTCCACTTAGCATAAATTTAACAACAAATATTAACAAAATCAAATTTAATATAGAGGTTATAACATATCCAACTTCAAGTGATTTCATAGGGTCGTCATTGTCATCTTTAACCTTAACAAGAAATATGCCTATTATAGATGTAATTATACCTAAGGCACGAGCAACAAGTGGAAATAATATGCCTTTTATTCCAAATACAGGATATAAGGCAACACCTAAGATCATTGCACCTATGTTCTCTGCAGCGGTAGATTCAAAAAGATCAGCACCTCTACCAGCGCAGTCACCAACATTATCGCCAACAAGGTCGGCTATAACGGCAGGATTTCTAGGGTCATCTTCAGGTATTCCAGCTTCTACTTTTCCAACAAGATCGGCACCTACATCGGCAGCTTTTGTATATATTCCACCACCAAGTTGTGCAAAAAGAGCGACAAAGGAGGCACCAAATCCAAAACCTACAATTAGAGATGGAGCTTCTTTAATGATATTAACATCGCTTGACATACCACCATAAAGTAAAAATAAAGTGGCTACACCAAATAAAGAAAGAGTAGTAACAGCAAGTCCTGTAACAGCACCGCCTTTTAAGGCTATTTGAAGGGCTTTATTAAGACCTTTTTTTGCACCAGCGGCGGCTCTTATGTTAGAGTTAACAGCCATGTACATACCAATGTATCCAGAAAGTGCTGAACACAACGCACCAACTATAAAAGCAACACCTGTACGTAGGGCTATACTGAGTGCAGAGGAAGAGCCTTTAGAGGAGTTCCCTAAGTAATTCGCCAAAACGATTACAACTAATAATAGTACAGAAAGCATTGCAATAGTTTTATATTGTCTTTTAAGAAAAGCCATAGCACCTTCGCTTATTGCATTTGAGATTTCTTGCATACTTTTTGTGCCTTTGTCTTGGTTAAAGATAAATTTAGCAAAATAAATAATAGCTAAAATAGAAATAATTACAACGCCATAGATAACAAAATAAGAATTCATGTTATACACACTCCTTTGTTAAAACATTTTAATTATTCCGGAAAATTTCGTTAAAAAAGTATCACACTCCCTTATTGAAAGATTTTGAAAATTTATTATTTATGCAATATTAATGTTCTTCACAAAATTCAAAACTCCTTTCTAAAACAAAAAAATTTCTCCTATATAAGTATACTTTACTATAAAGTAAAAAATTACATTAATTATAAAATAAGGTTTTCATTTATAATTGAGTTGACATACGATACGGTTGTGATATTATAATTCGTGTAATAAAATTAGACTATATGGATTAAAAAATTTTGATGAAAATTTATATATACATTAAATTGGAGGAAATGCAATGAAAAACTTAATTGTAAAAGAAATTTATAAATCACCGGAAACTTATTCAGGAAAAAATATTGAAATTTCTGGATGGGTTAAAACTATAAGAGCATCTAAGTCCTTTGGATTCATGGAAATAAACGATGGAAGTTTTTTTAAAAACATTCAAGTGGTTTTTGATGATAAACTTGAAAATTTTAAGGAAGTTTCGAAATTTATTATAAGCTCTACTGTGTACATACAAGGAGAATTCGTGCTTACTCCAGATGCAAAGCAAGACTTTGAAATTCATGCATCTAAAGTTGAACTTTTAGGTAATTCAAATAATGATTATCCTCTTCAGAAAAAAAGACATACTTTAGAATATTTAAGAACAATTGCACATTTAAGACCAAGAAGTAACACATTTTCAGCAGTATTTAGAGTACGTTCACTAGCTGCTTATGCAATACATAAGTTTTTTCAAGATAGAGATTTCGTATATGTAAATACTCCCCTTTTGACTGCCAGCGATGCGGAAGGTGCTGGAGAAATGTTTCAGGTTACAACATTGAATTTAAATGATGTGCCTAAGAATGACAAGGGAGAAATAGATTATTCAAAGGATTTCTTTGGAAAGAAAACAAATCTTACTGTAAGTGGTCAGTTATCTGCTGAAACTTTTGCACTTGCTTTTAGAGATGTATATACTTTCGGTCCAACATTTAGAGCAGAAAATTCAAATACTGCAAGACATGCGGCAGAATTCTGGATGATAGAACCTGAAATGGCTTTTGCAGAATTAAAGGATTATATGGATGTTGCAGAAGAAATGGTTAAGTACATAATAAATTATGTTATGGAAAAAGCACCTGAAGAAATGGAATTCTTTAATAAGTTTATTGATAAGGAACTTTTTGAAAGACTTCACAATGTTATAAACAATAATTTTGGAAGAGTTACATATACTGAAGCTGTTGATATACTAAAAAAGTCTGGAGAACAATTTGAATATCCTGTTGAATGGGGTATAGATCTTCAAACAGAGCATGAAAGGTATTTAACTGAAAAGATATTTAAAAAGCCAATATTCGTAACTGATTATCCAAAGGATATAAAAGCATTTTATATGAGAATGAATGATGATAATAAAACAGTAGCAGCAGCAGATCTTCTCGTTCCTGGAATAGGAGAAATAATAGGTGGAAGCCAAAGAGAAGAAAGACTTGATGTTCTTGAAAAGAGAATGGAAGAGTTAGGACTTAAGAAAGAAGATTACTGGTGGTACTTGGAGCTTAGAAAATATGGAGAAACTAAGCATGCAGGTTATGGACTTGGTTTTGAAAGAATGATAATGTATCTTACAGGTATGTCAAATATAAGAGATGTTATTCCTTTCCCAAGAACTACAGGAAGCGCTGAATTTTAAACACAATGCGAAGTAACAATGCTTCGTCACATTAAAAAAATCCTATAAATCTAAAGTGGTGATTCTAAGCGAGTGCTTGCTTGAGGCATAGAAGGATAATTGGCAAAGCCCAAACCTCGTGTATGTTTACTCGCTGAAAAAATGCTCAAGCAGATTGAAATATCTAAGTATTTTATGATTTTTTCACTAAGATTTATTAGGATTTTTTTAAACCGTTCCTTCAGCATTGTTACTTCGCTCTCACGGTAGTGCAAGGAAAAAATTTGTACAGTTCATTATATATAAATCCTATATTGAAATAGCATCCTTCATTGTACTTTGTACTCTGTCACCTGTACTCTATTTTTAGTTCGTATTATTTACATAGTGTACATTTATATTAAGGCTGATTCATTAAAATCAATTTCTAAATTATCGTATATTCCAACTTTTATCTTGTCTTTAAAGGTATAACTTTCAGGTGCTGCATACTGATTTGTACCATTATCAAGTCTATAAACTAATACAGTTTCTTTCATTGGATTTACTATCCAGTATTCGCGTATTTTATATTGGTCATATAGGTTTAATTTTCTTATATAATCACTAGCAAGATTAAAGGGTGACACGACTTCAATAATCATATCTGGTGAGCCAGTGCAGCCTTTATCAGTTAAATTATTTTTATCACATATAACGGAGATGTCTGGTTGAACTACATTTTTACTATTTAGTATAATATAAGGATAGTTTAGCATAAGGATATATCCTTAACAACATATTTATTTATAATTAAATTGTATGTTACTGGATTATATGTTACAATTTATTTAAATTTTTTAGGATAGTGATATTTATGTTTTTGACGTTAAAATTAAAAAATCATAGGATTAGCTTAGTATTCATATTTCAAATATTAGTGCTTATAGTTGGAATAATATTGGGCCAAGGGAAACACATGAATAAGTATATAGTTATATTAATAAGTATAACTTTTTTAATAACAGCGTTATATATTTTTTTTAAAAGAAAAAGTGTGTACAGTAAATTTATATTTTGGGGAATGCTATTTTGCTTTTTAGGAGACATAACAATTGCGGGTTTCATTAATGGCGGTTTTATGGTTGGTGGAAGCATGTTTGCAATTGCACATATAATTTTTATAATAGGTTATATAAAAACTATAAGAGCTCAAAATGGTATTGTTTTTAATAGAGAATTTTTTATAAGTGCAGTATTTTATTATGCCATTTTAATAGTACTATGGATATTAAAGCTTAGATATATGCAGAATAATGGTGGTTTACAAATTGGTATTTTTGTTTATGGGATATGCCTAACAACCATGGCTTCATTGGCGGCAGCTTTATGTAAAAATCAGAAAAAATATTTAAAAACAGCAGTTGGAGCGGTGTTTTTTATTATTTCTGACAGCTTCATAGGCATGAGTTATGCAATAAAAGTACCTTATTCTGAGGCAATTATATGGACAACTTATGTTATTGCATTGTATGGGATAATTTATGGAGGCAAAACAGCAGTTAACAAGACTTTATAAAACAGTATAAAAGCCTACTATTTTCTAGTAGACTTTAGAAAATGCTCAATAGCTTTATCTAATAATTTAGACACTGGTATTTTGGTACAAATAAATTTCAAGTTTCAAGGTGTTTTATCTTTAGAAAGAGAGGTGAATATCAATGATAAAAGCATTAAACATTAGATTATATCCAACTCAAGAACAAGAAATTCTGATGTATAAACACATTGGTTCAATGCGATTTATTTATAACTGGGCTTTAGATAAGCAAATCAAATACTATAAAAATACCAAAAAGAAGCTATCTACCACAGAGTTAGGTGAAGAATTAACTGTATTAAAGAATACAGATGATTTTAAATGGCTTTATGAAGTATCAAATGCAACTCTTAAAGAAAGCATTAGAGATTTAGAGAAGGCTTATAAAAATTTCTTTAATGGAAGTAGATTTCCTAAATTCAAAAGCAAGAAAAAATCAAGGTTAAGTTTTTATAGAGTATACGATAGAATGCATTTTAAAAATGATTTTGCTAATCTTGAAAAGATAGGAAAAGTTAAATACAAAGCAGATTATAATATAGATTTAACTATTATAAAAAAGTTTAACAATCCTAGAGTAAGTTTTAACGGTAGAGTTTGGGTACTTTCAGTAGGCATTGAAGTTCAAACACAAAATATTTATTAAATAAAAAAGGGGGGAGTTACCAAAAGACTAAGAACATTGCAAAACTTGAAAAGAAGATTAAAAAACTTCATAGTAGAATAACACATATCAGATTAAATCATATACATCAAGCTACTTCTAAAATAGTGAAAGCCAAACCTTTTAGAGTAGTTATGGAGGATTTAAATGTAACTGGTATGATGAAAAATAAGCATTTATCAAAGGCAATAGCAGAGCAAGGTTTTAACATATTTATAAATCAGATGAAATATAAATGTAGTTGTGGTTTTATAGTTGATAAAGATAAAAATGCAGCCTATAATCTTGCAAAATATGGTTTGGAAATATCACTTTAAAGATTTTCTAAATTGGGGATTCGTTATACCCCACTACTGAGAAAGTAGCAAAGCCTATGGAGTGTTATATAAACCAAAGTAGCCTTGGCAAAATGGGATATTATGAAGTAGGAAAGAAACAAATAGTAAGGTTTTATAATTTTCTTATAAAGTTTTATATAGTTTTGGTAACGGGAATTGCATGAATGAAGAAAATGATTATATACTGAGATTAATAAAATCCACTATAGATTTTATGGTTGCTGTTTTTTCAAAGAAAAACGCTATAGGTAATTGTATCGATGAAGTAAATCACAAGGTGAAGGTTTCTGAGGATGATTTACTTCAGTTTATGGTTAATAAATACATAAGTGACGGTAAAATTAATGAAGCGGAAGATATGATATTTGAAGCAATAGAAGCAAATAAATCAGAGGAAAATTTTAAGACAGCAGTATCTTTTTATGAAGAGATAAATAATTGGAGTGAAGATAGGCTTTCTAAATGTAATTTTTCGAAAAAAGAGATAATACAGGGCTTAGAAGATGTAAAAGAAATATATAAAAAGCTTAATTAAGTATAGATAAGCAAGCTGAAATAATTAAATTACTAATGCCAAATTTATATTGATAAACTGGAATTTAACTCAGAGCACAGAGTACAAAGTACAGAGTACAGTGAAGGATGATTTTTCTCCGCTATGCTTCGAAAAATCTTAAAACTTAATACGCGCAAAGCGCTTAAAATATAGTGTTCAGCGCAGCTGACACTATCAAGTTATAAGATTTACCTAAGCGAAGCAAAAGGTAAATCCACCTTCATTGTACTCTGTACTCTGCTTTACAACTTCCAGTTTGTAGGGATGAACTTAAAATCTATAGTTAACCATTTTGAATGTCATTTAAAATCTGCTTTGCAATAGCATCTGCATCTAAGTCGTCTTCTACCTGCAGCATTAGGTTTTGATATTTACCTTTCGCTTCTCCTGTAAGGTACATTATTTCACCAGTTTTTTCATCAACTTTTTTTATGACTCTTGCAGTATCGCCTTTTTTTACTAATATTTTTCCACCTTTTTCTAGTGAAATGTAATGATCACTTTGAAATCTAATCATTTGACCAAGTTTAACCTTTTGCATAATTATCTCCTATTCCCTTATTTGTCCGTTCCCATATATAATATATTTAAGAGTTGTAAGTTCGTTAAGTCCCATAGGTCCCCTTGCATGAAGCTTTTGATTGCTTATTCCAATTTCTGCACCAAAACCAAATTGTCCGCCGTCGGTGAAACGTGTCGAAGCATTTACATAAACGGCAGCAGCATCAACTTCAGTTAAGAACTTTTGAGAGTTAGCATAATTATTTGTTATTATTGCCTCTGAGTGCTTTGTACCGTATTTAAATATGTGATCAATAGCTTCATCTATAGAGTCAACTACTTTTATAGATAAGATTAAGTCTGAAAATTCTGTTGCGAAGTCTTCGTCTGAAGCAGGTACTATTTTAACTGTTTTAACTATTTCACTAGTTTTAGCACAACCCCTTATTTCTACATGGAAGGAATTTAACTTTTCACATATGCGAGGTAAGAATTCCTTTGCAATATCCTTGTGAACTAGAAGAGTTTCCATAGCATTGCAGGTAGAAGGACGCTGTACTTTTGCATTTACAATTATGTTTTCTGCCATTGAAAAATCAGCATCTTTATCCACATAAACATGGCAGTTTCCAACTCCTGTTTGTATAACTGGAACTGTTGAATTTTGCACAACGTTTTTTATGAGGTTTCCGCCGCCCCTTGGTATAATTACATCTATATAATCATTTAACTTCATTAATATGTTTACTGCTTCTCTGCCACCAGCATCTATAAGTTGTATACTTCCCTCAGGAAGACCAGCCTTAGTTGCTGCTTCAGTTATGATTTTAGCAATTGCTAAATTGGAGTTTAAAGCTTCCTTACCACCCTTAAGTATAACGGCATTTCCTGATTTTATGCATAAGGCAGCAGCATCAACAGTTACATTTGGTCTTGATTCATAAATTATGCCTATTACTCCAATAGGAACTCTTGTTTGACCTATTCGAAGTCCATTAGGTCTTTTCCACATTTTTACTACTTCACCAATAGGATCAGGAAGAGTGGCTGTATCTTTAAGACCTTGAGCCATTTCATTTATTCTTTTTTCGGTGAGAGTTAATCTGTCAATAAAAGATTCGGAAAGTCCAGTTTCTCTAGCCAATTTAATATCTTTTGCATTTTCAGATATTAGATAATCTTTGTTTTTTAAGATAGCATCACTCATCATTAAAAGAGCTTTGTTTTTAGTGTTTGTATCCGCATAAGATAGCTTTTTCGCTGACAACTTTGATAAGGAAGCCATTTTTATAATGTGATCTTTTAATTCCATTTAAATTCCTCCCATTTTAATTATGATGTGAAATAAATAAGGTTCCTATATTCTTATAATTAAGTAGATCTACTATTACATTTTGGGCTTCACCGTTAGCTATTATCATTGATGCACCTGCTTCAGTTGCAATTTTAGCAGCTTTAATTTTTGTAAACATTCCACCAGTTCCTAGATTAGAGCCTGCTCCCTCAGCAGAATCTTCTATTTCAGTTGTTATTTCGTCTACTTTGCTTATAAGAATTGCATCTGGATTAGTTCTAGGATTGCAATTGTATAAGCCATCAATGTCTGATAGTAAAATAAGGAGATCCGCGCCGATTAATGAGGCAACATGTGCTGATAAAGTGTCGTTATCTCCAAATTTAATTTCTTCTACTATTGTGGCATCATTTTCGTTTACTATAGGAATGATGCTTTTTTTTAGAAGTTCGGAAAAGGTATTTTGAGCATTTTCAAATCGTTCTTCATTAAAAATATCTTCTCTATTTATCAAAATTTGAGCTACAGTTTGACCGTATTCAGAAAAGAATTTTTCGTATGTATGCATTAAAATTCCTTGCCCAACAGCAGCTGCAGCCTGATTTTCTGGAATACTTTTGGGTTTTTCTTTAAAACCAAGTTTCCTAAAACCAGCCCCTATAGCTCCAGAGGTTACTAAAACGACTTCTAGTCCTCTATTGTTTAAATCCGAAATTTGTCTTACAAGGTGTTCTATTCTGTATAGATTTAGGAGACCATTTGGATGTGTTATAGTTGAACTGCCTACTTTTATTACTACCTTACGTACTCTGCCGAGATAATTTTCTCTATCGTTCATTTAAATTAGTTATGTAAGTGGCTGCATAAATTATACTGTTTTATGAAATAATATAATTCTATAGTTAGGATATATTACTTCAACTAAGAAAATTTATGTGCAATAAAATGTTGAGAAGATAGTATTTTATTACAGATAAATTCTAAGTTTTAGATGCTATATCTTTAGCCCTCAGATAACTGACGCCCCCTTTATTATTTAAATGTATTTGTAAAATAAGTTTTATATAAACTCTATGTAGGTGTATAATCATGTATATATTATTTTTAGATTATAGCACAAAAAATTGATGATTTTCAAGGAGTGATAAACTATGTATAAGAAAATAGGTTTTATTGGATGCGGAAACATGGCGCAGGCAATGATAAAGGGAATTGTTAAATCGGAAAAAGTTTCACCTGAAAATATAATTGTAAGCAATCCATCGGAAGAGAAGCTTAAAAACATTAAAAGGGAATGCGGTGTAAATGTAACTAAGGATAATAAGAAAGTTGCTTTAAATTCAGATATATTAATTTTATCAGTGAAACCAAATAAATACGGAGATGTTATTAAAGAAATAAAGGAAGAGGTAAGTCCAAGAGCAATAATTGTTACTATAGCAGCAGGTATATCTATAGATAAGGTAAGATTGTTTTTCAAAAGTGATGATGTAAAAGTAATAAGAACTATGCCAAATACTCCAGCGCTTGTAGGCGAAGCCATGACGGCTTTATGTGCATCAGATAATGTGCACGATGAGGAAATTGACTTGATAAGAGAATTGTTTGATAGCTTTGGAAGAACAGAGGTTATAGATGAAAAATTAATGGACGTTATAACTGGGCTTAGTGGTTCATCACCGGCTTACGTTTACATGTTTATAGAAGCCATGGCAGATGGTGCTGTGCTTCAAGGAATGCCGAGGGAAAAGGCATATAAAATTGCAGCTCAGTCTGTTTTAGGTGCGGCAAAAATGGTACTTGAAACAAAGAAACATCCAGGAGAACTTAAAGATCAAGTATGCTCTCCTGGAGGAACTACAATAGAAGCTGTATATTATCTTGAAAAAAGTAATTTTAGAGCCTCCATTATGGGAGCCGTTGATAAATGCACTGAAAAATCAAAAGAAATGGCGAAGAAATAGTGCTTTGAAATATTAAAAAAATTCTATAAATCTTGGTGGCTATTTTAAAATAGTGCTTGCTTTGGGTTATAGAAGGATAAGGGCAAAGCCCAAACCTCGTATATGTTTATACTCGCTGAAAAGATGCTGAGACAATTGAAATATCTAAGTATTTTACGATTTTTTTATCAAGATTTATTAGAATTTTTTTAAATCATTTCTTCAGCACTATTTCTTCTCCCACACGGTAGTTCAAGTAAAAAATTCCTCCGTACCTACGGAATTTTAGTTGTGAAAGAGTTAAATATCAGGAAATTTGTCTCTTACTTCTAATATCTGATGTAAACTCTTAAAAAATATTTTAACTATTTTAGGATCAAAGTGCTGGCCGCTTTCTTCTTTGAAATAGTTTATAATTTTGCTTAGTTCCCAAGCCTTTTTATAAACTCTGTCACTTCCAAGAGCATCAAATACATCAGCTACAGCAGTTATTCTACCATATAAGTGAATGTCTTCTCCAGATAGTCCATAAGGATAGCCAGTACCATTGTATTTTTCATGATGTTCGAGTGCGATAATTGAAGCACTTTTCATTAGTCTTTTATTGGATTTCTTTAACATTTCATATCCTATTCTTGAATGGGTTTTCATAATTTCAAATTCTTCCTTTGTTAGTTTTGCAGGTTTGTTAAGGATAGAATCCGGTATTGCAAGCTTGCCAACATCATGCATAGGAGAAGCCATACGTATTAGTTCTGCTTCTTTGTGTGACAAGCCATAGCTAAGAGCCAAAATTTTAGAATATTCTGCTACACGCTTTACATGATGACCTGTTTCTCTTGAACGTGCTTCGGATATTTCACCAAGAGTAAAAATTAATTCTTTTTCAGTTGTTTCTAATTCTTGATTAAGATGCATATTATTTATAGCAGCGGAGATATTTGTGCAAAATATTTCTATTAAATCAATTGTAATTGAAGATAATGGCTGCGGAATTTCAAAATAAATTATGTTCTGGTTTGCTTCATCTTCTCCCAAAAAGATAATAAAGTAATCATCAAAATATCTATTTTTTTTAAAGTTTTCAGCATCGTATAACTTTTCAATAATATCTGAGGGTATATTATTTGTTATAAGATGTGAACCATATTTACCAGTTCCACAGAGAAAGTAAAAATTGTTTTGTGATTTAGTTAACATAAAAGAAGACAATGTTTTTGAGGATATTATGGAAGATAATTGATTTAATACCATGAGTGAAAGTTTTTTCATAGACTGAGTCCTAAAAAGCGTAGACGATGATTTTATTATTTGTTCAAGACCCTTTCTGTTTTTATTCATGGTATATAAATCTTGAAAATTTCTAAGGCATGTTAATATGCAAGCCGTAACTGAATCATTATCTAACGCCTCGTTATTTATAAAACCATTAATATTGTATTTTAAAGCGTATGTTGTTGAAGCATCTTTTTTGGAAAAGGTTCCTTTTAATATAATTCGCATTGTCTTGTTTTTTAGTACATTTCTTATATAATTAATCAGTTCTAATCTGAAAGCCTTTACATCATCATTATCATCTAAATCTATAATACTTAAAGCAGTATCAGGATTACTATTTATAAATTCCTTACAATCTTCTATTAGGTTTAGTGAGGTGGTTTCTAGGTACATATTATTAAATTTTATATGCGATAATAATTTTATTAGATAATCTTGGTTTATATTGTAATTGCTTATAATTAATACTTTCAAGTATTTGATTTTAGTATTTCTATACAATTTAATCCCTCCCATATGTTGGGTTTGTAGGTTTACTCATTCAATGGTTTATCTATTGCCTATCTTAGTAACTAAACTATTACTTATATAATATTCGAAATATTATTAAAAAATTATAGACTAGAATGACTTAATTTATACAAAATTATTATGAATTTATATATATTTATCTGCTTAAGCCATGATTTTAGTACATATAAAGACTAATTAAATTAATTTTAATAGGTAAGTAAAGTATGTATATACTAATATTAATATAATATTGAATAGTTTTCAATATATGGAAACAAAAATATTAAAAAGGTTATTATTATGTAGTGAAAAAGGTGATATATGTTGTATAATTATGAGGTATGAATTATAGTGAAATCAGTGTAACTGAAAACTATATATGCACCATAATTCTTTTAAGCTTTGGATTTTGAAGCATATATAGTTTAAGATTTGCGGTGGTCTCACTCTATTAGAGGTGATATTCTTGGAAAATAAATATAAACCAATAGGTGTTTTTGATTCTGGTGTTGGTGGTATAAGTGTTCTTAAAGAAGCGGTTAAGCAGCTACCCAATGAGGATTTTATATATTATGGAGATTCTAAAAATGCACCGTATGGAGAAAAGAGTGTTGAGGAAATAAAAAAATTAGCATTTGAAGTTGCAGAGAAGCTTATAAATAGACAAGTTAAGGCAATTGTCGTTGCGTGCAATACTGCTACAAGTGCAGCAATAAATGATCTTAGGGAAAGATATAAAAACATGCCAGTTATAGGGATTGAGCCAGCACTTAAACCCGCAATAAAGCTTAAAAGAGACGGAAAGGTAATAGTTATGGCTACACCTGTAACTTTAAAAGAAAATAAATTTATGAATTTGATGAAAAGATATGAGGATACTGCTGAAATGATTCCAGTACCTTGCGCAGGGCTTGCGGAAATAATAGAGCATGGGTATTTTGATGGACCAATTGTGAATAATTATATTGAAACGAAATTGGCTGCATACAAAAATGATAAAATTGCAGCTATTGTACTTGGATGCACTCATTATCCATTTATTCAAGAGGAAATTTCTAAAGTTGTGAATGATAGTATTCCAATTATAGATGGAAGTGAAGGAACTATAAAACAGCTTAAAAGAAAACTTCAATCTTGTAATATACTAAATAATAAAGAAGAAAAGGGAGCGATTGAAATATTTAATTCTCTTAATAATGAGATGGTTGAATTGAGTTACAAGCTGCTTAGCAAATAGCAGCATATTTAAATCATAGCATTCAATTTTATTTCACCATAACATAGTTGTTTGAATAAATTATTAGTATTAGAGGTTTATTTGTATATAGTGAAACTAGCTCAACTACAAACTATATAATATAACTATGGAAATAAGGTGATTTAAAAAATGAAAGTTTTTGCTTGTGGAAAAGTTAATGAGTGTAATATGTACTTAAATAACAGTGAAATAAAAGAAAAGTCCATAAAAATTTCATATGATGAATTATATAACTCTTTAAAATTTGTGAATCCTAAAAATGGAAATTTAATATATATTATTGAAAAACTTGAAGTAATTCTTTGTGATAATGATAATAAGCTAGAAGTGCTCATAGGAGAAGAAAACTATGAAGCTGAGAATGATGATTTAAATATAAGTTGTAGTTTTACTAAAAATTTCGATGATTGTATTGAAATTAAAAATTTTTGTGTGGTAAAATCTAATAGAAAAGAGATATTTAAAGAACAAAGAATTTTTGTTTTGCCAGGTGGATGTATAATATTAAATTTTGATAGTAAAGTTAAAAGCCTAGAGGTAAATATAGTATGGCATGAAGAAACTATTCACCAGTAAAAAATATGTATTAAAGAAAGAAGGGGCTTTATGGAGAACAACAGTAAAATACTAATATATGGTTATACTGAAGAAGAAATTCAAAAGATTAAAGATTTATTGCATAAAAACAGGATGCCTGATTTATTGGTAATAAATAAGAATATGTCACAAATGAAAATATGTGATATATTAAAAGGTCTTGAGATTTTAACTTATGATGTTAAATTGCCAGATGAAAAGTTGGTACTGTTTAATAATGTTCCTGATAAAAAAATAGATAAGGGAATACAAATTATAAAAGACATATCAGATAAAAGACCTATATTTGCACAGGTCACACCAGTTTCTCAAAATTGGTCATTAAAGTATCTTATAGAACACATGATTGAAGAAAGACAGTGGTACATTGATAACGGTTATAAGTAATTGTTTAGTTTTTGCAGTTTGAAAATATTAAGAACCTTAAACCACAGTAGAGAGTAAAAAGTGGAGTGAATACTCCTTACTTTCTACTCTGTACAAAAAGTTAAATGGAATAAAAATATTTTAACTAAATTAAATCTTATAGGCAAATTATGTATATAACGCAAAGTAAGAGGGATGATAAGATGAGTAGAGTAGGAGAAAAGGTAAAGAACATAAGATTAGAAGCTAAACTTAGTGAGAAGCAGTTTGGAAAAAAGCTTGGAGTAAATGAAAATTTTATTAAAGAAATAGAAAATGGAAAAAAAGTTATAAATGACAGCTTGATAGCAAGAATAAAAAAGGTATTTGGAAAAGATATAAATGATATTAACATGAACGACTTAAATGATGAAATAGTAGAAGAGAAGAAAAACACTGCGTTTAGTAATAAAAGCACTGAAGCTAATGAAACTTGGACAAATGCTATGAGTTCAATATTGAAGGAAGTTTCAATATATGATTATAATTTTAATAAAAAGCTTGGTTCAAAGCAGCTTCCGGTAGTGTCAAATAAAATTGAAGGTTATAATCACGATAAGGTGTTCTTTGTTAAAATAGAAAATAATGATATGGCTGGATTTAGAATGATGAAGGACGATATAGCCTTTGGTCATATAATACATGAAATTGAAAATAATTCAATATGCCTTTTGGAATTTAATGGAGAAAGATTTATAAGACAAATTAAAAAATTAGATAACACTAAGGCACTTTTAATAAGTAACAATGGAAATGTTCAAACACAAACTGTAAACATAAAGGAAATTAAAGTTATAGGCAAGTTAGAGAAGGTTGAATTTAATCTATAATTTATATTAAAACTAAAATCTTATTAAAAATTCATTTAAGATTTCAGAAGGTTTATTTATAATACTATCTGAAATCTTATTTTTTTACTATAATTTAAGTAATAAGATTATTCTCCTTATATATCTTTCACCAATCATACATAGCTTGAACAATTTTTTCCATTGACATGCCGAGTTCAGTAAGTTCGTATTCAACGCAAATACGTATATTTTTATCTTTACTCATAATATCACATCCAGGTATAAAATTTTATACTTATATACAATCATATATATTATATATCAATAATGTGCCTACTTAAAGAGTATATCATTATGTGCTAAGATTATCTCTTAATTCCTTTGGTTTTGAGCCTTGGAAGTTTCTCGTTACAAAGGATTTCAGTTTACTTGAGAAGAGAAATAAATGATTTTAAACTGTTAGAAAATGACAGCGCTATATTTGATTGGGTATGCAATAAAGTAGAAATTGATTGTGCATATGTATTGAAAAAAGTACCTATGCACAGTCTTTTTTTTCATTTATAATTCATATATTTTATTATAGTGAAACTGGCTTAACTAGAAATTATATATGTAACATAAGAGTACATTCTCTGTACTCTCTACTTTCTACTCTGCTTTATAAATTCCAGTTTAGCAGGGTAAATTTGGTATTAGTCATTTTAACCTTTTAAGTTGTATATCTATAATACTTTAAGGAAGTGTTGTTGTGAGAAATAATGATGCCTTTCTAGACCTATTTTTAAACGTACCTGCGCCAATACGAAACCAGTTATTTTCGCTTAAAAATGAAAATAATCCACAAAATGTAGAATTAATAATAAAATATGTGGATAACCCAACAAAATTGAACTCAGCTGTGAATAACATTGGAGGAACATTTGAAGACTTAGGTTTTAGCTTTGGGATAATAACAATACCAATAGATAAACTTAAGAGTGTTAATACAATAACACAAATAGAATATGCAGAGCTTCCTAAAAATTTGTATACGGGTTTTTCAGAAAGCAATAGAGCTAGCTGCATAGATGAAGCATGGAAAGTATATAAATTGTCTGGCAGTGGGGTTCTTGTTGGCTTTATAGATTCGGGAATAGATTATACACATCCAGCCTTTATAGATAAAAATAAAAAAAGCAGAATAGATTATATTTATGATTTAAGTTCTGGAGGAAAAGTGTGGAATAATAATGATATAAATAAAGCTATAGCATCGCCAAATCCTTATACTATAGTCACGGAAAGAGATGACGTAGGACATGGAACTCATGTTGCTGGAATCGCTTGTGGTAATGGAAATATAAATGAAAGATATTATGGAGTTGCCTATGAAAGTAGAATAGCCATGGTTAAAATGACAGGAGAAGGTAAGGTAAACTATGGTAAGAGTACTCAACTTATGAGGGGAGTAAAATTTTTAGTTGATAGAGCAAATGAAAAAAACCTGCCTCTTGTTATAAATCTTAGTTTTAGCACTAATGATGGAGCTCATGATGGAGCAAGTCTTCTTGAACAGTATGTACAGACTATATGCAATTTGGAAAGGATAACCTTTGTTATAGCAGCAGGAAATGAGGGAGATAGAGCTCATCATGTTGGAGGTACTTTAAGAGATAGACAGACCATATCCATGAGTGTTGCTTCTGAAGAAAGAAATATATTAGTGCAGCTTTATAAAAGCTTCATATCCGATATAAGTATTGAAGTGAAAAATCCTGCTGGAAATACAACGGGAGTTTTTGAAGTTAGGGAAGGATATAAAGATGGAAAGCTTCAGGCAGATAATTACTTTATATATAATAGTGGACCAAAACCTTTTAGCATGAACGGTGAAATTTTAATAAGCTTAATATCTAGTGGCAATTATCTTCTTTCAGGTACCTGGAGTATTACTATATATACTTCCTCTGGAATTGGAAATAGATATGACATGTGGATGCCCATATCAGAGGGGCTTAGCTCCCAAACTAAATTTTTAAGACCAGATGTATATAATACTTTAGGGATACCAGGAACTGTTCAAAATGCACTTACTGTTGGAAGCTATGATTATTTAACTGGAGCTGTTTCAAGTTTTTCTGGAAGAGGAAGCCAAGTAGGATGCTTTACAAAACCAGATTTATTGGCTCCTGGTGAAAAAATAGAATCATCAATTCCGGGTGGTGGATATGATAAATTATCGGGAACTTCTATGGCTACACCTTCAGTATCTGGGGCATCAGCTCTTTTAATGCAGTGGGGAATCGTACTTAAAAATGATCCATACATGTATGGCGATAGGCTGAAATATTATATGTTAAAAGGTTCAGCAAGAAATAGAAATGATGTTAAGTATCCAGACCCAACCTTTGGATATGGAAATTTGTGTTTGGGCAGAAGTCTTGCATTAGCTTCTGGAAGTAGACGTGAAAGAAGCCTTACAAGGATTGACTGCGGAGCACTGTACCTTGCGGAAAACTACGAAAGTTTTATAGTTGAATACGAAGGAGATTTAGCATCTGAATTTTCAAGGATAGACTATGCATGTCAATTTCCACTTGGTAATAATTATGCAGTTATTACTGTTAGGCAAGATAAAATAAGTGATCTTTTAAACACTGTTACTGAAATAACGTATGCAGAAAGAGCTGTGCTGTATACATTATGTGCAATTTCACCTTTGGATACCTCGAATATAAGTTCATTTCACAATAATCCATACCTAATGCTTACAGGAAGAGAAGTTGTAGCAGGAATAATAGATACAGGCATAGATTATTTAAATGAGGAATTTATAAATGAAGATGGAACTACAAGAATTTTAAATGCATGGGATCAAACAGGAACTTCAGGAAATAAGCCACAGGGATTTAATTTTGGCACAGAATATAGTTATGAGGATATGAATGCTGCTATACAATTAAGTAAAAATAAAGGTGATCCATACAGTAAAGTTCCAATGAAGGATGATATAGGCCATGGTACATGTACAGCAAGTATAATAGGCGGAAGAGGAAAATATATAGGAGCAGCTCCAGAGTGTGCTTTTATGGTTGTAAAACTTAAAACTGCAAAAGCAAGCACGTTAGCTAGAGAAGGAGTTACAAATCCAAAGTGTCAAGTGTTTAGCAGTACCGATTTAATTCAAGCAATAAGATATTTATTTGAAAGAGCTTCAAAGCTTAATAAACCACTAGTTATATATATACCTCTAGGCGCTAATATGGGAGGACATGATGGAAATTCAATTATTGAAAGGTATATAGATGAAATATCTAAAATTAAAGGAGTAGCAGTTGTTACAGGTACAGGAAATGAAGGGGATGCTGATACTCATACTTCAGGGACAATAGCTAAAACTGGAGATCAAAAAACAATTGAACTTAAAGTAGCTAATAATGAAAATTCAATAGTAGTTCAAATATGGGGACATAAACCAGATAAATTATCAATTAGCATTGTATCTCCATCGGGAGAAATCATAGAAAAAATACCAGCAAAGTCAAAAGGAGATATCATAAATAAATTAGTTTATGAAGGAAGCACTATCAATGTTAGATATTATTTTCCAGAATCTCTTACAGGGGATGAATTAATACGAATATTTATAGGAGATATAAAACCTGGTATATGGAAATTAAATCTTATAGGAGATGTTATAACTGATGGGAGATATGATGCATGGATACCACAAAGACCTTTGATTGAGCAAGACACTAGATTTTTAAATCCATCTCAGTATACTACACTTACTCTTCCATCGACTAGTAATCAAGTAATAACCTGCAGTTATTATAATCAAGATAATAAAACACTTATGGCAGCGTCAGGTAGGGGGTATACAAGGGATGACAGAATAAAACCAGATGTTGCTACTGGAGGATATGAGGTTCCATGTGTTGGAACTGAAGGGAACACTCAAACTTTAAGTGGAAGTAGTGCGGCTTCTGCTGTTTTAGCTGGTGCAGTAGCACTAATTTTACAATGGGGAATAGTAGATGGAAATAATAGAAATATGCATGCGGCAGAAATTAGAACCTATATTATAAGAGGTGCATATCAAATGCCAGGGCAAACATATCCTAATAGGGATATAGGCTATGGAATTTTAGATTTAAATGGCGTTTTTCAAAGCCAAAGAGGAAGAATATCAAGAGGTGTATTTATAAGATATCCGAAAAAAGTAATGTGACATATAATATGATACCTGTGTATACTATTAATATAAATAATATTAAGGATGTAAATAAATGGCTAATGGTCAACTTCAAATACAAGTATTTAGAGGAGATAATTATGTACCTATAGATAAGGCTAAAGTTACTATAACACAAACAGATGGCGTTGCAAAACCAACAAAGCAGCAGGTTGCAAATACGGATAGCTCAGGACTTACAGGGAATGTTGAACTTACTACACCGCCTTTAGAATATTCAATGAATCCAACCGATAAAGTGCCATATAGTTTTTGTGACATAAGGGTAGATGCGCCAAATTTTAAAACATTATTTGTAAAGGGCTGTCAAATCATGCCAGACAGTTTAGCAATTCAAAATTGTAATTTAACACCTCAAACGCCTATGCAAAGTAGGCAGGAAGAAATTATAGATATAAAACCTAATACATTGGTTGGAAAGTATCCTCCAAAGATACCGGAAGATCCTAATAAGCCGCTGCCACCTCCACCAAGTGGTTTTGTTGTATTGCCAGAGCCTGTTGTTCCACAGTATATTGTAGTGCATACTGGGGGACCAGATGAGGCAGCACCTAATTATACATTACGGTTTATGGATTATATAAAAAATGTTGCATCTTGTGAGATATTTTCAACCTGGCCAGAAAGCACAATAAGAGCTAACGTGCTTTGTATAATATCTTTTGTTCTAAATAGAGTGTATACAGAATGGTATAGAGGCAAAGGTAAGAATTTTACAATAACTAATTCAACAGCTTTTGATCAGGCTTTTAATTATGGAAGAAACATATATAAAAGCATTAGCAACG
Organism: Clostridium guangxiense; assembly: GCF_021043395.1. Classification (GTDB taxonomy): domain Bacteria; phylum Bacillota; class Clostridia; order Clostridiales; family Clostridiaceae; genus Clostridium_S; species Clostridium_S guangxiense. The sequence continues at coordinate 30,923 of NZ_JAJNKE010000035.1, forward strand.
TAGTCGATGAGATATTTTCAACTTATATAAAACGACCTGGGGCAAAGCAGCCACTTTTAACTCAGTTTTGTGATGGCAAAAATGTAAGTTGTCCTGGATGGCTCACTCAATGGGGAAGTAAGTATTTAGGTGATCAAGGTAAAAAGGCTCCAGAAATAATTAGAAACTTTTATGGCTCGGATGTCCAGTTTGTTACTGCTAAAAAGGTAACAGGAATACCAGAATCTTATCCTGGATATGTTTTGAAAATTGGATCAACAGGGCAGCCGGTAAGAACCATTCAAACCTATTTAAATAGGATTTCTGTAAATTATCCAGCCATTCCTAAAGTTGCAGTTAGCGCATATTATAATGAAGCAACTAAGAATGCAGTAACACAATTTCAAAAGATATTTTCAATGCCTGCAATTGGCGTTGTTGATTATCCTACTTGGTATAGAATTTCAGATATATATGTTGCAGTTACAAAAATAGGGGAACTTAGAAGAAGTGAAAAACTTGAAGAATATCATGAAAAAATTTTTGTCCCACCGTATATATATAGAAACGGTCGTGTACCAACTATGAAGTATCCAGAAGACTAATTATATTATGGGGAAACTGATTGAAAGTTTTAAAATCTATTTAACAAGGTCTTACAAGTAATTTATATTAAGAGTACAGGGTAGAGTGAAGGATGATTTTTCTTCGTTTTACTGTGGAAATCTTCAAATGTAATTATTTAGCCATACTTATAAACAGGCTGCAGCATTAAGTTTAAAAATCTTGTGCAGTAGTAGAAAATTAACCTTCATTGTACTCTGTACTTTGCTCTTTGCTTTTGAGATTTATTATTAGATAAAAAAAATTATTAATTATTTGAAGGAAACGTTTACTTGGAAATAAAAGGCTTCAAAAAACAAGTGATTATATGTATAATTTAAGTAAGAAGAAATTGATTGGGGGGAATTTAATGAAAGGTACTGTAGTTGGTACATGGGTTAATACATGTAAAAAACTGTATGGTGAAGATATTGCTAAGAATGCACTTGAGGAGTGTGGACTTGGAAGAGACAAGATATTTTCTCCAATGGAGGATGTACAGGATAGTACGGTTTATAAATTAATTGAAATTATATCTAGCAGGGTTGATAAAGATAAAAAGGAAATATGGGAAAGCATAGGAGAAGATAATATAAATGCTTTTTTTGATAGCTTTCCTGCTTTCTTTGAGCATGAAAATTTGTTTTCATTTTTAAAATCCATGTTTGATGTCCATGTTGTCATGACAAAAAAGTTTCCTGGTGCGAAGCCACCTTTAATAACTATAAATCCAATATCAAAAAGAAAAGCAGTTTTTTTGTATAAATCAAAACGCGGAATGTTTGACTACCTTCAAGGAATGCTAAAAGGAAGCGCTAAATTTTTTAATGAGGAAATTAAATGCGATATCTTGGAGCAAGGTGATGATTTTGTAAAAATAAAAATAACTTTTGATAAAGATATTTACTATAAGAAAACTTTTAGATTTAATAAACTTTTATCATTTGGATTTATAAAAAGTTTTGGTGCTAAGGTTGGAATATTTACATTTATTGTATCCATAGTAACGTTTATTCCTATAATGGGGCTGAATAATTACATAAAGGCAATTATAGCAGCTTTAATATCTTCAGTATCAGCATTTGTTGCTGCTGAAATTATGACAGGGCCTAAAAAAATTATAAGCGAAACTATACAAGACTTAAAAAATAATAATTTTACTGTTAATGGTAACATAGTCACCGGTGATTTTTGGGAACAGCTATATGATGAATTAGGAAATTACATAAAAGCTATGACTGCTAATTTTGTTGGCTTTAAAGGATTAACAGATGAAATGAATGCATTTGTAGGCAATGTTAGCGGCATATCTGATTCTATGAAAGAAACTTCAGGTCAAATATCCACAGTTGTTGAACAGGTATCAGAATCATTTGTAAGTCAAGCTGAAAATACTCAGGATAGTGTAACAGTTCTTAACGGCAATATTGAATCATTAAATCAAGTAGTTGAAAATGAAAATACAAACAAGAGGCAGCTTGAGGAAACAATAGATAAGATAAATAATAGTTATAAGAGTGTTGATACTACAAGTAAAAATATTCTTGAAAGTCTTACAAAATTCCAAGAAGTAAAAAGCAAAGGTTTAGAACTTTCAAGCAAAGCTAAAGATATAAATAATATTGTGCTTATAGTAGCTGAAATATCAGATCAAACAAATCTTTTAGCACTTAATGCATCTATAGAGGCAGCAAGAGCAGGGGAAATGGGCAAAGGATTTTCAGTTGTAGCAGAAGAAGTAAGAAAACTTGCAGAAGAGACCAAAGACGCAGTTCAAAAGATAAACTCTAATCTTGAAAGCTTTGTAACTGACATCGGTGAACTTGTTGGAAAAATAGAAACACAATATGATGTACTTGAAAATGAAACTTCAAACTTAGAAAATGTAAGAAAATTAAGCCAGGATGCAAATGCTTCAGCTAAGTCAGTTGCAGATTCAATGATTGAAACTGTTGAAAAGTTAAACAATGAAGCAAATTCAATATCAAAAATCTATGAAAATATAGAGGCCATTGCAGCTATATCAGAAGAAAATTCAGCTTCTTCAGAAGAGGTAAGTGCTAGTGTTACAGAATATATGTCTCAGATAGGAAAGCTTACTGAGGGTATAGATGAGTTTAAAAAGATTGCAGAAAACTTTAAGGGAGACCTTAAAAAATATAAAATATAGAGTAAAGAGTAGAGTGAAGGTTGATTTTCCTACGTTTCTCTACGGAAAATTTTTAATTTATTTATTTTTCCGTAGAGAAACGTAGGAAAAATTACCTTCACTTTTGGCTTTAGCCGAAAAATTCATCTTTGGCAAGCGAAGCAAGTTAAAACCCTTCACTTGTGTTCGTGTAGTATTAACTTAATTTGATCAAATTAACATCCGCGGAGATCAAACTCAGGTACAAAGTCTTTTGAGTTTGTTCCTGTTTCTTGTATAAAGCCATTTTTAACACCAATAGATAAACTGTAATCTATAAGTGCATCGTAGTGTTTTGGGTTAAGTGGCTTATTTATTTCTGGATATTTTTCAGCATTAAACATAGGCGTATATTGATTCATTATGCTTATATAAACGGAATCCCCAAAGGTATTATAAATATAGTCAATTACTTTTTTTGAATCAAAAAGAAGACCGGGAAGCATTAAATGCCTTATAATAACGCCTTTTTTTATTAAGTTGTTCTCATCGAATACAGGAGTACCAACTTGAGATACCATTTCGTTTATAGCTTTAGAAGCTATTTTAAAATAATTTGGTGCCTTTGAATATTTAATAGCATACTTGTCATTAAAGTATTTCAAATCAGGAAGATAAACGTCTATATAGCCTTTGAGCATTTTTAGTGTTTCAACATTTTCGTATCCATTTGAATTATATAAAATAGGTATTGATAAACCATTTTTCTTTGATAATTTTATTGCTTTAATTATTTGATAAGCATAATGAGTTGGTGTTACAAGATTTATATTATGAGCACCTCTTGCTTGCTGTTCCAAAAAAATTTCGCTAAGTCTTTCTATTGAAACTTCTTTTCCAAAGCCTTCCTGACTTATAGTATGATTTTGGCAAAATACACATCTAAGGTTACAGTTTGAAAAAAATACGGTGCCTGATCCTTTTGTTCCAGAAATACAAGGCTCTTCCCAGTTATGAAGAGAAACTCTTGAAATTTTTATGTTTTTTCCCGATAAGCAAAAGCCTAATTTATCATCTAATCTATTAACATCACACTTTCTAGGACATAAGTTACATTCTGAAAGTAAATCGGTCAATTTAAAACAACTCCTCTTTTTATGGTATATAGTAAACTACATGAAAGCTTTAAACTCTACTCTTTGCTCTCTACTCTATAATTGACAAATTTAAATGCTTAAAAAATTTATCATATTTAAAGCTTATAGGTAGTAAATTTTTATTTATGCTTAACATAGAAATAACTACATTGTATCATAAAAAATACACTTACGACGCCAAAAGCAGGATATAAAACTGAAATTAAATTTTTAAAACCTATTTGTGAAATAGGGAGTGCAATGATTATTACTATTATTATAGATTTTTTATATGAAAATTTTAAAAAACTATTTTCTATGCTTTTGGCAATACTATATATATCTGAAATTTCAGTGGACAGCATTTCACACCATATTGTAATAAGGAGTATGAATTGAATCATTTTGCCAAACCTGCTTGAGATGTACAGCAAAGGTATTTCATATTTTAAAGTGTAAGGCAAATTTAGTATTAACATTAGATTTATCATTGAAGAAATGAGTAAAAGTGCCAAAGAACCTAAAGCTATGCCTAAAATTAAATGAATAAAACTGCTGTATTCTTTTTCTGTACTTAAAGGTACAAGAACACCAGAACAACATAGTATATTGAAGGCTGAATATAGAATACTAGAAATAAGCCAGTTTTTTTTGTAAACAATAAATTGAGAGGCATGAATGGGCTCTATATTGTTTGAAAATAGAAAATAGAGTATAAATACTAATGATATAACTGTAATTAATATAGGAACTATTATTGAATTTATTTCAATAATTCCTGCAGTATTTCTAAATAGAACAAATAGAGTACAAGTTATCATTATAATAGTTCCAAATAGTTTTGGAATTTTAAAAAATTCGGCTAATAAAGATCCGCTTCCGGCTAGAATTATAGCTGCACTGCTAAGCATGAAAAAACTTACAATGATAGTAATTATATTTCCTAATATTCCAGGACTAACAAGACTTATCAGTTCTTTATAGGAATTAAGCTTAAAATTTTTACTTAACTTTATTATTATATTTCCTAAAACTATGTATAGTAATGTACATATTACAAGACCTAAAAAACTTTTGTTTCCGTATATGGTAAAAAATTGAGAGATTTCTTGTCCAGAAGCTAGTCCAGCTCCAACGATTGTACCTATAAAGACAGCTGCAATTTGGAAAATTACTTTTAAATTACTTTTTAGGCTGTTCATAACCCAATATATCCTCCAAAGAAAATGTTTCTATATATGTATATAGATTTAAAAGAAAATAATGATTACGATTATAAACTTTGTGACAAACTATATATAAAAATATAACCGTAATTAAAGAAATATTGATAAAAATTTATGTCATTAATGGAATTTAAAAATATATATTGGAGGCAGTATATATGAAAAAAATAATTTGTTTTTTTATATCTTTGTTTTTTATCTTCAATCTCACAGGATGTGTTAAGAAAAAAGATAAAATTACAAACGTAAATGAATTTGAAATTACAAAAGCCAATAAATTGGTTGAGAGTTATATTAAGTATTACATGAAAAATGATTTTACAAGTATGGATTATATGTATAGTAAGGATTTTAAAAGCAAGGTTAAAAAGCAAAATGAACCTAGCCTTAAGATAACTGGATATAAGATTATGGATTCGACTGAAATGGGAACAAAGGCAAATATAAAGGCCAATGTGATTAGTGTTGATGAAACATCACCATATTCCAGCACAGATGTTTATACTTTTAAAGTAAAAAAAGAAAAAGGTGCTTATGTTATAGATAGCATAGAGACAAATAATGAGAAAGAAGTATATATATATAAAAGAAGCTTGATGGTAAGAGCAAGAGATGAGGCAATGAGCAATGTTCTTATTAATTTAAGAGGTATTCCAGAATATTATTTTCAAAAAAGCGATATTGCTAATATAGATAAGTTAAAGGTATCTAAAGATGGTTTTAAAAATATAAATCTATCATATACAGGTGATAATATAGCCATATCTACGCAGGGAGCAAATGCATTTGTAGCAGTATGTCCAATAACTGATTTGCAGCAGCAGTCTGGTGGCTCAGATCAAGGAGGTGGCGGAGGTCAAGGTGGAACCAGTGGTGTGAGTCAAATTGAAGGAATGGGAAGTACTCAAGATGATTTGCAGCCATTGAAGGTATCCGCACAAGCTTTGACGGCTATTGATGTATATAAGGATTCAGAAGTACAAAAAATGGCATTTTCAAGAGATGAAAAAAATATTGCTGTTCAATATAAAAGTGGTGATGGTACTAATTTTAAAATATATGCTATACAGACTGGGAAACCTTTATCAGAGAATATAGAAAAAAGGTTTCAAAAGGAAAAAGTTGATTTAAAAGTAAATATGTTTGATGATGAAAATCTTATATTTGAAAGTTCTCCTAAGGATAAGTATGCAAATGACTATTCTGTGAAGAAATTAGCAGGAATGTGGAAATGGAACATAAAAACTCAAAAAGTAGAAAGACAAAATGAGTAAAATAATGCGAAGTAACAATGCTTCGTCACGTTAAAAAAGTCATATAAATCTAAGATTTATTATGGCTTTTTTAAATCGTTCCTTCAGCATTGTACTCTTTACTCTCTACTCTGATTTAAGGTTCCTGGTGTTTATAAATTGTAGCTGAAATAATTATTAGTGCAATAAATAACGCCTTAATTTTTGCAATACAGGTGGTATAATTATATTGTTGCTTTTTAGAGGAGGTAAACTAAGTTGGATAACGTTAATAATAGAAATATGTGGGGAGATAAGCCTTATTACAATTTAAACTATTTCCTAAGAAATAAGTTTGGAGAAAAAGTTTTTAAGATATCACTGGATGCAGGCTTTTCTTGCCCTAATAGAGATGGCACTATAAGCAGCGGTGGATGTATATTTTGCAGCGAGAGAGGTTCTGGTGATTTCGCCGGAAACAGAAATTATTCCATATCAAAGCAGTTTGAAGATATAAAAGTTATGATGAATAAAAAGTGGAAGAATGGAGAATATATAGCTTACTTTCAGGCATACACCAATACCTATGCACCCTGCAGCATTCTTAGACAAAAATACAGTGAGGCACTTCAGCAGAAAGGAGTAGTTGGACTTGCTATTGCTACACGTCCAGATTGTTTGGAAGAAGATGTACTTGATTTAATAGAAGAGTTTAGTAAAAAAACTTATGTCTGGGTAGAATTGGGTTTGCAAACTGTAAATGATGAAACTGCAAAAATAATAAACAGGGGTTATGATTTGGGAGTTTTTGAAGATGCAGTAGAAAGGCTTAGAAAAAGAAATATAGATGTTGTAGTTCACACTATATTTGGGCTGCCTTATGAAAATAGAGAAAATATGCTAGACACAGTAAGATATATATCACAAATTGATATCCAAGGTGTAAAATTTCACTTGCTTCATTTACTTTATGATACTCCTTTAGCTAATTTATATGAACAGAATAAGTTTAAGTTTATGGACAAGGAAGAATATGTAGATATAGTTTGTACATCAATAGCGATGCTGCGCCAAGATATAGTTGTTCACAGACTTACAGGGGATGCTCCTAGAAATTTACTCATAGGACCGATGTGGAGTCTTAAAAAGTGGGAGGTATTAAATGCAATAAACAACAAAATGGTACGAGAAGGCTTGTATCAAGGTTTGTACTTTTACACAAATAAGATAAAATAGTTTTGTGTTTTTTATGTATAGATAAAAGGTTTTCAATAAGATAATATATAAGCAATGAGAGAAAAAAAGTTGAGGAGGAGTTAGCAATGTCAAATTTATCATTAAGACATATCTATAAAGTTTATGAAGGAAACGTAACAGCAGTTAAAGATTTTAATCTTGAAATAGAAGATAAGGAATTCGTAGTATTTGTAGGACCTTCTGGATGTGGTAAATCAACAACACTTAGAATGATTGCTGGACTTGAAGAAATTTCCCAAGGAGAGCTTTACATAGGAGACAAGTTAGTTAACGATGTTTCACCAAAAGACAGAGATATAGCAATGGTTTTCCAGAACTATGCATTATATCCGCACATGACCGTTTATGATAATATGGCTTTTGGATTGAAACTTAGAAAAATACCTAAAGCAGAAATAGATCAAAAAGTTAAGGAAGCGGCAAAAATACTTGACATAGATCACTTATTAGATAGAAAACCAAAGGCACTTTCTGGTGGACAAAGACAAAGAGTTGCCATGGGAAGAGCTATAGTAAGAAATCCAAAGGTATTCCTTCTTGATGAACCTTTGTCAAACTTGGATGCTAAACTTAGAGTTCAAATGAGAACTGAAATATCAAAACTTCATACTAAATTACAGACAACATTTATATACGTTACACATGACCAGACAGAAGCTATGACATTAGGAACAAAACTTGTTGTTATGAAAGATGGTATAGTTCAACAAGTTGATACTCCTCAGAAAATATATGAGCATCCTATAAATATATTTGTTGCAGGATTTATTGGAAGTCCTCAAATGAACTTTGTAGATGCCAAAGTAACAGAAAGTAATGGTAAGATAACTTTAATAGTAGAAGGCGATACTATTCCACTTCCACAAGATAAAGCAGAAGTACTTAAAAAAGGTGGATATATTGGAAAAGAAGTTATTATGGGTATAAGACCTGAAAATATAGATGAAGATCCAGAATTCCTAGAGAAACATAAGGATGCAGTAATAGAAGCTAAGGTAGAAGTAACAGAACTTATGGGTTCAGAAACATATATATATCTTACAAAGGGTAAATCTAACTTTACTGCAAGAGTTGCTGGAACTTCACAAGCTAAAGCTGGAGACGCTTTAAAGATAGGTATGAACACATCTAAGATTCATATATTCGATAAAGAAACTGAACAAACTTTAGTTTAATAAAATTTGTTTCCCAATAAATATATTTTAAATATATTGAAAAAGCTCCTGTTTTATAGGAGCTTTTTCAATATATAATGATATAATTATACTTACAAATATAAGTTAACATAGGAGGAATAAAAATGTACGAATTTAAGGATTTTCTACAAGAATTAAGTGGAAATACAAATATATCATTTAAGCTTACTGGAGAAAATGGAAAAGTAATATATACTAGTAATTCTTACGTAGAAAACTGTGATAAGATTTATTTTCCTGTGTATTTAGGAAAAAATAAGCATGTTGTAAGTATACATAAAGGAAATGAGTCTTGTTTAAAGCTCTTGAGGTATACTATAGAAAATAAATATAAAGAACTTTATTCTGTAAAGGAACAATCTATAATTAATTTATTAGAAGCTAGTGAAATTGATAAGGATAAATTTGAAAGTGAAGAGTTTTTTATATCTAAGGGTTCTAGTCTTTTTATTGTAAATATAAGTTCTAGTAGGTATGAGGGAATAAACGTAATAGAGCAAATGTACAACGATGAAAATATTATAAGTATAATATATAAGGGCAATATCATTGTAATAGGATACTTTGAGGACCCATATGAACATGCCGTAAGTATTAGAGACGCTATAGTTTCTAATTTATTTTGCGAATGTACTGTAAGCTATAGTAAAACTATACATGATAAATATGAATTAAAAGAAGCTTATGATGAGGCAAGAGAAGCATTAATACTTGGTAAGAAATTTTCCCTAAAGGAAGGGGTTCTTGACTACAATAAATTACTGTTTGAGAAAATAGTTTATAACATTGAACCTAAATTAAAAAAGGAATTCTTAGATAAATTCAAAGAAAAGTTTAATCAATTTGATGCAGAAATGATAAACACTATAGATGAGTTTGTTAAAACTGGTCTTAATATAAGCGAATCCGCTAGAAAACTGTATATACATAGAAATACTTTGATATACAGACTTGATAAAATAAAAAAAGAAACGGGTTTTGATATAAGAAATTTTAAAGAGGCGACAGTATTTATAACCGCATTTCTTGTGTGGAGAGAAGTTAAATAAAAAAACAGCATATGGGCTGTTTTTTTTTTACGAATTTTATCGAAAATAATAAAAAATTTAATAATATTAGATATTATATTAATTTTGTATGAAAATTTTATTAGTAAGTGGTAAAATGTTTAGTATATGAATTTTATATTAATAAAATATGCCTTTTTTGTGAACTACAGGGTTATAAACGGAGGATGATAATTATGAAATATTGTTACAAGTGTGGATATCAACTTGAAGATGATGATTTATTTTGTGGCAACTGTGGAGAAAAGCAAATGCAAGATAATAGTGCAAATGGTGAAAATTTTGACCATAATAAAAATGATATGAAGAAAAAAACTACAGAACATGAGAATTTAAGTAACTATAGAAGAAGCAGTAACGTAAATTTGTCTTATATAATAGATAATTTGTTAAAGATGTTTACGAAACCAATAAGTACTAGTAAAAGATTTATAGAGGACAGAGATAATAATACCGTTATAGCAGTAAGTATATTCTCAATTTTATTTTATGGAATTTTAGGAATTTGGAGAATTAAGCAATTATTTTATAGTGCAGAAAATATTATGATAAATGGGTTGAAAAAAATAGAAAGTATATATAGGTTATTCGGTAATATTGGTTCAAGTACTGATACATCGGATATTAATCAAGCTATGATTGCAATTAATAAAGTAAGGCAGTCTATTGTTATACCTTATGGAAAAATATTTTTTCAAAACTGCATTGTTTTTATAATGTTACTGATAATTATATTTGCATTTATAAGTGTTGCAACCAATATTACAAATCATAAACAAACTTCAGCATTAGAAACCTATAAAATTTCTCTTATCGTGTTAATTCCATTTTTATATTTTAAAACACTTTCTATATTAATATCATATGGATCAAATTATGTTGGAATTGGAATTCAATTAATTGGAATTATAGTATCAATAGGGTGCTTATTTATATTAATTAAGGATGTATTGGGAGTTAAAGAAGATTGTAGTTTATTTATTGTTTCAATTTGTTTTGTAGTTATATGCATTGCTTATTTGGTTTGCTTATCAAATTTTATATATTCTGATTTGCAGCAAGTAATAACATCATTTAAAGGTATTAATTTTTAACATAAGATAGGAGAGGATTAATTTGAAGTTTTGCCCTAAATGTGGTGCTGAATTGAAAGATGGACAAACATTTTGTTCTAAGTGCGGTAGTAAAGTAGGTTCCCAAGATATTGACAATAACCATAAGAATGATACTACACGTGAAATTGAAATTATACAGGATGGGTCATCTAAATTTCAAGACCACAATTTTAAGTTTGGTTTTAGAAAAAAAATTATTTCTTGTGTTGTACTAGTTTTAGTTATATTATCTATATTCCTTTATATTGTAGGCAGCAATGTTACAAAGCCAGATGTAGTTGTTGATAAATTTAAAAGTGCAGTTACATCTAATGATAAGAAAGAACTTAAAAGCTTATTATTTTGTGATGATAGTGAATTAAATATAAATGACGAAAATGTATCAATGCTTTTAAAATATTTTAAAAAAAATCCATCTAATTTAAATAGTATTGTGGCAAATTTAAATAAACAAGCAGCAGTAGCATCAGAAATAAAAAACTTTCAGAAAGATTCAAGTATGGCTTTTAATATTGAACGTGTAGGAAAAAAATATTTATTTTTTCCAAAGTATAAAATAAATATGCAGCCAGCATTTATAGAAATAAAGGCGTCAACTAAAGGTATAAAATTTATATTAGATAATAAAGAAATAGGAAAAAGTGATAGCGATAGCTTTAAGAAAAAATATGGACCTTTTATGCCAATAGGGTATACTCTTTTGGCTGACTATAAGGGAAAATATGTGTCTTTAAGCAAAGCCTATGATGTTAATCTTGATAAGGCAAGCCATGAAGAGAGCATAGAGGCTTTAAATGATTTAAAATACATAAGTATTGATAGTGATAGGCCAGAAGCTGAAATATTTGTAAACAATAAAGATACCGGAGTTAAGGTAGCAGAGGCTAATAATTTCGGACCTGTTGGCAAAAATACGCAAATTTATGGAGTTGTTCAAAAAGATGGCGCAAAATTAAGAAGCAATAATTATAATGTTTCTGATGATGATAGAATTTATTTAGATTTTGGTGATGCTGAAAACAAACTTAATGATGTACAAGATAAGGTTAAGAATCTTGCCTATTGGTATACTAATGCATTTACTCAAGCTGTTAATTCAAACGATATTTCCCAAATACAATCATACGTATATCCTGGAAGTGACTTGTATAACGAACAAACGAAGTATATTCCTAGTACATATGAAAAGGGAATAAAAGAGTATCTTAGAAATTGCAATGTTGTATCTGTAAATGTAAATGATGATAATGATTCAGGAACAGTTATTACAAATGAGGTTTATGATATCGAGGATAATAGTGGTAATATTACTACAAAATCATTTAACTATAAATATGCTTTTAAATACAATGATAGTATTAATAGTTATCAACTTACAAGTATAGCAAATGCACAATGAAAATCATTTAAAGGAAGCGTAGGTTATGTTTTGTACAAAGTGTGGTAATAAGTTGAAAGATGGAGCAAAATTTTGTGACAAGTGCGGGACTCCAGTACAATTAAAAAGCGAAGTACAAGATGATAATAAAATAATAGAGCAGCATTATGAAGAAGAAAATAATGCTATAAAGAAATCTAAAAATAAAAATTCTATTATAGTTATACTAGGATGTATAGCATTTATAGTTGCAGTTATAATCGTATATGGTGTATTTTTTGCTAAACCAGGTAGTGTATTTAGCTTTTTATCTTTTGGATCAAGTTCTTCTAGTCAGCCAGTAAAGGTTAAAAATAAAGTTAGTACAAAAAAGGTTAATAAGACTAATAATAAAAAAGTTGATACCGATAAAGAGGACAATATAAAGTTAGGTACTACATCTGGTAATCTTACAAATTGTAGTTTTGTTTTTGAAAAAAATGGCGCTATTTACTATTCTAATTTTACAAAACAGTACAAGCTTTATGAGATGAATTATGATAGCTCAAATCCAATACAATTAAACAATGACGACAGTGGATATTTTACTCAAAATGGAGATTATATATATTATACTAATGATTCAGATGGTGGTAAGATATATAGTATAAGCACAAATGGTTCTGGTAGGAAAAAAATATGTGAAGATAAGAGCTCATACCTGGAATATGCTGATGGATACATATACTATAGAAATGAAAGTGATGGAAGCCTGGTATACAAAATCAAGGAAGATGGAACAGCTAAGGAAAAGGTTTCTGGACCGTGCAATTTATTTAATATTGATTCTAATTTTTTATATTATCTTAAAGATGGTATATTAAAAAGAAAAAATTTAAAAACAGGTGATGAAATAAAGATAGGGGATACTATATCAACTATTGTTGTACAAGATAATACAGTGTATTTTACAGATAGTTCTCAAAATAAACTTTACAAGATGAAAAATGATGGCAGCAATAAAATAAAGATATGCGATGATGAATTTGGAACTTTTAATGTTAATGGAAATAAAATTTTCTATAGAAATAGATCTGATAACAGCAAATTATACAGTATTGATTTAGACGGTAATAATAAGCAAAAAATATCAGATATACCTGTAGCACTTATAATTTCAGCTGGAGATTATGTTTATTGCAATGCTACAGACAAGACTATGTTTAAGGTAAGGAAAGATGGAACTGATGAACAATCCATAGCACAATAATACTCACATCAGTGCACAATTCACAATGAAGGATGATTTTTCTCCGCTAGCATTGTGAACTGTGCATTGAGTTAACTTCCAATTTAACAGGATAAACTTGGCACTTGTAATTTTCAGATTTCAAGTAGTCTATCCATATATAAGAGGGTGTGTATAATGAAAATAGATATAATAATATCTGCTGATGATATAAAAAAGGACAAGGTACTTCATAAATCTGCTGTTGTAATAGACATGCTTAGAGCTACTTCAGTAATAACTACAGCTATGAATAATGGCTGTAAAAGGGTTATTCCCGTACTTACCATAGATGAAGCACTTGAAACAGCAAAAAATATTAAAGAGGATGTTATTCTTGGTGGAGAAAGAAAGGGCTTAAAAATAGATGGTTTCGATTTTTCTAATTCTCCACTTGAATATAGCAGGGATGTAATAGAAAGAAAAACTCTTGTTATGACAACCACAAATGGTACTAAAGCAATAAGAGGAAGTATAGGGGCTAATAATGTACTCGTAGGTTCGGTTCTAAATGCAAGCGCAGTGGCAGAAAGGCTTATAGAACTAAAAAATGATGTTGTTATAGTAAATGCTGGTACATATGGTCAGTTTTCAATTGATGACTTTATATGCAGTGGATACATAATAAGTTGCCTAAAGGAAATGACAGCTGTAGAGTTATCCGATGTTGCCATTACTGCAAATTATGTATATGAAAACAACAAGGATATAAAAAGTTTTGCAAAGTTTGCAAAGCACTACAAAAGAATAATGGAATTAAATCTTGAAGAGGATTTTGAATACTGCTGCAAAAAAGACATTATAAAGGTAGTGCCGGAATTTATAAATGGAGAAATAGTAATTAGATAATATAAATATTGCGAACAAAATCAAGTGGAGGGTTTTAACTTCGCCCTGCTTGTTTAAAAGACTAACTTTTTCACTTACGCGAAAAGTGAAGGGTTTAACGATGCTACGCACGTTAAAGGTGAACTTTTCGTATAAATCCGAAAGTTAAGGTTATTTTTCCTCCGCTTTGCTACAGAAAAATTATAAATTTAAATTAAAGATTTTCCGTAGTAAAACGGAGGAAAATCAACATTAACTTTTTACCGAAGGTAAAACCCTTCACCTCGTATAATATAGTTGTACCCACCAATAAAGATTAGACCAAATCTACTAACGGATGTTTATAATAATATTTTTACT
>NZ_JAJNKE010000036.1 GCF_021043395.1 Clostridium guangxiense
AGGAGTTTTTTTCTGCTCAACGGCATAAGCCTTTTTTCTTCCACTTGCTTAGCAAGTGGTTTCCTTCGTTACACAAATAAAGCCACGGCAAGCTATACCGTGGCACATATACATTGGAATATAGGTAAGTGGTAATCTACATCTCCTACCGCATTTCTGCGTGGTGGCGGCTACCTGTTCCGCCCTCTGATATTCCTTACATATCAATAATATTAGCATATTTTTTTATACAATACTATAATTAATTTTTAATATTTCATATCTATATGATAAAAAAATGCAGAAACACATACCCTCCATTTTCATTATTACTATCTCAACTCAATATGAATTTCCTTTCCTAAACCTTTGGCAAGTTTACTTAAGAAATCTAAAGATGGATTATAGTTTCCGCTTTCAAGCCTACTTATATTTGATTTTTGTGTTCCTACACGCTTAGCCAATTCTTCCTGAGTTAAATTTAATTCCTTTCTTGCCTTTATTACTTCAGAAATCAGCTCATAACGTGGTTTTAATTTTTCATATTCTTTTTTGAATTCACTATCTTTCATAAGTTCTTTTTTAATTATTGAAAAATCAACACTTGGTTTAGACATCTTGACACCTCTTTTCAAAATCATCTTTATACTTTCTTGCTTTTTCAAGTTCTATACTAGGTGTTTTATTAGTTTTCTTTAAAAATCCACTTAGCAATATAAATTTATTATCTTGATAAGTAAAATAAAAAATTCTTGATGCATCTGTTCCTAACTTTATTCTTAATTCATATATACCTTTGTATTTTTCTCCCTTAATAGATTTTACATATGGTTCCTTCAAATAAATTCCATGTTCTTTTAATAATTCTATTTCACTATACGCTTTTGCTCTCATTTTAGGTGAAAGTGATAATAAAAATTCCATTACAGGAATATTGCCATTTCTTCTTTGGTAAAACTCAACCTTCCATTCCACTTTTTTGCTCCTCTTTTGTAATATATGAAATTTCCTAATTAAATATTATCATATATGATAACTAAAATCAATATAATTTTATGTTCTTGATCTCTATTCTGAGATAATTATTGCATTCACTAAATATAATTAGTATCATATTTAGTCTCTTTATCTTCATCGTTCAAAGATGCTTCCAACTCTATGCCTTCTTCAATCTCCTTTATCATATCTTCATTTAGTTTTGGTTCTTTTTCCTTCTCCTTTAATCTATATAACTTTCCATTTCCTACAATTCTATACTTTTGCTTTAATTCTTCAATTTTCTTTTTAGTAAATCCACTTGCCACATAATCCTTATGATCAAAATCATAAATAAATTCTGAAATTTGAGACTCCATTTTACAGTTATTTGCTATTAAATAAAGCTTTTCTTTTGCCCTTGTCATAGCAACATATAATAATTTTTTTTCTGTATTTATAAACTCTAAAATATCTTCATTTATTAAACTTTCATCCTTATTTTCATTACTTTCTTTAATTTTTTTAATTTCAGAACTATGAGGATAAAAACTAGTATTAAAATCAACTATGAATACTACATCAAATTCTAGTCCTTTTACATCATAGGCATTAGTATAAAATATTTGCTTATCTTTCTTATAATTAAATTTATAAGAATAAGTATTCATATCAGCCATACTTTGCATAAGCAATTCTTCAAGCTTTAATCTAAATGGACTTTTATATCCTGTTTTTTTCTTTACTTCTTCTCTATGTATTATTGCTATATTTTTACTTGAATCTTCATAAAATATTTTCTTAATCTCGCTTACTATATACTTTATTGCAGTATCCCCTTCTTTTGCAACACGAATTACTGGCTTTTCACCATGCTTCACAAATTGTTTTGTTGCTAACTTGTCCTGTGAATCGTAAAAATCCAAAGAATTTGCTAAAGTAACTATTTCTGCTGTCGATCTATAATTTTTATTTAACACTCTTCTTCTTCCCTTTTGCCGTATCATTAAGCCTATATCTTCATATTTTACAGGACATTTATTATATATTTTTTGCTTTGCATCACCAGACAAAACAATGGACTTTTTAGTTAATTTACATAAAGCTTTAATCTGCATAGGATCAAGATCTTGAACCTCATCGACAAAAATATAATCATACTTTATTTCATCATTCAAAAGATAACTATTTTGCAGCATTTTTAAAGCATAATCCTCCAAATCTAACATTTCTCCATACTTATAGCTTTCTAATTGTCTTTGATATTCCTTATATATTTTAAATATTGTCTTTCTTTGATTTCTTGTAAGCCTTATGCTTTTACTTCTACCTGTTCTTTCGGTTGATAAATACTTATCGAGTTCAACAAATCCCATTGCCTTAATCCATGCAATTTCTTCAGTTACAAAGTTCATGGTATGAGTAGAATATAATCTTTCTTCGCTAGGTAAATTTTTATAGGTTTCTGAAGTTTTTTCAGTATACCTTGCAAGTATTGCTGCTATCCTTCTAAGTGAATCACCTTGATATTTTTTGATTTTTTCAACATCAAGCCTTCCAACACCATGTCCAATTACCCTTATTTGTTTTAATATTTTAGTAGCCATTTCGTGAAATGTCATTACATGTGCAATATGCTTGTCTTTATTTTCAAGGTATTCTTTTGAAGTTTCTAATCTCTTTTTAGTATCCTCTATTAAAGTAGAATTATAAGTTACAAATAAAATTTTTTCACCTTCTTCTCTTACTAATACATTAATGAATTTATATAACAGTGTTAAGCTTTTTCCAGTACCTGCATAGCCTTCTATTAAAAGCTGTTCCTCACCTTGTTCAATTATACTTATCTGTTCTGGTGAAAGATTTATTCCTTCTAAGTAACTATAGTCTTTAAAATTTTGCCATACCCTAGATAGTTTAGTAAAAAATTCTGTACTTTTATTACCTATGCTCAATTACAAAATCTCCCCTCCCACAGATATAACAATGAGGACACATCATACAATGAAATCCACTATTAAAAACATTTCCATCTAAATATTCATCTACAAATTTATCATAATATTTCTTACCATCAAATTCACCCTTGTTATATTTATTTCTTATTTTGCTTTTTTCTGTAACAATATACTTGCTTTTTAATAAATATAGTGCATAAATATTCTTAGGATAATTAATGCCATCAAAATATCTATATTCCTTTAAATTTTTTCTACTATATTCACAGTCTAAAATGTTTTTTTTCACTACATCTTCCCACTGTGGGAATAGTTTAAATATATAGTTATAAATATTTGAATACGCATTTTCTATACTATTTTTTAGCATGCTTATTAAAGCCGAAAAAACTAGTTTATGATGAAAGTCTGAATAATAAATAGGATATTCCTCAAGTATTGATGAAAATAAAAACTTCTCTTCACAAAAATCTAAATCTCTATATGCTACTTCTGGTAACTTTCGTCCTTCACTTTTAATCAATTTTTTGTCATAACTATATTTTTCCAAATATTCTATTTCATCTTCATTTACTACATCATTATAATCTAAGCTTTGTTTTGCATATCCCACACTACCGTAAAGAGCTTCAATTTGCTTTAACAAAATTGACTTACTATCATTAGTTCTAAGTCCTTCTATCCAGCTAAATTCAATTTCTTTATTAAAATTAATAAACAAATTAGCCAAAGCAAATTTTATATATGACTCAAAAGATTCCCGGCTCTGCTCTTGAAGATAAATCCCTTGTAATACTACTTCTCTATGCCATCCTTTAAGGTTTTCTTTAAATATAATTTTTAATTCGTCCATTGAAAGTATTTTTCCCATTTCTTTATACTTTTCTGTATATTCTTGATAAGCTTTATAAGATAAATCTGATACACATAGCTTTTTCTTATTCGGATAAAATAAATTGTCCCTTAACACTACTCCTTCAAGCTGATCAATAGAAAAATCTTGTTCTTGCTTTTGATATTTACTTAAAACTAAATAAGAATTAAATAACTCAGATAGTTCCTCCCTGTAAAATTTTTTTCCAAAAATATCCGGATTATTTATAACCCAATATATTTTCCTTACAATTCTTTTTTGGAGTTCATCCCCTGAATTATATAAATTAACTATATACTTATTTCTAAATAAAATAACCATGTTTTCTAAATGTGATTTTACATCTATCAATTCATTTTCAGTTTCAAATTCCTTCAATATAAATCTCTTTAATCTCAGAGAAAGTTCAAGCATATAATTTGCTGTAATATTATATTTTTCAAGATTTGCATAGCTAAATGCTCTAAATGGATTTGATAAAAATCCCTTAGTTTTATCATTTTTTATTCTATTTTTAACTTGTCCTTCAAAAATATCACTGACTTCTTCAATATCCTTTATTTTATCAATTCTATCTATTATTTCATCTATTGTACTTACTCCTGAAAAATATTCTTCATTATCCATCAAAAACGAAGAAAGACGAATTCCATTCCAATCTTTATATTGTACCCAACCTGATGTTATCATTTCTCTAAAAGTATTAAAATTAAGTTTCACAATATTATTTTCCACTTCGCAATTATATAAATTAAATATAAACCTACCTAATGTACTTTGATAACAATGATTTCTAATATTGAGATTATTTCTTTTCATGCAAGATTGTAAACTGTCCTTACAAAAAGTAACTATTATATTGTTATTTACATGTTTTTGGAAATCACAAACCTGACTATAATTTATAACCGTTACTTTTTCATTCTCAAATTCAGATAAATTATTCTTTTCAAGAAAATCTAAATATCTCAAATTTTCCTTTACAGAGGTCGAATATTTATTATTTATTGCTATATTAAAAATTGATTTATTGTTATATATCATGTTCCAACTTTTATTTACGACCTTCAAATTGTTAAAATATGGTATTCTAAATATAACTTCATAACCAGATAGTTTAAGCATTTGAGCTATCATATATCTTTTAAGATCCAAAAAATTTAAATTATAAAAGTAAACTCTTTTTATATTACAACCATCTTGATTTATTTTTCTTGATAAAATTCCACCTTTATTTTTGTTATATTTACTTCTAGCTGCAATAAAAGAATTTGATATTTTTCTTCCAATGTTAGAAAAAGATTTTATATTTAATACCTCTACGCTTACTTCTTTAAAATATTCTCTATTAATAAAATCATTAAATATTTCCTTTATGAGTTGAAGTTTTAAACCTTGTGGTTTATAATCTAACTTTCTCACTCCTGCTTCAACTAAAAATATAAGATCACTTAATAGCAAAGATAAATTTTCTTCTAAAAATTTTATTTCTCTAAGTGTTTTCTTATTAGCCCACCTATTTTTAATTTCAGTCAAAGACATTCTAAGCTGTGCCTTTAACTTTATTCTATTTATTGTGTTTGTCCAACTTGGATATATATCATTAATAAAATTTTCTATATCTATTACTCTCCATTGCTTTTCTTCACTTAAATGTGTTCTTTCTATAATCATATGTTCAAGTGAATCATTCGCAGTAATATACAACGCATCATTTTCAATTTTTAAATTGCTAAAATATTCTCTAGAATTATTATGTGTTTCCACTTTATACATAAGTTCTAGCGCCCCCTATTAGACTTTTCCAATTATTTTGGCCCTCAGTACCAATTACTCCTGATGCATTTAAAAATAATTTTCTTTTGCACCTTGTCATTGCAACATATAAAATTCTAGCTTCCTCACCTATTATTTCACTTTTTTCATCTTTTAAATAATCTGAATAATAAGAATTCGTATACTCATCTTCTCCAAGTTTAACTTTAAATCCTATATTAACCTTATTCCTATTACTCCTTAAAATAACATCAACACTTTTACTTATGATAAATCTATTTGTAAGCTTTGGCATAATAACATAATCATATTCCATACCTTTTGCTTTATGAACCGTAAGACATTGCAGAAAATCCTTTTCATATATAGCATCTAATTTTCTAGCATCTACAGTATTGTCTGTTGAAATTTTAAGTTTTAAAAATTCTTCAATTTCAAATATAGAAGACACATTGTCAGAAAAATTATCTCTTAATATAAATAATAAATGTTCTAAATTAAGCTTATACTCTAGTGTTTTGGCATAAGCTACTTTTTTATAATTGTCTTTATTCATTTTAGCTTTTAATAATTCTCTAACATAATAATTTTTAATTGGCTTTAATGCATCTATTACTTCATCAATAAGCTCCAAGATATTTATGTTATTTATCTTTTGTTGATACTCATACCACTTTTCCTTTTTTAGCATTTCCTTTAAATATTCATTTACTTCACTACTATTCTCTCGTAAAATTTTCTCCTTATTAATTTTTTCATTTATATAAGGAGTTTCTATAAATGAATACATAACATTATTTGAATTTGAATCTACAAGTGCTCTTATCATAATATAAAAATCTCTTACAGCTTCATGCCTAAAAAATTCTCCTGTAACATCAACTCTGCAAAGAATACTATTTTTATCACAAAAATTCTTAAACTTTTTTATGTCCTTATTACTTCTAAATAGAACTGCTACTGCTTCTTTTTCTTCCTTTGAATCTAATATATCCTGAAAAAATTTAGCTGCTTCAGGTGTATTTTCAATTAAAGTTTTATACTCAATTTTAGAAAGTTCATCTTTATTTTTTAAAGAATACGCACTTTCGTCATAATTAAACTTGTCTACATTTTCGCTTATTTTTATAAATATATCATTTATCTCTTTTAATAAATTGGCATCCGTTCTATAATTTCTAACCATAGAGAATTCTTTAAAATTCATATTACAAGAATTCAAGTTTTCTTTTAATCTATAAAAAGATGAATGCTCCGCTCCTCTAAAACGATATATACTTTGTTTTTCATCACCTACTACTAAAAGGTTTGCTCCAGTTATATGGCAGAAATTTGATACAAAATCTATCTGTATATTATCACTATCTTGAAATTCATCTACTATTATTAGCTCATATTCTCCCTTTGCTACATAAAACAGTTCTTTGTAAACTAGTTTTTTCATAAGATCCGCAATTTCAAATTCATAGTTTTTGCTATTTTCTAAATATTCTTGAGCTTTTTTCAGTACTATTTCAACAAGTTTTGAAAACCTAGCATCATCAGTACCAAAATCGACTTCATAATTAGTAGAATTTACATCAATAGAATAGTTATCAAGCTTTTTCCAAATAGAAAGCAATTTAGCCTCTACATCATAAATTGGATAATATTTTATAGTTTCATAAATTTCTCTATGATTTTTATACAAATAATCTAATCCCTCTGTTATAGCTTTTTTTCTATAAAATTTAAAAGTTCTAATCTTAACCTCTTTATTTAGATTTATACTCTTACCAAATTTGTTTATTAGCCTCTTTGAAAATTCATGTATGGTTGTTATAGTACATTTTACAACTTCGTCCATCATATCAAGGTACTCTGAATTTTTAGTTACATCGTAATACTTCTCCAATAGTGCTACCAATTTTTTTCTCATTTCCATACTAGCTTTATTAGTAAAAGTAATTAGTGCTGCTTTCTTAAATGTAAAATAAGGATTAGTTTTCTTTAAAAATATAAGTCTATTCATCATTGTTGTAGTCTTTCCGGTTCCCGCCCCTGATGTAACAATGTAATTCATGTTTTCTTTTGCCGTTACTATTTCATACTGCTCATAATTAAATTGTGAATTTTTATCATCACAAATACTTTTATATAATTTTTCATTTATGATATTGCCATCTTCAGCTATTATGGCAGTTTCATCAGAAAATTTTGTTTGATTTTCATATACATAAAGAAGATTGTTTTCTAAAGCTAATTTAAATATATTATCATACTTTTCATCCAATACTTTCTCTAAGTTTTCACTAAGAAATAAATGAGCAATTACACCATTTTTAAGGCATTTGACTATGTAATATATATTTTCTTCTGATAAGTTATTACTATACATTAATAATGAATATAGCGGTATATTAAACATGATTTAGCCTCCAAATAAATCGCTTTAAAATTCAGGTGATTTTATATAACTGCATTACTATTTTTCTTTGCAAAAAGCTGGTCTATATTATTTACCTTAACTTTTAATGTATTATCTAAACCATCTAGTTTATCTGCTCTTGCTGTACCATATATATCAAAATCTCGGTGACCTTTTATTAGTCTTACCTTTATACTTTGATTTTTATATTTATCTATTCTTTTAAGGTCAATACATTTAAAAATAATATCTTTATATACCACTGAAATTCTGCTTTTATTTAATGCTTTTCTTCCACATACAAAAATAAAGTATAACTTTCTACTACATTCTTCTATGGTTTTAATTTCTTCAATTTGTTTATCCGTAAAAGGGAAATTCCATATTTGACTACTCTTTGAATCACTTTCACTTGAAGGATTTTCGCTGAATTTTACATATACTCTAAAATCACCATCGTCGGTCGCAAAGTCATATATTTTTCTATTAGAATCGATCCTCTCTTCAAAAAGCGCTGGAACAATACCATTATTCAATAAGTAAGATAAAAAAGCTCCACAATAAAAATCCTCTCTTGTAATATTCATAAGATTTCACCTCTTCACTCTGAATTTGAAAATAATATATTTTAATCATAAAATTCTTAATAATGACTAATCTCAATGTTTTCCAAGAAACTTTTGAAAAAATCTTTTTACACCCGAGAATACATTTCCTAATTTTCCTTTTGAATTCTCAATTACTAAGTTTTTATTCTTATTGCTAATTGTAATATTTTCTTCCTTTTTCATCTTGTTTTTATTTGCTTGAATTTCTTCAATATTACTATTTAAAGTATTTTTTTCTTCACAATAAACTTGACTTTCAGATTTAATATTATTGTTTATAAAACGCTTATTTAATACAACTTCCTCTTGATTTTCTGTACATTCAATTGTATTGCTTTTTGTAAATCTTTTAATTTCTTTAGTTTTAACAATTTTTTTATAATAATATTTTTCAAAATCTACTCCATCAAAGAATTCATCACCAACATCCTTTTTTAACTTCTTTATCTGAAAATCGTTTGTTAATGTCAAAAAATATTTGTTATATTTTTCTGAATATGTAATTCTTCCATATGCAATTGCATATTCATCTTTTAGTAATCTAAATGGATTTTTATTATATGGATAATCTAATTTAGCAGTTAAATTTATGCCATTTAAACTATAAGAATTAACATATATGACCTTATTTTGGGGGACTATGTTGGCTACCTTAAAAATAATAAATCTTGATTTTCCAATAACATTATTTTTCAATTCATGTATTTTTATCACTGCATCATTTAAAGAAATTATTTCATTATTTGTCTTAAATCTAAACTTAATTTTTTTTAAAACCTCCTGATCATTTTTCTCTAAAATTCTTTTCATTTGATATACACTTTTTACAACATCTCTAAATACTTCTTCTCTATCTTTATCCGTTAAAAAAATATCACATCCTTTATTATCATAATAATTATTAATACTGTCCCTTTCATAAGTTGAATTTTTTATTTGTGGATATATTAAAGTGTTAATATCAACGGTTACTTCCAGTTCATCATCTTGATTACGTGCAATTTCTGTTATTTTTCTACCTTTCCAATCTTTTTGAAGATATTTAACTTGTTCCCTGACTACACCACAATTATGTCGTCCTTCATTAGGCCATGCTCTGAAAAATCCTTTTACAGTATATGTAACCCTAATTGGCGGATTACAAAATGGACAATATAATTTACCTTTATGAATTTTTTCCTGATATTCTGAATATTGAATAAAATCATCTTTATATTTTGCTACTAATAATTTTTCAGACATATTTGCCTCCAAACTTACTATTTCTAATGCAACTCACTATAATCCGCTCTCAAATAAATCTTAAACTCACTTACAGAAATTTTATACTCTCTCAATATACTTATAATAATATTCCTTATACTATTCGCACTATGATTAGTTGAAACATACAAATCCAAATCTTGAATTTTTCTTGGTGCTCTTAATATATCTTCTTCCTTGTAGGCAAAATAGGTAACCTTTTTACCGTTCATTCTTTCATTTTTAGGGAAACTCATTATTAAATTTTTATCTATAGTAGACACAATATTGCAAGTTTGAAGAAGCATGTCCTTCCAATCCCTAACGTTATGCTTTGTTCCTTTTAGTTCAAAAGCAGCTGGTCTTTTATGTGTGAAATCCTCATATAACGTGTGCTCAATATTTGAATCAACTATATAATCATTATAATTTGGAATTTCTCTTTCTTCCTTTTCTTCTATAGTTAAATTATCACCCTGTTCTACTTCTATACCCAAATTATCTGCTATATCTTGGATCTTTAATGCAATATTATTAAGATTACATTCTCTTTTTCTATACTCATCCGCCTTAGCAAAATTTCTTTCCTTTTTAATTATTTCTCCCGATTTTTCTTCAATTGTATCAATAGTACTTTGAAGAACATTTTCTAATAATTCTAAGCCTTCTTTTAAATCATTTGAGCATTTAGGAAAATTCTTATTTAAAAAATCGTACATTTCGTCGTTAATTAATTTTTCATCCATAAGTTTCACTTCCTTTAACTTAATAACTAATAATATATTTATATACAGTATAACCCCTAAAATAAGCTGAGTCAGGCTCAAGTCTATTTTAAGCATCATATTCAGTTTTATCTTCTGCAACCATATCAGAATTTAACATCCCATCATAGGTTGATGATTCATTGCTACACATTAATTCAACCTGCTTCATTACAACTTCCAAAGCTTCTTTAGCTTCATCTGGTGGATAATCATACTTTTTTAAAAGTCTCCTAACAATTTTTCTCATAGTTGCTTGAGCTTGAACTCTTACATTAAAATCAATAGTAACATTTTTTCTGATAGAATCCGTTAATTCTTGAGCTATTTTTTTTAGTGTAGCATCATCATAAAATGCTCTGGCAGCTTCGTCCTTGGATAGTGCATAGTAAAAAGCTATCTCATCTTTATTTAAACCAAGTTTTTTCTCATCCTCATGCATTTTTTTAATTTCCTTTGCCATATCAATAAGTTCCTGGATAACCTCTGCATTGGTGATTGACTGGTTTCTATACTTATTTAAAGATTTTTTCATTTTCTCAGAAAAAAGTTCAGACTTAACCAAATTGCTCTTTTCCATTACTTTTACTTCACCTTCAAGTAATTTCTTTAACATCTCAAGTGCTAGGTTCTTTGTTTTCATGGATTTAACTTCTTCAAGGAACTCTTCATCAAGAATAGATACGTCTGGTCTCTTTAGTCCCATTACTTCGAAAACATCAACGACTTCCTCAGATATAATTGACTTTTCAAGCATTTGATTTACTCTTTTTTCAATTTCCGTTTTAGATAATGCTTTGCTACTCCTTGTTTGAAGCTTTGCAAGACTAGCTTTTACAGCTTTAAAATAACTTACTTCAAGTGCAATTTCTTTACCTTCTTCTGATGCAGCACAAAGACCATGTGCCTTGCCAAGTTCCGTTGCAAACTGTTTAAAATCCTTTTGATCCTTCTCGTCTTTAGATAAAACAAAATCCATGCCCTCTGTTATAGCTCTCATTCGTTTAACCTGAGATTTTCCCATGTAACCTGAATAATCTAATCCATGAAACATTCCTCTTAAAATTTCAAGTTTTTCGAGCATAATGGCAATAGCCTCACTCGTATCTATACCTGTGTTTTGCCTGTCACTTGCAGTATACTCATTAAGTGCTTTCTTTAAGCTTTCAAGAATACCAATGTAATCAACAACAACTCCACCTTCTTTATCTTTAAAAACTCTATTAACCCTGGCAATTGCCTGCATAAGATTGTGACCTTTCATAGGCTTGTCTATATACATTGTATGAAGTGAAGGTACATCAAAACCTGTAAGCCACATATCTCTTACAATTACAATTTTAAGTTCGTCATTGTCATCCTTCATTCTATTAGATAAAGTATCACGTCTTTGTTTGCCTCCAGTATGTTTTTGAAGTCTTTCTTCATCTGCTGCTGTTCCTGTCATTACAACTTTTATTTTACCTTTATTTACATCATCGCTATGCCACTGTGGCCTTAAAGCTACAATAGCATCATATAAATCTACACATATTTTTCGGCTCATGCACACAATCATTGCTTTACCATCCATAACCTTTGCTTTAGCTTCGTAATGATTTACTATGTCTTGTGCTAATTTTTTAATTCTATTTGGCGAACCTACTACTGCTTCAATTCTTGACCATTTTGATTTATTCTTTTCCTTTTCTATTTCTTCTTGACCTTCTGTAATTTCTTCAAATTCATCGTCAATTTCCTTTAAAGCATCTTCATTTGTTTCAAGTTTTATTATTCTATTTTCATAATAGATTTTAACAGTAGCCTTGTCCTCCACTGCTCTAGTCATATCATATATATCAATATAATTTCCAAAAACCTCTGTGGTTGATTTATCTTCAAATTCAATAGGAGTTCCAGTGAAACCAATGTAAGAGGCATTAGGAAGAGCATCTCTCATATACTTTGCATAACCAAATTTAACATCACCAGTTTTTATGTTTGTCTTTGCTTCCAATCCATATTGACTTCTATGAGCTTCATCTGCAATAATTATTACATTTCTTCTATCTGTTAGTACTGGCATTTCGCCCTCTTCTGGCATAAATTTTTGAATGGTTGTAAATATAATTCCTCCAGACTGTCTTTCATTTAGAAGATCATAAAGTCCATTTATTTCTCTTGAATTTTCCTTTGCCTTTGCTTTTTTTTGTTCATCAGTTAATTTTCTAACATCCGCCTTCTTTGGCTCTTGCCTTAAAATTTCCTGTGATTTTGCAAAGGTTCCATAAAGCTGATCGTCCAAATCATTTCTGTCTGTTATAACCACAATAGTTGGATTATTGAGTTCCTTTACAAGCCTTGCTGTATAAAACACCATAGAAAAACTTTTGCCTGACCCTTGAGTATGCCAAACAACACCTATTTTTCTATCTCCATTTTCACTAGTTGCAATTTTTGTCTTTTCCACTGCTTTTTTTACTGCAAAGTATTGATGATAAGCAGCTAATATTTTTATAACGGTCTTTTTACCTCCTACTTTTTTACCTTTACTGTCATAATCGCTTGTACTATTTTCTTGAAATAATATAAAATTTGAAATTATATCAAGAAGCCTTTCCTTGCTTAGCATGCCTTTAAATAAAGTTTCATACTGAGGAATAGTAAGAGGTGCAACATTTATACCATCCTCACTTCTCCAATTCATAAAACGCTCTATATTTGAAGTAATAGTTCCAGCCTTTGCATTAATACCATCAGATATAATACAAAAAGCATTGTAGTTGAAAAGATTTTCTATATCTCTTTTATATGTTTGAATTTGATGATATGCATTTTCGATTCCCACATTTTCATCTGAAGCTGATTTTAGTTCTATTACTACAAGTGGTATTCCATTGATAAATATAATAAGATCTGGTCTTCTATTTTCTAATCCTTTTATGGTGAATTGATTTACTACTAAAAAATCATTTTTATATTTATCCTCAAAATCAATTAAATAAGCTCTTTTGGTTCTAATCAATCCTTTTTCCTTGAAAGAAACCTCTATGCCTTCTGTTAAAAGCTTATGAAAGTAGTGATTATTTTCAACCAAAGATGGACTGTTAAATGTAATTATTTGTCTATATGCATCTTCAAGGGCACTTCTTGGAATATCTTTATTGATTCTAAAAAGTGCATCCTTTACCCTATTTTCTAAAATAACCTCTTTATAATCGCTTCTTTCTGGCTCCCCACCATCATAAGCAATATCTGGTCCAAATTTATGTTCATAACCTAATTCATCAGTTAAAATTTCAATTGCAGCCTCTTCAAGCAAGTCTTCAGTAAAATTTTCTGGTATACTCATGAATAACACCCCCACTTTTTAATTGAGAATGTAGAATTAAAAAAGCTCTAATTTATAATTTTGATTTTCAATTCTTTACTCTCACTTATTAATCATTCTGTTCTTTGCTGTTTTTATTATTGAATTTAGCATCTTTTGATTTTAATTATCTATTGGTACTCTTATTTCACCCGACATTAATTTTGGTAGAATAGAATCTCTAATCTCGCTAAGTTTAATATTTTCATCGCCATTTATTTGAATCTTTTTTATAATAGCTCTAGCAAATATACTAAATTTCTCAATACATTCTTTCGATGGTTTTATAATATCAAAATCACAAATAAATGTATTTATATCAAAATTCTTAATTCCTGTTGTACCATTCTCGTATTGAAAAAAAACATTCTGATCATATAATTTTTGCCAGTAAAAAAAGAAATATTCCATATAATCTTTATTCTTCAACGTAATAGCCCTACAAAAATTTGTACACACAAAATCAGCATCATATTTGCCAAACATCTCCTGAGTAATATAGGTTATTCTTCCAGTAGATTGAGTTGGACTACCACCTGATATTTCTATAACTAAATCTCCTGAATTTAGCTTTTTGTTCTTGTAATTTTTTTCAAGTATATACCTTTTAGGTAACTTTCCTTTATTTCCACATCTGACTTCAGGTATATCTGCACCTCTTAAACAATAGACTTTCTTTTTGTAATTTCCTTGAAGACTTTCTTTTCCCCAATCCCCACCTAAAATAGTATCAATAAAATCTATAAACTTTCCAGTTTTCCACTTCTTAGGGATCATACCCATTTCACTTTTTACCATTTCACCACCACTAGATTTATAAGGCTTTCCATCCTTATTTGGAAATTCAAAATCTACAAACCAATGTTTAAAGATTTCTTGAGCTATAGATTCAAGAGTTTTGTTAATTTGATTGTTGAGTTCTATTTTTTCGTCTAAAGTAGAAAGAATATGAGCTATTGATTTTTGTTCTTCTATTGATGGAATAAATATTATCACTTTTCTAAACTCTGACTGCTTTATTCCTGTCACAGTGGTACCTGTCTCACGTGATTTAAGTTGATATTGTCCAATTGATGACATTAAATAATATCTTAAATAGTCATTAATCAAATATTTTTCATTACCTCTCAATGTTAGCACTCTTTGTGCAATAGCAACTTTATCTCTATCTAATTTTGCAACATAGCCTAGTGGTGCTTCAGTTGTAAGCAATATATCTCCTTTTTTAGGGAACCCCCTTGTCATAAATTTTTTATAAGTTTCTTCTGAGATATAATAGGCATTAGAATAATCAATATAGCCATTTTTTACTGATTTAGCACTTAAAGTTACAATTCCGCTTTTAGATTTTTTAGGTGTTTTTCCTCTATAATCAATTATTTCACTTAAACTATTTTCCATTGTATCAACTTTCCAATCTGATGGAAGATTTTCTAAATTGCTCTCTTTAAATTTCATACCCAATCCCCCTCAAGTTCTTCCTAATCTCTTCTTCCAACTCACGCGACTTATCAAAAAGCTCTCCAAGTTCACTAGTCAGGCTTTCCATCTTCTCCTCAAATGGAATTCCATCATCCTCTGCCTCCTTAATTCCAACATATCTTCCAGGAGTAAGCACATAATCATTTTCTCTTACATCTTCAAGTGTTGCTACCTTACAAAATCCTTTTACATCCTCATACTCGCCTAATTTCCCATCATTCAAGTTTCTCCACTTATGATATGTATCAGCAATTTTTGCAATATCTTTTTCGCTTAATTCCCTATGCCTTCTATCTATCATTTCTCCAAGCTGTCTTGCATCAATAAATAGTATTTCCTTTTCTCTATTTCTGTATTTCAAATTTGTTTTATTTCTATTTAAAATCCATAAAGATACTGGAATTCCTGTAGAATAAAAAAGTTTATCCGGCATTGCTATAATACAATCTACTAAATCATCTTCTAATATATTTTTTCTAATTTCTCCTTCATTTGAAGTATTGGAACTCAAAGCTCCATTTGCAAGAACAACTCCTGCTACTCCATTAGGTGATAAATGATAAATCATATGTTGAAGCCATGCATAGTTAGCATTTCCTTCTGGTGGCACACCATATACCCATCTCACATCCTCTGTAAGCTGATCTCCTCCCCAGTCACTTATGTTAAAAGGTGGATTTGCTAAAATGTAATCTGCTTTCATATTCTTGTGAAAATCATTGTGGAAAGTGTCTCCATGTTCCGATCCAATATTACCTTCTAAGCCTCTAATAGCTAAGTTCATCTTGCAAAGCTTCCAAGTTGTAGCATTAAGTTCTTGACCAAAAATAGATAAATCTGCTATTCTTCCTTTATGCTCTTCTATAAATTTTTCACTTTGAACAAACATACCACCAGAACCACAACAAGGATCATATATACGTCCTTTAAAAGGCTCTATCATACTAACCAAGGTTTTAACAACAGAAGTAGGTGTATAGAATTCTCCACCGCCTTTTCCTTCAGCACTTGCAAATTTGCCAAGAAAATATTCATAAACCCTTCCAAGTAAATCTTTTTCCTCTTTTGTGTGAAGCTTAATAGTTGAAATTAAATCAATGAGTTCTCCAAGCCTTCTTTTATCTATTTCCGGTCTTGCATAGCGCTTTTCAAGTACATTTTTTAAGGTTTTATTTTCTTTTTCAATTAAAATCATTGCATCATCAATTATTTGACCTATTTTTTCACTTTTAGCATTATCTCTTATATATTCCCATCTTGCTTCTTTGGGCACCCAAAATATATTTTCTGAAAGATATTCATCTAGTTCCTCTTCAAAACCTTCTCCTTCATCAACTAATTCATTGTACTTCGTTTCAAATTTATCTGATATATACTTAAGAAATATAAGTCCCAAAACCACATGCTTATATTCACTTGCATCCATACTACCTCTAAGCTTATCTGATGCTTTCCATAGTGTTTCTTCAAATCCAATGTTTCCTGTAACTTCTGCCATTTATATCTCCCCTTAATAGTTATTATCATCAAGCACTTCAAAAAGTGCCTCTTCAAATTCTTCCTGTTCTTCTCCAGTTCCAATATCTCCTGGAAGTACATTTAAATAATGTGCCAAACCTTGAATAGTTTTATGAAGAATGATTTCCGTCCCTGCTTTTTCAAGGAGTTCAACCATAATCCTGTAGGTATCCATAAAAGGATGATTATCTACTGCCTCTATAGATTCTTTAAAACGCTCAATGAGTTTAGCCTTTTCAATGCTTCTTTCAATGGAATTCATTTCTTCCTTATCATAAACAGGTACTTCTCTTAAATAATCTGCACCTTCATTTAAAACTTTATCATATTTCTTTATAACTGGTTGCAAGTCTCTTTTTAATTTTTCCTTTTGAATTTCTAATTTTTCTATTTCGTCAAGTTCTTTAGAAAAATACTTTTCATCAACATGAAAAATATTTCTCAATGTAGGAAGGTACTTCTTAGGAATTTTTTGCTTTCCCTTTATCCACATATTTATATTTTGTTTTTTTATTCCCAAGTGTTCTGCTAATTCTATATGTTGCATACTGTAAAGTCCTAAAATGTACTCTAACCCTATCAATTAATCACCACCTAACTATGTAGTTTTATTAGTCAATCGCTTTTTATCCTCATAAAATTTCGATGATTCTACGAATTTTATGAGAAATAAATAGCTGATTGGCTTAAAAGTACATTGTCTTAGTCAATATAAGCATATAGTATTCCTTTTTAATCGCTTGGTCAATGGTTTTAACAAACTAATTTATATTTCTTCAATTTTTACATTCTCATTTTCATATATTGCTGTCAGCATTGTACCTTTTAGATATACACTAAATGGATATTTCTTTCTCTCCTTAATAACTTTAGTTACTTTTAATGCTAAACTATTAAATTCCTCATCAAAATCATCACCATACATATATTCTTCTCCTACAGCTTCTATTTGAGCTCTATCTTTAAATGTTACTTTAATCTTTTTGCCATTAAATTTTGATAAATCAATCATTATTTTCTTCTCCTCTTTACTTAGCTACCCCAAATAAATCATAAAAATAATCTATATCATCCTCTAGCTGATTTTGCATATCTTCATAATTAATGTAAGTTTGTTTATCATATAAACAGTGTACATGCTTTATTGTAAATGGATCTTTACCACATACTTTATAGGCTGTTATAACTACTTTAACACTTTTCTTGTGTCTTCCTATTACCACCCTAAAAATATCTTCTCCAAATTTTTTTTCGTAATAAAGCACTGAACTTTTTCTAGATGATTTATAAACATAATCTGGATTAGTTAAAATTTCTTCAATTTTATTCATTGATATTTCTGGATGACTAATTTTAATATGCATTTTGTAATTTCTATTGTACAGAATTATTTTTTTATGTAATCTTCCTTCTAATTTAAAAATTATAGAATTATCCTCATAATAATGTTTCACATCTTTCATCCCCAAACATTTTATTGTCTTAGTCAATATAATTATATTATGCCTTTTTATTGTCTTAGTCAATATCTTATACAAAAAATTTTATTATTTTGATATTATATAATTTATAGGGATAAAAGAAATACAGAGCATAAAAGCCCTGATAAATTTTTATTATTTAATTTTCTAGATACTATTTCAACACTTTCTTCGCATCATAATCTTTTAATATCATGCGTATCATCCCTGCTATTGTAGCTTTATTACAGTATGGTTCTCCAAAATGATATGAAGTTTCTTTAAACTTATTTTTAAAAGCTCCTGCAAAACTTTTAATATCTGTAATTTTTCGCTTCTTTAATTCTTCTTCAAATGACTTATTATAAATAAATTCATACTCTTTCATAGCTTGTAGTATCCAAAACCTATCATAAAATGGTGTACCATAAGCCCTAATCCAATCCCACATTATTTCTGAATCCTTAACATTAGGATTTTCAATGTGACAACGATGACAAAGCAAAACAAGATTATCTGGATAATTCTTTCCTCCAAGAAATTGTGGAATAATATGACATCTTTCTAATTCAGCTCTACATCCACACCTCCAACATCTTTCATATGATTCCGCAGCATCTACACTTAAACCACGTTCCTCTATGCCAGCCACTTTGAACCAATATTTTACAATTTGTTCTTTTGTCGTATTCATACTATTTTCCTCCTTATCTTAAGAACACTTATATTTAATAAAATTAAGCACTATTAATATTTTGACATTCTACAAATATTCTAAACCGTGATATATTTTATATAAAATTCAAAGCGTATCGTTTTAACAATCAAAATAGTTTTCCAAATATATTGATAATAACATCATAACTTTAGGAAAATAAAAAAGCCCTAGATTTTAATCTAAGACTTATATTATAAAAATGACATTTAAATTGAAAATTAACTGTATTCTCAATAAAACATATTTTTACTTCACGGATATCTAAAACAAATTCATCTATAACTTCTTTGCTTAGTCTACATAGCTAATTTTTATTTTTCTTACATAAAAAATCCAATCTTAACACTTGAATTTCAACCATAATATTAATCTATATATTTCGAAGCTATTTCACTCCAAAAAGCGAATTCTGCCAAATCTTTTGCTATAGTACACTCAGAAACACCTTTACAATTAACTTGCCTAATTAGTACTTTTTTGTTAATGATCTTTTTATCTTTTATTAATACCTTACCATAGTACTCCCATCCAGTATAACTTCCTTCATCAACAGGTTTACACCCCCATTCACCTATCACCTTATTCATAATCACTTTATCTTGAAGTACACAAATTTTCTGTACTATTGGATTATTATTAATTTGGGAACAAGCTTCCTTATCAATTACATAGTCATCTATAATCATTTGTGCTGTATTTGAATCAGTATTTTTAATACTATCACCTAATTTATTTGCTTCTTCATTTAAAGTAACCACAAATTCTTTATTTGACAAAACCTGTCCAATTATTTCATCTAGAATAGTAAATAATTGATCTTTTACAACTTTTTCTATTTCCTGATATGATACCACAACTAACGGGAATCCTTCCTGTTCACAAATTCTTATTTTACAATCTAATTTGAGTTTTCTATATGGATCTTTAGTTTTATTAATTTCTATATATTCTCCATTATTTGAAAAGCCATGTCCCCATCCATCAAATTCAATAGCAAGTATTGGTTCACCAAAATTCACTTTCTGATTTGACACAACAACGAAATCAAAATTCGTCTTTAATAAAAACTTTTCTCTTTCCACTTGTTTAATATATTTAGATTGAATATCAATAACATCTTTAAAAGGTATATGGGGCAATGCTGTTATTTTATTATTCCATTTATGAATCAAATCATCAAATATATTTTTTTCAGTAGTACTGTCAAATATCATTTTTCTAATTGCCATTAAACTTCCTCTAATCTATAAATATTTATAAATTATTCTATTAGTAGTTTTAACAAACTTCAATTTTTGACTCACTGCGTCAACCTTAATCAACTAAACTAATAGGAAATTCACCATAAATATCATCATTGTTCCATTCATCAATTGATAATACTTCAAATCCACTAATAAGTTGCCTTTTTATATTATTATTTTCCTGTAATCTAAACGGTAACTTAGCAGCTATTTTATTTCTTATAAATTTTCGTGTAGTAGAATCACCCTTAGGATATTCCAAGATATAAATATATTTATAAGGTTTATTATAATCACAAGCTAAAATATATATTAAACTATCATAAAATTTATATGCAAGTTTATTAATAAGCTTATCATCAGAAGGTTTAAACGCATCTGGATTAGCAGCTCCTTTAATGTTTGCATTTTTATATTCGATAAATACAATTTCATTTTCTAATTCAGCTATAAAATCTACATCTGATAAAATTGAAATTCTTGTACTATGAAAAATATTATGTAATTCATCTGTAGACCAAGCTGCTTTTGTAAAATCAATCTGATATATCTTGCCTTCATCTTTATGAATTTTTCCTGCCATTACTTATTCCCCCAAGTTTTTATCATAAACTTCATCAAGCAACTTATCAAAAGCCTCAACTATCGGATTTTCCTTTAAATTTTTAAAGTATTCATTTTTTTCACAATTAACACCATTGTCGCTTTTGTAAAGTGAAAAAAACATAACTTCATTGTCTTTTTTTCTTTTCACCTCAAAATATTTAGCTAAAATATAATCATGAGTAGATATAAATATCTGAACACCATTTTTTTGAAGCTCCAGCAGCATTTCAACTATAACAGGTATGTGAATTGGATTAATATTTGCTTCAGGTTCATCCCAAAATAATATTGAACCCTTCTCAAGAGTACCATTTTTAATCAGCTGCCAGAGAAGTGCCAGTTTTCGAATACCTTCAGCAACTAATTGAAATTCAATTTTAGCTTGATTTCCTGGTTTTAAATAAAATTTTTCTTTTTCAAGGTGAACCTTGCCTGTTGTAATTTTCTGCAATATAGCAAGATATTTTTTTCTATCTGACGGATCTTTGCCTGCTGATATATCTATTTTAGCTGAAGTTACTATGTCTACATAAGTATCATCAAAATCCACATTATTTTTATCTACAGCAGCTTCTAAATTCCATGCATTTGACAATATCTCTTTTGCCGGAATAAACGTGCTTGTAAGATTTCCTAATTGTTTTTCCCACTTTTCTTTCCCAGTTACTTTTGCTTCCCATTTCTTAGTTTTACTATGAAATTCAGCAGAAATATTAGCCAATTCAGAAGAAACCTTTATTTTTGTATTTGTTCCTCCTACTTTTCGTCTTGCAAGTCTGCTAATATTTAAATCATCAGGCTTAAATACTTTAACAAGCTTATGCGAAAAAGATATATCCGATCTAACTGATTGACAAGCACTATATAATACTTTCATAACATGAGTTTTACCTGTACCGTTCTCACCTATAAAAACATTAACTCCACTGCTAAATTCAAAATCTATTTTTTCAAACACCGTAAAATTGTCCAATGTAAGTTTACTAATCGCCAATCTCAACACCTCTCGTTTCTGTTAAGCTACATACTTACTATATTATAACCTATAACGTAAATTATTTGAATTATATATTTTCCTTAAACTTTTACATATTTCTACCCTATAATAAAAATGTATTATAACTAAATTTCCCTTTGACTCCTCCCCAAGGGTTGGGTTTATAATATAGCAAAGAAGGGATGGTGAAAATGGATAATCAAATTAAAATCAGTGATTTCGTTAAGTTAACTGGAAGCACTTTAAAAACTGTTTTATACTATGATAAAATTGGTTTACTTAAAGAACCAAAGCGTTCACCCAATGGTTATCGCTTGTATGGAGCAGAAGAACTTTCACATATGCTAATGATTAAACACCTAAAAACCTTAAGTTTGGATTTAAAGCAGATAAAAGAAATATTAGGAGATGCAAATGAGCAAACTAATTTAAATGAAATTTTGAAAGCACTGCAAACTGACCTTTTAAAAGAAAAAAAGCGCATTGATGAACAATTATCTAGGGTAGAGACCCTGCTAAAGCAGCAAATAACACCTCTTGAAAAAGCTTCCTTTGAATCTGAAACCTTTGAAATGGTAACAAATATATTGGAAACTACCAAAGTTGAAAAACAAATTCACAGTTATACAGAACTTTTTGACCAGCAGCGTAATATTTTTAGCATTATAGAGGATTTTAAGTGGGGCAAGGATTATAAAGATAATTTCATAGAAATAGCAGCATATTTTAAGCTGCATCCGGAAAAATATAAAACAGCTTTAGGATTTGGTAAACGCCTTGCTAAACTAAAAGAAATGCATGAGGATGATCCAGAGGTCGAAGCTTTAGCAAAAGAAGGTTCTGATTTTATAAAGAGTATACCTCTTCTTAAAGAAAAATTATGCAACCAGTCTGGTTTCGGAATGACCTATGAAAATTTACTTAATGAGCTAACAGATGATTATTTTTGCAGTCCCTAATGGATCTTTTTTAAAATCATAGAACTGTTGTCCTAACAAATGAACCAATTGAAAAGAGGCTTCCACAAGTCCTTTTCCAACATCTATGCCTCCTTCAATTATTCCTTTAACTGTTTTATAACTTACTTTTAATATTTGAGCAAGTATTGGATAATCCTTTTTAAAATTATTCCATGCTGTTTTTAGTTCTACTTCAATTTGATTTTTTATTTCTTCAAGCTTTTTTACTACCTCTGGATGATCCTTCTCAAACTCATTGCAGATATTACTTTTAAAGTTATCCCAATCTTCTTCCAAATTATTTTTATATTTTTCCTCTTCCTTTGAAAGCTCTTTTGATTCGTTTTTATCAAAAGTAAAAAGCTCTTCCACTTTTATTTTTACAAGATCTACTCCATTTTCCTTTAACCCTTCAAGATCTTTATCACTCAACGCTTTATATATTTCACTTTCTAAGGAGTCAAGTTCTTTAACTAATGCACCTAAAATTTCATCTATTTTTCCTTCCACAAATTTTTCGATTTTGCCAAGCTCATTTATTTTTTCTTCTGCAAAATTCTTAATTTCATTTGCTGTATTTTCTACCATATTAACAGCTGAATTTACTTTTTCATCCGCTGCCTTTAAAGTTTTATCAACTGCATTTTCACTCTTTAATTTTAATTCACTGCTTTTGCTTTCAAGTCCTGCATCACCATTTAATGCTAGTGGTATAAAGGCTTCTGCATTTACATTAGCTGCTCTCACTTGTATATTTTCGCTTATATTATTTATGTATACTGCATTTAATGCTTTTGAACCTCTAAAAGTAATTGCATTTGCTTTGTTATTTAATTTTATTTCTACCTTTTGATACCTTGAAATTTCATCATCTAAAAATCGCTTAATTTCATTTAAATGGCTAAGAAGCTTGTCCCCACTTGCCGTTATACCAGAGGCTTGTGCTTCTGCTCTGCTTAAATTTTCATTAACACTGCCTTCAAATCTATTTACAATTTCATAAAGTTCTTTTAGCTTTTCAAAATCCACAGAAATCATGCTGAAGCACCTGCCTCATCATGCTGTTTTTCTCGCTGCCTTGCTTCTTCCTCTTCCTGCCTTAATCGCCTTGCCTCTTCACGAAGCTGCTCTGCTATTCTATCCATTAAACTTGTAAGTGCAGAAATCTCAACATTTACAACATTAAAAGCCTGCAATGTAATATTATTCTCCTCATCCCTATTATCCAAATTTATTCCGCTTACTCTACTACTAAAATTGTTTTTTTCACTTTTAATATTTGATGAACATTGGCTTATAATGCTTGCTGAATACTCCAGTTCACTTGCTCCCAATAATATCACCTCTCATAAACCAAATATAAGCTAGACTTTATCTTGACCTATATTTAAATACTCTATATACTTATCCTCATTCCTCATATATCCTAACTTAAATTTCATTGTATATACTGTAAATTTTATCATATTATTAATATTACTATTATTTTACATTAGCTTCAATATATTAAGAGAATTTGTTTATGTCAAGTTTACGTTGTCACTCTGCACTTGCACATCACTGAAAGGAAACATAGAAAGCTTATACAAAAATATATTAACTACAAAGGAGGAAATAATAATGAAAAATGATGTTAATAAATCAAATATCAAGGTTTATGCATTTCCAATAATTCTTATGATTATTATGTGGGTTATTCTATTTCTTCCAGCAGGCACAATTAAATTTTGGCAGGCCTGGATTTTATGGATAGGCTTTTCTTTAATAACTTTTTTTATTGTAGTTTATTTCACCAAAAAAAATCCTGAATTCTTATCTAGACGATCAAAAACTAAGGAAAAAAAGACAGCAAAAACCCCTGTATTTTTTAAACTATACTATATAGGTTTTATCCTTCCCGGTATAGATTTTCGTTTTGCTTGGTCTAAGGAACTGGTGTGGCTTATAATTCTATCAAATCTTATATTTTTTGCAGCATACATCTTTATTTTCTTTGTTTTTAAGAAAAATACTTATGCTTCAACAGTTATCCAGGTAGAAAATAAGCAAAAGATTATTACAACCTTCCCTTACTCAATAGTTCGCCATCCAATGTACTCTGGAATGGTAATAATGTCTATATTTATGCCTCTTGCACTGGGGTCTTATTTTTCACTAATACCTATGCTTTTCATAATACCTATAATTGTATTTAGAATAAAAGGGGAAGAAAAAACTCTTTTAAAGGAACTTGAGGGCTATAAAAATTATTGCTTAAAAACACCATATAAACTTATCCCTTTAATTTGGTAAGTAAATCAATAACTTTGAATATTACACAAAATCATCTCGCAAAATGGGCTTATTATTTTCTTTCAGATGCCTTAGCAAAGAACAATTATTTTATATGGAGTAGTTTGAGCAGGTATACTCTTGGTTGTAGGTCCATAGATAACAATTAGATTTCTATTTCCAGGATACCTCGTAAAAGGCTGATCGTTTGTCAGAATTATCTCCGTAGATGGGGCAATATTTAGTTTTAAATTTCCATCGCTGCTTATAAGCTCTTTGTTAAAATAATCAACAACAACATTTTGATATTCCTTGTTTTTTGCAATAACAATTGCAGGATACTGTGGAGGATAAATAAGAATGGCAGGTGCATTTGCATCATAAAATCCAGTTACTTTATCTCCCACCTTTACCACCTCATGATTAACAAAATAAGTTTCAGGTGATATCACAAAGTTTACAGGTTCCTTATCCTTGCCTTCAAGTGACATTAACTTGTAGCAACCTGCATCTACACTTTCACTTGGATAGAAATCTTCAATCTGCATGACAGTGCCACTAAAACCCGCAAACTTTTGTGTTTTATTTCTACACTTTGAATCAATAAAAGAATGACATTGAACTTGCTCAAGGTAGTATGGACAACAGAAAAATTGTCTATTACACATATAAAACTCCTTTACCTATAGATAAAAACTCATGGTAACTAGTATATGCTGCATTTCTAAAAATGTACTATTTTTTAATTATATAATCAATGTACCCCTGTTTTATTTTTTGTCCTTCATATATTCTCTCTAAAATTCTATTTTCTTTAAACAATATTTTCAAAAGGAAGCTTTCTCATATCTCCCTTATCAATATTAAGATTAACCTTATGTTCCTTTGAAAAAGCTTCAGCCCTTTCTATTTGCTTATCGCTTATTTCAATACCATAAGTCTTGTATCCATTTTGTAAAAAAAGTGAAAGCGGATATTTTTACACATTTACAGTTTCTACTCTATTAACAGCTTCAGCATTTTCCTTCTTTTTATTAAAAGGCACAGCGATCAAACCAAATATTGATATAATTCCTGTTATCAAAAAGCATTTATTATAAACTTTATAGCTTTCCTCCTCCTTTACTTTTGAAGCATCATCAATTATTTTATCTACTTCTTTTTCCTGAATCTTAAAATTTTCAATTACAGTATTTTTCATTTTATCAGGCACGGTTTTTAATACTCCTGCTTCCCTACTGATAAATATAGTGTGTACAGCTGACTTTGAAATCCCACTGGTACTTTTGCTATTAGAAACTTTTATTTTATCATTAAAGGAAGTTTTCACCTGTGCTTCAAGAACTGTGCTCCTATTTATCTCCGCTAATATTTTATCCTTTGTGTTTTGAACTGCAGTGGTCATAAAATTACTGCTGAGTGTTGATACCAAAGCTATTGCAATACATGCACATAACTGTCTTAAACTGTTTTGTATTCCCGATGCCATAGCATTTTTATCCTTTGATATTTCTTCATAAGCAGTTTGATAAAGTGATGTTGTAATTCTAACACCAATACCAAGCAGTATAAAGGCTGTAATAATTATTGTCATGTGATTTTCGTTGTTCATAAAGGCAAACATAAGATTTCCCACAGCTACTATAACTATAGATACAAAAGATACAACTCTATCTGAAATATTTTTAGCTATAAGCGGCAAAAGTGGTGCTGATATAAGTGCTGCCACACTTGGAATTCCCATCATTAAACCTGCTTTTAAAACTGAATAGCCAAGGGTATTTTCAAAATAAAAGTTGAGCAAATATGATACAGGCATGTAGGCAAAGAAAAATACTGCTATTAAAATTATTGAAGCTGTAAAACTCTTAACTTTAAATAAACTAAATTCAATCATTGGATTTTTTATTTTCATTTCATATATTACAAAAGCAATTATAGCTGCTGCTGAAACTGTAAACATAAGAATTATCCTAGTGCTGTTCCATCCATAATCATTTCCTTTTACAAGTGAAAAAGTCAAAGCACCTAAGCCAACTGCTAAAAGAATGCAGCCTATAAAATCTATTTTCTTTTCTATGGTTTCATCATAACATTCTTTAACGTATAGTGCTCCAAGTATAAATGCAAGGATAACAAAAGGTGTATTTACATAAAATATAGCTCTGTAATTAAAATATTCATTTAAAACACCACCAATAACAGGACCAGAAGCTGCAGAAACAGATATTGTCATTCCTACAATAACTGCTAATTTGCCCATTGCCTTTTTTCCAAATAGTTCAATTCCTAGTGGTATGGAAAGCGGTGTTAATATAGCAGCACCTACTCCTTGAAGGACTCTAAAAATTATGAGCATATTCAAAGAATTTGCAAGTCCACATAATATTGATGCTGCTCCAAATAAAACAAGACCAATTAAAAATAATTTTTTTCTTCCATATATATCTGCTATTTTTGAAAAATTAATAAGCAGTGAAGAAAAAGCAATTAAGTATGCAGTACTCACCCAGGATATTCCTGTTGTATTGGTATTAAAGTAAGTCGCCATGCTTGGAAGGGAAACATTTACTATAGTACTATCTAATACCGTTAAAAAACATGCTATAGCTATCGATATGAAGGCCAAAATTTTTTGTGATTTTTTCATAATTAAATCAATTCCTCTCTTATATATGATATAATTGCTTCAAAAGTTGAAGTTGAATTCAATTTCATTTCATATATTATCATCATAATTTACTTAAGTCAATATGTCTTGATTTAAATTTATTTAAGCTATACAATAAAAAAAGCTTCTATTTTATGAAAGGAGTACACTATAATGGAGAAAAAAATAAAAAAGCCAACACAAAAAAGATCTATTGAAAAATATGAAAAAATTATTGAAGCCGCTTTCAAGCTTTTTAATGAAAAAGGTTATTTTAATACCACTACTACAGATATTGCTAAAGAAGCCAATATTGCCACAGGATCTGTATATACATATTTTAACGATAAAAAGGATATTTATATTGAAATTTCAAATAGAATAAGCAAAAATATATTTGAACCTACTGAAAGTTTTTGGGAAGAAAACAAGAAATTAGACTTTAAAGACATAAAAAATGTAAAAAAGATTTTTAAAATTTTTATTAAAGACATGATGAATCATCACAACTTTTCAAAGCTTTTTCATGATGACATGACAGCTCTAAAACTTCTAGATAAGGATATTGCCTTATTAGATAAAAAAGATTCCAAGGCACGTATAGAACGTACAAGAAACATACTCAATCTGCTCTCCATCCCTTTTAAGAATAAAGATGCTTTTGATATATTTCTTCACTACTGTAATGTTCTAATAGATGATGTTTGTCATCAAGTTCTCTATGATAATTCTATTAAAAATACGGATTTATATATTGAACAGGCGGTAGAAATGCTGTGCACTTTGTTAAAAAATACGGCAGATATTTAAGTAAGGGTACTGCATGAAGTGCAGCACCCTTTAATAAAATAATTTTATTTACAATTAAATTATTCACTTTTTAATGTTTAAATACATAATAAAATACACCCTCAAATTAAAGAAAGTGCCATAATAAGCTATATGTAAATTATAATATTATATTAATTAACTGCCTTTAAGTCTGCAATATCATAGCAATTTGTTCTTGTAACATTTTTCAATGTATGAATATCTTTTTTTATTTCTTCAATACCTTGCTTAGTTTCTG
Organism: Clostridium guangxiense; assembly: GCF_021043395.1. Lineage (GTDB taxonomy): Bacteria > Bacillota > Clostridia > Clostridiales > Clostridiaceae > Clostridium_S > Clostridium_S guangxiense. Next base: position 28,907 of record NZ_JAJNKE010000036.1, read on the forward strand.
TTTTAAATTCTGTCAAATCAGCAGTTTGCTCATGAACTCCATCAAGTTTTTTCTCAATCCTCTTTTGTCCTTCTTCTAAATTGCTAATTTTGTTTTCCATATTATCAAATCTATCATCGATCATGTTAAACCTGTTATCCATTTTGTCAAGTCTACTTTCCACACTATCGAATCGGCTTTCTAATCTCTTTAATATTTCAAGCATTTCATTTTCCATGAATATCACCTCGCTTTATATAATTTTATCTTACTTCTGATATTATTACAATATTATAATTCATATTTTATTATTCCAACTTTTAACTATAGTTCACATCAATTATAGATAGACAACCTGAAAATTTAAAATAGCTGATGTTATAATTTTACAAGTAATATTTTGTATGATTTAATCAGTTGACAATGGACAGAGAACAATCGACAGTTAAGGATGATTTACCTTTTGCTTCGCTTAGGTTAATCTTAAAACTTAATAGTGTCAATTGTACTTTGTACTCTGAATGAAATTCCAGTTTATCAAGATAAATTTAGTATTAGTTATTTCAAACTTTCAAGGTGTTCATCTATATTAAAAGAATGATACTGACATGATATTATATGGTCATCAATCATCCCTATCGCCTGCATAAATGAGTAAATTATGAGAGGCCCAACAAATTTAAAGTTTCTCTTCTTCAAATCCTTACTAATTTTCTGTGACAGTTCAGTTTCTGCTGGAACTTCAGCTTCACTTTTCCAATTATTTATAATAGGTTTAAAGTCTACATACTTCCATAAATAATTAGAAAAGCTTCCAAACTCATCTTGTATTTTTAATATTTCTAATGCATTGTTTCTTACTGATTTAAGCTTTAACTTGTTTTTAATTACAGCATATTTCTGTCTTATTTCTTCAAGTTCCTCGTCACTAAGCTTTGAACAATACACAATATCGAAATTATTAAAAGCTTTTTTATACTCCTCCCTTTTAGAAAGCACAGTATTCCAGGATAGCCCCGCCTGAGCTCCCTCCAACGAAAGCATCTCAAATATATATCTATCATCATAACTTGATACACACCATTCTTTATCATGATATTCTTGCATTGTTTGATTTTTTCCAGGCCATGCACAATTATCCATATAATCACTCCAATCATTTCTAAGTAGAATTATTATAACATTTCTATTTAGATAACTAAATGTCCTATTACATTAAATCTTCATATTAACATAAAGGATTATTATATCTCTCTTTACCAGAAGCTCATTTAAATACTATATTAACTCCTTTGTGCAACAGTTTATACGTCTAAAAATCTACACTTTTATTTGAATATCTTTGTCCAATATATTTGTATACTCTTATTCATCTTTAACGATACTTACAATATCAGTTATAGTTAACCAAAAACCTATTACAGCCATTATAACAGCGAATGGAATTCCAATTATATTCAAATTATCCTCCATTCTATTACAGATTATTATTATAAGTCCTATAGAGCCTATAACGCAGCTAATTTCTATAGCTAAAAAAAATAAGTTAAGAAGAACACCAAAAAATCTCTCCATAATTTTCCCCCCCTACTTTTATAATATGGAATTTTCTTCTGCTGTAGCATTCCTTTTTGTAAAAGTAATTGGATATATGAAGATATATCATTTATAAATTCTTCTATTTCATTTAAAGCTTTAACTGACACTGGTAAAACCTAATCATAAAATAATTAATAATATTTTAAAAATTTGCTTATAATATAACAAATATCATGATTTAATCACCATTATTATAAGTTTTTTTTAATTAGAAGAGTATTTTGTTGAAATTTAAATAATAAAAGCATTATTGCACCCCTATTCAATATGTATTAGTATATACATATTGAATTTTAATAGTTCAGATGAAGACAGCGGGAGAGTTATGGCTATTGCCATTCACCGAAGAAGTAAATCTTTCAGGTATGTATTTAAATAAATTTATTTAAATAGAGATGACCGCTATTGGATGAACCCTTGGAGAGACTCTTAAAGAGCACCGAAGGAGCAAGCCGCAAAGGTGAAACTCTCAGGTAAAAGGACAGGGACAGATAACATATCTTACAAAAGTAATATATTGCTAAGAGAATGTGAAAATGATACTCTACATGCTTTACTGTACCGCACATAAAACCTCATGAGTGGCTCGTAAAAAAGAATATCTATATTTTTCACATGACCTATAGGTTACTTCATTTAGATCTTATCTATTCCCATTTGTATCTCCAATCACAAAATACTTATAGTAAAAGGCTTTTAAAGATAAACCACCTTGAAACTTGAAATTTATTTGCACCAAAATGCTGTCTTCTGGACATTATGGTGAACATGAATTTTAATAGTTGAAATGGTTTATCTATATAGATAGAAAACCTTAAAGTTTTAAAATCTATTTGGTAAGTTTTACAAATAATTTATAAATATTAAGAGCAAAGAGTAGAGTGAAGGATGATTATCTTCCTTTCGTCAGATAAATCTAAAATTATATAAAAACAAATGATGTTCAGTTGGCTGAACGAACATAATAAGGTATTATGTTGAAATGGCATCAGCAGCAAGTTTTAGATTTTCTGCAAAAGCAGAAAATCATCCATCACTTTACTCTTTTCTCTCTACTCTATAATTTACCAAAATTAAATGTTACCAAAAAATTTTTTCTAAATTTTAACCTTTCAAGTTTTTCATCTATATCAAGTGCCTTTTGACTAAAATGGAGGAATAAAATGGATCAACTAAAATCACAAAATGAAAATTTATCAAGAGGACTAAAAAATCGTCACGTTCAATTACTTGCCATTGGAGGTGCAATTGGTACCGGGTTATTCCTTGGTTCAGGCAGATCCATTCACTTGGCTGGTCCATCTATTTTATTTGCCTATATGATAACAGGTGGAATTTGTTTTTTGGTTATGCGTGCCCTTGGGGAATTACTGCTTTCTAATTTAAACTACCATTCCTTTGTGGACTTTGTGCAGGATTATCTTGGAAACGGAGCAGCATTTATCACTGGATGGACCTACTGGTTCTGCTGGATTTCACTTGCTATGGCTGATGTAACTGCCGCTGGACTTTATGTACAATACTGGTTCCCAAATATACCTAGATGGATTCCAAGCCTTGTAGTTCTCGTGATTTTGCTAATTATGAATCTTACCGCAGTAAAGCTATTTGGTGAAATGGAATTCTGGTTTGCCTTAATTAAGGTTGTTGCAATTTTAGCACTAATTATACTTGGTACATTCATGATTATTAAAGGATTTTCTACAAATGCTGGTGTATCTAGCTTTGCAAACCTTTGGAAGCATGGAGGTTTATTTCCAAATGGAGTGAGCGGTTTTATACTTTCCTTTCAAATGGTTGTATTTGCTTTTACTGGAATTGAGTTAGTAGGACTTACAGCTGGTGAAACTGAAAATCCAGAACATGTTATCCCAAGGGCTATTGACAATATTCCAATTAGAATTATTATTTTCTATATCGGAGCACTTGCTGTTATTATGAGCATATACCCATGGAATTCAATCAATCCAGATAAAAGCCCATTTGTGCAGGTATTTGCTGCAGTTGGAATTACAGCAGCAGCAAGTATTGTAAATTTCGTTGTACTAACATCAGCTGCATCCGCTTGTAACAGCGGTATTTTTAGCACGAGCCGTATGGTTTACTCTCTTGCTAAAGAAAATAATGCACCTAGATCAATGAAAAGTTTAACTTCTCATAAAATACCTGCTAATGCCACAATATTTTCTGCAGCTGTTCTTTTAATTGCAGTTGTTTTGAACTATATTATGCCAGAAGGAGTATTTGTACTGATTACAAGCGTATCAACATTCTGCTTTATCTTCATTTGGGCAATTATAGTTATCTGCCATATAAGATATCACAAAGCTAACCCTGAGCTTGCTGCTAAAAGCAAATTCAAGATGCCATTTTACCCAATCGCCAACTATATAATTCTAGCATTTTTTGCTTTTGTTATAGTTACATTGGCACTTAATAATGAAACTCGTGTAGCTCTATTTATAACACCTGTATGGTTTATAATGCTCTGGGGAATCTACAAGATACTTAAATCAAAAGCAAAAAATGAAGAAGATGTTAAAACGGATTTAGCATAGAATAACACTAAAAAAGGGGCTGTTGTACTAAATATAAAAAATTGCGAATTAATTAGAGTGAAGGGTTTTAACTTCACTATTAAGATTGCCTCGCAATTTTTTCAGTTGAGCAGCCCCTATCAATAACATACTAGCAAACTTTCGTCTAGTCATAATGATCGATATTCTTTAGGCGAATGATTGGTTATTTTCCTAAAATTGCGATGGAAGGTCCTTAAGTTGTTATAACCACAATTGGCTGCAACTTCATCAATTGACTGATTGGTATTTTTTAGTAAATAACATGCTTGTGAAATTCTATAATGATTTAAATAATCAGTGAAACTCATGTTCATCAACTTAACAAACAGTTTTGATAAATAAGGATAATCGTACTGCAGATGTTTTGCAACGGTTTTTAATGTGCAATCGGCAAAGTAATGTTTTTCTATATAAAGCAGAATTTTATAGAGCACCTTTGTTTGAGATGATTGCTCAATGGGAACAAATAACGTCTGATTTATCAAATCAGCGCAGGCAGCATATAGAAAGCTTTTCTTGCTATATATACAATTCATTTTTTCCAGATCAAACTTTCCATCAAAATGCAGTACATTGTCATCTGGAATAACACCTTTGAACTTCATGAAAAAATCACCGATTAGCTCTGGTGAGAAAAGGATAATCGTAATCTCGGAATAATCAATAGTCTTAAATTCATGCAGCTGATTATTAAAAATAAATACCAAATCATTTTTCTTAATCAGATATTCTTTTTGATCAATAGATACAGATAACTGCCCATCATTGACAAAGATTAGCTCATATGCCCGGTGAAAATGAAGTGGAAAATGATAATTCCTTAATGGAAAAGACCTAAACAATTCTTTTTCACAAACTCCATGCTTTTCAAAAAACACCATAATTTTTTCTCCTAATAAAAAACACAAATATTGTCTTAAAGTATACTACATTTTGAATAGAACTAACAACTCCTATTTCTTATAATAAAAGAAAACGAATTCAAGGAGGATTTAAAATTATGGAATATCATGTAGCAAAAACCGGTTCTGATCAAGGTCAAGGAACTACGCAAGATCCATTTCTAACAATAAATAAAGCGGCTTCTGTTGCTATTGCTGGAGACACAGTTACCGTCCATGAAGGGATATATCGTGAATGGGTAAACCCAAGATACAAAGGATTAAGCAATAAAAGAAGGATTATTTATGAGTCCGCAGAAGGTGAAAAAGTAGTTATCAAAGGCTCAGAGCACATTCAAGATTGGCAGCATATTGAGGGAAATGTATGGAAAGTAGTACTTCCGAATACATTTTTCGGTGACTATAATCCATATGTAAAAGAAGTGTTTGGAGATTGGCTCGTCAAAACTGAAGAAACCAAGCATTTAGGGGATGTCTATCTAAATGGCATGTCTTTTTATGAGGTCAGTCGTTATGAACAACTGCTTAATCCAAGTATCAGAACAGAAATATTGGATAACTGGACACAAAAAATTGTCCCTGTCCACAATCGAGAACAAACGAAATATGTTTGGTTTACAGAAAAGGATGCTGATAATACAACTATTTATGCAAATTTCCAGGGTGCTGATCCAAACAAAGAATTTGTTGAAATAAATGTGCGTAGATCTTGTTTCTATCCTAAAGAAACAGGTATTGATTATATAACTGTAAGAGGCTTTGAAATGGCACATGCAGCAACACCATGGGCGCCTCCGACAGCAGATCAGCCGGGACTAATTGGTGCAAATTGGAGTAAAGGTTGGATTATTGAAAACAATGTCATTCATGATGCAAAATGCAGTGCTATCAGCATTGGTAAAGAGGCCTCCACAGGGAATAACTACCGTTCTATTCGTAAAGATAAGCCTGGATATCAATACCAGTTAGAAGCTGTCTTTTCTGCTGAACGAAATGGTTGGAGCAAGGAAAAAATTGGTTCCCATATTATACGTAACAATACCATCTATGATTGCGGTCAAAATGGGATTGTAGGTCACTTAGGATGTATCTTTAGTGAAATCCATCACAACCATATTTACAATATTGCTCTAAAACGTGAATTCTACGGTTATGAAATTGCAGGAATCAAGCTTCATGCAGCCATAGATGTCCAGATTCATCATAACCGCATTCATGACTGCTCTTTAGGCTTGTGGTCAGATTGGCAGACACAAGGAACAAGGATCAGCAAGAACCTATTCTATAACAATAATCGTGATTTATTTGTGGAAATAAGCCACGGACCATATATTGTAGATCATAATATCTTGGCTTCTGAACACAGCATAGATAATGCATCACAAGGCGGAGCATATATCAACAATCTAATCTGCGGTAAGATGGCTCAATGGAAAGGGTTAGATCGTTCCACACAATATCACCTTCCACATAGTACTAAAATCGCAGGTTTTTCATTTGTTTACGGTGGAGATGATCGTTTCTACAATAATATCTTCATTGGAAAAGATGGTCTAGAGGGTATTGGAACATCTCATTATAAAAATTATACAACGTCATTAAAAGAATACATGGAAAAAGTCAATAAAAAGCCTGGAGATCTTGAAGAATTTGTATTAGTAGAACAACCTGTTTACATTAATAACAACGCATATTTCAATGGAGCAGAGTCATTTGAAAGAGAAAATTATAATCTTGTTGATAAAAGTTTTAACCCAAACTTCCGTATTATTGATAAAGGAGAAGAAGTATATCTTTTCTGTGAATTTCCAGAAAGCTTCGAGAATATTCTCGGCGAAGTTCAATCCACAGCAACATTAACTCGGGTACGTATCGTTGATGCTGAATTTGAAAATCCAGATGGTAGTGCTGTAATCCTAGATAATGATTTTCTAGACGTGCAGAAAGCTTTCAAAAATTCATTAGGACCAATTTCACTTTTGAAAAAAGGTAAAAATTATATTAAAGTTTGGTGATTCACTTATTGAGTACGCTTTAAACAAGGTTTGGCTTCTTAACCTATATTTAACATTTGCATAATTTTCTTTTAATGTATTTCCTATACTATATTCTTTGTAACAAACTTACAATTTTAAGAATTGAGGGGGAACATTAATGAAAAGAACTAATAAACGAAAAAGCCTAGTCTTACTTGGAATTATACCTGCTCTACTGTTGGCATGTCCAAAAAACCTTGTGAAAGCCGCTGACATAGCTAACACACCTTATAATATTAATTTTCAAATTGGAACTAATGCATCTCAAATGCGTTTCAATTGGTTTAGCGTCTATAACAATGGATCTAAATTGCAAATTGCAAAAGCAAACGATGTACAAAATGGTCAATTTCCTTCAAATTCTATAATCGCTGGAACAAGTACTCCCGTAACAGCTACCGCAAGTGTTGAGGATAAGCCTGGAAACCCAAATCAGCCAGCAGTAGACAGTGTAACTGGTAAAAATGAATATGCCAATAGAGCTACTGCTACTGGTTTAGCTCCTTCAACAAAATACATTTATCGTGTTGGAGATGGAACAACTTGGAGTGCCAATTACTCTTTCACTACTGGTAATCCAAATAGCGGCTTTAGTTTTGCAGTTTTTGGAGATCCTCAAATTGGTGCGTTTGACAGCAATAAGCACTCATCACTTCCTCATGCTAGCTTAGCAGATGATAAAACCGGTTGGAGTAATACACTTAAAGAAGTTACTTCAAATCACCCTTCTATTAATTTTCTATTTTCACTTGGTGATCAAGTAAATAATTATGACGATCTCTCAAAACAGCAAGATGAATATAAAGCGTTTTTCAATCCTGATTCAACTCAAAACTTTTTTCAGAACTATCCGCTTGTTGCATTTGAAGGCAATCACGATCATCAAATGGGAACTTACTACAATTTTCACTATAATCATCCGAATCTTTCCTCATTAGGGCAAACATCAAACAGCAGCGTTGACAATAATGACGGTGATTACTGGTTCACTTATGGCAATGTGCTCTTTATGGTACTAAATGCTAATGACGCTCTTGATACAGCAGCTCATGATCAATTTATGCAGCAGGCAATTGCAGCTAACCCTAATGTAAAATGGAAAGTTGCAGCATGGCATCAATCTGCTTATAGTGAAGCAAATCACTCTGATAGTTCATCTGCTGATGACCCAATTATGACAGTACGTAAGACTTGGCCTAAACTAATGGACAAATATGGCATTGACATTGTTCTTCAGGGACATGATCATGAATATACTAGAACCTTCCAGATGTATGGTGGCGTTCCTGTTAATACTACAAAAACAAATGCTGTAACAAATCCAAAAGGTACAGTATACTTTACTCTTGATTCTGGTAGTGGAAGTAAATACTATGATTTTAAGAGCACATCAGATCATACTTTCAGCAGCGTATTCTGGCAACAATACGTACCTACTTATTCATATGTTACAATGGACGATTCCAAATTTACTATAAATACTGTACGTACTGACACAGGAGCATCAATTGATAATTACACAATTACTAAAGCCTCTACTTCTTCAGGACAAACAACTACACCTGCAGCAGGAAATACCACTACAAATAGCACTACAAATCAAGTACAGAATCCAAAGACTGGTGATAATAGTTCAAGTAATTTTGCTTTGATTTCTTTAGCTGGATTTTCAGGAATTATTGTTCTTGCAGCCATAGGTACAATTATTTACAGAAAGAAAAGATTAAATTAAAACTTAACTTCGGTTTATTTATAGACACATAAAACAAGTAGCTTCATGTGCTTTAAAGCATATAAAGTTATCTTGTTTTTACTTTATAAAACATGGCCTTATAAAAAATAAATTTGTAGGAGTATTTTATGGATAAAAATAAAATAAACAGTATAATTAGAACAATAGTTTTGCTATTTGCACTGTTCGTATACGTTATATGTGCCTATGCTTTTAGCAAGCATAACTCTTATTATAACATGTATGGTCTAGGAAACGGTGATCACATTTCCTATGAGAAAGCACGTGTTATATCTGTTGATGCACAAAATATTGAGCCTGATAAGCATTATAAGAATCTACTATTAGGTTCGCAGCAGATTACCATTTGTATATTAACTGGCGAATACAAAGGCAAGGAAATGAAAATTGCAAATGGACTGAACTATGATACAAATTATCTACTTAAACCTGGGAACAACATCATCGTGTCAATAAATACTGCAGGAAATTCCAAAAACAAGACCGTCAATATTTTTCTATATGGTCCCTACCGTGAAGTCTGGCTTTACGTTCTTGTTGGTCTATTTGTTATAGCGTTATGTTTAATTGGCGGACGACATGGTTTTAAGTCGGTTATTGGTATAGTTTTTACAATTACAAGTGTTATCTTTATTTTTATTCCACTAATATATAATGGTTTTTCTCCAGTGACAGCATCTTTGCTTATGGCGATATTTACCGCATGTGTTACGCTTTTGCTAACAGCTGGATGGGAAGTAAAGACCCTTTCAGCTATTCTCGGAACTGTACTAGGGGTTGTATTTTCTGCACTTATTCTACTTATTTTTCAACGTTTAACCTCACTGTCTGGTTACAATATGCCTGAATATGACTCACTTATGGCTCTCTCTAGTCATACTGGTTTACGTGTTGATGAGCTCCTGTTTTCTGCTATTATTATTTCATCACTAGGTGCTGTAATGGACATTGCAATTTCTATTGCATCATCCGTACAGGAAATCTATATGGTCAACCACAAGTTCAATTCAAAGCTGCTTTTCAAATCTGGAATTAATGTTGGACGCGATATGATGGGAACAATGGCAAATACTCTTATTCTTGCATTTACAGGTACTTCACTCAATATGCTTATTCTTATTTACGCTTATAATATGAACTATTACCAAATTTTTAATTCAAACACTATTGCTATTGAGATTGTACAGGCTATTTCAGGAAGTTTTGCTGTAATTTTTACAGTGCCACTTGTGTCCTTCATTTCGGCAAATTTTTTACCCTTATTTTACAAGGATAAGCTATAAAGGAATGGTTTTATTATGTTTAAGAAGTTATGGAACTTTATAATTACAAAATCAAGTAAACTTAATAATAAAGTTATCTACATTAGCATTGCAGCCTCAATGCTTTTTGTTATTTCGATCATTGGTATTTCAGTACATTATATTAGCAAATTGCATAATATGAATTTAAATAAAAAGCTTGTGCAAAAATATAAGCACCATTCTTCCTCTAATAAAACAAACCACTATCCTTTGGGAATGTTACCTGAATTTTATAAATTATATGATACTAATTCTGATATTAAAGGCTGGATTTCAATTCCTCAAACAGTGATCAACTATCCTGTTGTACAATCCACGAATAATGACTATTATCTTCACAATAATTTCAATAAGGCTGACGATTACTATGGCTGTATTTTTCTTGATTATAGAGATAATGTTAATGCACAATCTCAAAATCTAATAATATATGGGCACAATATGAAGGACGGCCAGATGCTTACTTCTATAGTCAACTATCAGCAAACTGATTTCTATAAAGCCTCATCCCTTATAACCTTCAACACAATATATGGTCATTATTCATGGAAAGTATTTGCTGCATTTGTTGCTAATGCAGATCCAAAAAATGGTTATATCTTCAATTATCTTGTTACAAATTTTCCTTCTAATAGGGCTTTTAACAATTTTATTAAAGAAGTAAGAGCACGTTCTTTAATCAATGTTCCATCAGTGGATGTTGTACCGGGCGATACTCTTTTGACACTCTCAACCTGTTATTACAGTTTCAATGATGCGCGTTTCGTTGTTATGGCTCGCCGAGTTCGCCCTAATGAAAGTACAAATGTAGAACCAGCCACAAGAAATAAAAATGCCCTTTCTTCCACAGAATCCATGCATGATTAATATGTAAAGTAATTTTCCCTCCATTTCACTATATAGTGAAATGGAGGAAAATGAACATTAGCCTCATCCGTTCTTATATTTACAATTTTATCGTTTTTGTCGCCACTTTCTCACAAAATGTACGATCATGCTCAACAAACAAAATTGTTGGTTTGTACTCAATTAATAATTTCTCAATCTGCATACGAGAAATGACATCAATAAAATTCAATGGTTCATCCCAAATATACAAATGTGCCTGCTCACACAAACTTTTTGCAATCAATACTTTTTTCTTCTGTCCTCCGCTAAAATCCTTCATATTCTTTTCAAACTGCTCTCTTGAAAAATCAAGCTTTCTAAGAATCGATTTAAATAAACTTTCATCTATACGTTGTTTATATGCATACTCAGATAAACTGCCATATAAATCTGATGTATCCTGCGAAACATACGAAATGCTTAACTGATTATTTTTCTTCACAATTCCACTATGGGGAATATCTTCTCCGCAAATCAATTTTAATATACTTGATTTTCCAGTACCATTCTTTCCCTGAATAGCAATTCTTTCACCTTGCTCTATGGTAAAATTTAATCCTTCACAAACAATTTTATCATCATAATAAATTGAAACATCTGTAAGTTCCACAAGTTTATTATCATAAAAAGTAAGTGGTGTTATTTTTAATCTTTCATTAGATTCAATATTTTTAAGAAGCTTTGATTTTTCTTCAATCATGTTTTGTTGTCTAGCTTCTATGTTTTTAGCACGCTTCATCATTTTAGCCGCTTTGTGTCCAACATACCCTTTATCTAATTTACTTCCAGAACTAGTAGTTCCATGTTTGCTGCTTTCCACACTATCTGACCATGCAGATGTGCGTTTTGACGAACTGGAAAGCCTTACAATATCCTTTTTCAATTTTTCATTTTCTGCCAATTCAAAACCATCCTGTAATTCCTTGTTACTCCACCAGGAAGAAAAGTTTCCTTTCTGTATTTCAATATTAGTTTTATTAATGGCCAAAATATGATCAACACAATTGTCTAAAAAAAATCTATCATGTGAAATCAGAATAAATCCTTTCTTTTTTTTCAAGTAATTGCTTAGTTTTTTTCTAGCTTCAGCATCCAAATGATTTGTAGGCTCATCAATAAGTAAGAAGGAGTTCTCTTTCAAAAACATAGCAGCCAGCAGTGCTTTAGTCTGTTCTCCTTTAGATAGTGTATAAAACTCTCTATATAAAGCATCATAGTCCATATCTAGCAGCGATAATTCTTTCATTATCTCCCAATCCATTGAATTTGGGCTAATTTCTCTTATGACATCTATGGTGAAATTGCCTTGTTCCTGCACCTCATAAGGAAAATATTCAAAAGTTACATCAGCCGAAATATTTCCATTATATTTGTATTTTCCAAGTAAAAGATTTAGAAAAGTAGTTTTTCCTCTTCCATTTCTTCCGGTAAAACCTAATTTCCAATCGGTATCAATTTGAAAACTTATATTTTCAAAGATATTATCATAACTACCTTCATAAGCAAAGGTTAAATTTACAACATTTATTAAAGACATATTTTTGTCCTCCTCTGTAATTAATAGTTCAATAACAAAGTCGGAACAATAGGCGACTTTGTTATTACTCCATATGAATGTCACCTGCAGTATCCGGCTCTATATGGAGATTATCATGTGTTAGCATAGTATCTTTATTATTCATAATATTATTCATCCTCCTAATTCTCATTATTTATAAAAAAATAAGAGCCGAAAGAATTTATTATTCTTACAGCTCATAGATATACGTAGTTAAGCTAATCATTATAGCATAACATAAAAGTATATATTAAGAGAAAAAAAGAATAACTTTCTTGCATAAGCACAATAAAACAAACAGAACAAATCCGTTTATTTACCTATAAAATGTACTTTAAAAATTAGCAAGAAAATTTAATCATTTTTTCACCTCAAATTTCATTTTTTTACATTGTACCACTATACGCTTAAAAAATCAATGACTAATAGTACTCTTTCATTTTTTACGAAACAACAGATTTGTTTCTCCATCCACCTTTTTTTCATCTAATTAATACTATTATTCCTCCAACTATTTCACCTAGTGACATATCTATCCATATGTCAACTAGTCCTAAATGAAAATTTATTTTTAATATGTATCCTACACTTACTGAAAATCCACTAATTAAATAATTGAAAGTTGCAATTGCAACTGATACTGAATACATATAGGCAAAATTACTTAATAAAGTACTATACATTTTTGTGGTAATTGCTACAGCGCCTAACATATTTACAAACATAGTTACTACAACTTGAGAAATATTATAAGATATGTTTTGACCGGCAGTAGGTACTCCTAATTTTAAATATTTTAATTGTCCATATAACACCAAAAAATCATCTAATATATTCATACCCAAGGAAATAACCATGCCAATAATAGTTTTACCATTGCTTCTGAAAATTTGTGTAAAAGTATTAAAAATGGCATCCATAAATATAAAGCCGCCTACTATTTTCATAAATCTATTTGCATCAGCAAACATTATATTAGGTATCTTCATAAAATGTAATAATGCTTCACTTCCAAAGAATATTATAAGGCTAATAATTGCGCTTAAAACTAAGTTAAATGCTACAGAGACTGTATAAATTACATTTATTTTTTCTTTTAATTTAGCTCCTAAATATTGTGATGTAATAACTCCTGTTGCACTAGAAATTATTGAAAAAGGTGATATCCTTGTTATAACACCTTCTATATTACATTCCTTTTATCAAAATGAAAATAATTTATTCTTAGGGGATACCTATGTATTTACTTTAAATATGATTAATAACAACATTGATATATGTAATAGTAAATATTTTAAACTTTTTTATAAGCTGTCAGACTTCAATAAAGAATATTCTATCAAATCAATAACGCCTTGTCCCTTCCAAACATACCCCTGACGGATTATCCCCTCTTTTTTGAAACCATTCTTTTCTAATACCCTTTGTGATTTAATATTTTCTGGCATAACAAAGGCTTGTATACGGTTAATACCAATATTATTAAAGAGATAATCTGTCATTGCCTTAACAGTTTTTACAGCAATTCCTTTGCCCCAAAAGCTATCATTAAGTCTATAACCTATAGTTATCATGTTTACATTTCTATCGTAATCAAACATTTCTGCTATACCAATAATATTGTTAGGATCACTATTTAAGCATATTCCAAGAAATATACATTTTCTTTTACCAAAATCTCTTTGAAAATGTCCTATCATATTGGCAACAGTACTTTTATTCTTTTTAAGCGCTATAGGGGTATACTTAAAAAGTTTTTCATTGCTATATATTTCAAAAAGGCTGTCAAGGTCAGAATCTACAATTTTTCTCAAGGTTATTTCCTCAGCTGCAATATGCGGAAATTGTTCATATAGATTTTTGATCAAAATTATCATCTCGCTTTCATACTATAAAATATGCAGTCTAAATGGGTGAAGTGGCCAATATTAACTTTATCCTTATAAATTAGAATTTAGCGAGGTGATATTGATTTGGGATATTAAATAAAGCTAATAAATCTAAGACGATAAATCCTAAAAATCTAAGAGAATTTAATAACTCGCATACGCTCAAACAGATTAAATTCTCTAAGACTTTTACGATTTATCATCTAAGATTTATAAAGCTTTATTTAAACCATCCCAAGTCAACATCACTTCACTTAGATTTATAGGATCTTTTTAACGCGACGAAGCATTGTTACTTCACAAATTCAAATTTACCAGTATAAGTTTGGCATTTGCAATTTTTATCTTCCAACCGTTTCCTCTATAATCTTATCTAAAATCCCATATCTCTTTTAACAATTTCCATTTTCTCAGTAGAAGTCAATTTTTCTAAAAGCTTAAATGCCACTCCCGGTGCAGTCTCTGGGCAGTAAGAGGTAATAATATTTTCGTCTACAACAATAGGTTCATTTACTACATTCACACCAAATTCTTTAAGTTGTTTTTGACGATACGCATCTTTTAAATGATATGTTGTAGCTTTCCTTCCATTTAATACTCCACTCTTTCCAACAGGAAGTGCAGCTACACATATGGTTGCAATTATTTTTCCCTGTTTATCAAATTCTCGAATAAGCTTTAGGAATTTTTCATCATAGGCTTCTTCATAAAAACCATATTCTTCAAATCCACCTGGAATTGCTAATGCGTCATAATCATTTACATCAATTTCATCAATTGTTTTTTCAACTAACACAGGAATATTGAAGGTACTCATAACTTCCTTTTGAAAACCGCAAGTAATAACGTCAACATCGTATCCATAATCATTTCTCGCCCAACCCATAACATCCACAAAAACGCTAAATTCCATTGTTTCAAAGCCTTTTGCTAAAAAAAGTAATGTTTTCATAGAAACTCTCCTTGCATAATTTATTTTTATCTTACAAAAGTTTACTGTTAATTATTAATTGAAGAATATAATAATTATATAATATTTCATCTGCTAAATCACACTATTTTCTGCAATCCATAATGTCTAAAGTATTGATTTAATCTGAACTTCATATATAATAAATTAGTGTACAATGAACCTTAGAGAGGATGAATAATATTATGGAGAAAAGCAAACTTGAACGTATCAACGAATTAGCAAAAAAAGCTAAAGAAGGTCCCCTTACAGAGGAGGAATTAGCAGAAAGAGATAAATTAAGGAAAGAATATATTGCAAGCTTTAGAGCAAATCTTAAAGCTACATTAGATAATACAGTAGTTGTTGAACCAGACGGAACTAGAAGAAAATTACGAAGTAACAATGCTTCATTGCATTAAAAAAATCCTATAAATCTAAGGTAAAAAAATCGTAAAATCCTAAGATATTTCAATAACTCGCTAAAAAAATGCTCAAACAGATTGAAATATCTAAGTATTTTATAATTTTTTCACCAAGATTTATTAGGATTTTTTTAAACTGTTCCTTCAGCATTGTTACTTCGCTCTCACGGTAATACAAGGAAAAAATTCCTCCGTACCTACGGAATTTTAGGCATAATCTTTGTAACCAATTAAATTTACTACATGTACTTGGATCGATGTCAATATTTTAGACACAAAAAGTCGAACTTTTTATGCAATTTTTCTTGATAGCTCCTCACATTG
>NZ_JAJNKE010000037.1 GCF_021043395.1 Clostridium guangxiense
GATTTATTAGAATTTTTTTAAATCGTTTCTTCAGCAGTATTGCTTCGCCTTCACAGTAGTACAAGGAAAAAATTCCTTCGTACCTACGGAATTTTAGGCATTAATCTTTGTAATTAATTAAATTTTTGTACAATATATTATATTGCCATTAATTTCTATTGATTAACCATACTTACAGCGCATTTTTCGTAGGAAACCGGAGAAAAATTCACCTTGTATTTCCGGTTTAGCGAAGTAACAGTATTGAAGAGATGATTCAAATGAAAGCTAATAAATCTTAGGTGATGATTGTTAATTCAACAGACAGACCCTCTTATTTAATGTTCCAAGAATTCATTACTCAGCTTCTTTTCATATAATTTAAACCAATCAAGTCCGTAGTTTCCAAGCCCTAAATCAACTGTGTCAACATATTTAAAACCACACTTTTCATATAATTTAATGGCAGGCATATTTTTTTCATAAACATCCAATCGAATAGATTTAGCGTGAAATTTAATACCGTGTTCAAAAGAAAAATCCATTAAAGCTTTTCCTACACCGCATTTTAAAAAGCTTGGATGCACTGCAAATGTGTAAACAACAAAAACATCGGAATAGTCAGTTTCAAAACCCCATTTGGCGTTATAATATGCAGGTTCAGGTTTATGGCTTAAAATAAGAGAACCAACTATTTTTCCATTATCCTTTGCTACATAAAGATTGCCAGCTTCAATTCCATCAATCGCATTTTGCCTAACAGGATATACCCCTTTCATCCACCCAGGATAATTTATCTCTCTTGCTAAATGATCATTCAAATCATTATAAAGCTGTTCTAATTCATCAATATCACTTACTTTTCCTAATTCAATAATTAAATTCATATTTATATCAACTCCGTCAACGTTATTCATTAATAATATCATTAGGAATCTACTAAAGACAACCTCATTTTTAATTTATAGCTTTATCTTAAACAAATAGTAAATCATAAACTAGCAATTCCTTATTTTCTGTTAATAACCTAAATTTTTATCAGCCTTCTTTTAAAATATAGCCTAATTTATAAATGAAAATACTTTATATTTTCATTTGCCTATTAAATAGTAATTATTATTTAATAAATAGTATTGATTATTTATTTATACTGTATTATAATATAAACATAAAGAACACAAATGAAAAATATATCCCCCTAGATATTGAATATAAAGAAAAATTACTTACTAAATTAAATAGGAGTGAAAGAATATGAAAAAATTATTTAAATGTAGTGTTTGTGGTTATATATATGAAGGAGATGCCGCTCCAGAAAAGTGCCCAAAATGTGGAGTTGGCGCAGACAAATTTGAAGAACTTAGCAGTGAAGATGCAGAAAAGATATATCGTTCTGACAGAACAAATGATATACACATGGAAATTATAGCTTTAGCTGCAAAAATAATAGCTTTAAGCCAAGAAGGCATTAAAGACAATTTAGATCCAAAATGTGTAGCTGCCTTTAAGCAAGCAAAGGATGAGGCTTGGATAATAAAGCAAAGATCAAAAACAGAGTTAGCTGGACATATGAAATTAGGTAAATGGTGATAATAATTAAAGACTTACTTTTATGTTTATCAAGACCTAATTTAAAAAAATATTAATATTACTTTTTTTATACAAACTATATATGTATAATTTGTAAGCAATATAAAAACCAGCAAATAATTTGCTGGTTTTGTTTCGTAATAAAAGAAAACTACGTATTATTTAATTTCCGCAAAAATTTCATGTATATTTCCATCTGGATCAGCAAATAGTGCTGTTCTTTGATTCCAAGGCATATCTTGTGGTTCATGAACAGAAGCTGCTCCTTTAGAGATTAGCTCCTTAAATGATTCATCAACATCATTAGGATTTTCACATGGGAAAGCAAGTTCAAAGCCCTGTCCAAATGACTCTTTCCTATATTCGCTACTATACACATACATAACATCTCTCATACAAATAGCAAACCTTGCTCCATCGTTTTCAAATTCAACATAATTACCAAGGTCATTTTCAATTCTAAATCCTAGAACTTGATTATAGAAATTTTTCATTTTATCTATATTATTTGTCCAAATCGTAATAAGATTAATCTGTGCTTTCATCATATATTCTTCCCCTTTCTTAATTTAACATATAATTCGCTTTAATTTACGAGTACGAAACAATTCATGTATAAATTATACCATTATTTTCTATAAAATTATATTTGTTTATATATCTGCATAATTTATCTTAACTTGTTCTTTAAGTTCTTTATTTTCTTCTTCTAATTTTTTAATTCTTCTCTTTAAACTTGCGATAATAGCATCTTTATTATTTTCATCCATTTCTCTTTTAACTTGAAATGGCGTAGGAACTTTGGATTATTGTAATCTAAAACTTTTATTTTTCTTCGAGGTTCTTTAATTTTTAAAATATTTCTATTTGAAGGCTTGTCTTTATTAACATGATATAAAAAATCTTTATATGAAGTATGACCACCTGTAAATACTTGCTTCATAAGTTTTTCAATCATATCGTTATCTATTTCTTCTATTCTAAATAAGTAGTCATAAAAATTAGTTACAACTGTTATTGTTAGATCTACTGTTTTCTCAGTTCTTTTAGCCTTAGTAGGAGTTATTCCAATAGTTTTAATATTCCCAAACTGATTTCTAAGCCATCCAACAAGGTCAGAAAGAATGTTTATATTAACTTTCCTATAATCTACATCAATTTCATTTAGATATTCAAAATATAGTTTTAAAGAATAACAATAAGTCTTTTGTGTATTATAACTTTTTCTCCATTATCAAGATATTCTAATATACATGTTATACTAAATAACCTATTATAATTATACTATATTTAATTTATGGGGTAAGTCCTTAATTATTTTTATTTATTGATAATAATAATTTAATTGTTAAAAATCTTAGTGCAGAACTTCCTGATAAAAAAATCACTACAATAATAGATTGTAATGGCCTTAGCTCAAGAGACAGATATTATTTTTCTTGATGAGCCTACTACTTACTTAGATATGGCTCATCAATTAGAAGTCTTAGAACTTTTACAAAAACTAAATGTAGAGAAGCAATGAAAAAAATATTAATTCCAAGTGTCCTAATACTTATAATAATTACTAGCGCTTGTGGCAAACAAGAAGGCAAATCAGTCAATATAGATGATAAAGTTCAAACAATTGCATATCAAGCCGAAAATGGTCCTGTCAAAGTACCGTCCAAGCCAAAACGTATTGTCGTTTTAAATTCTGCTATATCAGGGCATGTTATGGCTCTTGTAGGTAACATTGTTGGTGTGTCAACTATTTTAATGATGAAATTACTTCTTCGCTTGTTCTGATCTTACCTATTCTAGGGAAAATGTATTTACAAACATAATCATGCTCTTCCTTCGTTGAAGCTGTCATTGCATCTTCAATAAAAATTTGATTATAACCTCTCTCATAAGCTTCTCTTGCTGTAGTATCAACACCAATTCCTGTAGAAATACCACATAATGCAATAGTATCAATTCCTCTGCGTCTAAGCTGCAGATCAAGATCAGTTCCATAGAAAGCTCCCCACTGCCTTTTTGTAATAGCATAAAACTTTTTTCCACTTGCTATTTCTGGCACATAATCATCCCAGCCTTTTAAAAATTTTATTAAATTGCGTTTCAAATCTACACTTGGTCTTAGCATATCCTTTCCATCTGCAGAAGAAACTCTTACAAGAACCACAAAAGCTCCCTTATCTGAAAATGCATCAACTAACCTGCTAGCGTTTTTAATTACTTCAGCACTAGTATAAGGTGAACGTTCACTATTTACAATTCCATTCTGCAAATCTATAACTACAAGTGCTGTCCTTTCTGCCTTAATAAATTCGGTTCCTATTAATTTTGAATTTTCCATTTTTTCTCCTCCTCATCAATTGATTATTAATCTTTTGTATACTTTAAAATAAACCCATACAGCATTTATTATCAGCAATGCACTGGTAATAAAAAATACATATCTAATTCCAAAATAAGCAGCTATTTGTCCCCCTAATACAGCACCTCCAAACGCACCTAAATATCCTGCTGACATATTAAAGCCAAAAATTCTACCTGTAAGAGAAGGTGGTGTAATTTTTTTTACAATAATATTAACAGAAGGATTTAGTCCACCAGTTGTTAATCCTAATATAAATCGAAGTATCATTAGTTGCCAGACATTTTTTACAAAAGCTTGAGGTATAAAAACAATTCCTGCTACTACAAGAGCAGCCAATATAACTTTATGAGCTCCTATTTTATCAGATAACCTACCAAGCCTTGGAGCAGCAATAATATTTGCTAATCCCGAAGCTGAAAAAGTTATTCCAGCTAGTAAAGCAATATGACTACTATTTAATGATAATTGTTTTACATATACTGTAACTATTGGTTCAACTGAATATAATGCTACCATCAATATAAAGAAAGTGACAAACATTGTAAGAGTTAAACTTTTTTCAGGAACATCATTCCATACTTCTTTAATGCTAAGTGTTTTTTTATCTTCTCTTTTAAAATGTTCCTTCACAAATAAAGCTGTTGTAATAAATGCAATCAAAAGCAATCCTCCTGTTATAAAAAATACACTTTGTAACCCTAATCTCTCCTCTATAAAACCACCAATGGTTGGTCCAAGTAAAGAGCCTGCAATATTTGCAGTTGAAAGCGTACCTAACGCATACCCTGCATGTTCCACATCCGTTTGAGTTGCAATCAATGTTGTGCAAGCTGTACTGTAGCCAGTAATAGTCCCTTGCAATAATCTCAGGCCTATAAGTACATATACATTATGTGCAAAACCCATGGCTCCTACAACTACTGCCATCCCCAGACTTGCCCTAAGCAGCATTGGCTTTCTTCCAAATTTATCAGCAGCCTGACCCCAAATTGGTGAAAAAATAGCAGAAATAACATATGTGATGCCAAAAGCAATTCCAGAATATTGAGCAATTGAAGCCGTATTATTAACTCCCAGCTGCTTTATATAAAGCGGTAATATTGGTGCAAGCTGACTCATTCCGATGCCAGTTACAAACATTCCAAACCAACAAACTATTAGATTTCTTTTCCACAAATTCATAAGCTGTCTCCTTTCTTATATAAATTATATTGCAATATATTTCATAATATAATTATAAACTACAAACTATAGTTTGTAAACTACAAATTATAGTTTGATAAACACGTCTTATAATGTTAAACTATCTTTAAAGCAAGGTTGCAAGGAGTGATATACGAATGCAAAAAAGAAATCTAACTAAAGAAAAAATTATACAAGTTACTTTTTCATTGGCTGATGAAATAGGTCTTGATCAAGTCACCTTCCAAAAAATCGCAGAAAAACTTGGCATAAAGTACCCATCTTTATATAATCATTTCAACAATATGGATGATCTTAAAATCAAAATGACAATATACTTTTTGAATAAGTTAAATTTACAAATAATGCAAAGATTAATTGGTAAAAGTGGTGAAGCTGCCATAAGAGAATTCGCTTTTGCCTATAGAGATTTTGCCTTTGAAAACAAAACTGCTTACGAATTATTTTTAAATATAAAAAGTACAAAAAATGAAGAAATCTATCTTTTAGCAAAACAAACTACTGATATTATTAATCAAATTCTAAACTTTTATGTCAAAGATAAAACCGAATTAATCCATAAAAATCGCGCATTAAGGAGTCTTTTGCACGGTTTTGTTTCCCTAAGTTCTTTTGGGTATTTTCAAGGTAAAGCAGATTTAGAAGACAGTTTTAAATTGATGATTGAAGATTTTATTTTATTAATTTCAAAAAACAGCGACAAAAAAAAGAAATAGCCTGTACCGCTGCAAAGATAATTTACTGTATTACCTTTATAAACAGTACAGATTATTTTTTAATTTTTTGAAGCATAAATATATTTTATTGAAACAAACACTTTAAGTTCTTAGTAATAATATTTTTAATCTTTCATACATCTTATAATGTCTACCACTACTTGCATCTACTTTCAAAAACACATAAAGTATTTGGATGAAGCCATAAAATCGAAGCTGGTAAACTGCATCTTACCTTCTTTTCTAAGAATCCATTAAAAGCTTCAGTTTTTTCATCTCCTGCTACTATAAATAAAATCTTTTCAGAAGCCATAATTTGAGAAAGACCAATAGTAATCCCATAATTTATTGATGCCTTAGTAGCCTTTAACATATCGTGAGTTTTTGTTTTCTTATCTAGCTTTACTATGTGAGAAAAAGGTTCAAGATATCCCCCTGGTTCATTTAAACCAAGATGTCCATTTTTACCCAGACCAAGTATGCATAAATCAATAGGACCATATTCTTTTAGAAATTCATTAATTCTTTGGCACTCTTTTTCTCCATCTTCTGCGCCGCTATTAAAGCCTATATAGTTCTCAGCAGGAATATTTAGCGGTTCTAAAAAATTCTTTCTTACATAAGCTTCACTGGTACAAGGGTCCTCTCCTCTTACTCCAAACCAATCATCTAGTTTTATTATTCTTAATTTTGTAACATCAACATTTTTTTTATGAGCTTTTTCTACAAAAAGCTTGTAAGCAAGAGTAGGAGATCCCCCAGATGCTATGCAAAATAACGCATCTGGCTTCTCTTTTAAGCACTCAAGCATAGCTTCTGCACTTATCTCACTAAGTTTTTTGTAATTTTCTGCTTCAACAACTTCAATACCTTTTTTCAAATTAATTCCCCCTAATAATTATTTTTATTACCCTAACATACCGAAACTATATCCTGCTATTCCAAGTATCATAAGTATAAGCATGCAGACTAATGGAGAAACCTTTTTCTTTAGAAGCCAACATATTATAAAAGTCATAATTAAAGGCACAAGATTAGGCATTATAGCATCTAACTGCTGCTGAGCCGTAACCTTTATGAATTTTCCATCCTTTAAATAACTATACATTGTAACTATAATATTAATCTTAGTAAGCTTAGCCACAAGTCCACCTATAATTGTATAGGCTAATACAGTCATTATATTTTTAAGCCTCGGCATAAAACTCTTTATATTTGTTATAGTGTTTACACCTTTTTTATAGGAAAACATCAAAAAATTATATCTTATAAATAATCTAATTACATTTATTGACAAAAAAAATATTATAGCTCCAGACACATCTCCTTTAATTGATATTCCAGCCCCAATTGCTGCTAAAATTGGTCTTATGGTACCCCAAAATATAGGATCACCAATACCGGCAAGTGGTCCCATTAAAGCAATCTTAACCTGTGCTATGTCTCTTTCATCTAACTTTTCCCCTCTAGCTCTTACCTCTTCCATTGCAATATTCACACCCAATATAATAGAAACAAAAAATGGATGCGAATTGTAATATTCCATATTAGCCATTACTGCAGGTTTAAGCTCCTCTTCTTTTTTATATAATTTTTTTAATACAGGCATAATGCAAAAACAATAACACAAGTTTTGAAGCCTTTCATAATTCCAAGATATTTGAAAAACTTGAGTTCTTAAAAATACCTTTATTAAATCCTTTTTGGATACTTTAATACTGTTTTCACTAATTTGGTTTGAAATTTCGGTTTTTTTTATTCTTCTCTTATCTTCTTTTAGAATTAAAGAGGTTATATGATAGTAAATTACAGCAAAACTTATTGCTATTAGTGTTAATGCAAATATAGTTACATCTGAAAAAGTTATTATTATGAAACCTATAAAAAAGAATGGAAGCAATTCTTTGACATTTAAGAGATTTAAAATCATGGCATATCCAACAATAACTAAAAATCCCGATGAAATTTGTAAACCTAAAGTAATTTGTTTTGGAATTGCATTTAAAAGCTGCTGTACCAAAGATGCGTCTGCAAAATATCCTATAATTAAGGCTGGAATAGCTACTCTTAAAGCACTTGGAATTGCTGCTAAAAGATGTGCTGTTGTGACTCTTGAGAATTTTCCCTTTTCTACTCCTATTTCCGCAAAATGCATTAGAGCAATATCAATGGTACCCTTCTCAATTATCTGTAAAAACTGGCCTGCTACTGCTAATGGAATTGCTATGCTTATTGCCACTCCTGCATTTTGTTTTCCTAGTATTTCAAGTATTGCAATAGTTATTCCTGCAAGAGCTGGATCTGGAGGTACTGCAGCACCTATGGTCATCCATCCTAAGGCAATAAATTCCATAGAGGCACCAGCCATAACCCCTACCTTTAAATTTCCAAGAGCAATTCCTGTTAATGTACCTGCGATTAATGGTCTATGCGTTTGAAACTCTTCGCATGAAGAATCGATGCCAGAAATAGAGGAAAATATAAATAAAAGAATCGCTTGTAAGGTAGACATTACACCCTCTCCTCTGACTAAATATACTTTAGTAAATTTGTACTTAGATCCGTAGGTAATATTCTTATTTCAAGCAAGATATTCTTGTCTGTTATCTTTTTTAGGGCATCAATTTCCATTTCATCTGCATAGACTGAAGTACTTAATCGCCTACTTCCTTTTTTGAAAGACATTCCTCCTATATTCACACTTTTTAATACGCCACCTTTATCTATAAATTGAAGTAATTCAAAAGGATTTCCAAAAATCATCATTAAATCCTCATATTCAGCTTCTTCTTCATAAATTTCAAGTGCACTATCAGCATCGCAAAATAGCACCTTTATATTTTCAGGTGTAGACATTTCAATGACAGTTTTCCTCATTTCATTATTAGCTGCTTCTTTATCAACTACCATTATTTCAGTTATATTCTCAATAGTACACCAATTATTTATAATAAGTCCGTGCACTAATCTATCATCTAGTCTTACTATTTTTAGCAAACTTATCCTCTCCCTATTCCTTAAATTTTGCCTTTAGCTTCATTCAAGGATCTAAATTTCTCACTTACATTTACAATACCGTTTTTACCACTTTCTATAGCTATTTTAGAAACTTCCTCTAAACTTTCATTTATATGCGGTAAAACGTGTAAAAGCATAGGCATATTTAAGCCTGTGATAACATTTATATTGGGATCATTTAGCTGCATTGAGGTCGCATTGTAAGGTGTACCTCCTAATAAATCTACAATGATAAGTATTTTTTCTAAACCTAAAGATTTAACCGCATCATTTATTTTAATTTGCAAGCTTTCTAAGCTTTCATCTTGTCCAAGACAAATAGCCTTAACTTTTTCCTGCTTTCCATAAACCATTTCTACTGATTCTATCAGTGACTTTGCATATGGACCGTGAGATATTGCAATTATTCCAATCATATTTTAATACACTCCTATTTATCGAGTTTAAATTAAGTCAATTAATAAAGATAAACCACCCTGAGACTTGAAATTTATTTGTACCAAAATGCCGTCTTCTGGTCATTATGGTGCACATGAATTTCAATAGTTGAAACGGTTTATCTATAGTGAAACTACTGCGAAACTTAAACTATATATGTACCAAAATACCAATTTTCAAGGCATTATGGTGCATATATAGTTTGTAGTTAGCTAGTTTCACTATATAAATTATAAGTAAACTGTCATAGTGAAACCAATTCATATATTAATTTCACTGTATATATATTAAATCTACTATGAATAATTGTAAATCTTTTTAGTATTCCACATGCCTAATCACTCATAATCTAAAGTCTACTTGCCGCTGCCTTATCAATAATAAATGTAACATCTTTATGAAGCTGAAGAATTGAAGCCGGTACCTTCGGATCTACTTTTCCTTTAATAGTTTTTTCCACTGCTTCAGCTTTTTCCTCTCCACTTGCTATAAGCAAAATTCTTCTTGAATCCATGATAGTTTTTATTCCCATACTTATTGCTTTTTTAGGTACACTATCTTTACCTTTAAAAAACCTCGAATTTGCCTCTATTGTCCTCTCATCTAGTGTAACAAGATGAGTTCTAGTTTCAAAGTTTACATTTGGCTCATTAAAACCGATATGACCATTGGCTCCTATTCCAAGAATTTGGATATCTATTCCTCCCTCTTTTTTAATTGCACTTTCGTATCTAACACATTCCTCCTCTATATTCTTTGCATTTCCATTAGCAATATTCACATTTTCTAGAGGTACATTTATGTGTTTAAATAAATTATTCATCATAAAATAATGATAACTTTGCTCATTATTTTTATCTATTCCGTAATATTCGTCTAAATTAAAAGTCTTAATGCTTTTAAAGTCAATTTCCCTTTTATTATATAAGTTAATTAATTCTTTATATGTCCCTATAGGGGTGCTGCCAGTCGCGAGCCCTAAAACACTATCTGGTTTTAAAGTAACTTGACTTGATAAACTCCTTGCAGCTTTACTACTCATCTCATCATAATCCTTAACTATAACTATTCTCATTAAGCACACCTCCTAATATATTAATTGCAAAGTACAGGACTGCCGGATTATATAAATATTGCGAAGTAACAATATCTTGAGATGTTAAATTAAAGCTATAAAAATTTTAAGAGAGTGCTTGCTTTAGGCTCTAGAAGGATAACGATCATATACGGAGTTTGGGATGTAATCCCATTATCCTTCTTTAACTTGTATTACGCATATATATATTAGCCCAAACCTCGTGTATGTTTACTCGCCTGTGGCTCAAACAGATTGAAATTTCTAAGCCTTTTAACAATCATCACCTAAGATTTATTAGCTTTCATTTAAATCATCTCTTCAATACTGTTACTTCGCTAACCAGGAAATACAAGGTAACTTTTTCTCCGTTTCCCTACGAAAAATTTACTGTAAACATGGTTAATCAATAGAAATTAATGGCAATATATTGTATAAAAATTTAATTAATTACAAAGATTAATGCCTAAAATTCCGTAGGTACGGAGGAATTTTTTCCTTGTACTACTGTGAAGGCGAAGCAATACTGCTGAAGAAACGATTTAAAAAAATTCTAATAAATCTTGGTAAAAGAATCATAAAATACTTAGATATTTCAATCTGTCTGAGCTATAGCGAGTTATTGAAATATCTTAGTATTTTATGATTTTTTTACATTAGATTTATAGAATTTTTTTAATGTTGCAAAGCAGTATTGCTTCGCAATATTTTTTAAATACCTATGGTATCTTCTTCATCATTAGAATTGTTACTAGTTAAATTCTTAATGAATCTTCCTGTAGAATTTTTGCTAGAATTCACCACGAAATCAGCAAGCTCTGATATACTCATGTTATCCTTTTGAAATATAGCTTCTATAATAGAGCCCACATTACAGCCTGCTATTACTTCTATATTTTTATTTTCAATAGAGAGTTCAGCTGCACATTTAAAAGGAGTTCCACCTAAAATATCACATATGAATAAAGCTGTATCTTCTTTATGCCTATCCATGGTTTTTTTCATTTTCTCCTTTAATGTAACATCGTTATCATCTTCTGTGAAATCTATATATTCTATTCCCTCATTTCCTCCAGCCAAAAATTCTATTGACCCTCTTACCATAGTTGCATATCTACCGTGACCTGTTATAACTAAGATATTTTCCATTTTATAGCACCCCTAAAGCTGATAATAAAATTGCACATATGAATGTAAATAAAATAAGTATTGTTGGATTTATATTCTTTTTCTTTAAGAAGAAAAACATTAAAAGTGTATATCCCATTGGAAGAAGATTAGGAAATATCTTATCAAGAAAATCCTTTTGTATTGAAATTGAATGTCCCGAACTTATTGCCACCTTATATACAACATCTATGTGAACATATGAAGCTATTAATGCTCCTATTACTGTTACACCAAGTATTGTAGCAGATTTAGAAATAAGTTTTGAATTTTTCTGTATGGTATCAATTGCTTTAACTCCTAAATTATAGCCAAGGCGTGTCCATAAAATACGTGATGCAAAAATACATACATATGAAGCGAAAAATATTATTGGGCCAAGTACACTTCCTTGACTTGCAAACGATGCTGAAATACCTGCCACTATAGGAAGTACTGTAAACCAAAATATAGCATCTCCAATACCAGCTAGTGGTCCAAATAAAGCTACTCTTAAGCCCTTTATAAGACTTCTTTCTTCATTATTTTCTTCTAGGGATATTATAAGTCCCATTAAGAAGCCAACTGTAGTAGGTGTAGTATTTATAAATTCTAAGTTATCTTTCATAGCTTGAGATAATTTTTCTTTGTCATTTCCATAGATTTTTTTAAGAAATGGAAGCAGTGCATAAGTCCAACCACCGGCCTGCATTCTTTCATAGTTGAAGCTTGCCTGAAGTAAAACTGTTCTCAATCCCAGTTTGGTAATATCTTGTTTAGTTAATTTTTTATTAGATTCCTTCACTGTAATCTTCACCAACTTTCATGTTTTTCTTTAATTCTTCATCTCTATCTCTAGCATTTTTTTCATTAAAGAAATGATATAGTGCTAAAGCTATTCCAATAAGTGCTACTGGAAGTAAATTTGTAAAGTTTAAAAAGGATGCTGTTACAAAACCTACTATTAAATAAGGAATAAATTCTACTTTTAACATTACTTTTAATAAAAGACCAAATCCAACAGCTGGCAAAATGTTTCCTGCTATTTCAAAACCATGAGATAACCATGTAGGCATACTAGCTACTAAAGCTTTCATTGGTTCTTGGGCAACATATGCGCATAAAAAAACCAAAACTCCATAAGTTATTCCAACTATTAAAGTAGTTAAAATATTAAGCCTTG
This sequence comes from Clostridium guangxiense, assembly GCF_021043395.1. Lineage (GTDB taxonomy): Bacteria > Bacillota > Clostridia > Clostridiales > Clostridiaceae > Clostridium_S > Clostridium_S guangxiense. The sequence goes on from NZ_JAJNKE010000037.1 coordinate 12,714, forward strand.
CAAAAGCTTTTGTATCTGCATCTTCAGCATATTTTTGTGCTTTTCCCATAAATACTGAAAAAGCTGAATAGTAGAATAATATTATATACTGCATAAGAAAACTAAATGGAAGCGCAAGTCCAATTGCTGCTTTGACATCCAGTTTAGCTGTATATGCTATAACTGTAGTCATAACACCTGCCAAAATAGGGTTTGGAGGCTGAGTTCCTCCTACTGGTGTTAAACCTGCAAATGCTAATTCTGTTAATGCACCTGCAAGAAGTCCTGTATGGAGATCTCCTAAAATAAGTCCTGATAATGTACAAACTATTATTGGTCTGAATATATATAAACCTTCAAGCCAAAAATCAAATCCACATATGATAGCCATAATAGATAGTAAAATACCTTGAATTAGTGTAATACTATGCATTGCCTTTCCTCCCTTTTATTCAATATCGTGCTTTATATCTCCAGGTGTATCTTGTATATATACATCTATGCCCTTTGATTTTATATACTTTAAATTTTCTAAGTCCTTGTCATCTACATATACCTTTTTAGTGATTGCTCTTTTTCCTTCTGAGAAGTGCATATTTCCTACGTTAACCTTTTCAATTGGAACGCCGCCGTCCACAAGCTTTTTAACTGTTTCTGGTGTCTTACAAACTATAAATATTTTTTGTGATGGTGCTGCTTTTCCTATTACATTTATAGTTTTTTCTACTGTAAAAAATCTGATTCCTACTCCAGAGCTTTCTGCTGTCATTGTCATTAACTGCTGCTGAACTGGCTGGTTTGCAGCTTCATCATCCACTACAACTAGTAGGTTAGCTCCAAGTGAAGATGTCCATGTAACTCCAACCTGACCATGTACAAGTCTATTGTCGATACGAACTAATAAGATATTTGGTTTCATAATTTATCCCCCTTTATTTTTTTATATAAATAATAAAAGCAAAAACCATGCCAAATAGTGTACATAACTATTTGGCATGGTTTAGAGATTGAAATCATTGACTTTGTTTTTTATACTGTCATAAATAAATCCTATTTCCGATATTGGTATCTCAACTTTATAAAACTGTTCTATTACACTAAAGGCTTTTTTTACTAATTCTATAAAGTGTATATGATACTTTTGAAATTCTTCTGATTTATTGTAATTCATAATAGGATCTTTTATTACTAATCTTTCAATCATACAAGATATGTGTATATATAAACTTATCTTGAGATCATTAGGAAACTTAAAACAAACTCCTATTTCAAGATTATAAAGGGCACATTCCACTTGATCTATTATCTTAGAAGGGTTTAATATGGTTAAATAATTAATTACATTTTCAAGTGTAAATAGCTTTACTACTTCTCTATTAATCTTATCTATTATTTTAATATCCACTACATCTCTTAAGGCGTTTTTCAGCAAAGCTTCTCCTTTTTTCATTATAAAATTTTCTATAGATATATATGGAACTTCTTCTATTTTAGGATCGCTTGTTCCAATTATAAGCCTCACATCATACTGCTTAAATATATTTCCTTCTTTTCCATTTCCCTTAAGACTTTCATAGTCATAGGCAATAACTTCAACTTCATTATTTGCAAGACATTTATCCATCAAATCTTTAATTTTTTTAGCCGCTCCTATACCTGTAAGACATGTAGTTATTATAGCATTTTTTCTAGTTTTACTTAAAGGTATGTAATTATATTTTGATACATTACCCTTAACTGCCTCTTTTGCAATTTGTTCAACAGATTCTGAATTTAATATTCTATTTCCAACGTCTAGTGCAAGCTGCGTAGATATGTTATTAATTATAGCAAGATCGCCATAAAACTCCTTGGTTATACCTTTATGTATTCCTTCTAGGGAGCCCATATCCACTAAAATTATTAAACCATTTGAAATATTGGTTTCTCTTATGTAAGAATTTAGTTTAGCCACAATTTCAGGACTAGATAGCTCTAATGGCATATCAAAAGCCTCAAAAATATATTCCCCAAGCATTCTATTTGCAACACTTGCAATACTGCTTGCTGTTGAATATCCATGTGCAATTAATACTGCATTTGTCCTGTCACTTCTTCTTTTTTGGTTAAAAGACTTAATATAAACTAGCATATATAAATTTAATATTTTATTTAAGGCTATATCTAAGTTCGCTTCAATAGTTTCAATTATTTTTATTATTATTTTATATTCCTTTGGATATTTTATACTCATATAATCTATTAGTTCATCTACATTTTCTTCATCTTCATTATAATATTCCATAAAATATATTATTATGTAAGTTATTATTTCTGAGCTATTGGCAAAACATTTTATTCCATATTCACATTCTATGTACATTAAAATATTTTCAGTAATTTTTTTCATAGAATTGAACATAACTGCATTTCTCTTCTTATCAATTTCATTAAATATTATTTCATCAACTAACTTATTAAAGTTATCTAAACACTTTCTAAAAAATTCTTCCTGCGTAGTTTCATTTTCTTTAAGCTCCTCTACAAATTTTAAAATTTCTGAGGTTAAATCTGATATGCTGCCGGAACTTTTATTAAAATAATTGGTATCCTCCGTACCAGAACAGGATATAAACATATCCGCAAAATTCACATTACTTAAAATTCCATCAAAGTTTTCCATGAAATCAATTGGCAAATTATTTATTTTTATTTTAAGAACCTTTATGCTTTTATAATTTGAGCTTTCAAGAGCACTGGCACAGCTTAGCTTTATTGCATTTATAAGCCCTCCTATATTTCCCCCACTCTTGCTTTTTAGAAGAATGTTTACAACTTTATTGCTTACAAGTATGTCTTTCTTTATATTTATAGCTTCTTTTTTATAAATACTTTGAATAATTTCAAGTTTTTCACTAAGAGGTCTTTCTTGAAAATTAGGTATATTAACTATAAGAGGTATTCTTCTTAAAAAGGTTTGAAGAAAATTATCTTTTGGACTTTCAGTAGTGGCAAAAATCATCCTTACCTTGGCATTTCTCCATCTTCCTGCTTCTCCGAGTCTTCTAAAAATACCTTTATCCAGAAATAGAAATAATTTTTCTTGCCCTTCAGGTGGCAGTCTGTGTATCTCGTCTAAAAATAGTACTCCTCCATCTGCTCCTTCTATAAGTCCCGGTCTATCCCTTTCAGCTCCAGTATAAGCGCCTTTTACTGAGCCAAATAGAGTTGCTGAAAGAAGTTCTGGATTATTGGCATATTCTGCACAGTTAAATATAACAAACCTTTCAGGGTTTTCTATAGAGTTTGATGCTTTTGCAAATTCATATATTATTTGTGCAAGAAAGCTTTTTCCAACCCCAGAACTGCCAATAAGAAGTATAGGAAGACCCATTGGGGGATATAAAACTGCTGATTTACACTGATCCACCACATACTTTAAGCTTCCATTATATCCTATTAATTTTTTAAATACTTCATTAGTATTTCCTTCTTTAAAGTCACTTTTCTTATTATCTAAATAATTTGATACTAACTTTAAGTCTCCTTTCCTCTTATTGTATACATCCGCATCTATAAAATAAACAGGTCTAGTATTTATTTTTATTGCCTTTCCTTCTTTATTTAAGACATTTAAAAGATGACTAACCATATTTCTTTGAATACCTAAACTATCAGCAATATTTTTTGCTGTAACTCCATATTCCTTTTGTCCATCAATTTTAAGAGAACATTCTCTTAACCTTCTCACAATATTTTCTTTATTAGTCATTGCATTTCAACCTTCCAGTTACTTTTTCATACGTGGTTCAATTTTACTATCATCATTATGAAAACGTTCTATATTTTTCAGTTTATCATTTATACCATAATAACATTACTAATCTTATTATTCAATAATATAAATAGGTAATCCACAGAAAATAACTGATGAGAAGTATAAAAGCTTATAAAGGGGATGTCGCACTAAAATATATTTAGTCGCAATTGTTAAATATCGCAAACTAACTATAATAGTAAGTTAAGGGTTTTACGATGCCGTGCACGTAAAAAGTGAAGGGTTTTACCTTCTGTAAAAGATTAAGGTTGATTTTCCTCCGTTTTACTACGAAAAATCTTTAACTTATTTAAATTATTTATTTTTCGTAGAGAAACGGAGAAAAATATTCCTTAACCTTTTGCCGTGGCAAAACCCTTCACCTTTGACAAGTAGAACAAAGTCAAACCCTTCACTTTTCGCATAACGAAAACCTTAGTCTTTTAACAAGCGAAGTGAAGTTAAAACCCTTCACTTAAATTTGTTCTCAATATTTATAAATCATAATTTAACAATTTTTAGTGCGACAGCCCCTTTAAAGACTTATTTAATTAGTATTTCATCTCCGCACTGTGCTTTTCGCGCCTTTTTATATAAATCACCATCTCTTTTAAAAATGTTTACTTTTTTTATTCCATCTATGCTGCAAATATCAAGAGTTATTCTACCTTTTCCAGTAATAGGATGCCTCAAGATACGTGCATCTGCAGTTCTATACGGCTCACGTGATATAGCCAAATATGCAAATTTTTCGTCTTCATAAGGAACTTCTCCTTCTTTTAATTGGCGATGTAATTTACTTCTTTGTACTCTACAGGTAAAATGGCACCAATCATCCTGTTCAAGTGGACAATTATTTTCATGTGAACATGGTGCTACTATATGTGCTCCTTCTCCTAATAAATATTCACGTATCTTTTTTAAATGTGAATACCCTACAGGAGTTCCTGGTTCTATAATCAAAGTTATTTTATTAGTTGCCTTCCACAGCTTGTAGGCTGCCTTCATTCTTTCATCGTCATCTAGCTCATTTAGTACATAAGATGCAATAACTAAATCAGCCTTTTCAGTGATATCAGCCTTTGTCAAATCATACTCTATCCATTTTGCTCTTCTTAAAAACTGGCTTCCTTCTGACATCATTTTTTGACCAACCTCGCGCATTGCATTTTCTCTTTCTAAGCATACAATACTTTTTAAATCAATAAGAGAATCTGCAGCCCACGAAGCAGCTCCTGTTCCTGCTCCAACATCTAATAATGATTCTATATTGCAATCAGCTAAATCTAAAGTATACTTAAGCGCCGAATAAACTGCTCCATATGTTGCTGGCATTCTTACAACTGAATAGGCTACTGCTTCATTACTTTCTGTAAGAAGGCGCTTTCCATGACCACTTTCAGTTCTATATTTTTTACTAAGTGTTTGTGCATCTTGCGCTAGCTTTGAATGTTTAATGCCAACAAGCTGATTTTCTATAGCTAGCTTAAGCTCAATAGGTAATTCCATTTATTTTAACCTCTTTCTTTGCTTTTAAATATTTATAATTATATCATTTGAAATTAGATTGTGTGAACTACAATGCCAAAAACTTTTCTTTGAAAACAAAAATAGCTCATATTTAATGCAGCTTTAATATGAGTTATTTTTCCTTACATATTTTTTAATTATTAAAATAATTTCATCTATAAAATTACAGTTTTTTTATTGTACTTATGTCATTTTCTTCTCTAAAGTACTTGTATCCTGTATCACTGGCACTTAAAAATCCATTAATCCACGAATCTACAAAATAATTAAAATTATTAACATCTCCATGAGCCTCATCCCAATATTCCTTATGGAGATCTCTTGTAGTTTTCCATGCGATAACATTTTCATTATCTTCAATTATTTCATTTACCCTATCGCATGGCATTCCTTCAAGCATATAATCAAAAACTAAATTGAAAAGTTCTTGTGGTGAGCCACCGCTTATTTCAAGTTTTTTCATCGTATCTACTCCACTTTGATAAAAGATATCAGCAATATCTTCTTTTTTAACAGCATTATTCCTTAACAATTCAGTTACTATATATGCTAATCGGCTTTCTACACTTATTATTCTTTGCTGAAGCCATCCATGAATATTATCATGCTCTATATTGTCCTCAAGTGAACCTGTTACAGGAGTTCCATATTTAGAATAGCTCTCATTTAGCATAGCCTTGCTATTATAACCATTTCTTTCAGCTAGTTCTGTTATATTTTCTATTAATTTTTCATGCAGCTGAATTTTATTAAACAACCAATAATGAATCTTACCTAAAAATGCACTCATTTGATTAGCCTCCTTAAATTTTTATCAATATTCTTTTAAAACATAATCTAATTATATAATTAGCCTTTTTTTCATTCGGTATCCTTAGTTACAAAAATAAATTATATTAAATAAAACTTTAAAGCCTAGTTGTTAAAAGGCTAACAACTAGGCTTTTTAGATTTATAAATTTATTTATCGTTTCAGTAAGGCTCTTACTTAGAAACATCCCACTTCTCAAGATTAGCATACATTCCAAATGCTGTTGCTCCACCATATGTTAATCTTTTATTAACAGCAGTCATGCTGCTTGGTGCATAAGTTCCAATTACCGGTGAATCATTCACATAAAGCTCTTGAACCTTGTTATAAATTTCTGTACGTTTTGCTTTATCTACAGTAACTTTACCTTGTGCAAGAATTGAATCCATTTGACTGTTGCTGTATGCACTTAAGTCAAGAATTTGACCACTTGCTATATAGGCTGTTATATCTGGATTAACAGGATCAAAAGTAAAACCAGCTAAGAATAAATCATAGTCATGCTTTTTAGCAAGATTTAAAGCTGTAACAAAATCATATTTTTGAATTTGAGTTTTAATACCAACTTCTTGAAGATTTTGTGCTATTACGTTAGCAGATTGTTCACGAACAGTGTTGCCAGTAGGAACGTTAAGCTTTAAAACCTTACTTGAATCCCAATTTGCTGCTTTTAATAATTCTTTAGCTTTTGCTGGGTCGTAAGTTGGATAATCTAAATCCTTATTAAAGAAACTGCTTGATTTAGGATAAGGTCCTACAATTTCTTCTCCAGCACCTTTAAGTAAATTATCAACTATTTGTTTTCTATTTATCGCATATGAAATAGCTTTTCTTACATTAGCGTTAGAAATTCTATTAACATTGACTTCCATAACCTGTATTCCGCTAGGATCGCCTTTTGTAACTGCTATATTTTTCAAGCTTTTAAGCTTTGAAATATCGTCATTTGGAAGTTGACCTACCAAAGGATCATTTGTATCAATTTCACCACTTTGAAGTTGTACAGTTAATTCAGTTCCCTGCATTATTTTAAAGTTAAGTTGTGAAAGTTTAGGTGTTCCTCTAAAATAATCTTTATTAGCTGCCATTTGAACATATTGATCTTTTTTATATGTAACAAGTTTAAATGCCCCATCTGTTACATTAGGATTTTGAAAAAATGCTGCTTTAAACATCTGGTCAAGTGGAGTATCCTTTAAAATGTGCTTTGGCACTGTTTTTAAATATTGTCCTATTAAATCCTCAAATACAACTATATCAACAGGCTGCTTAGTTATCAAATTTACAGTATGGTCGTCCACTTTTTTAGCCCCATCAAAAGCATCTGTACCATTTGTGTTCTTTCCTGCATCATTTAATCCAGCAAGCATATTGAATTTAGATGCAATTGTAGCTGCAACTTTAGGATTTGTTATGAGGTTTAAGGTAAATAGAACATCATCTGCTGTTACAGGTTTTCCGTCTGTCCACTTTGCATTTTTGTTCAATTTTACAGCAAACGTCTTGTTATCTGTTGTAGTTATTGAATCTGCAAGCCCTGGAACGAATTTCAAATCATTTGAAAGCTCAACAAGCGGTTTAAATAAAACTTCTGTCATGTTGTTTTGGCTTTGGTCTGATGAATCAAGTGCATTAAATCCACTTGGTGCATTAACTATACCAATATTTACGACTTTCTTTGCATTTCCACTTTTTGAAGCACTACCATTTGAACTTCCACAAGCTGACAAAGTCAAACTAGTAGTACATACTAAAGCTAAAATTACGGCTCTAACAAGTTTCTTTTTCATTTTTTTGCCCCCTAATGTTTCATTTGTAAAAATTTTTTAATAAAATTAACTATTTGTTAACTACCTTATTGCTTATAATACTGTAATTTGATAGATATGTCAATTTTCTAGGTAAATTTTCGACAAATTGAATATTACATCCAATAAATTTAATTTTAAAAAAATAAGGCATTAATAGCCTTTTAAACTATTAACACCTTATTTTTAATGTTTCTAATTTTTTTATTTTACGTCCCATTTTTCAATGTCCACGTACATTCCAACTGATTTTGGAGTTACGCCTACTACTCTTTTATTAACAGCTCCCATACCAAGTGGTGCATACACCCCAATTGATGGTGCATCATTACTATATGCTTCTTGAACTTTGTTGTAAATATCTGTAACCTTCGCAGAATCTACAGTTGTTTTTCCTTGTTGTAAAAGTGCATCTACTGTTGGATTACTGTATCCGCTTAAGTCTAAAGTTTGACCTGTACCTATATATGCCGATACATCTGGGTTAACAGGATCTACTTGAAGTCCAACTATATATAAATCAAATTGATGCTTTTTACCAAGAGACAAACTTGTAACAAAATCATATTTTTGAATTTGAACTTTTATTCCTACATCTTGAAGATTTTGAGCTATAACATTTGCAGCCTGCTCACGACCGGTATTTCCAATAGGAACATTAAATTTCAATACCTTGTTTGAATCCCAATTTGCTTCTTTTAATAAAGCTTTTGCTTTTGCTGGGTCATAGCTAGCATAATCTATATCCTTATCAAAGAACTGACTTGATGGTGGATATACTCCAATAATTTCTTCTGCCGCACCCTTTATTATATTCTTTATTATTTGCTTTCTATTTATTGCATAAGAAATAGCTCTTCTTACTTTAGCATCAGGTATAGTTTTTACGTTCATTTGTAAAGTTTGAGCATTAACTGATGCCTTTTCTTTTATAACATCAATATTTTTCATATCTTTAACTTTTTCGATATCATCGTTAGGTATTGTACCTATAAGAGGATCGTTCATATCAATTTCGCCACTTTGAAGTTGTACAGTTAATTCAGTTCCCTGCATTATTTTAAAGTTAAGTTGTGTAAGCTTAGGTGCTCCTCTAAAATAATCTTTATTAGCTGCCATTTGAACATATTGATCTTTTTTATATGTAACTAATTTAAATTGACCATCTGTCACAGTAGGATTCTGGAAGAATGATGCCTTAAACATTTGATCTAACGGTACATCCTTAAGCGCATGCTGTGGAACAGTTTTTAAATATTGACCAACCATATCTTCAAATATTGCTTTATTAACATTGTCTTTTGTAACAAGTTGTATAGTATGATCATCTATTTTTTTAGCTCCTTCAAAACTATTCTGTCCTGAAGTGTTTTTACCAGAATCATCTAAGCCTTTTAATATATTGAACTTAGATGCAATTGTAGAAGCAACTTTGGGATTTGTTATAAGCCCAAGTGTAAACATAGTATCATCTGCTGTTACTGGCTTTCCGTCCGTCCACTTTGCCTTTTTATTTAGTTTTACAGTAAAAGTCTTGTTATCCGTTGTATCAATAGAATCAGCTAATGATGGCTGAAATTTAAAATCCCCATCAAGCTCTACAAGTGGTTTAAATAAAATTTGTGTCATATCATTTTGTGCTACATCGGAAGAATCCAATGCGTTAAATCCGCTTGGCGCATTCATTATCCCCACATTTACTATTTTTTTCGCTGAACCAGCAGATTTACTATTGCCTGTCCCACCACTGCTTCCACATGCTGACAACCCAATAGTAGCAGTGCAGGTTACTGCAATTACTAATGTTTTTAAAATTCTTGATCTCATTATTAGCCCCCCGTTGTATAATTTGCAATATTTTAATATAATTAATAAATCACTTATTAATTATCATATTAACAATAATATATTAATATAACACATTTGTCAATTTAATTGTCGTATTTTTATTGTTTTTTATACTTTATAGTGTTAAATGTAAAACTTTTTCGTTTTAAAGTGGATTTTTATAAAAAATTAGCAAACGCAATTAATTAACAATTTTTAGTTATATATGCTGTATTTTTATCAATTTTAAATATTATTATTTAAGGAAATCAATAGCAACCTGCGCATGACATGCAGCTCCTTTTATAAGACTGTCTTCATCTATCATAAAATTATTTGAGTGATGAGGATGGCAGCAACCTTTTTTCTGATTTCCTGCTCCAAGAAACATGTACATACCAGGAACTTTCTTAAGGTACATTCCAAAATCATCAGAAGACATTCTTTGTGGAATTTTTACTACATTTTCATCTCCCATAACCTTTTTTACAGATTCCCTTACAAATTCAACTGCATTCTTATGGTTAGTAACTGCATCACACCCAACTTTATACATAAAATCATATTCGCAATCATATGCCTCACAAGTGCTTTTAATTATTTTTTCCATCCATGTTGGAAGCATATCATGGGATTCTTGTGTAAACGCTCTGTTGCTGCCTGTAATTTTAACCTTACCTGGAATTACATTTGATCTTTCACCGCCATTTATTGTTCCAACATTAATTCCTATGGGATTTCTAGCATCATTAACCCTGCTTACAATGGTTTGAAGTCCACTTATTACTGCCACAGCACACATTACTGCATCGTGACCATCCCAAGGAGTTGATCCATGACAAGACTTACCTTTTATAGTAAGTTCCCATGCATCCACTGCAGACATTACACTTCCTTCCATAACTGCCGCTTTTCCACATTCCAAAAGCGAAAATATATGCATTCCATAAATCATGTCTACCTTAGGGTTTTCAAGCACTCCATTTTCAATCATTGTTGTCGACCCTCCACTTGCTTCTTCTGCTGGCTGAAAAATAAATTTAACATTTCCATCAATTTCATCTTTCATATTCGTTAATATCTTAGCTGCCCCAAGAAGCATAGCCATATGTGCATCATGCCCACATGCATGCATAAACCCTAGATTTTTAGATTTAAATGAAAGATTAGTTTCTTCCGCAACCGAAAGCGCATCCATATCTGCACGAAGAGCTATTGTTTTTCCAGGATTTTTTCCTTTGAGAATCCCCGAAATTCCTGTCTTTCCAATTGAACTTACTTCTATTCCGAGCTCTATCAACTTCTCTTTAACAATTTTACATGTTCGTATTTCCTTAAATGATGGTTCTGGATTCATATGAAAATCTCTTCTTATTTCAACTATCCATTTTTCAATCTTTTTTGCTTCATCTAATGTGTTCATATAAATATATCTCCTTATTTAACAATTAATTAAAATTATGTATAGCAATTTTTCTCTTATCTTATCCGTTGAAGCAAATTAACAGTATTGAAGGAACATTTAAATAAAATCTTAGAAACCTCAGGATAATATCTTTAAAAGGCTTTGGAATTCTAATCTAGCTAAACGATAGTGAGTTATTGAAACTTCTTAGAATTTTAAAGATATCACCCTTAGATTTATTGATTTTATTTAATACTCCAAAATACTGTTACTTTGAAACATCCCATTTTTCAATATCTACATACATTCCTATTCCTTTTGGAGAGCCATATGTTACTCTCTTGTTAACAGCTCCTACGCCAAGAGGTGCATAAACACCTGGACTTGGTGAATCAGTAGAATATATTTCTTGAACTTTATTATAAATTTCAGTACGTTTTGTTTTATCTACAGTTGTCTTTCCTTGTTGAAGGAGAGCATCTAATTCTGGATTGCTATATCCACTTAGGTCTAAAGCCTGACCAGTACCTATATATGCTGAAATATCAGGATTAACTGGATCTGATGTAAGTCCAACTATATATAAATCAAATTGATGTTTCTTACCAAGCGCTAAACTTGTAACAAAGTCATATTTTTGAATCTGAACCTTTATTCCGACATCTTGAAGGTTTTGAGCTATAACGTTAGCTGCTTGCTCACGAGCTGTGTTTCCAACAGGAACATTAAATTTTAATACTTTGCTTGAATCCCAATTTGCTTCTTTTAACAAAGCCTTTGCCTTCGCTGGATCATAGCTTGCATAATCGATATCCTTGTCAAAGAACTGGCTTGATGGTGCGTATGCTCCAATAAACTCTTCTCCTGCTCCTTTTAGCAAGTTCTTTATTATCTGTTTCCTGTTTATTGCGTAAGAAATGGCTCTTCTTACTTTTGCATCAGGTATACTCTTTACATTTATCTGTAATGTTTGAACACCACTTGACACCTTATCTATTTCAACCTTAATATTTTTCATTGCTTTAACCTTATCAACATCATCGTTAGGAATTAAACCTATTTGAGGATCATTCATATCAATTTCGCCGCTTTGAAGCTGTACAGTTATTTCAGTTCCTTGCATTATTTTGAAATTAAGCTGAGTAAGTTTAGGTGCTCCTCTAAAGTAATCTTTGTTTGCTGCCATTTGAACATATTGATCTTTCTTATATGTAACAAGTTTAAATGGTCCATCTGTTACAGTAGGATTCTGGAAGAAGGATGCTTTGAATACTTGATCAACTGGTACATCTTTAAGTATATGTTTGGGAACAGTTTTTAAATATTGTCCAACTAAATCTTCAAATACTGTCTTATCAACGTGATCTTTTGTAATAATCTGTATTGTATGGTCGTCCACTTTTTTTGCTCCGTCAAAGTTATCTGTACCATTTGTATTTTTTCCTGCATCATTTAATCCTGCTAGTATATTAAATTTAGATGCAATAGTAGATGATACTTTAGGATTTGTTATAAGTGCTAGTGTAAACATGGTGTCATCTGCTGTTACTGGCTTTCCGTCTGTCCATTTCGCCTTCTTATTCAATTTTACAGTAAAAGTCTTGTTATCAGTCGTTTCAATAGAATCTGCAAGTGATGATACAAATTTAAAGCTGCTGTCAAGCTCTACAAGAGGTTTAAATAGAATTTGTGTCATGTCATTCTGTGCTACGTCAGAAGAATCAATGGCATTAAATCCACTTGGAGCATTCATTATGCCAACGTTTATTATTTTTTTTGCTGAACTAGTAGTTTTTTTACTTTCACTACTTCCTCCGCTGCTTCCACATGCTGATAATCCAATAGTAGCTGTGCAAGTTATTGCAATTACCAGCGTTTTTAAAATTCTTGATTTCATTATTAGCCCCCCCTATTTTTTTAAGATATTTTTAAATGCACAGAGCCCCAAGTGCACAAAAATAAATTTTATATTTTTTTAATCTATTTCGTTAATATTTTATAATAATATTACTTTATAAAAATAATATTGTCAATATATTTTGTATTTTATTGATAAATTTATTTTTTATTATGGTTGATATTCATAAATTTGCATTATTGCGAAGCAAAAACACACTCCTATGTAAAATAAATACATAACTTTCACCATTAAAATTAACATTATGAAATGGTAGCCTACAATAAATCTTGATAAAAAAATCGTAAAATATTTAGATATTTCAAGCTGTCTGAGCATTCAGCTAGTTATTGAAATATCTTAAAATTTTACGATTTTTTCACCTTAGATTTATGGATTACTTTTTAATGTTACAAGACACTGTTACTTCGCAATGTTTTTATTTAACTACTCCTTTCAAATCATACAATTGTTCACTGCTTGAACCACCCATTCCCTGCATACGTCCACTACTGCTATTTGAAGTTGAATTACTCCATTCACTTGAGCTTACAACTTTACCATTTTTCTGAACCCACTGCATTATTTCGTTATTGCTGCTGCCTCCCATGCCTCCACTTAATACATATCTTACTTCACCTTTTTTTACTAGTTCTTTAAACTGAGCTAAAGTTATTGTTTTATCGCTACCAGAGAAACCTCCAAGGGTCATTACCTTTAAGTTATTATTTATTATGAGACTGTCAGCACTTTGAGAAGATGAAACTACAAGCGCATATTTCTCATCAGTAATATTCTTTTTAAGGAAAGTTACTAACTTTGAATTACTACTGCTATTTCCTTCTTTTCCTTGACCCATGCCTCCCATTTGTTTATTACCACCGTTACTGCTGCTAGTATTCATCAACAATTCTAATCCTGCAGCTGGCATATTGTTTGATACCGCATATTTTAAAGTTGCTGCTGAGCCCATAAATGGTATAATGAGAATTCCTATAAATGCAAGAGCTGCGGCTCCTTTTTTCAATTGTATGCTTTGATTTTTAATAAGCCTTAATACACAAAGCCCTATTGAAAATACAAAGGTTAAAACAATTGAAGCTTCTGCAATAACTTTTACTGTAGTTGAAAGACTGCTTGTAAAATATGATAATTCAAGCGCTTGAGCTGCACTATTTATCATAAGAGCAGCAGGTAAAATCCAGCGCTTCCATCCAACTTCATTATAAAGCTTCCACATAGAACAAATACCTATACCTGTTAAAGCTGCTGCTGGTGCTGCCATCATAGTCAAGTAATAATTATGAAACAAACCCTTTGTGAAGCTGAAGTATATAAATTCAGGAAATAACCACATAAACCACATTACTATAGATGCTTTTTTACTATTATCAAGTTTAATTTTTAATTTTTCCTTAAATGCTGCTACTATAAATCCTATAAATGCTATAGGTAAAAACCACATTATTTGATCAGACAATATATTTTTAGAAAATAATCTTTGAAGTCCTGCAGTTGTTTGACCTCCAAACGTACCTGTAAGTCCTGATGAACCTCCGAATCCACCGCCACCACCGTTTTGACTTCCATTACGTGCACCACTTGGCATTTCACCATTAAAGCCTTGAGGCGCTCCATTCATTCCTTTACTGCTGCTTCCTGATGCAGACTTGGACGAACTTGAACTACTCTGATTACCTGACATCTGACCTTGATTTCCGTTTGGTCCTTGACCTGGCTGCCCACTTGGCGATTGACCTTGTGTTCCACTTGATGCTCCACTCGCTTGACCATTTGATAATTGCCCTTGTTTTCCATTAAATTTACCACCAGACATCCCGCTTGATCTTTCACCTCGTGCACTATTTGGCATTCCACCGCCACCGCCCATTCCAGAAGCGCTGCTGCTCAATCTTTCTACTCCATTATGCCCAATTATTAACTCTATCTCACTATTATTAGTACTACTTCCTACGTATGGTCTGCTTGAAGCTGGTACTAAGTCTACAACTGTTG
The DNA here is from genome assembly GCF_021043395.1 of Clostridium guangxiense. Lineage (GTDB taxonomy): Bacteria > Bacillota > Clostridia > Clostridiales > Clostridiaceae > Clostridium_S > Clostridium_S guangxiense. Next base: position 27,783 of record NZ_JAJNKE010000037.1, read on the forward strand.
CCCAAGAAAATGAAACTAAAACCAAAACTAAAGTTCCTATAAACAAATGTACTATTCTTTTCTTAAATGAAACTGTGCTGCATAAAAGATAAACTATATATATTGCTGGAATCACCATATAAGCTTCAAGCATTTTTATGTTAAAACCAACACCAACCAAAGCTAGACTTATTATTATATATTTCATTTTTCCTTTTTCAGCTGCTATAGAAAGTGCCCAGCATGCAAATAATAATGTCATAACTAACGTATTGTCTATTGTATTGTTTCTGCTTACTGCAACGAAAACAGGTGTTATTGAAAGGCATAGAGCTGAAATTAATGCTGCTGGACTTCCAAAGGATCTCTTTACAATTCTATATAAAACCCAAACTGAAACTACTCCTGCAACAGCTTGTGGAAGCAATATACTCCAGCCACTAAAACCAAAGATCTTAGCCGAAATTGCCTGAAGCCAAAAGCCTAAAGGAGGTTTATCTATGGTTACATATCCTGTTGGATCAAAAGCTACAAAGAAGAAGTTCTTTAAGCTCATGGTCATGCTTTTTACACCTGCTGCATAGTATGAATTTCCGTATCCCTCTATTCCTATATTTACAAAATTAAGTACTGCTGACAATATTAAAATCAAGGTTATTGCAATTCTTTCCTTGGTAAATTTTATTTTTTCAATCAACTTTGACGCCTCCTCTATTTCTCGAAATGTTTACTAATATTTTGACACAATATACAAATAATAAAATATTTAATGCAGATGTAACTGCTAAAACTGGTGTGTATCCTGTGGAGTTAGAACGACCTATCCCCTGCATTAAAACATAATACGTATTTGAGAAAATTGTAATGTTAAAGCCTATTATAAGTGTTAATATTCTCTTATCCTTAAGATATATATAAGCTAAAATTGATAATGCAGCGGCTGGAAATAAATATCTTTCGTGCATGCTACTAGCAAATGTAAATACACCTGAAATTTCAAGCATTGCAACTGCTGGAGCTAACTCTTTACTATTTCCTTTGAGATAAATAACAAAGGCTAATATTGTTATTAATACGATAGCCGCCATGCCTAGATTATGATAACTTATTCCAAGTATTGTTCCAGTATCTTTCACATAATTTTTTCCTATTAAACTAAAGAAATTAAAACCATTAACTGATGCATATGGATACTCTCCCACGGTACTAGAGTATAACTTAAATATCCATGTAAATCCATTAGTAATCACAAATGGAAGTGCTATCAATACTGCCGTACATAAACTAATGAAAGCTGCCTTTACAAATTCCTTTACACTTTTAAGTCTCACGAGTTCAAATAATAATATTGGGAAAAAGATTATTCCCTGAGGCTTCATAAGGACCGCTGCTGTAAAGAATACCGATGCAATTCCTACCTTTCCTTCTGAGAGCATAAAAACTGCTAGAACAAGAAGCAATGTAAAGAAGGAATCTACTTGACCCCAAACGCTTGAATTAACCAAAACAGCTGGGTTAAATAAGTAAAATGCTGCAAGTATAATACTCATAGCTCTAGATAAACGCTTATTTGCTAACTTATATATAATGAGCGATGTTAAAATATCAGCAAATATTGAAGGTAACTTTAAAAACAGATTAAAATATGAACTAAAAACCGATGTACCACCTATCTTACCTATAATTGCCAGTACATACATATACAATGGTGGATAATCTGCATTTCTTGCACTTGAATACACCTTTGTCAAATCATTAGCAGCCGATACTGCCCAGCTTTTAAAGAGATTTAAATCTGATGAGTATTCTGGTAACAATACTGCTATAAATAATCTTAAAAACAATGCTATCAAAACTAAAACTGGAACCAAAAATTTAGTGCTAACTTCAAAGTCCTTTATTTGATTACGAATTACCATGACAAATAATGAAATAGCAGAAACTATAAATATGATTGAATATATAATGACTTCTACAGAGTAGCTATTAGATTGTGAATTTCCACCTCTTCTCATATTTGAAGGCATCCTATTTCCACTTTGATTTCCTCCAAAATTAGGTGTCCTTTGTTTATTACCATTCCAATTTGAGGGCGCCTTAGTGGACTGTGTACTTGAACTACTGCTCTTTCCATTAGGCATGCTAGATGAATTTCCATTTGACATCTGTTTTTGTGAATTATTACTTTGCCCTTGCGACATTCCACCATTAAAGTTTTTATTTTGCCCTGAGCTATTTGGCATCATTCCTTGAAAACCAACTCTTGACTGATTAGACGATGAACTGCCTTTTAGCTTATATATTTCATACCCACTTGAAAACATTAATAACACAAGGACAAGTATTAAACTTGCTTTAATTAGTATACTTCTTTTATAGTTATTCATTTTTCCTCTCCTTACTTTATGCCGCCAACTGCTTATTAGCTTTTCCCTTAAATATAAACAATTTGTATACCACATAATTAAATACTTGCAGAAACAAGGTGACAATAACCTTTGAAACATATACATTTATATAAAACTTGTTGCTTAAAATATTAAGTCCAACAAGGGAAATTCCAAGTGAAATTATGTTGGTAATTACAAACTTTGCAAACTGCACTATAGGATTTACTTTTTCTTTCTTATCATTAAAAGTCCATAATTTATTAAGCACAAAACTATTGATTACACCCATGCTGTAGCCACCAACTTGACATACAAGTTTATCAATGCCAAATATGCTTAAGAGAAGCGTAAAAGTGAAAAAATCCACTCCTGTATTAATACATCCCACAATTCCAAACTTTATAATTGACTTATATTTCTTATACAGCTGCTTAATCTTCATCTTTGAAGCCCTCCTTCTCACCTATAATATAAAGAGGTCTTCCTTTAGCTTCATCACTCATACGACTTATATACTCACCCATCACTCCCAACACTACAAATATAATCCCTATTAAAAAGAAAATCGTTGCAATAGCTAAACTTAATCCTGAAACACTATTGCTTGTGAAAACATCTTTTAATAATTCAAATATAAAGTATAAAAAACTAATTGCACTAACTACTCCTCCAATGTATAAAGGAAATTTCAATGGCTTGTATGAAAATGAGGCTATACCATCTGAAGCAAATTTAAGCATTTTTTTAAGTGGATACTTTGTTTCACCAGCAAATCTTTCATGCCTTACAAACTGAACTCCTGTCTGCTTATATCCAATCCAGCTAACAAGTCCACGTACATACCTGTTATGTTCTGGAATTGACTTTAACTTATCGCATACCTTTCTATCTATTAATCTAAAGTCTCCTGTGTCTACAGGGATATCAATATCTGTCATACTTTTTAAAGTTCTGTAGAAAGCTTTTGCTGTAAATTTTTTAAAGAAGGTTTCTCCCTCTCTTTTAGCCCTCTTTCCATAAACTACATCATAACCTTCCTTCCATTTTTCAATCATCTTTAATATAACCTCTGGTGGATCCTGAAGGTCAGCATCTATAACAACTACTGCATTTCCACTTGAATAATCCATTCCTGCTGAAATTGCTAACTGATGCCCAAAGTTTCTCGAAAAGCTAAGTAATTTTATATTTTTATCCATACTGCAAATGGTTTTTGCTATTTCTACTGTTCCATCTTTACTTCCATCATTTACAAAAATTATTTCGTAGGCTTCCTTTGTAGAATCCATAACTTTTTTAAGCCTTTTGTAGGTTTCTCCTATTACAAGTTCTTCATTATAAACCGGAACTACTATTGAATACTGAATTTCTGACTTACTCATTTTCATAACCTCCTATACCTATATTGAACTGGCTATGCCATAATTTATGTCTGCATCTCTTTCATGCTTTTATTCTATAATAAACGCTCTCTACAAATCTCCGCAGAATTGTGGCAAAATTGAGGTATAATCAGTTTTTAAATGATAGTTTAATTTGTTCATGGTAAACTATAACTAGTAGTACAAAACCAGCTGAATTTTTTAATCTACAATTTTTTTGTAGGTTTACAAGTAATAAAAAAAACTAAGAGTACAGAGTATAAAGTACAGAATAGAGTGAATGATAATTTTTAAAGATTTAGCGTCAGCCTTAAATTCTAAAATTTTCTGCCACAGTAGAAAATTAACCTTCACTCTACTCTCTGCTCTTTACTCTCTACTCTAATTTTAGGGAGTGTTAATGTGGATAAGAAACTAATTTATATTGCTGATGATGAAACTAACATTCGAAATATTATAAAGTCCTTTCTCTTAAAAGAAGGCTTTGAAGTAGAAACCTTTGATGATGGAAGTGCTTTATTTGAAGCTTTCAATAGGAAACCAGCAGATATGCTTGTAATAGATATAATGATGCCCAATATGGATGGATATTCTCTTTGTTCACTTGTACGTCAAAAAAGTTCGGTACCAATAATAATAGTATCTGCAAAAGATACTGAACCAGACAAAATAGCAGGACTTACTCTTGGAAGCGATGACTATCTTACAAAACCATTTAGCCCAATGGAACTCATAGCAAGAATTAAAAGTATTTTTAGAAGAATAGAACTTGACAATTCTAACAGTACCGAAACTAAAAATTTAAGTATTTCAGATGTTACGATAAATCCAGACTTAAAACAAGTTGAATTTAACGGTGCTGATATCGGTCTTACAAAAATGGAGTTTGAGGTTGTATACTATCTTACAATCAATAAAAACAGAGCCGTGAGCAGAAGTGAACTTTTAGACAAAATATGGGGATTTGAAAATGAAGTTGAAACTAGAGCCACCGATGATGCTATAAAGAGAATAAGAAAGAAACTTTCTGATGCAGGATCCAATTTAAAAATTGAAACAGTTTGGGGATTTGGCTTTAAAATTCAAGACAAGGGGTGATACAAATGAAAAGACGTACAATTAATAAAAAAATTTGTGATTATAATCTTCTAGCAAGAATAAGCAGAAATACAATAAAGGGAAGAATTTTCAAATACAACCTTGCTGTAATATTACTTCTAATTACCATTACAACTATAACCTTTAACGTTGCTATTCGTTTGTATATTCAAAAAGAAATTATTGGTCAATTAAACAAATTAGCAACCAGTGTAGAAGGAGCAGCTCTTGAACATGGTCCAGATTTTTTTAAACCAGATGATAACAATCACACACCACCAAACCTTTTACCTAGGCATGCTACTATACCAGAAACTTCTTCTGAAGTCACTAAAAATTCTACCTCTACCAAAAATAATGATCTTTTTAGATATTATTTTATGCTTGACAGATCTTTAAGAAAACCTCTTTCTGTTTTAAGCGCTGACTTTATACTGATTGACAAAAATAAAAATGCAATAAATCCATCTACCGAGGAAAGTAATAAAATACCTAGCGATTTACTTTCTAAGCTTAAAAGTGAAATTGACACTTCATCAAGTAAAAGCTACAAAAGCTCAATAAGATTTTCTGTATCTGGAACAGACTATGTTGCTATAGTAAGACCAGTGTCCGATAAAAATACCTTTGGTCTTGGATGGATAATTATTTATTCAAGCGTTCAAAAGATAAATCAGCTTCAATTTTGGATAAATATTATACTTTTAATCATTTTAATTATTTCAGCCTTAATTACAGTTATATTTTCTTCTCGTATAGCAAAAAAAATATCAGAGCCATTTTCTTCTTTAAATGAACATATACGCTCTATTGCAGAAAGAAACTTTGGTGAAAAAATTGATTTACCTGTAGATTATGAACTTAGTGAACTTGTTAACGGTATAAATATAATGTCCGAAAAACTAGAAATTTATGATAAAGCTCAAAAAACTTTTCTTCAAAATGTGTCTCATGAATTTAGAACGCCTCTCATGTCTATCCAAAGCTATGCTGAAGGAATAAAATATGAGGTAGTTGATGGAAATTCTGCTGCAGATATTATAATAGGTGAATCAAAGCGCCTAACTCATCTTGTTGAGGATTTGCTTTATCTGTCAAGACTTGACTCTATAGAAGAAAATTACAATTATACTGAAATTGATTTTATAGAGCTCATAAACAGCTGTGCAGAACGTTTAAATGCTATCGCCCTTAAAAGCAACGTAAAAATTTCGGTCAATAATCTAAATAAGGATATTATTATATATTCTGATGAAGAAAAACTTTCAAGAGCACTTACTAATATAATAAGTAACTCCATAAGGTACGCAAGTTCAACTATTACTGTAGTTTCAAACATCAATTTTGATAATAAACTTGACATAACAATTTCTGATGATGGTCCAGGATTTGATGAAAAAGACCTACCTCATATATTTGATAGGTTCTATAAAGGTAAGAAAGGTAAATTTGGTCTTGGTTTATCTATAAGCAAAAACATTATTAAAAAACTTCATGGTACTATTACCGCTGGGAATGGAGAAACAGGAGCATTATTTTCAATAGAAATTCCAATAAAATGCAATTCTAATTAACATCACAAAATATGAAACAAGACTTTTGGTGTATTTTATAATACATCAAAGGTCTTTAATTTTAATCTACATGAGAGATTAGAAATATGTCCTAATTTTTCCTCTTCTCTTTTTCTGCAGCTAAAAATAACAAGTGTGCAATTATATATAAAATTATAAAAATAATAATGTTTACAATGCTTAGGGCTGTATAATCCCAAAAGTACAGTGTTAAAAACACTAAGATATATATCATTTACATATCCAAAAACACTTTACCATTCTTTACATCAATGACTTTTTTTATTTCCGATGGTGCATAATGCATTGTCCTTTCAGATGACCTATAGACTCCAATAGCAAACCCACAAAACATACAGTCACTTTAAAAACTAAAGTCCACCCCATGTGGAGTAATAGTGTTTAAGGAATGATTTAAATAAAAGTTAATAAATCTTATTTAACATTCCGAAACACTATTACTCTGCAATCGCAAATTCTACTGCAGAAACTCCATGTATTGTTGTTGTATCAAAAACCGGAACAGAAACATCCTTCTGCTTTATTAATAGCGGTATTTCTGTACATCCAAGCACTACTCCTTCAGCACCCTTTGCTTGCAGCTTGCTTATTATTTCTTTATATTTCTCTCTTGAAGTATCCTTTAATATGCCTTTGCAAAGTTCTTCATAAATAATTTTATGGACAACCTCTCTGTCAGCTTCCTCTGGAATAATCACATCAATATTAAACTTATCTTTTAATACTTTCTTGTAAAAATCCTGCTCCATGGTAAATTTAGTTCCAAGAAGGCCAACCTTTTTAAGTCCCTTTTCAGTTAATTTTTCTCCAGTAACCTCTGCTATATGCAAAACCTTTACTCCAGCTTCCATTTCTATATCCTCTGCCATTTTATGCATGGTGTTAGTGCATATTACAATAAAATCAGCTCCTGCACCTTTAAGAGCTTTAGCCGCAGCAACCATAATATCGGTTAATTCCTTCCACTTACCTTGATGCTGCAAAAGTTCTATTTCTTGAAAATCTACAGAATACATTATACACTTTGCAGAATGAAGATCTCCTAATTTTGACTTAACAGTTTCATTTATGATTTTATAATATTCCAGTGACGACTCCCAGCTCATTCCTCCAATTAATCCAATTGTTTTCAATTAAAACATCTCCTTTTAACTCTAATCTTCATATATAGATAAACCACTTACCTCTAAATGCTTGATATTTACAAGTATAAACTTGAAGAAATAAAAAATAAAGAGTAGGTATCTGTTTACTCTACTCTCTACAATATTATTTTAACTACATGGTACTGGAATATTTTGAGCTATAGAAACTCTAAGAACTCTTATGATTCCTGTTCTCGTTTTCCCATCAAGATGCATAGCTACTCCATTACCACTTGTAACCACAATCCAATGTGCATATCTAACAGTAACTGGCTTATCATTGCTATAAAGCCTACAGTATTTATTACTCCCATCTGTCCAGTAAAGGAATACTCCATTTTTAATATTGCGTCCCCCCTCATTAAAGAAAACGCCTACTGGAGTACCAGTCCTAGCAATAAATAAACCGGCAACTGGATGTGCAGTACAACCTAGCTGAGAAGGTGGTGGTATAGGCTGCGTTCTTCTTATTTCTGCAATCCTGCCAATTGCCAGATTTTCAAGACAAGGTGTCGTCGTGCCTGTTTTAAATCTCCAATGCCTTAAAACTACTTGAACAAGCGTACCATGAGCTGGATTTATATTACGGTAATAATTGTACACTCCATTCCTTATATATAAAGCTAAATAAAGAACTCCATTATGCACGCAATAGCAAGCACCTTGATTGTTTGAATACAAACATCTATCACTTTGATTACATGCATTATGACCTAAATTGGGATTTCTATATAAAACCCCAACAGGCTCTCCTCTGTGGATTATAGAAGGAACAATTATAGCCACGGCAATTACTCCTTTGCAAATTTTATCTTTAGAAATAAATTTAATTTCTCAATTCATTTATATGATACTGCACTATTAATTTGTGAATTGTTTTTTTATAATAGTCATTCTATTTTTTCACTTTTAAACTTAACGTTACTACCTCTCTAAAAGCAGTACCAGCTTTTTCATCCCATCTGTGAATTCCACATGTACCTATTTTTATCTTATCAGTTTTTCTGATTAAAATCCATCTGTGATGCAAATGCGGTTCCTACTGTGACAAGTAAAGCTCAAGTATTTCATCTGCTCGCTCAATATCAGTTAATGGCTCTCTATCAAATAAATATTTAGTCACTACAGGGTCTGAAAACTGGCTAAATATAAACTCTCTATCCTCCATAGATATATTTTTAAGAATTAATCTTTCTGTTTCCATGCTTTTAAATATCATAATATTTCCTCCGAATGTTTCATAAGAAGTATCCCAACTCCTTTACCTTAATAAGAAGGCAAAACTCCAAGCGGTCCCATGCACAAAACTTCAACAATGTTTTTATTTAATGTTCCGAAGTACTATCACTTATCGTCATTCCTTCTACGTGATGCTTGCTCATAAGCTTATTCTTTTTTCTGTATTCCTTGCTTTTAAATATAATATCAAAATCATAATCCTCTGGGTACAATTCTTTCTTATCTAACTGTTTTTCCTCTTCTATTTTTATCCCTTCTTTAAATTCACGAACTTGCTTTTTATGCATTTCTTTTTCCTCTTCATTTTTCGTAGGCTTTTCGTATTTTACATCCTCATAGCTTTTTTCTTCTTTATAAGTTACAAAATGTGCTCTTTCAATTATTTTTTTGCTCATTCCAAGCCTTAGAGCTATAAGAAAAGCATTGCTTTCACCTGCTTTTCCTATACTTAATTTATAAAGTGGTTTTAAAGTATTAATATCAAAACCCATTGAACCATTTATAAATCCCTCGTGCTTCTCTGCAAATCTCTTTATTTCGCTATAATGAGTTGTAGCACATATAGTTGCTCCCTTGTTATACAATTCTTCAAGAACTGCAATAGCTATTCCCATACCCTCTCCTGGATCTGTCCCCTGTCCAATCTCATCTACAATAACCAAATCATTTCTTCCTGCGCAATCTAAAATAGAAATAACATTATTTATGTGAGAGGAAAATGTGCTCAGGCTTTGTTCTATGCTTTGACCATCTCCAATATCAACAAATACATCTTGAAATATTGCCATTTCGCTTTCCTCTGCTGCAGGTATGTGAAGCCCCGCTTGAATCATCATTGTAAGAAGCCCAATGGCTTTTAATGTAACGGTCTTTCCACCAGTATTAGGTCCTGTTATAACAAGTCCTCTATAGGATCTACCAATAGTAAAATCCAAAGGCACTGCATTATCATCTAAAAGAGGATGTTTTCCTTGTTTTAAATTTATATAATTTCTAGTATTAAGTCTCACATTCGTTCCAGATATAGCCTTACTGTACTTTCCTTTGGCAAAAATAAAATCGTAGTTAGCCATAATTTCAATGTTAATTTTAACTTCCTTTTTATTGTCATAAACAGCCGCTGTAAGTTCTGAAAGTATCCTGTAAACCTCTTTTTCCTCTTCAAGCTTATTTTCATTAAGTTCATCTTGCAGTCTTTTAACTTCAGCAGGTTCAATAAACACTGTAGAACCACTTTGGGATTTATCATGAATTTCCCCATCGATACATTTTTTGTATTGGCTTTTTACAGGTATGATGTACCTTCCATCCCTTTGGCTTACCAATGTATCCTGAATGTATGGCTTATATTTATCGCTTCTTAAAATACTGTCTAACTTACTCTTAATCCTATCTTCTAATATATAAATTTTCTTTCTTATTTTTTGCAATTTACTGCTTGCTTTATTATCTACTGTACCGTGAACTATACACCTTTCAATTTCTTCTTTTATTTTATCTAGTTCACAAATTGAATAAGCATAACTAGATATAGTTGGAGCTGCATATTCTTTATCCTTCATAAATCTTTTAACCTTTGCTGTATCACGAAGCAAATTCGCTACAGCTTCTAATTCCTCTGGGACTAGTACGGTCCCTTTTTCAATCTTAGAAACAATTTTGCCCATATTCTTAAGACTATTTATTGGTATGCTTGAAGATATATCTACTATCCTTCTAGCCTCAGTAGTTTCCTTTAAGGCAAGTTTTATAACTCCCTCCTGAACCTTAGGCTCAAGCTTTTCAATCCTTTCCTTTGCAATATCCGACAAAGCAAACTTTTTTAATTCCTCTGTTATTTTATAAAATTCTAATATTTCTTTTGACTTATTATTCAACTTTTTTCTCCTCCAATTCACCGGTTGAAGGACCTTTTAAGAGTAACCCATTAAAATTCACTGTGCATTGTGCACTAAAAAAGGCCATAAGCAAAGAATTCTTCACTTATAGCCTAAATTTACTATAACAAAAATAAACCTACAAATTTATAACTAAAAAATAGATGAAATAACTTCCTTAATTACAAATTTATATGAGCATTTAATTGTGAATTCTTTTAACTAAGTTCATCTTAAAAAATCCATCAACAAATAAACCTAACTAAATAGGTATTTTAAAATTTTTTAAGAATTTAATTTTAATTTACTTAGTTAAAAACCACACTCACAAAAATGCACTTCCTTTTTTTAAATATAAACCACATTAAATTTAAAATGGTTCATTTATAATTTGATTTTATAATAATTTTTTATAAATTGCAACTTTTAAAACCAAGACTATGTTTTAAATAATTGTGTTTTGTATATTTCTTATTAAAGTATGACATAATATAAGGTGAGTGGATTGCAAAGTTTGTAATCGGCTTAATTATTGTAAATTGTAGATTGTTTACTTAACAAGTAGTTTTGCAGAACTACTTGTTATTTTCTTTTTTGTTTCTTTTTTTATTATCTACGTACAATGCTAATTCAGTGGAAATTCCATCCTTATTAACATTTGCTTTATTTCTCATAGCAATGCTTTTCTCCTGCTTATAGCAAAAAGCAAGGAGCATTGCAACAATAGATAAAGCTGTTACACATAGAACTATTAATGCAAAAAAGGTGTAATTCATTCTACCACCTCTTTTCCTGCCGAATTTAGCTTTGCAATTCACTCATATTTTGGTACTTGGAAAAGAGGTCTATTTACAATTATTTGTACCGTCATTAATTAATTTAACCATTTATTTAAGGTTTAAACATTGTGAGCTTTGTAAAAATTTTATATTGGAAGTATAATTTAGTTATTATAAAAATTTATAAATATAAAAGGTGTGATTCCATTGGCAATTAATCCCTTCAAGTTAAAAAAATATACAAGTTGTTGTAATATAATTGCAAGCCTTCCTCACAGCTCATACACATTAACTTCAGAAATGAAAAAAAACATGAAACAAAGTGTAATACTTGCAAATAACGATTGGTATTTAAATGAATTGTATGATTTTTTAACAAATCTAAATATAACTGCAGTATCCGCTAATTACAGTAGATATGTAATAGATGTTAATAGAAAAGCTGAATATAAAGAAAATCATGAAAAGTATACTGAATCCTTGGTCTATTTTAAAACCACGTTTAATAAAGAAATTTATGACAAGCCATTACAAAACGATATAGTAGAAAGTAGGATAGAAAAAATATACAAGCCATATCATTCTTGCTTGCTTAATGAAATAAATAATACTTTAAATAGTAAAAATAAAGTATATCTATTTGATCTTCACAGCTTTTACCTTCACTCTACAGCAGATGTAGTACTCGGAACTCGCTATGGAAAAACATGTTCAAAAGAATTTTTAGATATTGTATATAACGCTTTTGTAAATGAAGGTTTCAGCGTAAAGGTCGATGAAATAGGCTTAAGAGGTGGATATATTACATACCATTACAGTTCAATAGAAAATGTTGAAGCCATACAAATAGAAATAAGATATACTAAATATATAGAAAACAGGTATTTTGATGAAGAATTTATGCCTAAAATAAATTATAAATTATTTAATGACACCAAAAACCATTTAAATAAAGTTTTTATCACCATAAAAAATCAGCTACACTGAATAACAAAAACCCGAGATTTTTTCTCAGGTTTTTGTTATTTTAATCTTTATAATCAATTTTCTTTTTACTTTTTTAAAATTCTCTGTTATTATAAATGACAATTGAAATAGTTAAAGATATGATTATTAATGCAATAGCGCAAGATATACTAATAGTATATAAGCCTAGATATGAGATTCCTTTAAAAATCCCCACTAGCTTAACAATATCAATTTTTTCAACAACATATGGAACTCCAAACCAAAAAGCAAAAAAGAACATCATAAAAAAATATTTTAACTTCGTATATCCATATTTAAAATAAAGAGGTAAGCAAACTGCACTCATTATATTAACAATGATGAAGTCAGCTATCACATAGTCTATTTTCATAGTAATATGTCTATTCACCAAAGTTGAAAGTATAAATTGAGAACTTATTGCAACTATAAAAAATACAAAAACAGATAAATACCTTGAAATAACTATATTTTTTCTGCCTATTGGTAAGCTGTTTAGTATAACATAAGATTTATTTTTATCATCAAAAAGAAACGTGTTTGTCAATAACAAATACTCAATAACAAGGGGAAGTCCAGCATATATAAATATTCCAGAATACCCCTTTGAAAAAAGAGCTAGAATGTTATAAAAAATTATAAATAAGATACATCCAACTATGCTCTTCTTCTGAATAACCACATCCTTACAAATTAAGTTAAACATTCTCTTCCTCCTCTAACTGTATATACCATAATATCCTCTAAATTTGCCTTTTCAATTAAAACATCATTTCTAAATAATCTTTTTATATTCTTGGTATTGTTTGTCAATGCCTCAAATCCAAAGGCATTCTCGTTTATAGAAATGAATTCTTTTCTTGTATCTTTGTCTAAAAGCTCTTTTTTACCTTTCACAATGCTATAGTTTTCCAGCACATCATCCTTTTGTTCTGAAAACACTATTTGCCCTTTATTTATAAAAGTTATATAGTCAGCAACTTTTTCTAAATCAGAAGTAATATGAGTAGAAAAGAATATAGATTTATTCTCATCTTGTATTACAGAGCATAATATCTCCAGCATCTCGCTTCTAAAAATAGGGTCTAATCCAGAAGTAGGTTCATCCATTATAATAAGTTCAGCACCATGAGACAATGCCAGTGCAAGAGAGTACTTCATCTTCATTCCTTTAGATAATTCTTTTATTTTTCTTTTCTTAGGCAAATCAAAATCTGAAAAATACTTTTTAAAAATCTTTTCATCCCAATGCTTATAAAACGAAGCTATTATATCCTTCATATCCATAAGATTTAAATTCTCATAAAAGTAGTTTTCATCATAAACAAATCCAATTTTCTGCTTTATTTCTCTCTCATTTTTAATATTATCAATTCCAAAAATCTTTATATTTCCAGAATCTTTTTTTATTAAATTCATTATAAGTTTTATAGTTGTACTTTTACCTGCTCCATTAGGACCTATAAATCCCATTATATATCCTCGTTTTAGCTTAAAACTTATATCTTTCAGTGAAAATTCTTTGTATCCTTTACTTAAATTGCTTATCTCTAAGATATTCTCCATTCTAATCCTCCAATTACTGATTCTTATATAATACTTCTAAAATTTCTTTTAAATCCTCAAGCGACAAATTAATTACTTTGCTTGCTTCAACAGCTTCCATTAGTTTTTCTTCAATTACTTTTATTCTTTTTTCTCTTAAAATTTCCTTATTTTGTCCTGCAATATATGAGCCTTTTCCTGGCACAGTGTCTATAAAGCCCTCACCTTCAAGCCTTTCGTATGCCTTTTTAGTAGTTATTACACTTATCTTTAATTCCTTAGCTAAGCTTCTTATAGATGGGAGTAATTCTCCCTCTGAAAGTTCGCCATTAAAAATAAGATTTTTTATTTGCTTTGAAATTTGCTCATATATTGGTTCATTAGACGAGTTTGAAATAATTATGTTCATTTTTAGTACTCCTTTGCAAACGAGTATACCACAGATACTGTATATAAACAGTATATACAGTATCTGTGGTATTGTCAATATATTTTATGTATGTTATGTAAAGTGCTTCTATTTAACTATAGAAAAATAATATAATTGCCCTAATTTATATATAGGAGGTTGTGAAAAAATGTATTCTATAGTTTTTTTACTACACCACGCATAAAGCATTATGAGCGGCCCGTAAAAAAGAATATCTATGTTTTTTACAAGCTCCTATAGTAAAACCAGCTTAACAAAAACTATATATTCACTATAATCCATGGAAAATTAGAATCTAAATATAGATATTTTACTATGAATAAAGGGGGGGTGTCGCACTAAAAAAATTGCGAAGTAATCATAATAGCGAAGGGTTTTAACTTCACTTAATTAGTTCGCAATTTTTTATATTTAGTGTGAAAGCCGCCTGCATCAAGCTTATTTATAAGTCACGCAAAAACTTTAATTTTAGCTAAGCCTTAGAATTTAACTGTCTTTGGTTCACTTTTCATGCTTGCAAAGGTTGCAGTTGCATCCTTTAGATAAAGAACTTCAAATATTCCGTCATCTACTGAATACATGTTTTTTAAACCCGGATTATCAGAAAGCATTTTTTCCTTTGCTTCCTTTCTTTCGTCAGCAAAACATTTTGCTTCTATACGAAGCCATCTTCCATTCTTGCCCATTGCACAAATTTCAACCTTAGAATTTTTTTCGATTTGTTTAAAAACATTTTTTGTGTTGTTAGTGCAAATATATAGTTTTCCTTCAAATTCAGCTACTGCTCCAAAAGGACGTACTCGTGGCTGATCTCCCTCTACTGTTGCAATATAAAATATTGGATTTTCCCTTAAAAATTTTAATACTTCTTCCACTTTACTTACTCCTTTTCTTTCATGTATGATATAATTTAACTATATATATTATATTTTGTTACATGAATTTTTAAAAGTACGATTTTTTTTAATAGTTAGTATCCTATGAAATACTATAGATAAACAAACTGGAAGTTGTGAAGTAATAATGCTTCGTCGCGTTAAAAAAATCCTATAAATCTAAGGCTTAAAAATTGTAA
>NZ_JAJNKE010000038.1 GCF_021043395.1 Clostridium guangxiense
CAACAATGTGAGGAGCTATCAAGAAAAATTGCATAAAAAGTTCGACTTTTTGTGTCTAAAATATTGACATCGATCCATATTTAAATTGTTTCTTCAATACTATTACTTCATTCACAAGCTGGTTTAAGGAAGATTTTCCTCCATTTTATTACGGAAAAGGGGATATACATTTAAAATTAAGTAGGTACAGAGAGACTTTTTACTTGAATCTATAGGATTGCGAATCTAGGCATAAGCACCTGTAGTTACCAATTTATTTTCTGTGATATTTTTATCTATTTTTGATATAATAACTGCTTGTACCCATAAAATAATTAATATAATTCCAATAATAGTTAATAGAAATGTTTTTAGTACATAAACAGAACCAACTCTAAAGTATGACATGTGGCTTGAATCTTTCATTGGGCAACCTCCTTCCTATTTAGAAAATTTCAAATGAACAATTTTATTATTAAAGCAATTTTTAAAGGCTGGAATTAGAGCTGGAGTGCCTATCCAGTGTCATCTATCTTTATGGTAATTGAAACAATTGCATTCTTCAATAAATTTAATTTTACTATTATAACTTTTCATTTTTTTTCCGTTTGTTATGCCCCAGTTAAATTTAACTCCAAGTTTGCTTGCAGTATCATGATACTTGCTCATTTTGACAATCATAGGCGTATAATATAATTTTATAACTGAGATAATTATTACAACGATATTTTTAGCTCCACCATCATATAAATATATTACGATGTGTGGATTGACTTTTTATTTCTAATTATAGCTTTCGTTGCAATACTTATGAGTGGCTTGTAAAAAAGAATACCTATATTTTTCACATGCTCCTATATATTATACTTTTTTATTGTTATAATATTTAAAAACAGATTTATTATAGAAGGCATGTTTGAAACTGTAATTTTTATAATAAGTGTTTTATCATTAATATGGGGGTGGAAGGCTTTAAAAAATCAGGATATATAAATTTTATCTTAGGGAGGAAAGCGTTTTGAAGAAACCAATAAGAGTAAATATATTTTTTCTTATACTTATTTTATTGCAAATTTACGGTGGATATTTATTAAAACCAATTGCTAAAGTTATCAAATTTAATACGGCAAGTCTTTTATTAACAACTCAAATCCTGTTTTTAATAGTGCCAGTTATAATTTATTTAATAGTAACCAGACAATCTATAAAGGAAACACTTAGATTTAATAGATTAAAAATAAGAAGCGCTTCTTTAATTGTTGTAATGGGATTTTTATTTATACCTGTAGCGATGTTCCTTTCTCAAATAACAAGTTTTTTCTTTTACAATAATGTTCAAGATGTCTTTAAGAAACTTCAAAATTTACCTTTGGGATTGATGATTGGACTAGTAGCTCTTACACCAGCTTTGTGTGAAGAAATTACAATGAGGGGTGTAGTGCTTTCAGGATATAATGGCAGCAAAATTTGGAAAGCAGCTCTCATAAATGGATTTCTTTTTGGTATACTTCATCTTAATCCGCCACAATTTTTATATGCTTTTGTTTTAGGAGTGATGCTTGCTTATGTAGTGAGAAT
Source organism: Clostridium guangxiense (assembly GCF_021043395.1). Lineage (GTDB taxonomy): Bacteria > Bacillota > Clostridia > Clostridiales > Clostridiaceae > Clostridium_S > Clostridium_S guangxiense. The sequence goes on from NZ_JAJNKE010000038.1 coordinate 1,558, forward strand.
TACAAATTCTATTTTTGCATCAATGATTATACACTTTATATTTAATGGGACTAACACTGCAATGAGTTGGGTAGTTATGAGGATGTCTTCTGATGTACTTAAGAAAAGCCAGCAAAATGCAAATAATGTGACTGTGAAAATTATGTCAGTAGTATTTTTAGGTGTGATTTCTGCTATAGCTGTAGTTGCAATAATAACTTTAATGAAAGAACTTATTAAAGATAACAAAGGGAATAATATAAATTTAAGATTAGAAGGTTCATCAGAAGTAATGCTAGTTAAGGATAAAATTATAGCAGCAGTGCCTATTATAATTTCAGTAGTAATATACTTTTTACTTGTGATGAAGAAAATATAAAGCAAAGTAACAATGCCTTGTCGCATTAAAAAAGCCCTATAAATCTAAGATTTATTAGGACTTTTTTAAATCATTCCTTCAGCATTGCTACTTCGCTTCCACGGTAGTACAAGGAAAAAAATCATCCTTCATTGTGCATTGTGAACTGTGAGTTAACAAAAGTGACTTAAGTAATTTTATTAATTACTTATAGTACTATGAATAAACTATATTATTTAATAAAATATAGATATAAAGTTTCCTAAGGGGGTAACAAAATGGTAGAAGTAATAGGAATCACTAAGCAATTCAAGAAAGTTAAGGCTGTAGATGAAGTGAGCTTTAATGTAAATAATGGAGAAATAGTTGGACTTTTAGGTGAAAATGGAGCTGGTAAAACAACTACTTTAAGAATGCTTGCTACAATGCTGAAAATTTCATCGGGAAAGGCCATTGTAAATGGATATGATATTGCAAAAGAACCCGATAAGGCAAGAGGTGAGATTGGCATACTTTTTGGAGGAGATGTAGGACTTTATGATAGGCTTACTGCAAGAGAAAACATGATGTATTTTGCAAAGCTTAATGGAATGTCAGATGAAGAAGCTAAAAGTAGTATAGAAAATCTTGCAGGTCAATTGGAAATGGAAGAATATATAGATAAAAGAGTTGGAAAGTTCTCAAGAGGAATGAAGCAAAAAGTGTCTATAGCTAGGTCTATTGTTCACAATCCATCTGTTGTATTATTTGATGAACCAACTACAGGCTTAGACGTAAGTGCTGCAAGGATAGTTCAAGATTTTATTTTAAACTGCAAAAAGGAAAATAAAGCTGTAATTTTTTCTAGTCACAGTATGGCTGAGGTTGAAAAACTTTGTGACAGAGTAATTATAATACATAAAGGAAAATTAATAGAACAAGGAACTATAGATGATTTAAAGCGAAGATATAATAACAGTGACCTTGAAGAAGTATTTGTAAGTCTTATAAATAGAGGTGAAAGATATGAAGGTTAATACAACGATTTTGGTTTTTAAAAAAGAAATTACGGATATGTTCAGAGATAGAAAAACAATAATAATGAGTGTACTTATTCCAATTATATTATTACCACTTTTATCCCTCCTATTAGGTACATTTACCAATAGAGAGAAAAATATAAAAAATAATGTTAAAGTAGCTATAGTAGATAAGGGAAACAGCAATTTTGGAAGGTTATTAAAAGCTCAAAAGAATATAAAGATAGTTCAATCCAGTAATATTAAAAAAGATATAAAAGATGGGAAAATATTAGTTGCGGTTACTATTCCAAGTGATTTTGATGAAAAACTAGAGAGTGATTTAAATACAAAAGTAACTTTAAGCTATGATAATTCAAGTACAGATGCGCAGGTAGCCTCTGACGTTGTAAATTCTTATGTTGATGCTTATTCAAAGCAAATAGTGGCTTCAAGACTTTCAAAGAAAGATATAAATCCACAAATACTTACACCTATTAATATAGTAAAAGATGAAACACAAAAGGACGGTGGAATTGCTGCTCTATATGTAACTATGCTTATACCACTTTTGTTAATGCTTTATAGTGCGACAAGCACAATTGCACCTTCTGTAGATTTGGGTGCAGGGGAAAAAGAAAGAGGAACACTTGAACCACTTCTTACTACCAAAGCAAGCAGAATGTCAATTTTATGGGGTAAACTTATAGCAATCAGTACTATGGGAATAATAATGTCACTGGCATCACTTCTTGGAGTTTATATTACAATGAAGCAGAAAAATGGAATGTTTGGTGATGGTAAAGATTTAAGTTTATCGGCAGGAACCTTTATTCTTATAATGATTTTACCAGTACTTACAACAGTGGTTTTTGGAGCAATAGAGCTTGCACTCAGCATATATGCAAGATCCTTTAAAGAAGCTCAAACTTATTTAAGTCCTATAACTATTATAGCAATGGTTTTAGTTTATGCTGTTATGATGAAAGATCCTAAGAGTATAGAAACATTTTACTTTAGCATACCAATTACTAACGCAACCTGCCTTATGAAAGAATTTTTAGTTGGAATTCATAATTATACGCATATTGCAATAACCTTTGGATGGATGATAGTATATATAGTAGGAGCTCTTTTGTTTGCGAGATATATGTTTAGCAAAGAAGAGGTTATATTTAGATCCTAAAATTTGTTTCTAAAGAAGGGATTTTAATGGTTCTACTAAATGCAGTACAGGGCGTTTTAACTATTGTAATAATGATATCTATAGGATATGTGCTAACTGGAAAAGGATGGTTTAACGAAGAAATTTCAAAAAGTTTTGCAAAGCTTGTAACTAATGTATCATTGCCAGCTCTTATGCTTTCTGATATTATGGGAAATTTTACGAAAGACAAGCTTGTAAGTTTATCGAAGGGGCTTATAGCTCCTTTTTTGTCTATAGCCATATGCTACGTAATTGCAATTGCAGTATCAAAAATTTTTAAGGTTGAAAAGTCAAGGAAGGGGACGTTTCAGTCTATGTTTTTTAACTCAAATACTATATTTATTGGACTTCCAGTAAACATAGCATTGTTTGGAGGAAAGAGTGTTCCATATGTTCTCTTATATTACATAGCAAATACAACTTTTTTCTGGACACTTGGAGTTTACTGTATAAGCAAAGATGCTCCGGGAGAACATGGAAGCATACTCAGCAAATCTACTATAAAAAGAATTATATCTCCACCGCTTTTGGGATTTATAACTGCCGTGATTTTACTACTCTTAAGAATACAACTTCCATCCTTTATTATGAGCACATGTAAATATCTTGGAAATTTAACCACGCCTCTGTCAATGATCTTTATAGGAATAAGTATTCATTCAGTAAAACTTAAGGAATTAAAAATTGATAAAGATGTAATAGGCGTATTACTTGGAAGATTCTTAGTATGTCCACTTATAATGGTTATAATGGTTTTGCTAGTACCAGTTCCAACGCTGATGAAAGAAGTATTTATAATGCAATCTGCTATGCCGGTTATGACTAATGCTCCTATAATTGCCAAGGTTTATGGCGCAGATAGTAGATACGCAGCAGTTATGGTTACTTTAAGCACAGTTCTTTCAATGATTACAATACCAATATTTATGGTTATCATGTCGAAGTAACAATGCTTGACAATATTTTTTAGTGCGTCAGATTAATTTTGAAGATGGGCTATAATAAAAATGATAGCCCCTGAGGGTTTAAAGCTCAAGGGCAGTATTTAGACAAGTAAACAACCATGGTTATCTACTTGATTGCGAAATTGTTTTAAATGCAATTTCGTTTACTAAACGTGACAGCTAATAAAGAAGTTTCTTTTTCACTGCCACTTATAATATGTGCTATTTTTAATTTTTTATACATCAATTATTAACTAAATTTTTATATTGCAAGGTTTAGTTATCAAAAAACAAATCTTTAAAATCTATGCATCCATATCCTTGCTGCCACTTTGGGACATCTAATAATTTACATGAAGTTTTTATCATGGAAACTGCATCTTTATATTTCAAATCGGGATTTTTTTCAAAAAGCAGCGCGAGTATGCCAGTTGTAAATGCAGCAGCACATGAGGTTCCAGTATAAGTGGTATAAGCTTCCTTTAGTTCGCGAGGATATAATTTTATTCCGTTTCTTTCAGATACAAAGGAAGTATCACAATTAAGAGAAGTTAAATCCGTACATGCTGCACAAAGATCAGGTTTTTCAGGTTTTCCGCAAGGACCTGATGAAGAATAAGTATAAATTTTTTTTGGTATACTGGAAGTTACTCCAGATACAGTTACACAATTGCTTAAGGTTGATATTCCAATCATTGAATTTTTATCATTTTTATTGCTTCCAGAAGGAACTACGACAGCAAGGTTATTTTTATTTGCAAGGGTAAACAACCTTGAAAACATTGAATCAATAAATGAGTCTTGAAAAAAAGTTTCAAAAGGAAGACATATAATTCTAATATTATTTTCAGCACTTTCTTTTATTAGAATGTTTAAAGCTGCTAGTATTGATGATACATATGCTTTACCAGTTGCTTCAAAGGCTTTTATCATATATATTGAGCTTTCTGGTGCTATACCCATATATTTTCCTTTAGAACTTGAACCACTTGCAGCAATTAATCCGCTCATAAAAGTTCCATGACCGTTGTCATCATATGGGTAATTTAGCCCATTTATAAGGTCTAAAAATTTGTGTATTTTTGGAGTAGGATATTTTAAATCTTTATGAGGGTAAACACCAGTGTCTATAATTCCTATGCGTATTCCTCTACCTGTTAATTTTGAATTGTTTGCAAGGGTAGTTGAAACGTTGTTTGCTGAATGTACATTGTGGGCACATATACTTGCAAAGTTATCCAATGTTATATAATCAATCTCAGGATATTCAGTAAGTCTATTTATCATAAAAGAAGAAGCTGAAGCACAAATACAATTTAATGTATCTATAGTGTAATAAACAGTGCACTTATGGGATTTTAACCTTGAGGCAATTCTATTTATGAAATTTTTGCAATGTATAAGTATTCTAAAGCTTCTATGTTCATTTTTAACTGTTAGGTCGTAAAGATTTGGGTTGATTTTTCCTTTTAAAAAAAACATTATACACTCATTCCTTGTAAATAAAACTTTCAATAACAGTATATTATTTGTTAGAAGAAAATGTCCGTATTGTGTATAATAAAATTAAGTCACATTAGTAAAATAATATTAACTAATAAATTATATTTTAAGGAGAGGTAAGGATGAAATATTATGTTGTTGATGCTTTTGCTGATGAAGTATTCAAAGGAAACCCAGCAGGTGTATGTGTTTTAGATAATCCAATAGATGACAGCACAATGCAAAAAATTGCAGGAGAAAACAACTTATCAGAAACAGCTTTTGTAGTTAAAAATGGGAATAGTTATAATCTAAGATGGTTTACTCCAAGGGCTGAAATAGATTTATGTGGACACGCTACTTTGGGGACTTCTTATGTTATTTCTAATTATGTTGATATAGGAATTGAAAATATGACATTTAATACTGCAAGTGGAACACTTAAGGTTAAACGGAATGGCGATTTATACGAAATGGATCTCCCCTTGAGAGAACCAAAAAAAATGGAATTATCACATGAAATAATTTCGGAAGCTATTGGAGTCGGTCCTATTGAAATATATTTATCAAGAGATTTATTTGTAGTATTAGAAACGGAAAAGCAAGTAGAAGAATTAACCCCCAATTTTTCTAAAATGATAAAATTAGAAAACGGATTGGGTGTTATTGTTACAGCTAGAGGGATTGATGTAGATTTTGTATCTCGCTGTTTTTATCCAAAACTTGGTGTGAATGAAGACCCCGTAACTGGTTCAGCACATAGTAATTTAATACCATTTTGGTCACAAAGGCTAAATAAAGATGTAATGGTGGCTAAACAGTTGTCAGCACGTGGGGGAAAATTATACTGTAAAGTAGCTGGAGATAGAGTTAAAATAAGTGGAAAAGCTGTACCATATATGATGGGAAATATTAATATATAATTTATGTAATCTTATTTTGAACTTTTCAGCAGCATATATATATAGTGAAACTAGTTCCAAACTAAAAGAATTAAAAACAATATAACTTGTCATAATAATTATGAAGATAGGAAAACAAAAAGGAGAAAATTATTATGGGAAGAGCAGCTACGAGAGTTACTGATTTAAAAGATGCCTCACTAGATCAATTAAGAAATCTTGAAAAAAATTCAACAAATAAGTATTCACAAAATATTTTAAAAACCATTATTATGAGCTATTTAGGTGTACATATCTCTAAAATAGAAGAAATTGTAGGAGTTTGTAGGGCATCTATTTTGAGCTATATACACAAATGGAACGAATTTGGTCTTGAAGCAATTAAAGATTAACGTGGAGGTTCTATTAGTTCCTTCACTGATGAAATGCTTTCTTATATTGAAGATACTCTTATAAATAAAGATCCAAGAGAATTTGGCTTTAATGCTTCAACTTGGAGTATTGACAGAATGAGAGAACACATTCGAGATAAATATGGTCGACTTTACTCATATGAAAGAATGAGACAAATCATTAAGTCTCTTAATAATTCTTATAAACGTGCTGAATATCATCCTACTCTAGCAAATGCTGAAGCGCAAAAGTGCTTTAAAAAAAATCGCAAAATTGATAACCCTTGTAGAAAATTCTTCTGATAAAGTTATATATGTTTGTGATGAAACTGCCACGAAAGCCGAATCTACAAATAGAAAAACATGGAGTCCAGTAGGACATCCCCCTGTAATTGAGAGGAATGCTTCTTCTGTTGGCTTAAAGCTAATAGGTGCTACTGAAATAACCACAGATTTTCAATCTGTTATTGATGCATATCCGTATAAAGAGACCATAAATTCAGATAAATTTATCGAATTTCTACAACGCTTAATAGATATAAACGCAGGTAAGAAGGTCTTTGTTATTTTAGATAATGCAAAAATACATAAATCTAGTTCAATAGAAAATTTTGAACTTAGAAATATTGGGAAATTAGAATTAATATATCTTCCGCCATATTCTCCTGAGCTAAATCCTCAAGAAAATGTTTGGAATCTATACAAGGCCAGTATTTTCACTTATAAAGCTAAACATTCTATTGAGAATCTATATAAAGATACCCTATATTTCTATCAAAATTTTAATAAAAACATAGAAAATATTAAGAGGTTAGTGGCACCCCGTAAGTATTACTCATAATAGTTTTAGTTTGGATGTAGTTTCACTATAGTAAAACTAGCTCAACTACAAACTATATATGCACCATAATCCCTTGAAGATTATTATTTTGGAACATAAATAGTTTAAGTTTCGCAGTAGTTTCACTATACATACAGCTTGTAGAATGTGGTAAAATAACAATAATGATAAAATTTTTTAAAGTAGGAAGTGATTTAATTGCCTTTAATAGATTACAAATGTAAAAAATGTGGAAATGAATTTTTTGAAATAGTAACTAATGATAATGAAAAAATTGTATGCCCAAAATGTAAGGCTGAAGAAGTTGAAAGGCTTTATAAGGGAAAGTTTTACGGCAAAAATGGAGCTGGCTGCACTGGACATTGTTCAACTTGCGGAGGCTGCCACTAAAACAATAATTGGAGGTGATTACATACAAAACTTAAGTTGACTAGAATTTATTTATTATCATTTAAGCTTTATATAGAGTAGAGAGTACAGAGCACGGAGTACAGCAAAGGTTGATTTAATAATAGATAATTCGCAGTTCATAAATTACAATTGGGATTTTAGATGTATATATTGTAGATTTTTGGTAGCGTTAGTGGAGAAAAATCTACAATAACTGTACTCTGGTTTTAGATTTTTAATTTAAATACTATTATCCCAGCAATCATTAAAATCACGCCTATGTATTCATTAACCCCAAATGTTATTTTCTTAGAATCAAACATGCCAAAGGCATCTATTATAGCTGCTGAAGTTAGTTGAGCCACTAAAATAACAGAAATAGAGCAAGTTGGACCAAGAGTTGAAATTCCCTTCATTACTGTAAAGATTATTATTGCACCTAAAATTCCACCGGTTAGATAAAGTTTATTTACATTAAAAATATTTTTTATATGACCATTTCCAAATATTAAAGATACTATTAAAGTTATTACGAATGCGGAACCTTGAACCCAAGCATTTGTTTCCCATAGTCCTATTTTATCACTGAGTTTTGTATTAAACACGCCTTGAAAGGTCATACATATTCCTGCTACTATAGAAAATATTATACCAAGCATAAATTTCACCTCAGGAGTAGTTTAACCATATATAATAAAATTACGCTAAAAAGGTGCAGGAAATTTTCCTACACCTAAATTTTATTCTTAAAAATTAGAACTTTGCCTTTCGTGATTGAACTCATTTTTGCGTATGTATTCATTCTCAACTTCTAAATCTGAAAATCCTAAGTTTTTTCCAAGACTTAAAAAATCCTCTAAGAGAGTTATATAATGATCTTGTGATGAACAAATTACAAAATCATTAATATCTACATACAGGTCTAAAAACTGTTCTGTTATATTATAGTTAAATTTGGCTAGAGATGGATTAATATCATCAAAATTTTTATCAATACCTATACTAAGTATAAAATTTAAGCAGTCTATATATTCCTCAAGTATTATTTCTCTTTTAGCAGGTGATTTGTTGCTCCAATATTTAAAACATCTAGTTTCATCAGCCAATTTTCCCATTTGAACTTGTAATGCAAGAGATTTTTGAGAAAATAAAACCTCGTTTTTAAGATTGTGTTCTTCTATGATTTGTGCATCTAAATCCTTCTGTAAACGAAATAGTTTTTTAAAATCCATAGAAATGTGCCGCCTTTCTTTAACTTTGGTATATATATATTTTATATTAAAGTTAAAAATAAAGAAAGTTCCACTAAACGATTACATTAAAATTTATTAAAAAAATTTACTCAAAATTAATTATGTTATATAACAGAATCCAAAACTTAAATAAAAAAGGAAAATCACTAAGGATTTTCCTTTTTATTTATGTTATGATTTGTAAATGACATTGAATTAATAATCCTTTAAAGGATAGCTTTTAATTACAGATATTTTTTTATATCCTGTCAATTTGCATAATTTAAATCCCTGTATCTTAAAAAATGACGTTCCAACTGATTTCTCTAGTACATCAGCAGCAACTTGATCATTTTGCTGAAAAAAATTTTTTGTTTGATAATTACCATTTGCAATAGGAATATACAAATTGTAAAGATCTTCTGGATACTTACAGTGAAGTTTGAAACCATTATAGCTTAGTTTTTCGCATAAGTTTCTAATAATTCTTATTATGTACCCTTGTTGTTCTACTTTTAAAGCCACAGCTTTTTGGTCATTATCATACACAAGATTAGGTTCAACCTTTACCTTAAATTTTTTATATGGTTTTATTTGCTCAAGCATTATTTTATCTAATTTATCTAAATTAGGTTCATCCATGGTTTCTAGCATTATGTGAAGGTTTTGAAGTCTTTTATATAATTTATATTTTTTGCAGGCATAACGCTGTACATCTTCTATATTTGAATATGATTCTTTTGTAAATTCTGCGATTAGACAATATTTCATATTTACCCTCCACAAATTTAAATGTTTAACAATAGTTTTATTATATCATATAAATAAGTTTAGTGTTAGAATAATATTCTTATATTTTGCAATAATAAATTCGTAAGATAAAATTAAGGAGGGATCATTATGAATCATAATGACAGTATAGGTTGCACTGTAAGCGAATGTAAATTTCACTGTAAAGATGATAACTTTTGTACTTTAGAAAATATTATGGTTGTAAAGCATAACACAGAAGCACATGATGTTGAAGCTACAGATTGCGGAAGCTTTAAACATGAAGGACAACAATAATTAAAGAAACTGCGTATTTATTACGCGGTTTTTTTTAGTTATTAGAGTAACAATTTAATAAATTTATAAATATAAAATTTAAATCATATATTTGAAAATTTAGTGTCAAAATGTATTCTACTTATGTTATAATATTATTTGTAATTATTATAAATGAATTTAACAAAAAGTTTACATATATATAAAATAATTGGTAAGGATGGGTACGTTAATGGACAAGTTAGTTGTAAGAGGAGATAGAACTCTTAATGGAAGTATAGAAATTGGTGGAGCAAAGAATGCAGCTGTAGCTATATTACCTGCAGCTATAATGGCAAGTTCGGGAGTAAATATTATTGATAATATACCTGAGATAGAAGATGTTCAATGTTCAGAAAGAATAATAACAAGCTTAGGATGCAAAGTGAAAAGAAATGGAAATTCCGTTGAAATAGATAGTACAGAACTTAAAAGTACAGGTGCACAGACAGATGATTTTAGAAAAATGAGAGCTTCGTATTACTTTTTAGGGGCACTTTTGGGCAGATTTGGAAAAGCAAGAGTAGAACTTCCGGGTGGATGCCCTATAGGAGTTAGACCTATAGATCAGCACATAAAGGGATTTGAGGCTCTTGGTGCAAAGGTTAATATTAAACATGGTTCAATAGAGGCTATAGCTGATAAACTTATTGGAACAAATATATATTTCGATGTAGTGAGTGTTGGCGCAACTATAAATGTAATGTTAGCAGCAGTTTTAGCAGAAGGTACAACAATACTTGAAAATGCGGCTAAGGAACCTCATATAGTTGATTTGGCTAATTTTCTTAATACAATGGGTGCAAATGTAAAGGGAGCAGGCACTGATGTAATAAGAATAGTAGGTGTAAAGGAATTAAAAGGTTGTAATTACAGTGTTATTCCAGATCAAATAGAAGCTGCAACTTATATGATTGCTACTGCGGCTTGTGGTGGAAAAGTAATGATAAAAAATGTAATTACAAAGCATTTAGAGTCAGTTTCAGCTAAGTTAGTTGAAATGGGTGCAAAAGTTAAAGAAGGCGATGATTTTATAGAAATTGAATCGGATAGAAACCTTAAGGGTGTAAATATTAAAACATTACCTTATCCAGGGTTTCCAACAGATGCTCAGCAGCCAATGAGTACTCTTTTATGCACTGCTAAGGGAAGAAGCATAATAAATGAAAGTATATGGGAAAGTAGATTGAAGCATGTTGATGAGCTTAAGAAAATGGGAGCAAATATAAAAGTAGAAGGCAGAATTGCAATAATTGATGGTGTTGAAAAGCTAACTGGTGCAAGTGTAAAAGCTACTGATTTGAGAGCTGGTGCAGCAATGGTAATAGCAGCTCTTTCAGCAGATGGTGTTAGTGAAATATCATGTATAGAACATATAGATAGAGGATATCCTCATATTGAAGAGAAGTTTAGAAAATTAGGTGCGGATATAAAAAGGGTAAAGGCTTAATGTAAAGGAGTTAGTATGAAGTTTTGTTCGCTTTATAGTGGAAGTAGTGGAAATAGTATTTTTGTTGGTTCTGATAAATCAAGCATATTAGTTGATGCGGGATTATCCGGCAAAAGTATAGATAGTGCTATGTTATGTATTAATGAGGATCCTTCAAAAATTGACGGTATTTTTGTTACGCATGAACATTTGGATCATATAAAGGGAGTTGGAATTTTATCAAGAAAGTACAATATACCTATATATGCAAATGAACTTACCTGGAAGGCAATGATGGGAAACTTGGGTAAGATTAAAAACGAGAATGTGAAAATATTGCCATATAATGAGTGTGTAAGCATAAAAGATTTAGATATAATATCTTACAAAATACCTCATGATGCAGCTGCTCCATGTGGATATAAGGTTATAAATAAGAATAAATCTGTTTGTATAGCTACTGACTTAGGATATTTTTCAGATGAAGTAAAGAGTTCAATAAAGGATGCAGATGTAATACTTCTAGAAAGCAATCATGATGTTGAAATGTTGAAGTTTGGACCATATCCATATCCTTTAAAGTGCAGAATACTTAGCAATGTAGGACATTTATCTAATGAAGATTGTGGTAAGGCTATTGTAGATATAGTAGGATCAGGAAAACAAAAAAAGATTATTTTGGGACATTTAAGTAAAACTAATAATTATCCGGATTTAGCATATAAGACAGTTGAAAATGTATTAGTAGAAAGCGGTGTAAAAGTTAATAGTGATGTCTTTATTAGCATGGCAAAACGTGGGGAACCGAGTAATTATATGGAGATATAACCGATTTGTATTTATTTAAAGTAAAATGCAAGGAGAGGTTAATATGAAAAGGCTTATTGCTTTAGTTTTGGGGATTTCAATTGTTACTGCTTCGTCTATGACTTTTTCAGGCTGTGAAAAGAAGGATAAGTCAAGCATAAATACTACTGAAAAAATTAAGGAGTTAAAACTTTACAAAGAAAATAGCAATGTTGTAGATTTTAATTTGTATTTTGACTCTTCTAAAAATGAGCAGAAGGCTGAAGAGGCTAAAGAAGAAAGAATGATAAGCAAGAATGAGATAATTGGAGAGATAATAATTAATGAACTAATTAAAGGACCGGCTGTAAACAGTAAGCTAAAGCCAGTACTTCCAACAAACACGAAATTGCTTAGTTTTTCTATAAAAGATGGAATTGCTTATGTAAGTTTAAGCGATGAAGCTAAAGTTAAAATGACACCTGCTAAAGAAGAAGCTACTTTAAAAAGTATAGTTAAATCTTTAGGCCAATTGGAAGCTATAAAATCGGTCAAGATACTTATAGATAATAATGTTATTGACACTTTAGGTGGAAATTACGATATATCAAAGCCTATAAATAAGAATAGTCTTGAAAATTTGAAAAAAATTACAAAGTAGTATATTGTAATTAAAAATATATTATTTCTCATGTTGAAAATAGAGAAAAATATAGCTATAATATTATAGGTAAATATTTATTTAAAAGGAGAATAAGGAATTATGAGTCTATATAAAGATTGGACAGACATGATTGTAGACTATGTAAAGCATAGGGGAGAAGCAGCATTCTGGAAAGATTATGGTGAAATTGAAACTTCAATTTATACTAAGCTTCTAGCAAATCACAAAAAGGAATTAAAGGGCAAAGTAGAAGATTTAGCAAAAGAGTATAGTACATCTACAGTTTTTTATATGGGCTTCTTGGATGGTATAAATGATAGTTTAAAACAGCCTTTAGATCTTGAAAAAATTGAAGCTGATTCTGAAATAGAATTGGATATCGACTTTGAAAAGCTCTATTTTAATATGTTAGAAGCAAAAGCTGATTATTTATATAGTTTGCCTCAATGGGATGGTATTTTCTCACAAGAAAAGAGAAAAGAAATAAAGAAAAACTGGGGTGCTTCAAAAACTTATGTAAATAAGAACAAGGTAGGAAGAAATGATCCTTGTCCTTGTGGAAGCGGTAAAAAGTATAAAAACTGTTGTGGAAAAAAATAATACATAGTATTAAAACTCCTCGTCACTTAGATGGGGAGTTTTTGTATAAAGAAAAAACAGAGTAGAGAGTAAGAAGTAGAGAGTAGAGTGAAGGGTGATTTATCTTCCTTGTTTCAGGTAAATCTTTGAACTTATAAAATAGAAACAAATCATAAACTTAAGAAGATTAAACTTTATTTTACTTTTCATCTATGTTTTTTACTCTCATTAAAAGGAGTTAATAAAATGAATATAACGCTTATAACAGTTGGAAAACTTAAGGAGAAGTACTTAAAAGAAGCAATTGGGGAGTATTCAAAGCGTCTTAATAGGTACTGTAAGCTAGATATAATTGAACTTCAAGATGAAAAAACTCCAGATAATGCATCTGAGAAAGAGGAAAATTTGATTAAAGAAAAAGAGGGAGAAAAGATACTATCTGCAATTAAGGATAACATGTATGTTGTGGCCTTAGATTTGAATGGTAAAATGCTTTCCTCAGAGGAATTTTCAAACTTTATAGATGATTTAGGACTTTCAGGCAGCAGTAATATTGCTTTTGTTATTGGCGGCTCGCTTGGACTTTCAAAGTCGGTTTTAAATAGGGCAGATTATAAACTTTGCTTTTCAAAAATGACCTTTCCACATCAGCTCTTTAGGGTTATGCTTTTGGAGCAGATTTATAGAGGGTTTAGGATTAGTAGGGGTGAACCTTACCATAAATAACAGCGTCACTTTGGAAAATGAAATGGGTGAACTAAACATAAACATCATAAGCTTTTGTAAAAAAAAGTTACAATTTTTTTAGTTCAAACTATGAAACAAATCATAAATTTCATGATTTTCTGTATTTATTAAAAAATTACAGTTGTATTTGTCAAATTATAATATAAAAAATGTAATATTATAAAAGCTTATGAAAATCAATTTTGATTGTTTGCTTTTATAATGGATTATTATCTAGTTTCTAATCTATATTATAACCAATTATAGTTAGGTAATATGGAAAACTATTGAAAGAACTTTAATTTCAAATTATTTTTGATTTAAAGTTCTTTTTTATTATACTTTTTTAACCAAGATCTTACTAAAAACTATATTAATCGATATTTGAAGAAATTTAATTATAATTACAGAAGAGTTTCGTTAATTCTATACCGTTATTTATACAAGTAAATGTTAAAAATGTAAAAGTTAAATTTTGTAATTTATAAAATAAGAAGTTGGGTATTACATAGTTATATAGTTTGTCATATTAAGTTATAGTAATTGTATATAAAATATGGATAAATATATATTTAATATATATTATGTTAAAAATTAAGAAAAAATTAGGAATTTACATAAAACAATTAATTTATGATAGATAATTAGTAGAAATGGAAAATATTTAATGTTTTAATTTATGAGTATTTGAAGTAATATTAATACAAATAATGGGGAAGATGGAATTTGATGGCTGCAATTATTTTTAAGTTAAAAGATAATAAGTATAATATTATAGATCCCTACTATGGTGGAATTTGGGAATTTGAAGAGAAAGAACTTGAAATTTACTTGGAATTATTGAAACTCTTGGAAGAGAAAAATGTCAATGAAATATTAAAAGAAATTAATAGTGACAAATTAAAAGAAGTTATTAATTTTATTATAAAAGAGTCTATTCCCGTAGATACAACTTTTTTTCCAGAATTAATATTAAAAAAATTACATAAGTATAATATTGGCATAATTGTTCCTCCTGAAATAATATTGGAAGTAAGTCGTATGTGTAATTATAATTGTCCATGGTGTTATATACCATCTATGAAGCAAGAAGAAAAATTATTAGATGTTTCTGAAATAAGTAAAAAAATTATAGAACCATTTGTTTTACAAGGAGCGCGATGTTGGACTATAACAGGTGGAGAACCTTCATTAACAATTGACCGCACAATAAGCATAATTACTAAAATTAAAGAAACAACTAAAGACTTATTAAATAGGAAACCTAAAATAAGCCTTTTAACAAATGGATTTAAATTTTCTGAGTATGCAAATGATTATTATAATGCAGGAGTAAATACTGTTCAGATACAATTGTCTTCGCCAAAAGAAAAACAAGAATTACAGTTAAGAAATCCTAATAATAAAATAAATTCATATAAGTATGCTATTGATGGTATAAGAAGTGCAAAGAAACTTGGCATGTATACTGCTATAAATATGGTAATTGAACCTAAAGAAAATATAAATTCAATTTGTGAGATGATTGAGCTTGCAGATAAATTAGATGTTGATCTTTTGAGAATTACACCAGTAGTAACTTCGGGAAAAGCTAAGCAAAATAGTATAGATTTAAATATTAAAAACTATAAAAAGATTAAGGACATGGTAGATGATGGGAAAAAACGCTTAAAAAAAGATTCTAGAGTTAAGCTTTATTTGCCAGATTATGATTTGGAAAATGGAAGACCTATGCGCTGTGGTTTGGGATTTGTAGATTTTTATATTGATTACAGCGGTAAGGTGTATCCATGCAATAATTTAATTGATGAAAGTTTAGTATGCTCTGATGGTAAAAATAGTGACTATGTTGATATTTGGTATAATTCTAGTTGCTTTAAGATGTTTAGAAATTATAATGAGACTAATATAGGAGAAGAATGCGGGAAATGTGAATATAGAGGAATGTGTGTTGGAAATTGTATAGCTAGATGTTGGCAGAGATATGGCAAGTTTGATTTATTAAAAAAACCATATAAATGTTTTAAGGATTAAAAGGAGAATGATTAAAATGGCATTATCAATTTTTAAAAAAAACAATAATGAATTTCATATTGTTGATCCGTATTATGGTGGTATATGGAAAGCAAGTAGATATGAAATTGAATTGCTTTTAAATATAATTAAAGTTTTACAAACTAAAAATATAAATAACATTGATAACTTTCAAAATAGAGATCTTTATTTTAAATATAATGATGAAGAAATAAAAAATATGATTGATTTTATAAGAAATGAAAATATTTCCATGACTAGTACTTTTATTGCCGAATCAATATTAAAAAACATTGATACTTATCATGAGGGTATTATAACTACGCCAACTATTATTATGGAGGTTAACAGAATATGCAATTACAGGTGTCCATGGTGCTATCTGGAGTACATGGGCGAAAACAGAGGAAAATCATTAAATATTGAAGAGTATGAAAAAAAAATAATAGATCCTATGCTTCAATCGGGGACTAAAAATTGGGGATTAACAGGAGGAGAGCCTTCACTAACTTTAGATAAGACAACAGAATTAGCAAAGATCATAAATGATAAGACAATATCGATGTATGGTGTGCATCCATATATATTGTTGTTTACAAATGGTCATATGTTATCAAAATATGCTGAATATTATAAGAAATCTGGAATTACAGCTGTTCAGGTGAGCTTATCTTCTGCAGATCCAGAGCAAGAAAAAATTTTAAGAAGAGCACCGTTAGAAATAAATTCATATAATGAAGTTGTTAATGGAATAAAAGAATGCAAAAAAATAGGATTAAAAGTAATATTAAATTCTGTAATTACGTCTGATATTGGATATGGTTCTAATATTGAGAATATTCCATTATTATATGAACTAGTAAATGACTTAAACATAGATGAATTAGATATAAATTTAGCATGTCCATCTGGACAAGCTAAAAATAATAAAATAATATTTAGTAAGCAAGATTACAGTAGAATAACTACATTAATTAGCGAGTATTCTAAGAAAATTAAAATTGATAAAAAATATTATCCTCCAGCAGATGAATTGGAAAATAACAGAGATATTAGGTGTGGAGCTGGATTACTTGAATTTTATGTTGATTACAGAGGATACACTTATCCATGTAATAATTTAATTGATGAAAGATTAAGATGTAGTAATAATCCAGTTACAAAAGACAATATAAGTAATATATGGTTTGAGTCATCTGTATTATCTAATTTTAGAGATTATGAGTGCAATAATATTAATTCTGAATGTGCTAATTGTCACTATAGAGGATTTTGTATTGGTAGCTGTTTTGCAAGAATATGGCATCAATATGGTAAATTGAAAATGGATAAAAAGCCAACTAGCTGCTTTAAAGAATTAGCATAGATTATTATTAATAGATAGTTTATTTCCTTATCAAATAATAATTTGTATATATGTATATTTTTAATGTGCATTATAAATTTTATGATTAAGAATTAATAAATAAAAATTGGCATTAATTAATATTATATAATAATAAATTAATGTATATATAATATGCTAGGAGGTGATAGAATGAAGAGAATAAGGAAACAAAGTAAAAAAATGTCCGTGGTTTCATGTAAAGTAATTACGGGAGAAGAAATCACAATTTCCCCAAAGGTAAATAAAAATTAAATTTGTTGTTCAAAGGATATATAAATTTTTATATATCCTTTGACATTAGAGGTGCATGTTATGAAAATTGAATTTTTGCATGGAACTGAAAATGATTTAGATGATATTATCAAAATTGAATCTGAAGCATATAAAAAAATATCCAAAAACAATTTAAGTAAGAGAACATTTAAAGAAATTAAGATGTTTTATGAACAATGTCCAGATGGGTTTTTTGTTTCAAAATGCAATGATGAAAATGTAGGATTTATTTTTACAAGAAATTGGGGGACTATGGGATGGTCAGGACCTAGTGCTATTTATCCTGACTTTCAGAAAATGGGAATAGGAAAAAAATTATTAGATATGAGTTCAAATTTTTTAAATATAAATAAATGTAATTATTATGGATTTGAAACAATTCCACAAAATTTAAATATTTATACTAGATGCAATTCTATACCAACTACACCAACACTTATAATGAAAAAAAAATTAAAACTAGCTTCTTTAGAAAGTTCTAAAAAAGATCTAATAATTAGAAAAGCAAAATTTAAGAGTGATTATGAAAATATTTATAACTTTGCAGAAAAAATTATACATGGCATTGATTTAGCCAATGGAATTACGTTAGGAGAATTATATTTAAATTATAATGTGTTTTTGATAAATTATAATGATTATTTAAACGGTTTTTTTATAACCAAATTAAATGATAAAAATTCTCTATATATACCTATAATTATTTTGTCATTAAATCATGGGTTGAAATTCAAAGATTACATATCATTAATTGAAAGATATTTTTACGAAAATAAAATTTCGTCTTTGACTTATCCAATTAATTGCTCAAATATAAAATTGGTATTATTTATGAAGGAACATGGATATAAATCGGTGGCATATTCATTAAGAATGATTAATGACAAGTCAAAAGAATTTAACCCTAATAATGGAGTCTTTTTATATTTATGGGGTACTTAATATGTGGAGGAAGAATAAAATGAAAAATGAAATTATAAAAAATAAAGCATTCATGAAATTGTGGCTAGGAAGTACAGTCTCAAATTTAGGGGATTCTATGGATAATATTGTATTTATAATGTTAGCAATTAAATTAACTAATTCACCATCGGCTACTGGAATTTTAATGATGATAATATCATTACCAAATTTTATTTTTTCAATTCTAGGCGGAACAGTTGCAGACAATTATGAAAAGAAAAAAATTATGTTATATGCTAATTTAGGACAAGGGCTTGTTACATTAATAATACTTATATTAGTTATGTTTGACAAAATGACATTTTTAGCGTTATGTATTCTCCTGTTTATTGTAGAAAGTTTATCTAGATTTAATACTCCAGCATATATGGCATTACTTCCTAGCATAGTAGAAAAAAAGTTGTTTGTTAATGCAAGAGCGTTTTCTTTATCAACACAAAGTGTAATAGGAATGGTAGGACCATCTATTGCAGCTATACTAATTAATAATGGATACACTTTACCAATTGCATTTGATGCTTTTAGCTATATTTTTGCAGCATTTATGATAGGAATTACTTCTATAAAAGTTAGTATATTAAAAAAAACAAAAGTCAAAAATATTTTTACAAAAGAGTTTATGAATGATATTATAGACGGATTTAAGTACTTAAAATTAAATAAAAATTTATTAAGCATTTTTTCGTTGATTTTTTTTATTAATTTATTTTTAGGATTTTTTGATGTTGCATTACCTTTTTATGTAAAAATAAATTTAAGGTTACCTACTCAATATTATGGATATTTAAAAACTATGGCAATTGGAACATTTGTGTTTGCCAGTTTTATAATTACAAAGAGTACAATATTAAAACCAGGAAAAATAAGTGTATTATCAATTTTTCCAATGGGAATAAGTTTAATTGTTTTTGGTTTGTCTAAAAACTTTTTTATATCAAGTATATTCTGGATAGTTGCATCTATATTTAGATGCTTTATTGTTTTAATGTTAAATTCATTTTATGGTTTAATAGGAGATGATCAATATAGAGGAAGAATCATGGGAATGAGTACAATGTTATACGCTACGATAGTACCAATTTCTAATGGACTATCAGGAATAATGGTACAAAGTTTTACGGCATCAGTAATATTTATTTTATCAGGTTTTGGCTTATTATTAGTTGCAATAGTTTATCTATTTAATAGAAGTTTATTACAATATAAGATTAATTAAGTTGAGGAGGTTAATATGAACACTGAAGAAATAATGGATATTTCGCTTAAAATGTCTGGACTAAAAAAAATTCCTTGCGATTCAGAAATAATTGTTAGAGGAGATAACATAAATAGTATATTATTTGGGGTAGATGCAACTATTTCTGAATTATTAATGGCTAAACAATTATCAATTGATTGTGTTATAAGTCATCATCCCGTGGGAATAAGCTCAATACTAAATTTTTCTGGCATTTTGAATGCACAAATTGAATGTATGGTTAAAGCTGGTGTTCCAATAAATAAAGCCTGCAAATTATTAAAAGATAAGATAAATAAAATCAATTTTGAAAATGCAGCCATTAATTTTAGTAGAAATGCATCATCTGCAAAATTATTAAATATACCTTATATTAATATTCATACTCCAGCTGATATTATATCTGAAAAGATTGTTCAAAAACATTTGGATATGAAATTTAAATATAATTCAAAGGTGAGGCTCTACGAAATAATAGAATCATTACTTGAAATAGATGAATATAATAGATCACCTTTAAAACCTAGTATTAGAGTAGGTTCAAAAGATGATTTTGCAGGAAGAATATTAGTGTTAATGGCAGGCGGTACTATAGCTAGTGGAGAGGTTTTAAAAGCGTATTTTGATGCAGGAATAGGAACAATAATATGTATGTATTTACCAGATGATATTAGGATGGAAGTGGAAGAACAGAATATAGGAAATATAATTGAAGCCGGTCATATGGCAAGTGATTCTATTGGAATTAATAGGATAATAGACAAATTGGAAGAAGGTGGTGTTAAGGTAGTGAAAACATCAGGAATAATATAGCGTATTGATTTTATCATTTGCAATCCGTATCAACCACAATAATATTCATATATTATTATCATGAATAAATTTAATATATAAATAAGGAGCTTTAACTGCCTCAATAACAGGTGGTTAAAGCTTTTTTATTTACTAAAAAATAAAATTATTAGGAGGAAGTAAAAATGTCAATAAATAAAACAAAGGAAATGTCTAAGGAAGAAATTACAGAAAGTGAAGATCCAGTAGAAGAAAAAGAAAAATCTAATTTTCACAAGAAGGCAGTTGTATTTAATATAAGTGCAGAGGGTAAAAAAATCATTGATGAATTCAAGCAGTATCTTATAGAAAACAAGAAAGTTTCCAGCACTTTAAGGTCATACCTTTTTGATGTTAATAGTTTTATAGAATTTGTTGAAACTGATGGAACGGCATTTAATGGTAAATTTACTCTTCAAAATTATAAGGATTTTATAGAAATGCAAATAGATAAAAAATTTAAGATTAACACTATTAACAAAAGGATTAACAGCCTACAGCAGTTCAATATATTCCTATTATCAAAGGAGTATATGGACGGGGTGATTATAATTCTAAAGAAGGACAAGCTAACAGAAGAAAAGTAGAAATAAAAATAAAAGACTTAAAGCAATCAATTTAAATTTCAATTAACTATATATAAATAAATATAATATCAAAATACATAAATGATAGATGAATTAAGGTCTATCATTTTTTTATTTTGGAGGAAAAGAAAATGGACAATAAAGCAGATAACAAGACCTTAATTAGCAAATTTATTATGAAAGAAGTAGAGCAAATTTACATGAAATACAGTGCTATAGAAGAAGAGGAATTAAATATAGTTGCTGATTTCATAAAGTTGCTTGAAGAAAATAAAATAGATTTTGACCCTTATGTAGACTATAGAGCTATGAAGGCTATGTTAATTCAGAAGGAAAAGAAATTTTATACTGCTATAAAGATATATAGAAGAAGGGGAAAGATTAAATGTACATTATTCAAACAAAACAGGATTTAAATATACTAGAAAAATCAAAGGTCATGGAGGAAGAATTTATTAAATTACTTAAAGATAAATTTAACAGCTTATACGAGGATCTTTCAGAAGGAACACCTCTAAATGAATTTTCTCTTGAAGATAAAGGGTATATTGTAATATTGCATGAGGGTGACAACATAAGAAATTTATCAACGGTGGGATTAAATCCAAATGGGGGGCTTCTTTCTGCAATCCCCGAGTTTATAAATGAAATGATCCTTAATAAATTTAAGATATATGAAGTAATAGTAGTTTATAATAATGAATTCTGCATGACATTTTATATGTCAGATAAATTAATAAATGATGATGAAGTAAAGAAGTGGATAGAAGAATACAAGTAAAAGCTCTTAGCCTAAGTATATTGGTTAAGAGCTTTTTTTATATAAGAAATTATTGTTGTTATTAAGGAAGGTTTGATAAAGATAAGTATATTACAAGAGGAATAAATGCAAATATAAAAATGGAGATTCAATTATTAATATGATCATTAAAAATATATGTTTATTTTTATGAAAAATTTGATATAATATAAATAAGAAATGCAAAAAATAAAAATAGGGTGTTGGCGCACCCTATAGTATACAATATAGTTGCTTAGGCAACTGGCATCACTATTAAATTTGTAATTAAAAATAGTAGCTAACCATTGCGAACGGGGCTACTATTTTTTTGAGATTTTTTCTATAAGTAACACTATAAATGTTAATAGTGCTATTAAGAATATACCTGCTGTAAATAGTAACATTAGATTGTCGTTACTCATATATATCACCTCCCTTCATCAGGGATGAGTGATACCAGTAGCCCGCATTCAACTATAAATTGTACTAGAAAATTATATCATAGGATTTAATATAATTCTATAATAAAAATTGAAGTCATTGTTTAGTAACAATATAGAAAATAAATAATTAGTTCCTTTGGCTCATAGATATATTAAAAAATATAAGAAAATACTTATTCTTTGAAACTAACGCCGATAAGATAGTTACTGAGAACCGTATCATAAGTAAGGGGTGGCTACTGAAATTACATAATAAAACAATGTGAAGGAAATTAGAATACAATTTTAAAAATATATAGTGATTAGTGAATTATTCATTTATAAAATCAAGATAAGGAGATGTCCAATATGATTATATATCTAGTTAGACATGGTAAAGATGATGATAATTATCGTAGTGGCTGGAGTGATTTAGGATTAGTTGAAGAAGGCACAAATTAATCAAAGATATTAGCAGAGTATTTATATAAGAATAAAGAGAAATATAATATTGATACATTAATTAGCAGTGATTTTTAATATACAAAAATAAGAAGTCTGTAATATGGCAAGAAAAATCTTAAAGGATACTTCCATATCGATAATTACCAGTTGATAAATTCTAGAACTTACCTGCCTGGATGGAAAAAGATTTTTGTATCATATTTAAATTTGATGGTTTCATTATCACTGTCCCTTACTGTGTTACGTTGACGCACTATTTATTTTTTGTTAGTATTATATCACCAAGACAAAACATTAAATATTAAAATATTGTGTAAAAATATAGCAATATATCCAAGTAAGGATTTATATCACAGGTGAATATATGAAAAAGATTATGGATGAACAATTAATTTATGAAATACTTTCCGTTGTGGAAGAAATCCCAGAAGGGAAAGTGGCTACGTATGGACAAATTGCCAGCCTTATTGGTAGAGACAGAAATGCACGACTTGTAGGGAAGGTTCTTAGCCAAGCAGAACTTTATGGGAGATATCCATGTCATCGTGTGGTAAATCATGCTGGAAGGTTGGCACCGGGATGGCAAGAACAACGATTTCTGCTATTAGAAGAAGGTGTATCCTTTAAAGATTCGAATCATGTTGATATGAAGGAAAATCAGTGGGACTGTTACGATGCAGATTAAACATGAATGAAAGGAATTCTCAAAATAAAATGGTCAAGGAATGTATTTTCACCGCTAATGTTATTGATGGAAGAGAAGAATTTTAATGAAATATCAGTTATTGATATAACGCGTAAAGCTGGCGTCTCAAGAATCTCATACTATAGAAACTATAATTTAAAAGAAGAAATTATAACTGATTATATTGATGAAACATTACAGGATTTTTTACAAAAGCTGCAAAGTATCGAGTTCGATATATATAACAATATGCGTATGTTTTTTGAAAGTAACAGAAGAAACAAACAATTAATAATAAATTTAGTAAGATCAAATATGTGCAATCTATTATTTGAACGTTATAAAAACTATTTTCAGTAAATTAAGTAGTCATATAAGATAAAAAAGTTTATATTATAACCGTTACGGTGAGCCGCCTAATTCGCTTTATGTGGCTCATTTTTGTTTATGAATTAAGTATGAGGTTGTATGTAGAAATGTATTGATGTTATTATTGATGGATATAAAGAATGATTTTGAGAGGATGCTGACAGTGCAATATACTTATATTAAAGCTTATAAAGATAATGATAAAATGCGTAAAAGCCTTAATAAATTAACTGA
Organism: Clostridium guangxiense; assembly: GCF_021043395.1. Taxonomy (GTDB): domain Bacteria; phylum Bacillota; class Clostridia; order Clostridiales; family Clostridiaceae; genus Clostridium_S; species Clostridium_S guangxiense. The sequence continues at coordinate 25,821 of NZ_JAJNKE010000038.1, forward strand.
AAAGACTTTTGGCTTTAATTTTGAAAACTGGTATTCAAATGGTTTTTGGGGAGATAAGTTCCATCCCACATTCTTTGGTAGATGGAGATAAGGTTATGTATAGAACAACGGGATTATAAAGCAATCTTTAGTAAGGCTGAGCTCGAAGACAAAATGAGTGATTTGAATGTTTTATATACTATTATATTAATTGGAGGAATGAGAAAATGGCAATAGAACAAATGAGTGATTTTTTTACTGCTCGTGTAGATGGATATGATGAGCATATGATTAAAAATGTGGAAGGATGTAAAGAAGGTTATGTTAAAATGGCAGAACTATTACCAAAAGAAGTTAATGAATTATTAGATTTAGGCTGTGGTACTGGATTAGAGCTTGATGAGATATTTAAAACTAAACCTTTTATTAATGTAACTGGTATAGATTTGACCCAAGCAATGCTGGATAAACTAAAACAAAAGCATCCTGATAAAAATTTGTCGTTAATAAATGCAAGTTATTTTGATTACGATTTTGGTATTTCTAAATATGAAGCAGCAGTATCCTTTCAAACTCTACACCATTTTTCACACGAAGACAAGCTTAAATTATACATAAAGATTTTTAATGCATTAAAAACTAATGGGCAATACATTGAATGTGATTATATGGTAGAAAGTCAGCAAGAGGAAGATTTTTATTATAGCGAAAATAAACGAATACGTAAAGAACAGAATATTCCTGATGGAGAATTTTATCATTATGATACGCCATGTACAATTGATAATCAAATTAAGCTGTTATCTGAAGCTGGTTTTAAAGCTGTGAAAATGAATTGTAGGATGGAGAATACTACAATTATTGTTGCTAAAAGGTAAAAGAGTATTTTGCTAAAAGTCCACGTTATACTTGGCTAGGGCCACATTTTTGTCTAAAAATACTGAATCATAAGTGATTATGCATTTACAAAATATGTTATAATAAAAAGTAAATAAGTTATAAGCGAAAGATAAATGGTAACTTTATGAGGTAATTTTAAATAATAAAATTAAGAACGGATCGATTTATAATACGTGGATTTTCAGAGCTACTTGAACGAGTTGGTATGAGAAGATAAGGGACATTCCTTCAAAATATATATTTCTTTACAGATAAAGAAGGTAATCCTATATGGAAAGATGCATATGAATATGCTATTTTGAGTTCTGAATTTACACAACGATAAATAGTAATTTGTTGGGGAGGGAGACATGAAAAAATTAGGATTAATTGGTGGAATGGGGCCAGAGTCCACAATTCCATACTATCATGACATTGTATATGGAGTCCAAAATAAAGTTGGGAAGAAGTTTTTCCCTAATCTGACTATTGAGAGTTTGAATGTTTTTGATGTCCTTAATATGTGTGAGAGGAAAGAATATGATGCACTTATAAATTATTTAGTGACGGCAATCAATAATTTGAGAGCCAGCGGTGCAGATTTTATAGCTTTATCGGCCAATACACCACACATTGTTTTTGATGAACTAAAAAAGCGTTCATCCATTCCACTTGTGAGTATTATTGAGGCTACTTGTGATGAAGCAAAGAGACGTAATATATCTAAGGTAGGGTTGTTAGGAACAATTGTCACTATGGATGGAGAGTTTTTTAAAAGACCGTTTGAAAATAATCATATAGAAGTAGTAACGCCAACTGATGAAGAAAAGAAGTTTGTTAATCAAAAGATTTCACAAGAGTTAGAGTTAGGAATTGTCAAGGAAGAAACTTTGTCAGCGTTTCTGAAAATTGTGCAGAGAATGAAAGATGAAAATGGAATACAGGCAATTGTTTTAGGTTGTACTGAATTGCCATTACTGTTCAAAGGAGTCAAAACACCGGTAGATTGTTTAGATACAATGCAGATACATATTCAAACTCTTGTTAATATGATTATAGAGGATTAAATCAAATTCCAAGTTGACTCAGTTCACAATTCACAATGCACAGTTCACAATGAATGATGATTTTTCTCAGCTATGCTTCGAAAAATCTAGAAATTTAATGTGCGCAAAGCGCTTAAAATATAGTGTTCAGCGCAGCTGACACTATTAAGTTCTAAGATTTACCTGAGAGTAACGAAAGGTAAATCTACCTTCATTGTGCATTGTGAACTGTGAATTGTGCATTGAGTTAAATTTCAGTTTTTCGGTGAGATTATGTTAATTTGAAAAAGAATAAGTTGATTATGGATAATAAAAAATAAAGGCAATTTTTGTTTGAACCCCACTATTTTTCGTGATGCAATAAAGAAAATCATTTAAGGGAGGGTGTATCATGAACAAACATAATATCTATACAATGAGTGTAGCAAGTATCTACCCCCTTTATGTTATGAAGGCGGAGAAAAAAGGACGTACGAAAACAGAAGTCGATGAAATCATCCATTGGTTGACAGGATATAGCAAGGAAGAGTTAGAAGCACAACTGAAAAAACAGATAGATTTTGAGACTTTCTTTGAGGAAGCTCCTAAGCTTAATCCTTTGCGTACTTTGATTAAAGGTGTGGTCTGCGGTGTCCGAGTGGAGGATATTGAAGAACCAACTATGCGGGAAATTCGCTATTTGGATAAGCTAATCGATGAGTTAGCAAAGGGAAAAGCGATGGATAAGATTTTGCGGAAATAATGATTAAAAACGAAGAAACACTGATTCCATATATAAAAGAATCACAATTGATCAATAAAAGCTAGAATTCCAGGATTATAAATAATACACTGTTCAATAGAAATTTAGGATTTTAAAGTTCTAAAAATGGCAGACATTATTCTGATAAAAGGTAATCCAACTGTAAATATTAATGCAGTAAAGAATATTAAACAAATGTTAGACAAATTTGCAGTAAGGGAATTAATAGGGTTTGAAAGATTCTGTCGAAAAAGTACAAAAATATTTTATAAATGAAAAAGAAGGGGAATCTCTAATGACAGGGGTTCTTCTTCTTTTATTTTGTTTATAATATACATTTAGAGTTCACTTATTAATGGTATTTTTATATCTATATCTTCCCGTACAGCCTTGGCTTGTTGGACTGTAGTAAGAAGATTGGCGAATGCCGACTGAAAATCTTGTAGTACATCAGAGTTTGACATTCCGGCATTTAAAGCATCTTTTAAAGCTTTGTTGATAAAACCATCTTTTATGATGTGTATAAAAAAATCAAAAATGCTTTACCTGGATCAGTATTATTGACAAGAGACTTAGCTTCTTTTGTAAGCTGCTGCTTATAACTAATATTGACTGCCTCAAATAATGCTTCTTTGCTGGGGAAATGGCGGTGCTTACTGTGAATGAAAAAAATAAAGATATCAAAAGCCCAAGAGAAATCTTCGAACTTGCACAATCTATGGTTTTAAGCAAAGACTTGAGCAGTTTTTCTGACTTATTTGCAACTGATGGTTTGCTTGAATTAACATTTCATACAAAAAAATCAATGAGGTTAGTTTAGGGGCGAGAGAATATCCGCGCTTATCTTGCGACAATGCCAGCTACACTTTTAAGACCAATAGGATATAAATCGATGACAATACATGAGACAAGTGATCCAGAAGTTATTAGAGCTGAGTATGACATGTATGGTAAAGTTATGGCACAACTCTAAATTAAATTTACATCGTATTGTTCGAGTAAAGCCATTATAGTATTATTGGGTGTAGTTTCTGTAATAATACTATGGAAATCTGTTATATTTGAAAAATTAAAAATTCCATCTAGATTGAACCTTTCATTTGGTGCTAGTAGAAATAATTCTTTAGATATTTTCATAATAGCTTTTTTAGTGCCAGCATCCTCAGATTCACAAGTACTAATACTTCCATCTCGAAGATCTATTCCGCCACATCCTATAAATGCTTTAGTGCAGCGATAAAGTTTTATTTGTTCGATAGAACGAGACCCTATATTTCCGCCTACGAGAGGATTGTAATCTCCGCCTATAAAAATAACATGTATATTCGAATTTAAATTAATCATTGATGAGATTTCAACCATATTTGTAATTAAAGTGATGTTTGTATTATTTTGTGTAATTAGTTTTGCAAGAAGATAGGAAATACTTGATGCATCTAAAAAAATAATATCATCTTTTTTTATTAGTTCATATGCCTTTTTTGCAATGATTTCTTTTAAATTTGTATTCTTTTCAACTCTTTTAAATAAACTTTCACCATTTACTATAGTACGTTTTATGTTAATAGCACCACCATAAGTTCGTTGTAGCAAGTTATTTTTTTCCAAAAATTGAAGATCCTTTCGAATCATACTTTCACTTACTTCAAATTGTGTGCTTAAATCTTTTACTAATACTTTCCCATCCCTCTCCAATATATCCAAGATATGTTTGTGTCTTTCTTCAATAAACATAGTTCCTCCAATTTATTCTTATTTACTTCTATTTTAGCAATCATAATATTAAAATGCAATTAAATTAATTGACAAATGAGAATAAATGGAATAAAATGATATTAAATAGGAACAAATTACACCGAATAAGAATAAGCCATATGCGGGGAGAAGGGAAATTTATGAATAAGGCAGTATTTTTTGATATTGATGGAACTTTAATAGACTGTTTAAATGGAATGACAGATATTACTCCTAGGGTAAAAAAGGCTATACGTGAATTGCAAGTAAAAGGAAATTATGTTTTTATTGCGACAGGCAGACCATATGCTTTTCTAAATGAAGCTTTACGTAATTTTGGATTTGATGGTTTTGTACTTACCAATGGAGCATATGTAAAAGTTAAAGATAAATGTATATATAAAGAATCTATTAAGAAAGAACTTGTAAAAGAATTAGTATATAATTTGGAAGAACTTAATATTGAATATATATTGCAGGGAGAAATATATTCATATATTAAAGATGAATATAAAAGGCTGCATTCATTTTATGATTCCTATAGTATACCTAAAAAATATTTAGAAGGTAATTACAATCTTGAAAAAGTAGATATATATAAAATCGAATTGTTATGTAATGATAAAAAGGGTGTGGATTATTGCTTATCCTTAGAAAATCGTAACTTCGATTATATTCATAATGTAGATGCAGGTTCCTTTGAATTATATTTAAAAACAAATTCAAAAGCATCAGGAGTTTTAAAAGTACTAGACTTTTTAGATATTCCTTTAGAAAATAGTTATGCTTTTGGTGACGGGAAAAATGACATAGAAATGCTATCTACAGTAGGCTGTGGAATAGCAATGGGAAATGCTAATGATTATGTAAAGGGTTATGCTAAAAAGGTTACAGATACAGTACAAAATGATGGAGTAGCTTTAGAAATAGAAAAGTTTATTTTATAGGTAGAGAGCCAAAATCTATGATTTTGTGTGAACCACTTACCAAGCAAGCGCATGGGAATCGGGCTTTCCTTAAAACAATTATAAATTTGATTGTGGAATGTGGTGATTATATTGTTAAAACCTTTAAATATAGAAAAAGATAATATCATAAATAAAATCCATTGTGCCTCCATATCATCTAATTATTTAGAAAGGCATTTTGATGATAAATTATTAGAAAATATAGACAAAAAATTTAAAATTGCTGAAAAAGCTGTTAAAATGATACCAGAAAAAGGTGTTGTTATTTTAGATTCTGGAACTACTGTCCTACAAATTGCTAAGTTATTAAACCTTAAAAGTAATCTAGTTATTGTTACAAATTCATTAATTGTAGCACAAGCTTTAGAAAACACTAAAAACCAGCTCATTGTAACTGGTGGAGAATTACGGAAAAAAAGTATGTCTTTTGTTGGTTATTTGGCAACTAAAGCTATTAAAAGTATACACGCCGATATAGCATTTATTGGTTGTGATGGATTTCATGTAGATGGTCCTTGCACTAGGTCATATAGAGAATTAGAAGTTAAACAAAGAATTTTTGAAAATTCTAAAGAAGTTGTTTTAGTAACTGATAGCTCAAAATTTAGTATGGATGGTTTATATAGATTTGCTACTTTTGATCAAATTAATAATTTAATAACTGACATAAATGTTACAGAGGAGCAACTTCAATTACTTCCATCAAATATTGAAGTTAGTATAGTATAGTGGCTAGATTTTTAACGGTGTGCATGTAAACATTCGAGGAAAAACCTTCAGAATTTTTAATTTTTGAAGGTTTTTACTATAGATAGACAACTTGAAACTTTAAAATTACAATCTCCAAATTTATCCTGATAAACTGGAAGTTGATTCAGAGCACAGAGTACAAAGTACAGAGTACAGTGAAGGTGGATTTACCTTTCGTTTCTCTCAGGTAAATCTTAGAACTTAATAGTGTCAGCTACGCTGAGCACTATATTTTAAGCGCTTTGCGTGCATTAAGTTTAAGATTTTTTGTAGCGACAGCGGAGAAAAATCATCCTTCACTGTACTCTGTCCTCTGTACTTTGTACTCTGAGTTAAATTCCAGTTTGTAGGGATAAATTTGGTATTGGCAATTTAAATATTTCAGCTTGTTTATCTATATAAAGATAATTACAAGGTTGAAGTTATCAGCAGGAAAAATAGATTTAGAGATAGAAAAGTTTATTTTGTAAATCAAAGCAATCGTATGATAAAATGTAATTAACATTTACCTTTTGGAGGTTATAGCTTTGGATATAAAAGAAAAAATTAAAAGACTGCCTTCTTCCCCAGGAGTATACCTTATGAAAGATTCTCTAGATACTATTATTTATGTAGGAAAATCCAAAAATCTAAGAAGCAGAGTTGGATCCTATTTTATAAATTCGAAAGCACATTCCCAAAAGGTAATAAAATTAGTGAAAAATCTTAAGGATTTTGATTATATTCTAACGGATACAGAATTTGAAGCATTACTTCTTGAATGCAAATTAATAAAAGAAATTAAGCCAATATATAATAGGCAAATGAAAAACCCAAAAGGCTATTGTTATATCAAAATAAAAATGAACGAGAAATATCCAGATTTTGAAATTGATAGAGAGCCTAACCGTTGTGACGGAAATCTTTATTTTGGACCTTATACTAATAAGAATACTGTAGAGAAAGCACTTTACGGTATAAAAGAGCATAGTAAAATTTTGTGTACTAATAGTTCTCGAAAGGCTTCAGGATGTCTGAGGTATTATAAGAATTCGTGTATTGGTATGTGCACAGCGAATCCTTCTTGCGAATATTATTTTACTTTGGTAGAAAAAGTTATAAAACTGCTTAGGGGCACTGATTTCACTATTCTTAAAGAAATGGAACAGAAAATGAATATTGCTGCTGCGAACTTTGATTTTGAAGGTGCAGCTAAATATAGGGATTATATAAGAGCAGTAAAGCATTTGGTAAGTACTGCGAAAATTATTAGCTTTATGGAAGCTAATAAAAATATTGTTTTGGTAGAGTTTTTTAATAACAAAGAAATTAAGTTTTTTTTAATAAGATATAGTAAACTGCTCTTCAGTGAAAGATATAAACTTAGCAATTTTAGTATTGATGAAATAAAGCATAAATTTAAAAATAATATCATTTCTTATTTCGGCAATGCTTTGAAAAATTCAGTTAATATTGGTAAGGATGAAATAGATGAAGTTCATATAATATATAATTATTTAAAAAGCAAAGGAAGTACATGTAAATATATAGCTATTCCAGAACAATGGATTAATGACATAGATGACTTAAGCTTGGACAGGACTGTTGATAAATTTTTTTAGGAGAATCTCCAGATGACTGGAGTTCTCCTTCATCTTTACCCTTACTTTTCTGTTTTGGATAGCAATTTTTTTATTTCTGTATCCACACTTGTTTCTATAACTAATCCTCCATCAATTACGAGCGGAGTTCCGTTCATAAATCCTGCTCTTGGGCTGCAAAAAAATGCTGTTGCGTATGCTATATCTTCTGGTTTTCCTATTCTTGCATCAGGAAGACCTTCTTTGGCAACTTCAATGAGAGCGTCACACATTGGAGTAGGAATAATACCAGGTTGTACTACGTTAACAGTAACTCCTGAACCGTCAAATTCTTTTGCTAAAGAATAGGCCATACCAACCAATCCATGTTTTGCAACAGCGTAGTTCATTTGACCTGCAAAACCATGATAACCTCCAACTGATGATATTAATACAATTCTACCGTACTTTCTTTTTCTCATTCTTTCTCCACAAGCTTTTACGCAATTAAAAGCTCCAAATAAATGAGTTTTAAGAACTGATTCAAATTCTTCTATAGGCATTTTAGTAGAATATCTTAAAGGAGTAGCATTTCCTGCATTAGATACTAATATGTCAATTTGTCCGTATTTAGAATAAACTTGATTAATGGCTGCGTTCACTGCTTCACTATTAGATACATCTACACTATATGATTCTGCTTGTCCACCTTTTTCTGCAATTTCTTTTTCAGCTTCTTTATTTCTAGCTTCATTTCTAGCAAGAATAACTACTTTTGCGCCTCTATCAGCTAGCTCACAACTAATAGCTTTTCCAATACCAGAATTGCCTCCTGTTACAATAGCAACTTGATTTAATAATTCTTTTTCCATTATATCTCTCTCCTTCTTTTAAACCTAGCCAGTCTTAAAATTAATCTATGCCTTTGGATAATTCCAAAAGTTTAGTTGACAATTCATTTAGTTTTTCACCTTCGCTAGCTAAATTTTCTGCTTGAACAGCTTGCGTTTTACCAGCATCTGAAAACTCATTGAAAACATTTAAAATATTATTTATATTTTCCTTTATTTTTACCAAGGTTTCATTTATTTGTGCAGTTGAATCTTTACTATTTGTAGCAAGCTTTCTTATCTCTCCAGCAATAACATTAAAACCTCTACCTTGTTCACCTGCTCTTGATGCTTCAATGGCTGCATTGAGACCTAATAGATTCGTGGTATCTGCAATGCTCTTTATGTATTTAATTATGTCATCCATATATTTAATGCCATCTTGCGTTTCATTAACTATACCGCTCATATTTTCACTGTTACTGGATAATTGTTGAGTAGTACTTGCTAATTCTTCGGAAAATTCCTGTAATTCAGTAACCATTTCCATTACTGTATTTTGTTTTTCCATTGATACAGCAAAGTTTATTGTTGCCACTACATTATTAGTATTAGGATTTATTACAGGAACACAATGACTTGCAATAGGAAAACCAAAAGCTTCTTTTGGATAATTTACAGATTGCTTTTTTCTCGATTTTACTGTCATATCTGTCATATCGCCTTTACTTAATTTTGTACCTTCTTCAATATTTAATTTAAAAGTTTTTGCTTGATGTACATCTACAAACTTTTCTTTATCAGTAATACCTATGGCTACATCGTCAGAAAATAATTTTGGTAATACACTGTTCATTATCTTTACTGCTGAGAAAAGTTCTTCATCACTAATGTTCATTTGAGACATCTCCTTTTTAAATATTACCATTGTAGTAATTATGTTATGTATATTCTTAATATATCAAATATTACTCTTAATGGCAAATGTGGATTAACTTGCTTGTTTTGCACGCTATATTATATTTGAAGTTGATGCCAAATAAGAGCACATAATAACCTCTGTTATATTAGATAATATTGATATAAAAGAAAAGAGGTGTTGTTGTGATTAAGGCTGTTATAAATCCTGATGCTTATCATGGAAAGAATAAAAAGTCAAATTTTTTTGAAGGTTGGTATTTTAAAATTGTGCAGCCCCATACGGGTAATACGTATTGTTTTATACCAGGAGTATTTATTTCAAGTGGTAAGGTTCCTTCACATAGCTTTATTCAAGTGATTAAAGGAAATGAGAATAACTTTAAATATTTAAAATTTAAAAAAGATGAGTTTAAAGCAAGTACATTTGAATTTAATTTAAAGGTGGAAGAAAGCTATTTTTCAATTAATCAAATAAATTTAAATATTAATCAGCAGCATGAAAAAATATTTGGTACATTATATTTTGAAAATATCATAAGATGGCCGGACAGTATTATTAATCCAGGCAGTATGGGATTCTATAATTATTTAGGTTTCATGCAGTGTTATAGTCAAGTCTGTGTTGTTGATGGACGTATAAGGGGAAAACTCTCTATTAATGGTGAAACAGTAGATTTTACTGGCGGAAAGCTATATATTGAAAAAAACTGGGGCAAATCATTTCCACATTCCTATATTTGGATTCAAGGAAATTCATTTCAAAAAGGAAATGGATCAATTACATGCTCTATAGGGGATATTCCACTTCCATTTCCACTCAGGAGCTTTACTGGTTTTCTGATAGGAATATATGTAAAGGGTAAGTTTTATAAGTTTACAAGTATAAATAGAAGTACTTTATCAATTAACTGTGAAAATGAAAAAATTGCTTTAGAAACTTATAATAAAGAATATTTTCTCAAAGTTGAAGGCAGTTATAAAAAAGAAAGTTTTATGAGTTTATACGCACCTAGTGATGGAAATATGATACCTATAGCAAATGAAACTCTTCATGGAAATTTAAGTGTTTCTGTTTATGATAATAAAAGAAATTGTATAATATTTAATGATAACTGCTCTTCTGCGGGCATTGAGTTGTCTGATAATTATATAAGCTTAGTTAATGAAATTAAAAGAAAACTGTAACTCTTTATGAATATGTAAATTAGGGAGGGCTCAGGATGCCCTCTTAAATTTGGCTTACTGCTTAATTTACGAAGAAAAACTGCGTAAAAGCCTTAAGTAATAATTTGCTTCTCTTGTTACGTGATCTGCAAGGAGAGGAGCCATTATTGCTTTGATTTTACAGTTTAATAAGCCCTCTGTAGCTTTGCTCTTAAAGTTTCTAAATTCAGTTACAAGAGCATAAATATCTTTGGTTATATTATCAAGATTATCAGGATTATTTGCAAGAGCATTGGTGGCGGCTTCAATATTATTAAACTTCTCAACAAAGCTGTTTGATGTACTAAACAAAGCAGTTTCAGATGGATCCAAGTATCCCCTTATGAACCCTGCATGATCTTCCATTATATCATTCCAGAAGGTTTCTTGCTTTATGATGCCTTGAGGACTTGTATCTTGTTCTTGTCTTTTCTGAAGCATATTAAGCATACTAACGTAAGCACGAGCTTCTCTTATTACATGATCAATATTTGAAGGGTAGGTATAGCTGAAGGCTTTACAGGATAGAATTTTATTAAGAAGGTCTGTTTGAAAGTTTATAACAAAGTTTACTAATGCAAGTATGGCATTATTTAGCACAGAAACGGAAGTTGTAATGTTAAAAAGTTCTCTATAGTAGTTTCTATATCCTAAATTTATTTCTTTTGTAGTTATAGCAGTGTTAATAGGAACGCCTGTTAAAGAACTAGTTGTCTTTTCGGCAGGCAGAGTAAATGGTGTTACAAGAGTAGAAGAATTCATGGCCTCTTTGCTTATTTTTCCCTGAGATAAGGCTATTGTTTTAGAAAGCAAGGCATCTAACTTTTTGTTTACTGCAATAATTTGCATTAAAATAGGAGCATATTTAGGTGGAAGTGAAGCTCCAGCAATAACATTATGTTCTTTTACGATTCTTAGAAAGAATAGGTTTAACTCAAGGGAAAGTCTTACATATTGTTCGTTTGATATCATATTTACCTCTTTTACATATATTGATTAAGATAAACCAAAACACATGATGAAACTTTATAAAAGTTTACCTATACATTCATAGTATGCATTATATAAATTATTGTTGCATATTTTCTCTCTTCATCATATATTGAGGCCAAACCATAGTAAGCTCTTTCTTCATAGTCATCTATATTTAAAGCTTCATTTGCTTTTTTTAATATTTATCAATTTGTATATCGTCGTTCATTTTTATTTATATAAAAAGTTTGATATAATCTATAAAGGACTAATTCAAAGTTATAATAAAGTACTAAAAATTTTGAGGAGAGGTTAAAGTATATAATGAAAAGAATAAATGAAATTTTTAGTGACTATGAAGAAAGTGGTAACATAAATACTGCCATTGTAGAATCGGTAGTCTTAAGAAAAAAAAGCAAACGTCTAGAGATGGAAATTAGTTCGGATAAATACATTGAGATAAAAGAATTTGAAAATCTTAATAGCTTTATAAGAAGAAGATTTGCCTTAAGAGATTCTATAATTGCTGTAAAGTATGCTGATGGGACGGATAAAAAGCCCATAGAGCGTGAACTTAAAAATATTGTACTTTTAATGTCAGATAAACATCCTGTTTTAAAAACAATACTAAATAACAGCGAATATGAAGTTGATAAAAATACTATAAATTTTAATTTCAAAATTGCTGTATCAGGTTTTTTGAAATCCATGAATTACGATAGAGAGCTAAATAAGGTTATAAAAACCCTTTATGGCACTACATATAACATAAATTTTGTTGATAAGGTAAGCAGTGAAGAATTAATGCTTCAAGAGGAAGAGCGTGAGCAGGAAATGCTTGCTATATCAAGAAAAATTCAGGCGGAGGGTGGAAATATCGCTAAAGCACCACATAAAGAAGTTTCCGTTAAAAGAGAAGATATAAAGGAAGAAGTAGTTAGTAAAAAGCCTAGTGATTTAGCGTTAATACTTGGAAGAAATCCTAAAATTAAGGAAAATGTAATAAAAATCACAGATATCACACCGGATGAGGGAAGGATATCTATACAAGGTGAAATATCTAATATAGAAGCAAAGGAATTAAAAAGCGGAAAAACATTGGTTTCTTTTGATTTATATGATGGTTCAAGTTCTATGACGTGCAAATCATTTCTGAAGCCTGGTGAAGATGGAGAGGTATTATCTAGACTTAAAAAAGCTAAAGGTGTCAGACTTGCGGGATCTGCTGGATATAGTAAGTTTTCTCAGGAAGTTGAGATAATTGCAAATACTATAATAGAAACAGAAGGCATTAGGAAGGCTAAGAGAAAGGATAATGCAGAGCTTAAGAGGGTAGAATTGCATATGCATACCCAGATGAGTCAGATGGATGCTATGACTAGTGCAACTGATCTCATAAAAAGAGCCATGAGCTGGGGCATGAAGTCCATTGCCATAACGGATCATGGAGTTGTGCAGGCATTTCCAGAAGCCCATAAGTTACTTGGAAGAGATAATCCTGATATGAAGATTATATATGGAGTAGAGGCTTATTTAGCACCAGATAAAAAGCCGTCTGTAACGAATGCTAAGGGACAGAGCATTGATACTATCTATTGTATACTTGATCTGGAAACTACGGGTTTTTCACCAGTGACTGAAAAAATTACTGAAATAGGAATCATGAAGTACAAAGATGGAAAGGTAATAGATAGCTTCAGCTGCTTTGTAAATCCTCAAAAGCCTATTCCTGCAAGGGTTGTGGAAATTACCAATATAACTGATGATATGGTAAAAGATGCAGAAACCATAGAACAGGCTTTTCCTAAAATGCTTGAGTTTATTGAAGGAAGTGTTTTGGTTGCTCATAATGCTGAATTTGATGTAGGTTTTTTAAAGCATAATGCAAAGGTACTAGGCTATGATTTTAATTTTTCATATGTAGATACCTTATCTTTAGCCCAAGATGTTTTTCCTCAGCTTAAGAGCTATAAACTTGGGAGAATCGCTAAAAACCTCGGCATAAAGGTGGAAGTTGCTCACAGAGCACTAGATGATGTAGATACTACGGTTAAGGTGTTTAATATAATGCTTGAAGAGCTAAAGAAAAGAGGCGCTGAGACTCTTCAAGACATAGATAAATATGCTTCTGATGAGGAAGCTAAGAAGCAAGAGTTTAAAAAAGTAAAGACTTACCATGCGATAATATTGGCAAAGGATTATGTTGGTTTAAAAAATTTATATAAGCTAGTATCCTATTCTCATTTACACTATTTTTACAAGAAACCCCGTATATTAAGGAGTCTTTATAAAAAGTATTCTGAGGGCTTAATCCTTGGCAGCGCCTGCAGTGAAGGAGAACTTTTTCAGGCAATACTTTTGGGAAAATCTGACGAGGAAATTGAAACTATTGCACAGGAATATGATTATTTGGAAATCCAGCCTTTAGGAAACGATGATTATTTAGTAAGGTCAGGGCAGGTACCTGATAGAGAAGCTATAAAGGGTATTAATAGAAAAATCATAGCTTTGGGAGAAAAACTAAATAAACCTGTAGTAGCCACAGGAGATGTTCATTTCATGGATCCAGAGGATGAGATATATAGGCGTATATTGGAAGCGGGGCAGGGCTTTAAAGACGCCGATAATCAAGCTCCGTTATATTTAAGAACTACCGAGGAAATGCTTCAGGAATTTTCTTATTTAGGAAAGGAAAAAGCTTATGAAGTGGTAGTTACTAATACTAATTTGGTATCAGATATGTGCCAGCAGATTAGTCCTATTTCACCAGAAAAATGTCCACCACATATAGATGGCTGTGAAGAGACAATAAAGAATATTGCTTACAGCAAGGCTCATGAGCTCTATGGAGATCCACTACCGGAAATTGTTCAGCAGAGACTAGATAAGGAACTTGAATCTATTATAAAAAATGGGTTCTCTGTAATGTATATCATAGCTCAAAAGTTAGTTTGGAAATCAAATGAAGATGGTTATCTGGTTGGTTCCAGAGGATCTGTTGGTTCCTCCTTTGTGGCAAATATGACTGGTATAACAGAAGTAAATTCACTGCCCCCTCATTATAGATGTTCTAAATGCAAGTATTCGGATTTTTCGGATTACGGCGTTAAAAATGGCTTTGATTTACCGGATAAGATATGTCCTGTTTGCGGAGAAAAGTTAGATAAAGATGGTATGGATATACCTTTTGAAACCTTTTTGGGCTTCAATGGTGATAAAGAACCAGATATAGACTTAAACTTCTCAGGAGAATATCAGGCAAAGGCTCATAGATATACAGAGGTTATCTTTGGAAAAGGCACAACCTTTAAAGCAGGAACCATAGGTACCATAGCAGAAAAGACAGCCTTTGGTTATGTAAAAAAGTATTATGAGGAGAGAAACGTTACGATAAACAAAGCTGAAATAACTAGAATTTCAAGGGGTTGTACAGGTATAAAGAGAACCACCGGACAGCATCCAGGAGGAATTATAGTTGTGCCAAAGGGCAGGGAAATCTTTGAATTTTGTCCTGTGCAGCATCCTGCGGATGATCCGAATTCAGATATTATAACAACACATTTTGATTATCACTCAATAGATCAGAATTTACTTAAGCTTGATATACTTGGTCACGATGATCCAACAGTTATAAGAATGCTGCAGGATATAACAGGAGTGAACCCTCATAAAATACCGCTGGATGATAAAGAGACAATGTCTTTATTTTCATCTACAAGAGCTTTAGGCGTAATGCCAGAACAGATAAATTCCAAGGTAGGAACTTTTGGTATCCCTGAATTTGGAACTAAATTCGTAAGAGGAATGCTTGTTGATACAATGCCAAAAACTTTTTCAGAATTGCTGTGTATATCAGGACTTTCACATGGTACTGATGTTTGGCTTGGAAATGCTAAAGATCTTATTGATCAGGGAATAGTTACCTTAAGTGAAGCAGTATGTACCAGAGATGATATTATGATTTACCTTATCAAGAAAGGTTTGCCGCCAAATACTGCCTTTAAAATAATGGAAACAGTACGTAAGGGAAAAGCACTAAAGGACCCACAGAAATGGGCAGAGTATGAAGCCTTAATGAGGGAGAATAATGTGCCAGAGTGGTATATAGATTCTTGCAAAAAGATAAAATACATGTTCCCTAAGGCTCATGCTGCGGCCTATGTAATGATGGCCTTTAGAATAGCTTGGTTTAAGGTTCACATACCTAAGGCCTATTATGCAGCATATTTTAGCATTAGAGCAAAGGCATTTGATGCAGAATTTATGATTTTTGGAAAAGAAAAGGTTAAAGAAAAGATGAAGGAAATTCAAATGATGGGCATGCAAGCTGGTCCTAAAGACAAGGATATGTACGATGATTTAGAAATAGTTTTGGAAATGTATGAGAGAGGCTTTAAGTTTCTTCCTATTGATTTATATAAATCTCATTCTACAAAGTTTTTGGTGGAAGAGGATGGTATAAGACCACCTGTAAATAGTATATCTGGTATGGGAAATGTTGCAGCAGAAGGTATATACAATGCAGCACACGAAAAGCCTGTAAACTCTATAGAAGATTTGAAGAAACGTGCTAAAATAGGAAATTCAGCTGTGGAGGCACTTAAAAAGTTTGGATGTTTAAAAGGTCTTCCTGAAAGCGATCAATTGAGCTTTTTTGATGGATTTTAATTATTGTATAAAGATAAACCATTTCAAGTTTTCAATGGTTTATCTATAGATAGACAGCTTGAAACTTTAAAATTGCAATCTCCAAATTTATCCTGATAAACTGGAATTTGTCGAGCACTATAGTGAAGGGTTTTACGGTGCTGTG
>NZ_JAJNKE010000039.1 GCF_021043395.1 Clostridium guangxiense
GTTAAAATCTTTCACTATAGTTGCTTCGCAATATTTATGAATTACGGTTAAAAATAAATTTAATGCGACAGCCCCTTAAACTTTGAACTATTATAAATAAATTTACTTAACTAAATCATAGACAATATTGAAAATTATAAATATACATAGTAAATAGTATTGAAACAAGGCTATAAAAATGAATAAAATATGGTTGTTGCAAAATAGGAGTAAGTTTTGCTGATAACCATATTTTTTATGGTGAAATTTATTATAGGGTATATAAGATTGCTTATGTATAAATAGCAGTTGGCAAGTATAAAATATACATGAAATTAAAATTGTGGAGGTGTAGAATTTGTTCAAACATGAAAAACAATTATTGAATAATTTACAAGTAAAAGTTGAAGGACCTAATCCTCAATATGCAGTTCTTATGCAGGAGCAATTAGGGGGAGGAAATGGAGAACTTAAGGCAGCACTTCAATATTTATCACAAAGTTTTAGAGTAAAAGATCAAACGATAAAAGATTTGTTTTTAGATATTGGAACAGAAGAGCTTAGTCATATGGAGATAGTGGCTGAAACTATAAATTTATTAAATGGACATAGTGTAAATCATGAAGCAGTAGGAAGTGGCGAAATTGAAAGCCATGTACTTAGTGGATTAGCACCAGTTTTGGTGAATTCCTCTGGAGAACCATGGACCGCAAATTATGTAACAGTTACAGGGGATCTTGTAGCAGATTTGCTTTCAAACATAGCTTCAGAACAAAGAGCTAAAGTTGTATATGAATATTTGTATCGTCAGATTAAAGATAGAGAAGTTAGAAATACAATAGATTTTTTATTAAATCGTGAAGAAGCACATAATGCCTTGTTTAGAGAGGCTTTAAATAAGGTGAAAGATACAGGTTCGAATAAAGATTTTGGAGTGACAGATGATTCTAAGTTATATTTTGATTTATCAACGCCAGGTAGATATTTCAATGATCCTAATCCCACAGAACCAAGCTTTTCTAATCCTAGAAGGTAAGCGAATAAAAATAAGATATGAAAATTTTAAACTAGATTGTACTGGAAACATTTGGTATGATCTAGTTTTATTTTTTGTAAAATTTAGGCTTTGCATTGGGAAAATTGAACCTTATTGAAATATTAGTGTATACAAATGAAGATTTTGCTTTAGGTTGATAAAGAAGTAAACGATAAATAACATAATGTTACATCATGAAATATATCGTATTTAAAACTTAATTTTATATACTAACGGAGTTGATAAAATGTTAAAAAAGAAATTAGCAGCGTTAATATTGGGAGTTTTAATTTTTTCTAGTAATGCTTTTATACAAACGAGTTTTGTACAAGCAGTAACGATTCAGAAGCAATACATAAATAACAATAGAAGTTATGAAAAATTACAGCCAATAGGAATAGTAATACATGATACTGATGAGCCAGGAGGAACAGCTCAAAATAATAGAGATTATGTTAATAGAGACGCTAATGCTAAAACATCAGCACATTATTTTGTTGATTGGGATTATGTAATTCAAGCTTTACCTGAGGATGAAGTGGCATGGCATGCCGGATATACAGCTAATCATAAATTCTTAAGTGTTGAGATGTGCGTTCCATATGGGCAAGATACTTTAAAGTTTAATGCAGTGTATAAGAATACAGTAGACTTAGTAGTGGCCATATGCAAAAAGTATGGATGGAGTTCTAGTAATATTTATAGTCATAATTGGGTATCGCAAGCTTATCACGAAACAGATCATACAGATCCTATAGGATATTTAAATCAGTACGGAAAGTCATGGGATAATATGATAAATGATATCCAAAAAGAAATTAATAGTACAAGTTCTAATGATAATACAAACAATAATACTAATCCAGCACAAAATACAAGTGGAAGCATATCAGAACTAAAAAGTATATTAACTAAAAATGGATATGGAAAATTAAATGCTGATAATGTAATAGATTCGACAACCATAGCAGCATGTCCGCTTCTAAAAAGTGGATCTAGTGGAGATGTAGTAAAGTGGATTCAAAGTAGGTTGGCAATAAGTGCAGATGGAATATTTGGAGCTGGAACTAAGCAGGCAGTAGCAAGCTTTCAAAAGGCAAATGGACTTGAAGCAGATGGTGTAATTGGAAAAATGACTTGGACTAAATTGTTGGGTATAGCAAATCAAAATAATAGTGAAGGTAATACAAGCAATAATACACCAGCTCAAAACAGCAGTGGAGATGTAGCAGAATTACAAACTATATTAAACAAAGATAGGTATTCGCATTTAGTAGTTAATAATTATCCAGGCGTAGATACTATAGCAGCATGTCCGTTATTGCAAGTAGGCTCTAGTGGAGAAGTTGTAAAATGGGTTCAAAAGAAATTGGGAATAAATGCGGATGGAGCGTTTGGAAATGCAACTAAACAGGCGGTAATAAATTTTCAAAAGGCAAATGGACTTGGAGCAGATGGTGCGGTAGGGAAGATGACATGGACAAAGTTACTGAATTTATCAAATCAAAATAATGGTAGTACTATAAATAGTAATACAACAGATAGTAATAATCAGACAACACCAACACAAAATGCAAGCGGAACCATAGCGGAGCTGCAAACAATTCTAAATAAAGCTGGATATGGAAAATTGACAGTGGATAATCAAGCAGGACCAGCAACTCTAACAGCATGTCCGTTATTGCAAGTAGGCTCTAGTGGAGAAGTTGTAAAATGGGTTCAAAAGAAATTAGGAGTAAGTGCGGATGGCATATTTGGAAGTGGAACTAAACAGGCGGTAATAAATTTTCAAAGAGCAAATGGACTTGGAACAGATGGAGTTATTGGGAAGACGACATGGGTAAAGTTATTGGGAATGTAAAACATGATGATAATGTAACAATGTTGTAAAATTATTGCACAACAGCACCATTTATGTTAAGTTAGATATAAGTAGCATAGAATATAAAATGACAATTATTATTGTAAAGAGTCAAATTTTTACATGACAATATGGAGATGAGTTAATGTTAAGAAAAAAAATAATGGTGATAATTTTATCAGTTGCAATTGTTGTCACAAGTAATGTTTTTTTTACACAAAATTTTGTACAAGCTGTAACAGTTAAAAAGGAGTACATAAATAATAATAGACCGGGGACAAGCCTACAACCTACAGGCATAGTAATACATGATACTGATGATCCAGGTGGTACAGCCCAAAATAATAGGGATTATTTTAATAATTATGCAAGTGCACAGGCTTCAGCACATTATTTTGTTGATTGGAATCAAGCTATTCAGGCGATTCCAGAAAACGAAGTTGCATGGCATGCTGGACCTACAGCTAATAGTAAGTATTTAGGTGTTGAAATGTGCGTTCCGTATGGAACTGATCAAGCTAAGTTTAATGAAGTATATCAAAACACAGTGGAGTTAGTGGCTTCCATATGTAAAAGATATGGCTGGAATTCGAACAATATTCATAGTCATAAATGGGTATCAGAAACTTATGGCGAAACAGATCATACAGATCCTATAGGATATTTAAACGAGTATGGTAAGACATGGGATCAGCTATTAAGTGATATTCAGAAGGCTATAGATGGTACAAGTTCTGGCAATAATCCAACGCAGCCAGGTGCAAGTGGAGATATAGCAGATTTGCAAACGATACTTAATAACAATGGATATGGGCATCTAACAGTAGACAATCAAGCAGGGGCAGCAACTATAGCAGCATGCCCACTTTTAAAAAGTGGATCTAGTGGGGATGTAGTAAAATGGGTTCAAAAGAAATTGGGAGTAAGTGCAGATGGAATATTTGGAAATGCAACTAAGCAGGCAGTAATAAAGTTCCAAAATACAAATAGTATTGAGGCTGATGGAATAATAGGAAAAATGACTTGGGCAAAATTATTAAATTCATCAAGCTCAAATACTACTAATCCAAGCACTGGAGGAAGTATAGGAAATAGTACAACACCAAGTACTAGCGGAGATATAGCAGATTTGCAAACAATACTTAATAACAGCGGATATGGAAAATTGACAGTGAATAATCAGACAGGACCAGCGACAATAGCAGCATGTCCACTTTTGGAAAGCGGATCTAGTGGAAATGTAGTAAAGTGGGTTCAGAAGAAATTAGGAGTAAGTGCGGATGGAATATTTGGCAATGCGACTAAACAGGCAGTAATAAACTTCCAAAAGGCAAATGGACTTACGGCTGATGGAGAAATCGGGAAAATGACTTGGACGAAGCTACTAAGTTCATCAAGTTCAAGCACTACTAATCCAAGTACTGGGGGGAATACAGGAAATAATACAACACCAAGCACTAGCGGAGATATAGCAAATTTGCAAACAATACTTAATAACGGTGGATATGGACATTTAACAGTGGATAATCAGGTAGGACCGGCAACTATAGCAGCATGCCCACTTTTAAGCAGTGGATCTAGTGGAGATGTGGTAAAATGGGTTCAAAAGAAATTAGGGGTAAATGCGGATGGAATATTTGGCAATGCGACTAAACAGGCAGTAATAAATTTTCAAAAGGCAAATGGACTTGAAGCAGATGGTGTAATTGGTAAGGGAACTTGGACAAAACTATTAAGTTCATCAAGTTCAAATACTACTAATCCAAGCACTGGAGGAAGTGCAGAAAATAATACAACACCAAGCACTAGTGGAAATATAGCAGATCTTCAGGCAATACTTAATAACAATGGATATGGACATCTAACAGTAGATAATCAAGCAGGACCAGCAACTATAGCAGCATGCCCACTTTTAAAAAGTGGATCTAGTGGAGATGTAGTAAAATGGGTTCAAAAGAGATTAGGAGTAAATGCAGATGGAATATTTGGAGATGCAACTAAGCAGGCAGTAATAAGTTTTCAAAAGACAAATGGACTTGGAGCTGATGGAGAAATCGGGAAAATGACTTGGCAGAAGCTTTTGGGTATTTAGTAAAAAAATATATCTATAGAAATGGAGTGTCTATATGAATAAGATGAAAAAGGTTATTTCTATTTTCTTTGTATTTACACTGTTAATAAATGTTTTTTCAATTAGCAAAGTTAAAGCTAGTTCAGTAAGTGAAAATGGACAGGCTATTGTAATGTATTCAAAAATGTTTTTAGGAATACCATACATGAATGCTGGAACAACAACAGCAGGATTTGATTGTTCTGGATTTGTTCAATATGTATATGCACATTTTGGAGTAAACTTGCCAAGAACAACATATGATCAGGTTAAGGTTGGAACCAAAGTTAGCAAAGACGATTTAAAACCTGGAGATATCGTTTTTTTTGGAACAGAAGATAATGTATATCATGATGGTATATATATAGGTGGGGGAAGGTTTATACATGCCCCTAAGACTGGAGATGTAATTAGAATTGAATATTTGAAGTATATGGAGTTTTATATTGGGGTTAGAGTGATACAAAATTAGTATATCTTTATTTACATCTTTTAGATATTCAGTATGTATGATAGAATATACGTAAATTTACTATTTAATAATGGAGAGATAGTCTATGAATATATTTGAATATTTGAAAAATAATTTTCTCATTACAGATGGAGCTATGGGGACTTATTACTCAAAAATAACAGGTGATAATAAGTCATTTTGTGAATTTGCAAATTTAAATAATGCTGGAATAATAAAAAGCATACATAATGAGTATATCGAGGCAGGTGCCAAGCTTATCAGAACAAATACTTTTTCTGCTAATGCTATAACTCTTGATGTTTCTAGAGAAGAATTGGAGAATATTATAAAAAGAGGATATGAAATAGCAAAAGAAGCTGTTGATGGGAAGGAAGTATTTGTAGCGGCTGACATTGGACCGATAAATATATCTGGAATAGATAAAACGGTTGAGGATGTGTATAATGAATATAAATTTATAGTTGATACATTTATGAGCGAAGGTGCTGATATATTTGTATTTGAAACTTTAAGTAATTTAAATTGTTTAGAAGAAATTGCAGTGTATATTAAGAAAAAAAATAAATCAGCATTTGTGTTAACACAATTTGCAGTTATGCAGGATGGATATACAAGAGATGGAGTAAGTATAAATGGAATTGTTAGCAAAATAAAGGAAATTAAAGATATAGATGCTTTTGGCTTCAATTGTGGTTCCGGACCTGCACATTTATACAGTATGCTTAAAAAATTAAATATATATAGGGAGAATATTATATCAGCCCTTCCAAATGCAGGATATCCTGAAATTGTAAATGAAAGAATGGTATACATTGATAATCCTGATTATTTTTCAGATAAAATGCTATCCATAAAAAAATCTGGAGCAAAGATAGTTGGTGGTTGCTGCGGAACTACTCCGAGACATATAAGGGAACTAAACTATAAATTGAGAATAGATGGTTCAAAGGTAATCTTAAAGACTTCGGATGAAAATAAAGTTATAAGAAAAGTTAGAAAAACTAATAATAAATTTATAGATAAACTTAATAGAAATAAGTTTCCATTGGTGGTAGAATTAGATCCACCTACAAACACAATGATGGATAAGATTATGCATTGTGCTGAAGTGTGTAGAGACAATAATATAGATTTAGTTACTGTTGCAGATTCGCCGATGTCAAAAGTTAGAGTTGATTCCATTGTAATTGCTTCAAAAATAAAAAGAGAAATAGGTATAGATGTTATGCCGCACATATGCTGCAGAGATAAAAACATAAATGCTATAAGATCAAGTATACTTGCAGCCAATATAGAAGGCATAAGAAATATACTGGCTGTAACAGGTGATCCCGTTTCTGGAGCTGAAGAAATAAAGGCTAAAAGTGTATTTAATTTAAATTCTTTTAGACTTATAGAACTTATATCAGAAATGAATAAAGAGGTTTTTAATGGTGACGAAATAAGTATAGGTGGGGCATTAAACTTAAATGTTTCAAATAAAAATTCAGAAGTAGCCAGGATGAATAAAAAGTTATTAAATGGTGCTAAATTTTTTCTAACTCAACCTATTTTTGAAGATGAAACTATAGAGTTTTTATCGAATTTTAAAAAAGAAAATGATGTTAAAATTTTAGGTGGAATTATGCCTCTTATAAGTTATAAAAATGCTCAGTTTATAAATAACGAACTTCCAGGAGTTAGGATACCACAAAAGTATGTTGATAGATTTGACAAGGATATGACAAGAGATGAAGCAGAAAAAGTAGGAATAGAAATAGCTGTAGAGATTATTAATAAAATAAAAAATCATGTTGATGGTTTATATCTTGTTACACCATTTAATAGAATTGAAATGATAATTAAGGTGATAAAGGCATCTATAGGTATATAAGGAGGGCGTTTTAATGAAAAAGTATAAGATCGTATTTATGGTTCTTTTCTTCTCTATGTTTATAGGGTTTAATGCAAAAGCTGAAATTTTTAAGGATAATCAAACTGTTGATAAAAATAAGAAATGGACAATAACATTTACTAAGCCTGTAGAACTAAATGATAATACAAAAAACAGCATAATTGTATTTGATCAAAATGATGGTAGCAATGCTGATATAAATCTAGAGTTAACCAATAATAATAAAAGTATAGTGGTAGATGCACCTGATGGCGGATATAGGTCAGGCGAAAAATACTGCTTAACTATAACAGAGGATATGAAATCCCAGAGCAATGACACAATTAAAAATCCACTTACGTTGACATTTTCGGTTGCAGGTGATGCTTCTGGCATAATTTTTAATGACAAAAATTTGGAAAATGCCGTAAGGAAACAAATAGGTAAAGAAACTGGAGACTTAACACAAAATGATTTAGATAAAGTAACCACACTTGCAGCAGTAAATGCAGATATAAAAGATCTTAATGGAATTGAAAATTTAAGAAATTTAACGGAAGTTTTCCTTGGAGGCAATGCAATTACGAGTATTGAACCACTAGGAAAGCTAACTAAGCTTGAAACTATAAATTTAGTTGGATGCCAAATTCAAGATATAAGTCCGCTAAGTTCAATTCCTAGTTTACAGTTTTTATTCTTGAGTGGTAATAATATTGTTGATATAACGCCAATTGAAAAATTGACAAATATTCAGTATTTATCTTTAGATAGCAATAAAATTGAAGATGTTAGTCCTCTTTTAAAGCTTAAGAGTCTTACAGATCTTGAGATTTCAGATAATCCTATTAAAGATACTACACCTTTAAAAACATTGAGTTCACAGTTGAAGAGAAAAGATTTTGATATAGATTCTTCTGGAAATGTTATATTTTAAAGAAGCAAAATATACTAGATAAAAGGGCGCTGTCGTACTAAAAAAATTGCGACAGCCTCATTTTATTTATAGATGTACTACTGGTTCTAAAATTTCAATGGTTTTAGCATTACAATTAATATGAGCCTTAGCACCTATTGGAAGTGTAAGCTTTGGATAATCATGTCCACTCATGAAGTTTGAGATAGTTGGTTTGTTTAGAGACAATATGGTGTCTTTTATTACTTCTTCAAGTCTTAAGCTTCTTTCATAATGAGGTAAAGTGCAATTCTTAAATTGACCTAGTATGAACCCACTGCATTCCTGAAGTTTTCCACATAAAAGAAGATGTGTTAACATTCTATCTATTGAATAAGGCTCTTCGTGAACATCTTCTATAAAAAGTATATTATTTTTAAAGTTAACTTCATAAGGAGTTCCTATGGTATTACTTATAAGTGATAGGTTACCTCCCACTATATCTCCAGATGCATTACCAGATATTTCACATTTCATATCAATTTTTGGTGGATTTTTTATTATATATTTTCTATTTCCTTTCATAAGAGTATCTAAAAAGGATTTTAAAGTATATTCATCTTCTAAGTTTGAGCTCGCCATTGGTCCATGAAAAGTTATAAGGC
Source organism: Clostridium guangxiense (assembly GCF_021043395.1). Lineage (GTDB taxonomy): Bacteria > Bacillota > Clostridia > Clostridiales > Clostridiaceae > Clostridium_S > Clostridium_S guangxiense. The sequence goes on from NZ_JAJNKE010000039.1 coordinate 8,892, forward strand.
CTGCTTTATTAAAAAATACATTTAAGTAAGTTGTTATGTCGCTAAAACCAACAAATATTTTTGGGTTGTTTTTTATTACATCAAAATCTATATATGGAAGGGTCCTCATAGAACCATATCCACCTCTTATGCATAGAATCATGTCTACATCTTTATCAAGGAACATATCCATAATATCCTCTGCTCTAGCTTTATCTTCTCCTGCAAGATAACCATATTTATCATAAACGTGGTTACCTATTTTCACTTTGAAGCCTAGATTTGTAAGAAAATCTATTCCTCTTTTTATTGCTTCTGGTTTTTCTGGACTTGATGGTGAAACTATTCCTATAATATCACCATAATTCAATTTTTTACCTATCAAAAAAATCACCTTCAATCATATTTAAAATATATTTATTAGGTATACTCGTTCAGTGGGATTAACATCATAAGAGAGTGTGTTATGGTTTTAGAATTACATGGGCTCCGCCCAAACCCTTAGAATATAGAAACGCTAATATATAATTCCAGAATCACATGGGCTTCGCCCAAGCCCCTAGAATATAGAAAGACTAATATTATAAATTCCAGAATCACATGGGCTCCGCCCAAACCCCTAGAATATAGAAACGCTAATATATAATTTCAGAATCACATGGGTTCCACCCAAACCCCTAGAATATAGAAACGCTAATATATAATTTCAGAATCACATGGGTTCCACCCAAACCCCTATAAGTGTATATCTCTTTTATACAGTAGCAAGGCTACTATGATCACGGAGAGTAGGGAGATGCCGCAAATTACTTCAAAACCATATCTATAGTTAGCTAGAGGAATACCTGTAACGTTCATTGAAAATAAATTTGATATCATTGTTGGTACTGAAAGTACTATTGTGATCGTTGTTAAAAATTTAATTACTAAGTTTTGATTGTTTGATATTAATGAAGCAAAAGCATCCATAGTTCCACTTAATATATCACTATATATGCTTGCCATTTCTATGGCCTGTTTATTTTCTATTATAACATCCTCTAGAACGTCTTGATCTTCAGGGTACTTTTGCATGATTTCAAGCTTCATCATTTTTTCTAGGGTTATTTCGTTTGATTTAAGTGAGGTTGAAAAATAAACTAGTGACTTTTCAAGGGATAAAAGTTGAATAAGTTCTTTATTTTTAAGTGATTTATGAAGTCTTTTTTCTATCATGACGCTTTTTTTGTCTATTTGCCTTAAGTACACCATATAGTAGGTTGCAACTTTGAATAGAATTTGAAGTATAAATCTTGAACGTTTGAAAGTGAAAAAAGTTTTTACTTTTCCTTCGATAAAATCTGTTATGGTTTTACTATTTTTTAGGCATATAGTTATTATTTGATTTTTAGTATGTATTATTGCTAAAGGATATGAGTCATAAGTTAGAGAGTTATCTTCCATTTCAGTGAAGGGGATGTCCACAATAATAAGTATATTATCATCTTCTATTTCTAATCTTGATGTTTCTTCATCGTCTAGTGCTGCCTTTAAAAAATCCATTGGAACTTCAGTCTTTTTGTGTATGAGCATTAATTCTTGCTCAGTAGGTGCTACAATATTTATCCAACATCCAGGTTCTATGTTTTCAAGCATTTGAAGTTTTGAAGGTGTATTTAAGTCTGTAGTTTTATATATAGATATCATATATTTACTATTATACTTTATTTAAAAATATAACAGATTCACCTGCCTTTCATTTATATATATATTATACCAAAGCTGCATAGTATCTGATACAAAAAACTATGATGTTTTGATTTTTGACTTTGCTTTTAATGAATTTGCAGATTGCTAGTTTCCATTTTGCTAAGCTCGGTCTTTGCATCAACTATTAGTGATTGTTTCTCAATAATATCGAAAGCTGTACATGCTAGTGCTTGAGCTGCTTTCATTATGACATCGTTGGCAAATTTGGTAATGGTAGCATCTGCAAATTGTTTTGTTCCATAAATTATAGTACTATCCTGTACAATTGAAACGTATGGGTGTATGCAAGGTACCACATGACTTACGTTACCAAGGTTTAAAGGAGAAAAAATGTTTTTTACTCCATTAATATTTATTATTCCACTTTCCTTAAGATTATGAGAAAATAATCTGGATATAGTTGGATTAGTTATAAGCTCTTTACATGGAATATCATAAAGATGTAATTCAGAAGATACGTTTAAAAGAGAGCATGTTAAGTCTATAAAGCTTTTAATTTTATTTTCAATCTTGTCTGCAAGTTTAGATGAAGATGTTTTTATTGAAAATCTTGCCTCCACACTTTGAAGATAAGAATTATTTATGCTGTTTACATTTATATCATTTATAAAGCAGTTGTTTTCAAAGCCTTTGGAAATAACATTTAGCGCATCAAAAGTAAACAGACATGCGTCCAGAGCAGAGTATTTGCCGTCTAAAGTATCTTTATGTGCATTATCTGTATATTTAATTTGAAGAGGAATAATAGCCATGGAAGTACCACTTTCGGCAGTTATAGTATGAGGCTGCACCATTAAAACTGCATCAATATCTTCAAAGGTTCCTTGCTCTACCATAGCCACCTTTGAACCACTTATTATTTCTCCAGGACATCCAATTACTATTAAGCTTCCACCTAGTTTTGGAATTACTTTTGAAAGTGCAATGGCAGAAGCTATTGATATTGCACTTTGTGCATTATAACCGTATACATGACCTTTCTCGCTTAAAGCATCATATTCACAGGTAAAACAAATTTTTGGATGACCTTCCCCATATTGAGCATAAAACGATGTTGGTATACTTAGATAACTTTGAGTAACTTCAAATTGATATTTTTTTAATAAATTTGATATGTAGTTGTATGATTTATATTCATAAAAGCTCTCTTCAGGATTATCGTAAAGATACTTTGTAAGTTCCCAAATTTCATCTTTTATTGTACTTAAAAATGTTGCCATTTCTTGTTTCATTAAAAACACCCCTTTGCAGAGTAGAGAGTAAAGCGTAGAGAGTAGAGTGAATGTAGACTCTCCTCTCTGCTATCTACTCTTTACTCTAATTTTTAAAATTTGAATATTTCAGCTAATTTTATAATTTATATATTAGTATTCCCTTAAAAAATTAAAATATAAATTAAAAAAATTATTTGGACAAAATAAAAATGGACTAGGTGGTGAATAAAATATAATATGGAGGTAATAATTCCTAACAGTTAAGGAGGAATATAATTTATGAAAAAAAATTGTATTATATGTGGCAAGGTTTTAAAAGATGGTATAATGATTAATGGTAAAGGAATGTGTAAAGCCTGCGAAAAAAGATTAGTAAATCTTAAGGATAAAAATGATTTTTACGAGTATTACAAAGAGTGTATAAAGAAAGAGATTGCTCACATTATATCAAGAGGAGAGGATTGTGATTGTCAAAATTACCACTTATAGATGGAATTATGAAATATATAAGCGAAAAAAATAATTTATTTTGTATGCCTGGTCATAAGCAGGGAAAAGGATTTTTATGTACTAATGAAGGAAAAATTTTTTATGATAATTTTATCAAATTTGATTTGACAGAAGTAGATGGACTTGATAATCTGCATCATGCAGAGGGGATAATAAAAGAGGCAGAAGAAAAACTTAGTGAATTTTATGGAACTAAAAAATCATATTTTCTTGTTAATGGAAGTACAAGTGGAAATTTAGCTATGATTTTTACATGCTTTAATGAGGGCGATAAAGTAATTGTTGAAAGAAATTGTCATCGATCCATATTTAACGGTATAATAATGAGAAAATTAAAGCCGGTTTATATAAAAAATAATTTTAACGATAAAATAAATGCTCCTTTAGCTATAGATGAAGAATATTTTTTAAAGTTATTAGATGAAAATAGAGATGCTAAAGGAGTAATAATAACTTATCCTAACTACTATGGAGTATGCTGTAACCTTGAGTTTATTGCAAAGGAAGCTAAAAAAAGAGGAATGAAGGTTGTGGTTGATTCAGCACACGGAGCTCACTTTGGAGTGTGTGATGAACTACCTAAAAGTGCAGTTAAGCTTGGATGTGATATAGTTGTAATGAGTGCACACAAAACACTTCCAAGCCTTACACAGACAGCATATCTTCATCTGTGCAGTAATGATGTAGAAATGGACAAGCTTGATTTTTATGTAAGTTCATTTTTAACTACTAGTCCCTCTTATATTTTTATGGCTTCTATGGATTATGCAAGATTCTATATTGAAGAAAAAGGTGAGGATGAATATAGAAAACTCATATATAAGTGTAATAAATATGCTAGAAAGATAAACAAAATTCAAGGAATGCATATTTTAAGTGAAGAGGATTTAAAAAATGAAAATCAGTGCATTGATAAAACAAGATTTGTTATAAATGTTGATAAAGGATACAGTGCATTTAAATTATATAATTATCTTAAAAAGAACTTCATTCAGCCAGAAATGTGTGATAGTCAAAATGTAATTTTAATATTTTCACCCTTCAATGGTGAGGAAGAATTTGAAAAATTATATACTGTGCTTAAGGATTGCAAAATGGAAGAGCTTCGAGATAAGAATCTTGATTTAAAGGAATTATCTATACCTAAAATGGGGATAAACCCATGGGAAGCATTAAATGGTGGAAAAGAGATGGTAAATATAGAAGAAGCAGAAGGAAAAATATGCGCTGATGCTATTGTACCATATCCACCAGGGGTGCCAATTCTCATGCCAGGAGAAATAATAAGCAAGGTATCTATAGATGAAATAAAATATTATTTAGAAAATAATGCTTTAGTTATGGGAATTAATGAATACAAAATAAATACTGTAATTAGAAGGTGAAAATGCTGTGGGTAAAATCTTTTGTTTGATGGGCAAAAGCAATTGTGGAAAGGATACAATATTTAAAATACTTAAAAACGACAAAACTTTAAATTTAAAACCAGTCGTAACCTATACAACTAGACCTAAACGAGTTAATGAAACGGATGGAGTAGAATATTTTTTTATTGATGAAGAAAAGCTTGTTAATTATAAAAATTTAGGTAAAGTTATAGAAGAAAGAGTATATAATACTGTAAGGGGGAAATGGTATTATTGTACAATAGACGATGGACAGATTCAATTTGAAAGCGAAAATTATATTTTAATAACTACTCTAGAAGCATATGAAAATCTAAAAAAATATTTTGGAGAGAAAAATGTTATCCCGATATATATTGCTGTTGATGATGGAATGAGACTAGAAAGAGCTTTGAAACGAGAGAGAGAGCAGAGAAAACCAGAGTATAACGAGCTGTGCAGAAGGTTTTTAGCAGACAATATAGATTTTTCAGAGGAAAAGTTAAAAGCATGTAATATTGCTTACAAATATGAAAATTATGATTTAGATTTGTGCGTAAAAAAAATTAAAAATTGTATGACTAAATTTATTGTTTGATATTAAAAAATAATTGCAAAGTGTAATGAATTTTGTGATAAAATATACGTATATAGTGAAACTAGCGAAGCTAAAAACTATATATGCACCAAAATTCCCTGAAGATTTGAGTTTTGGAATGTAAATAGTTTAAATTTTGCATTAGTTTTACTCAAATTAGAACTTATAGGAGGGATTAATATGAAACTAATAATTGTGATTGTTCAAGATGATGATGCAGGTGACTTAATAGATGTTCTAACTGATGGTGGATTTAGAGTTACAAAACTAGCTACCACAGGTGGATTTTTAAAGTCTGGTAATACGACTCTTATGATAGGTATTGAAGAAAAAGACGTTGACAAAGTAATTGACATCATTAAGCAAGAATGCGGAACAAGAGAACAAGTAGTGACATCACCATCTCCAGTTGGGGGTTCTACTGGTGTATATGTTCCTTATCCTATAGATATAGAAGTTGGTGGTGCAACTATATTTGTTGTTGATGTAGATAAATTTTTAAAGATATAAAGGTAATGCGAATGGTGAGTATAAAATTAGGAGGCTTTCTATGAAGTTTAGCGATATAATTGGGCATGAGGAAGTAAGACATGAGTTTGATGAACTTATAAAAATGGGGAAGGTTTCACATGCACATATTATATGCGGTGAAGATGGCATTGGTAAAAGTTTTGTTGCAAGGGAACTAGCGGCTAAAATTTTAGGCAAAACTGAAATTAAAGAGTATGCAGATTTAATTGAATGGAAAATAAGTTCAGGGAAAAAAAGTATATCTGTAGACCAAGTTAGAAGTATAATTGAGGAAGTAAACAAAAAACCTTATGAGGCTGATAAAAAGGTAATAGTTATTCATGATGCAGACTATGTTACTATTCAAGGGCAAAATGCTTTACTTAAGACAATAGAAGAACCGCCTCATGGGGTTTTTATACTTCTTTTATGTGAAACTATGGGGAGACTTTTAGATACTATAAGATCTAGGTGTCAACTTCATAAAATGAAAAAGTTGTCTAAGGAAGAAATGATAACTTTTATAAAAAGAAAGTATGGAGATCTAGCTGATAAAGAAATTAAAGCTATTCTTGCCTTCAGTGGAGGAATTCCAGGAAAAGCTGAAGACTTTATGGAGAATACGTCTTTGAATTTAATAAGAAATGAGGTTATAGATATACTCCTTAATATAAAGAAAATGAATTATGATAATATAGTAAAATGTTCGCAGAAATTGACAGAATATAAAGAATTGTGGCAAGAAGTTATAGAATGTTTTACTGTATATATAAGAGATTCATTGGTATATAAAGAAACAGGAAAAGATGATATTATAATAAATAATGATAAACTAGAAGATATAAAAAAGCTTGCAATGCAGTTTTCAATGAATAAACTTAATAGAATTTTTGATATATTAAATTTTGCTAGAAGCAATATAGAAAGTAATGTAAGTATAGAGTTAACATATAATACGATGCTATTTAAAATACAGGAGGTTTGACATGGTAACCGTTGTAGGAATTAGATTTAAAAAGGCAGGAAAAATTTATTATTTTTCTCCTGATGAACTTAAAATAAATAAGAAAGATAATGTGATAGTTGAGACTGCAAGAGGAATTGAGTTCGGAACTTGTGTTATAGGAATTAAAGACGTTCCAGAGGAGAATATAGTGAGTCCCCTTAAAAGCGTAATAAGAATAGCAACAGAAGAGGATAAAATTAAGTATGCTGAAAATAAAAAGAAGGAAAAAGAAGCCTTTAATATATGCTTTGAAAAAATAAAAAAACATGAACTTGTAATGAAGCTCATAGATGTAGAGTATACCTTTGACAATAATAAAATTATATTCTATTTTACAGCTGATGGAAGAGTTGATTTTAGAGAATTAGTTAAGGATTTAGCAGCTGTTTTCAGAACAAGGATTGAGCTTAGACAAATAGGAGTAAGAGATGAGGCAAAGATGGTTGGAGGTCTTGGTGTATGCGGAAGACCAATGTGCTGTGCTGTTCACCTTGGAGATTTTGCTCCTGTTTCCATAAAAATGGCAAAGGAACAGAATTTGTCTTTGAATCCATCCAAAATTTCTGGTGTGTGCGGAAGGCTTATGTGCTGTCTTAATTATGAACAAGAAACTTATGAGTATATAAGAAAAAAATTGCCACAGGTTGGTTCAATAGTTTATTCTAAAGAATATGGAAACACTGAGGTAATATCTAATAGTGTTGTTAAAGAAAAGGTTAAGGTTAAATACAAGATGCAAGATGGAGAAGAAGCAGTAGCTGAAATTCCTATAGAAGGCCTTACACTTGTTTCAGGAAAATATGAAGGAAGTGTTGATGAATCTCAGATAAAACTTGAAATTCAAGAAGAGGATTCAGAAGCTATAAAACAATTGTTTAAAGCTGATTAGGGAGAAGGAATTAAGCATGAAATCTGTTTTAAGGGTAGGCAATATATGCAGTGTAAATGATGTAAATAAAGTTAGAAATGTCGTTTCACAAAATGAAGGAGTAGTTGCTTGTTATATTAATAAGGAAAACAAAATTGTTGAGATAATTTATGATAATTACCTTTTAAAATTAGATGATATTATAGAATCCATAGAAAGTTTGGGATACTTTATAGAGTGACATGTTAGATACATTGGCTTAAACCATTAACCGTATAGAACTCTAAAAAGCCACTTCCCTAGCAATAGAAAGAAACTATTTTTAGTTTACCTATATATTTGCAGTTTTAAGAGAAAATAAGTTTGAAAATTAATAAAATCGTGATACAATATTAGGGAGTATTAGAGTACTCAAATGTCCTTTGGATGGGAGGTGTATTAATATGGCATATAAAATAACAGATGCCTGTGTTAGCTGCGGTTCTTGTGCTTCAGAATGCCCAGTTAGTGCTATAAGTCAAGGAGATACTCAATTCGTCATTGACGAAGGGACATGCATAGAGTGTGGAAATTGTGCTAATGTTTGCCCAGTAGGAGCCCCAGTTCAAGAATAGGCTATATGTATTTTTATAAAAAAGTTCGCAATTTTGCGGACTTTTTTGTTTCGCACAAATATATATTGAAACGGAATTATTATAATAAATAAAAGATTTTTTTAATCATATATGTAGATTGTTGTAAATTTATAAATTATTTTTACGATAATAAACTATAAATAAATGAAGTTATCTTTTTGTTCAGTTATATATGGTTAATAATTAGGATCTTAACTTATGTATTTATTATGATACCCTGAAATAAGTTTTGGTAGTATGCTGACCATCTAAAACTGCAAATTTAGTATATATAAATAGATTGAATAATTGCTAGGTATTTAAGGAGGAGAAGAGTTTGGATAGTATTATATTTTTAGTTGTTGCTTTAGGTGCAATTATAGCAGGATATACAATAGATGGCGGTAACATTACTCACCTGTTTCATGGAGCGCCTGCTATAATTGTTTTTGGAGGAACAATTGGTGCTGTTGGTGTATCTTATCCTATTTCTGAATTGAAAAATATAGGTGCTGTTATAAAAGTTGTATTTTCAAAGCCAAAGGCAGATTTAGTCGAATTAATAGCTTATTTTAAGCAGATAGCATTTAAAACTAGAAAAGAAGGATTGCTTAGTATTGAAGAGATGGTATCTGGAGATGATATAGATCCATTTATAAAAAAGGGTCTGCAAATGGTTGTTGATGGAATTGAACCTCAAACAGTAAAAGACACACTTGAATTAAGCGTTGAACTTATAGAACAGAGGCATAAAGCTGGTATTGCAATTTTTGAATCGGCAGGTGGCTACGCTCCAACACTTGGAATTATAGGTACAGTTACAAGCCTTGTTGTTGTTCTTGCAAGTCTTAGTTCAGATACTTCAGCTCTTGGAGAGTCTATATCAAGTGCATTTATAGCTACACTTTATGGTATCAGTTCAGCTAACCTTTTATGGCTGCCTATAGCAACTAAGCTTAAAAGATATAATGAAATAGAGATGAAAGAAAAAAATTTGATAATTGAAGCTATATTGTGTATACAAGAAGGTATAAATCCTAATACACTTGATGAAAAGTTAAAAGGATTTTTGGACAAGAAACAACTTGCACAGTATGAAAGTCAAAGTGCAAGAGAGGGTGAATAAGTATGAGGAAGAAAAAAGCCGAACAGCCAGAAAATGCAGAGCGTTGGCTTCTTACATATTCGGATTTGATAACTCTTTTGATGGCATTTTTTATAGTAATGTATGCTTCTAGCACAGCAGATAAAGTTAAAATGGCTAAAGTTTCAGCATCAATAAGATCAGCATTCGGGGCATCAGGAAAATCAGTTATTGGTGAGGATAGTTCTATAAATCTAAAGCAAAATGATAAACTGCAGGAAGCTGAAAAGGATGCTGCAATTTCAACAGGCGATGCTCAAAGAGCAGAAGAAAATAAATTAAAAGAAGTAAAACAAAAGGTAGATACTTATGTTAAACAAAACGGACTTACTGGAAGTATAAGTACCAATTTACAGGAAAGAGGACTTGTAATACGTATTGTTGATACAATGATGTTTGATACTGCAAAAGCAGATGTAAAGTTAGATGCACAGAATAGGCTTGTAGAAATAGGGAAAATATTAAAAGGTATTAATAATATTATAAGAATAGAAGGACATACAGATAGCAGGCCTATGCATGATCAATATTTCCAATCTAATGTTGAATTATCGGCTGCAAGAGCGGCAAATGTTTGGCATGTCTTAGAAGATAAAGCAGGGGTGCCACATAATCAATTAATTGCATCTGCATATGCTGAAAATGATCCTGTGGCTGTAAATGATAATGAGGCTGATATGGCTAAAAATAGAAGAGTTGATATTGTAGTTATAAACTCAAAATATAATTCTGTTGAATCAAATCAAAATAATAAATAAAAAATATGTACAGGGCAAATCATAGTCCTGTACATATTTTTTATAGGCTTATTTTAAAACAAAGCCTATAAAATTAATGATAATATTTTTACTATTATAGGTGCAACTATTACAGTAATAAGTCCAGCTACTCCAATAGAAAGACTACTCATAGCACCTTGTGTTTCTCCAATTTCTATTGCCTTTGTAGTCCCAATAGCATGAGAAGATGTTCCCATAGCTATTCCCATGGCAACAGGATCTTTTATCCTAAAAAGCTTAAATACAAGTGGTCCTATTATTGATCCAAAGACGCCTGTTAGTACAATAGCAGCTACTGTTACAGCAGGAATACCACCAATTTGCTTTGATACAGATTGTCCTATAGGAGTTGTTACTGATTTCGGAAGTAGTGACAAGTCAATCATATTAGGTAATTTAAAAATATGGCACATAGCTGCAATACTTAACATTCCGAATATCGATCCTATAGATATGCCTAGAAGTATTGGTACAATATTTTTCTTTAGAAGATCAATTTTTTTATAGAGAGGAACTGCTAGAATAACAGTTGATGGTCCTAAAAAAAATGATATGAATTGACCTCCGGCATTATATTGATTAAGGGTTATATTTAGTCCTTTAAGTATAAAAATAACAATTATTATGCTTATTAAAAGGGGGTTAAAAATTGAGAGCTTTGTTTTTTTATACAAAAAAAGACCTGCTTCAAAAGCTATAAGGGATATTAATATTGAAAATAAAGAAGTATGTATAAGTGCATCCATAACTTCACCTCCTCTTAAGTAGTTGTACAGTTAGACCAGTAACTGCCATTATAATAATAGTAGAGATTAGTATAATAAAAGTAATGCTTATAAGGTTTTTCTTAAGAAGTCCAAAGCATGAAATAAGTCCTACACCAGCTGGAACAAAGAAAAATGCTAGATGTTCCAGCAGAAAATTGCTTATTTCTTCAATTTTTTCTAACTTAATAATGCCTGTATTAAGGAGGATTAGTAAAATTATCATTCCTAAAACATTTCCTGGTATCGGTAAGTTTAATAATTTGTTTAATGCTTCTCCAATAAAGCAAATTCCTAAAATTATACACAATTGTCTTAATAGTTTCATTATTTCACCTCCAATTTGTGTGAATTTTTTAATATTGCCTAGAAAATATATAATAATATAATATAATATAAAAGAGCAAAAAATGATTTTGTAAGAAAAAAGCGAATAGAGAAATTATTATGAAAATTTAAAAAATATATATAATTTTGAGGTGAGCGTATGGAACTAATAAAAGATGATGAAACACTTGATGATCTTCAGATTAATGGAATTAAAGTTATACAAAAAAAGAATGCATTTAGATTTGGAGTTGATGCAGTGCTTCTTGCCAACTATGCTAAAATTAAAAAGAGAGCTAGAGTTGTTGACTTGTGTAGTGGCACAGGTATAATTCCATTTATAATCGCGGGAAAAACTGAAGCGTCATCTATAACAGGACTTGAAATACAAGATGAACTTGTCAGCATGGCCAATAGAACGGTTAAGTATAATAATTTTGAGGATAAAATTGATTTCATGCATGGAGATTTAAAAGATGTAGAACTTATTAAAGGCATAAAAAAAGCAGATATTGTAACTGTAAATCCTCCATATAAGCTTTATAATTCTGGTATAATAAATAAAAATGATAATAATGCTATTTCAAGGCATGAAATATGTTGCAAACTTGAAGACGTCATATCAGCTTGCCGTATTATATTAAAGGATAATGGGAAGCTTTTTATGGTACATAGACCTGAAAGGATAGCGGATGTTTTATGTATTATGAGAAAATATAAGATAGAGCCTAAATCAATAAGAATGGTTCATCCAAGCGTAAAAAAGGCACCAAACATAATGCTTGTTGAAGGCCAAAGGGATGGTGGAAGATTTTTAAGATGGGAAGAGCCTTTATATATTCACAATGAGGATGGAAGTTATACTGAGGAAATTGAAAAGATATATGGAAGAATATAAAAGTAAGGAGTATAAGTATGATTGGAAAAGTATTTTTGGTTGGTACGCCTATAGGTAATTTAGGAGATATAACTATAAGAGCCTTGGAAACTTTAAAGAACTGTGATGTTATAGCAGCGGAGGACACAAGACAAAGTTTAAAACTGTTAAATCATTTTAATATAAAAAAGCCTCTTATAAGTTATCATAAATTTAATGAGAAAGAAAAAAGCATTGAAATAATAAAATTAGTTAATGAGGGAAAAAGCGTGGCAATAGTCACTGATGCGGGTATGCCTGGAATATCAGACCCAGGAAGCGTGGTTGTACTAAAATGCATTGAAGAAAATATAGATTTTGAAGTGATCCCCGGACCAACAGCATTTGTGACGGCTCTTGTTTATTCTGGAATGGATAGTTCCAAGTTTTTGTTTAGAGGATTTTTGCCAAGGGAAAATAAAGATAGAAATGAGGTTATTAAGCAAATTAAAGATTCACGTGAGAGTATCATGTTCTATGAAGCACCGCATAGACTTAAAAATACTTTAGAGTTTTTGCTAAATAGTTTAGGAGACAGAAAAATAGCAATTTGTAGAGAACTTACAAAAGTTCATGAGGACATAAAAAGAACAAGTTTGTCAGAAGCAGTGAATTTTTATAAGGAAAATAATGCAAAAGGAGAATATGTGCTTATTATTGAAGGTAGAAGTGAAGAAGAAATTAAAGGGGAAGAAAGAGCAAAATGGGAGCAAATAAGTGTAGAAGATCATATTATACATTACCTTGAAAAGGGATTTTCCAAAAAAGAAGCGATAAAAATGACGGCTAAAGATAGAAATGTGCCTAAAACTGAAATATATAAATATTCTATAAATTTAAAATAACTTAAAATTATAGAATATACTAAAGTATATTGTAGAAATGTATACAATACTCTTGATAACTCTAAAATTATATGGAAAATGGAAGTTGTAAAGCTATAAGTAATAATGCTATAATAATTCTAATATATATATATAAAGTTGTGCTAGGGCAAGTGCTACTTTATATCACGCTGAAAATATTTACATAAAGTATTTAGTAGGGGGGATATTAGTGCATAAACGAATTTTGTCCGCTATTTTAGTGGCAAGTATAGTCTTTTCAGTTGGTTCAAGTGCGTTAGCTGCACCAACTCAAGGTCAAGTAAATCAAAGTAAAACAAATTTAACTCAGTCACAACAAAAAGTACAGGATCTAGAAGATAAAGTAATGAAAATAGACGGTGACATTGAAACGATTTCAAAGGAAAAAGCTGACATAGATGGCAAGATAAGCAAAGTTCAAACAAGCATAAATTCAATAAAGAAAAATATTATAGCATCTCAAAATAAGATAAATAGTGAACAAGAGTTATATAGTCAAAGAATAAGAACGATGTATATGAATGGAAAAGAGCAAAGTTACATAAATATTGTTCTTGGTTCAAAGAACTTTAGTGATCTTATATCTAATATTGAAACAGTGCAGAAAATAGCAGATTATGATAAAAATCTTATGGATAATTTAAATTCTGAAAAAAGCCAAATTGAAAAAGAAAAGGACAAGCTTTCTAATGTAAAAGCTAACTTAGTTTCATTACAGAGTCAGCAAGAAAAGAAAATTAAAGATGATCAAGACAAAAAGTCAGAAGCATTGGCATTGGTAAGTAAAGCAAAAGCTGAAATGCAAAAGAATAAAGCTTATTATGACCAGCTTCAAGTTCAACAAAATGCAGAAAAAGCAAGACTTTTAAGCATGAATACAACAACTTCAGCTTCGACTTCGTCTTCATCAAGCAATGTAGCACAGGATAGAGGTCAACATGTTAATGTTAGTGCTGGAGGAGTAGTTGGTATTGCAGCTAGATACATAGGAATTCCATATGTATATGGAGGCGCAAGTCCTTCTGGATTTGATTGCTCTGGACTTGTAATGTATTGTTACGCTCAAATTGGAGTAAGCCTTCCACATTATACAGGAGCTCAGGTTAAATATGGTACTACAGTAACAGGAGCTTTACAACCAGGCGATTTGTTATTCTTTGGTTCAACAACAGCTCCGGATCATGTAGCTATATACGCTGGAAATGGACAAATGATTGAAGCACCACATACAGGAGCTAATGTTAGAATTGTTTCTGTTAGAGGCTATAGTATTGCAAAAAGGCTATAACAAAGAGTATAATATAAGTAAATATGGTTTTTAAGGGCATAAAAGTGCCCTTTTTTATGTTTTATAAAAATATAAACTTTTAAGAAGGAATGATAGCATGCATAAGAAATTAGTAAGTGTATTTGTTGCTTTAGGAGTAACACTATCTTGTACAAGCAATACCTTGGCTGCACCTCTTCAACAACAATATAGCAGCAGCTTACAGCAGTATGAAAATGCTCTCAAGGGTGTACAAGAGATAGAAGATAAAATTTCAGTTATTGATAATGAAATTGGAAAGATAAATAACGATATATCAAGTACAAATAACAAGATATCTGAAAGTAAAGCAAAAATATCTGATGAGCAGCAAAAACTGAATGAAGCACAAGAGCAAATTGAAGAAGAGCAAAGCATTTATAGGCAGAGAGTTAAAGCGATGTATATAAGTAATACTGATATGCAGTATATTGAGGTTATCTTAAATTCAAAAACTTTTAGCGATCTTATAGATAATGTTGAAAATGTTAAAAATTTAATTCAGTATGATACTAACATTATAGATAATATTAATAAACAAAAACAAAGTATTGATAACCAGAAAAAAACACTTGAGGCTGATAATTTTAAACTTGAAAAATTACAAAGTGAAAATAGGAGTAAATTAAATGCTTTAAATTCTAAGAAAGCAGAGCAAAATAAGCTTATGGCTAGTGAAAAAGCTGAGGAGAATAACCATAAGGCAGATATGGAAAAAATACAAAGTGCAATGGATGCTGAAAAGAAAAAGCTGCAGGCATTAA
Source organism: Clostridium guangxiense (assembly GCF_021043395.1). Classification (GTDB taxonomy): domain Bacteria; phylum Bacillota; class Clostridia; order Clostridiales; family Clostridiaceae; genus Clostridium_S; species Clostridium_S guangxiense. Next base: position 24,191 of record NZ_JAJNKE010000039.1, read on the forward strand.
ATGTATCAACAAGTTCTGGTAGCAGTTCTGGAAGCAGCAGTGTAAATAAAATTACAAATCCAACTGTGAATCCGAGCCCTTCTAGTTCGGCTAGTGGACTAGCTATTGTAAAATATGCTAGCCAATTTGTTGGAGTTCCATATGTATGGGGAGGAGAAAGTCCATCTGGATTCGATTGTTCAGGACTTGTCCAATATGTATATGCTCAATTTGGAATAAGTTTACCAAGAACAAGTGAAGCACAGGTTGGTTGTGGTTCTCCTGTTACGGGTGATCTTGAACCTGGAGATCTTTTGTTCTTTGAACCAGCTTCTGATGGTCCTGGACATGTTGGTATATATGCTGGTGATAATACTTTTATTGAAGCACCTCATACTGGGGCAAATGTAAGAATAATGCCATTAAGATCATATTGTGCTGCTAGACGTATAATAAAATAATGCGAAGTAACAATACTTCGTTGCATACACATATGCGGGGTTTGGGCGTAAGCCCATGCCCCGTGCATGTTTACTCGCTGAAAAGATGGTCAGACAGATTGAAATATCTAAGTATTTTATGATTTTTGAACCAAGATTTATTAGGATTTTTTTAAATCGTCCCTTCAGCATTGTTACTTCGCTCACACGGTAGTACAAGGAAAAAATTCCTCCGTACCTACGGAATTTTAGGTGTGAATCTTTGTAGAAATGAGAATTTGAAGCAGTGCACAATTCACAGTGAAGGTGGATTTATCTTTGATTTTACTCAGGTAAATCTTAGAACTTATTAGTGTAAGCTGCGCTGAATACTATATTTTACGCCATGTGCAAGCATTAAGTTTAAGATTTTTTGCAGCGGTAGCGGAGAAAAATCATCTTTCATTGTATTTTGTCCTTTGAGTAAATATATAGAAATATAAAAAAACAACATAGACAAGCTATGCTGTTTTTTTACTAGAAATCTATTTATCTTCCTTCTTTTAATTCTTGAAGGCAATTTTTACAAATATTTTTTCCTTTATAATTTACTACATCTTTTGCATCACCGCAGAATATACAAGCAGGTTCATATTTCTTTAAAATAATTTGTTCCCCATCAACATAAATTTCTAAGGCATCTTTTTCAGCTATATTTAAAGTTCTTCTTAATTCTATAGGGATTACTATTCTGCCTAACTCATCTACTCTTCTTACTACTCCTGTTGATTTCATTTTTTATCCTCCTTAAATTACATCATTCGACAAATACTACAATTAAATAATAACAAATATTACATTAAAAGTCAATATTAAAATTTAATATAGTTACATTTTTTTTATTAAATTCCATCTAAAGTTAATATACTACCATATAATTCAAAAGTCAATGGTTTTTTTGATTAAATTCAAGTATTTACCATGTCCACAAAACTAGAAATATCAATGTAAAGGTAAAAGTTTAACTAGATTAAGTTGAAATTATAATATAATTTCCAGGAAATTATTGTAATATAAATTGGAAAATATAAAATAGTAATAATATGGATTTACACAATTAAAATGTCGAACATATAAAATTTGTTTATAAAATCTTGTCAAGCATGATTAAAATATAACTTTATAAGATATGATATAATTATTCTGAGGTGGTAGATTTGATGAAAGTTATAAAAGATATAAAAGCTATTGCAGAAGTTTTACACTTAGATGTATATATGGTCGGAGGATATATAAGGGATAAACTTATAGGAGTAAAATATGAACCTAAAAATTTAGATATAATAATAAAAAATAATATAGAAGAATTCATAGAAAAACTTAAAGCTAAAGGTTATGTAATCCTTTCATTTGACAATAATCTTAAAGAATATAAAATGACTTATGAAGGTAAAATATTGAATATAAAAAAAGCGAAAGGAAATACGATAGAGGATGATTTAGCTAGTAGGGATTTTACTATGGACTCAATATGCATTAATCTTAAAAATAACCAAATTATTGATCCATTTAAAGGAAGACTCCATATTAAAAGAAGAATAATACAAGAAGTCAATAATGAAAGCATAAAAAATGATCCAATAAGGATACTTAGGGCAATACGATTTTATATAAAATATGGAATGCATTTTAGCGCATATACTGAAGTTAATATAAGAAATCAGGCAAATAATATACTTAATTGTTCTCCAAACCTAATTGAAAGTGAGGTAATGAGTACAATACACAATGATGAAGGTGGAGTTTTTTTTGAGCTTGCAGATCAATTTTACGTGCTTAAAGAATTAATTCCATATGTAGATGAGCTTAAAAAGATTGGTAAATGTAGATATCATGCAGTAGATGCTTTTACGCATATGAATACTGCATATCATGTTTTTAAGGATATACAAAAAGGATATCTTAAAATCGAAGGTGTTAATTTAGATAGTTTAAAGAGGAATAGTGGAGACTACGATGCTTTAGATTATTTAGCTTTTGGCATATTTGTTCATGATATAGGAAAATACGAAAGTTATAAAAAAGATGGTGACAAGATAAGTTTTAAGGGACATGATATAGCTGGATTTAATATAATCACAAAAGTTTGCGATAATTTAGGATTTTCAACCGTTGGCAAAGAACTTGTATGTTGCATAGTTAAAAATCACATGTATCCATTAAGCATATTTAAGAAAAATACTAAGGATTATAAAAATGAGTTTTACAATTTTTTTGATGAATTTAAAGAAAAGTCACCGTATTTAATTATAGCATCATTTTGTGATGTATATGCTACAAAAATGTATCTTGATGTTGAAAATGAAAAAAATGAGTATAGAGATTTTATAAAATCTATGTTTATTGAATATGAAAATTATATTAAATAGCACCAAAGAATGTTTTGTTTTAAAGAATTATAAAAATCGACATTTATTTAGAACAAAGAAATAAAAAATGTAATAGTTGATAACTTAAATGTGAATAATGTTGATTATGTGTATAAAAACTATGGATAGGTTTAAATCATATATGAAAATGTTTAGTTTTCCCCAATAGTTATTAACAATTTCTGTGGACAAAATCGTGACTTTTGTGGATAACTTTAAATATGACCAAATACTCAAATGGTTCTAAGAATTGTATATAACAAATGGAATTGAGATAATGGATTTACCAATACATAATATAGAAATTATTATATTTCTGATCCTGTTGTTAATATTAGAGTTTTTAGCAACAGAATCAGATTTATTAATTGTGTATTGTAAACTGTGCACCAATTCTAAAGATTATCATAAGCTTCAGCAGCAAAATTGAAGTCTTCTTCATTTGTTATTTCACTATACGAATCTTCCCTTATTCCAGGATAATAATATAGTATAAATCTTTCAGAATTTGATATGCTTTCTATTAATATATATCTTTTGTCATTTAATGCATCTTGAACTACAGCAAGTACATTATATCTATCTTCCATACCAGTGTCGTTATTTACTAGATTTAAAATTCTATTTTTGTATGTTACTACATTTGTTCTTGAATGATCACAATAAGCTACTATTCCTCTATCACTGCATCTATTGCAGCTGTCAAATTTACATTCCGCAGTACATTTTAAGCATTGACAATTACAGCAGTCTTCAAGTTGATTTAGTTCATTTCTGTGATCAGCTTTATATCCTTCAAGTAAAGTTATATATTTATCATCTTTAAATAGATTTTTAAAGAAACCCTTATTTTTATTTTTGTTTTCAGACTCTGCTGAATTTAGAAGCTCTATATACTTATCAAGGATAGGCTGTTTTGATGTATATTTTCTATTTTTAAAGTCTTTTTCATCAATTATGCCGGAAATATCATCTATAGCAAAAGCAATGTTTGAATAGATTTTTCCGTAAAATTCTTTTTCTTTTGATATAAATTCTTCTGTTTTACTCATAGAAGACCCCCACTATTTTAATTTAAGGTTATGTTTTAAATAAGTGTTGATATTTACACTTATTTAAAACATAATCTTTTTATTTGTTGGTATTTTTGTATTTTGCAAGTTCATCATCAAGATTTACAGATTCTAATTCCTCAAATTCTTTATCTAAAGATGTATCTTGTTGTAAGTCTCCGAGTCCTTCAGCAAGAGCTTCTTTCTTTTCAATCTTTCTTTCTATGTCGTCAAGATTTATTTTGTTTGAACCTGCATCTACATTTGAAAGAACTTCATTTACTTGTTTAGTGGCTTCTGCATTATTATATCTTGCGGCAGCCTCATCTCTATAAGCTCTAGTCTTTTCAATTTCTTCTTCCAAATCTCTTAATTTTTCTTTTATCATTGTAGCTTTTTTAGATGCATCTTCATAGCTTTTTGAAAGAGATTCATACTGTTTATCAGCATCTAATTTTTTTTGAAGTGCTTTTTTTGCAAGCTCATCATTGCCTTTTTGTACTGCAAGTTTTACTTTAGCATCAAAATCTGATGATTCTAATTTTGCTCTTTCCATTTTCTTTTCAATCTCGTGAACATTTCCAAGAATTTGTGCAGAAGAAACTTTTGCTTTATTGAGACTTTCCTCCATATCTCTTATCTTTTGATCAAGTAATTCTATTGGATTCTCCATTTCGTCTAAACTATTGTTGACCTTTGCCCTCATCATGTTTGATAATCTTTTAAAAACTCCCATAATTGTATCCTCCTAATTAATTTATTTTCGATTACATTATTGTGAAATTAAATTTACTTTAAATATGTAACTTCAATTCTAGAAGCAACATATTATTTACTATATCCATTATCTTCTACGTCTCTTTAAATAGTTATATATAAAAATTACAACTATTATTAATAATATAAACTTTAATACATGAGATATTAAGCTGCCTCCATAGTAATAACTTCTACCCATATAGCTGCTGTGGCCAAAGGGTATTGGGATAGGTATTGGAATATAACTTCTTTTTGTCGATTGCCAACTGCTGCCTGAACTGTAGTTTTTGGTACCTGAACCACTATTATATGATTTTGAACTAGAGCTTTTTGAAGAATTACTAAAGCTTCCTGATTTAAATCCTCCACTTGAGCTCGAGTGACTGCTGCTAAAACTTCCAGAGTGAAAGCCTCCTCTTGGAGTTGCATATACTGTTCCATATTTTTCAGTTGATTTAAAGTAAATGGAATTTGGATTTACTACATTTACTAAAATAAAAACAAAGAATATTAAAAAGGATAATATAATTTTCTTGTGTTTAATTTTAAACACCCCCTAAATCTAATATATAATTATTATATATTAAATTACATACATTATTAAATTATTATCTGTAATTTCAAAGTATGTATTTATTATATGATATTTAATACTATATTACAATATAAATATAAACTCATTTAGCAATAAGGGAAACTGCTTGTCCTAAAAACTATGATATAATCTTAATATAGCTCATTTTTTCTTTGACTTTCTATAATTATGGGTAAAAATAACTTGTAATAAGGTTATGTATAACTTATAATGTAATTATGAGAATTGTAATAAAGGAGGCGAAATAGGATGGCCAATAAATCTTATATGGATACTATGAAGAAATTAGCTGAACAAATATCAAAAAATAGTACTATAAGCTATGATGAACTACCTAAACTTGATTTATTTTTATCTCAAGTCATTGATTTTTTAAATGATAAGTTTGAAAATGAAAAATACACCAAAAATATAGTGCAAAATTATATAAAGGGCTGTGTTATATCTAAGCCTCAGGATGGAAAGAAGAAAGGTTACACTAAAGACCATATTGCACAATTATTGCTTTTAAGCTATATGAGACCAGTCCTTACAACTGATGAAATTAAGAAGGTTTTTAGCCTTGCGTTTAACGATATAAATGATAGAAGTGACGATATAATATCATGGGAACAAGCCTATGAAGTATTTTCTGATGTTCAAAACAGTTATTTTGAGACTATGCTTAAGGATCAGCATTTAAATAATACTAAGCTAATGGAAATTATAAAAAAATTTAATCTTGACTCAAAGGATGAAGAAAGAATCCTAGTATTTTTAATTGTAATGAATCTTGTGGCACAAGCTAGTGTTATAAAAAATATAGCTGAAAAAATTATTGATGAATATGGTGAGTAATATTTTAGGCTTTATTTAGAAGAATATTGATATTAATGATATAAATTTTTATCAACAGTTTTTAGAACATAGCCTAATTTAAGCATATTTCCCTATTGAAGGGAAGTGTTAATATGGATAATCTTGTTGGATTAATAGGCAATGTTGGATTTCCAATAGCTGTATCAATATATCTTCTTGTTAGAATTGAAAGCAAGCTTGAAAATTTAACTAATAGTATAAATAATCTTTCAGGGGTAATAAACACTATTGGCGCAAAGCAGTATAATGGTATATTTATAAGGAGGCACATGAAAACATGTGTCTTTTTTATTGAATACTATTGAATTTTTATGCATATAGTGTTATAATTATTCATATAGATGAATAATTATAACATAGTAGTAAAATAAATAGGGGGTTTTTCTATGGTTAGTCTGAAAAATAAAAGTTTTTTAACACTTTTAGATTATAGTCCGGAAGAAATAGATTATCTTTTAAAGCTTGCTAAAAAACTAAAGGAAGATAAGTATAATGGTTGTGAAAAACAATATTTAAAAGGCAAAAGCGTAGCACTTATATTTGAGAAAGATTCTACTAGAACAAGATGCTCATTTGAAATTTCTGCTTATGATCAGGGAGCACATCCTGTTTATATAGGTTCAGTAGGAAGTCCTATAGGAAAAAAAGAATCTATAAAAGATAGTGCAAGAGTTCTCGGAAGAATGTTCGATGGGATAGAGTATAGAGGATTTGAGCAAGAAAATGTTGAAATTCTAGCAAAGTATTCTGGAGTACCTGTGTGGAACGGATTAACGGATACTGATCATCCAACTCAAACTCTTGCAAATTTTCTTACAATAAAGGAGAACGTTAATAAACCATTAAATGAAGTGAAATTAGTATATTGCGGTGACGGAAGAAACAATGTTGCAAATGCACTTATGATTGGTGCTGCAAAAATGGGTATGAACTTTGTAATTACAGCGCCCAAAAAGCTTTATCCGGCCAAAGACCTTGTTGAAAAGTGTATGGATATTGCGAAAGAAACAGGTGCAAACATAACAATAACTGATAATGTAGATGAAGCTGTATTAAATGCAGATGTTTTATATAATGATATATGGGTATCCATGGGGGAAGATGATGACATATGGAAAGAGAGACTCAGTATTTTAAAACCTTACCAAATAAATATGGAACTCATAAAGAAGACTAAGAATCCAAATGTGAAGTTTACACATTGTTTGCCATCATTCCATGATTTAAATACCAAAGATGCACAAGAGGTTTATGATAAATTTGAAATTGAACCTTTTGAAGTTACAGATGAAGTATTTGAAAGTGAATATTCAATGGTATTTGACGAAGCAGAAAATAGACTTCACACTATAAAAGCAGTTATGGTAGCGACACTAGGAGACTTATAGTTTTACAAAGTATTCAAATTGTGAACTGAAAAACAGTGACAAAGGACAAGTGACAAGTTAAGGTTAGTTTTTCTCCGCTTCACTATGAAAAACTTTCAAACTTAATTTTTTCCTTGAACTACCGTGGGAGCGAAGTAACAATGCTGAAGGAACGATTTAAAAAAGTCCTAATAAATCTTGGTTGAAAAATTGTAAAATGCTTAGATATTTCAATTGTCTGAGCATTTTTTTCATCTTTTAATTAAAGGAAATAAACAGATGCAATCAATGGACATCTTGAGTTTTTCAATACTAATCCAGAATTTTGCACCTTTATATTAGGAGTTACAGCTTCTATGGAAGAACAAAATGCTCAAGATCCAAAAGTATATGAAGAATTTTAAATAAAAATACATTATGAATAAAAACTGTATAATAATAAAAGCCTATAATTGGAGGTGTTTGTATGGACATTGCAATTATGGGTGCAGGTTTGTCTGGTCTTTCTTGTGCGATAACTTTAGAAAAGTACGGTATCAAGCCTACGATTTTTGAAAAAAGAAACTGTGTTGGAGATAGATTTGTTAATGGTGAGGCTACATTTAGCATATTGAATAGACCTGTTAAAGATGAATTAAAATACTTGAAAGAAAAATTCGATATACCGTTAGTGCCTACAGATACGATTAATAAATTGTTCGTTTATTCTCAAAATAGTGTAGGGAGTATTGATGGTAATATTGGATATGTAAATATTAGAGGAAGACATAAAGATTCATACGAATGTCAATTGGAAAAGCAAGTAACCTCTAAGATAATCTTTAACTCTACTTATGAGTATGAGCAACTGTGCAAGGATTTTGAATATGTAATATTGGCACCAGGAGATGGAGCATATGCAACTAAATTGGGAAATTATAAATGCGATCTCACTTGTACAATTAAAGGGGTAACAGTTACAGGGCAATTTTTTACCGATATTGCTTATGCATGGTTTGATTACGATGTAATTCCCAAAGGGTATGCATGGCTTATACCTTTTTCAGAAGAGGAAGCTAATTTAGTTATTGCTTATCCTGATTATCCAAGTAATATAAAACTAGATATAAATGAGATGTGGGAAACATTTTATAATAAAGCATGTAGTAAATTAGACCAAGATCTTATTGTGACAGATAGATTTGAAATTACAAGATATATGATGGGCATATGCGGTAAGCCCTTTATCGACAATACTTATTTTGTTGGAAATTGCTTCGGCACGATTTCACCTGGGCTTGGATTTGGACAGTTTGCATCAATATTAACTGGTATTTATGCAGCCAATGATTTATGTGGTCTAGGCAAATATGAGAAGCTAGTAAAACCTCTATTTAAAAACTACAATAATTCCCTTGTTTTAAGAAGATTTTTCGAGAATTTGAGTAATGATGAATTGGATTCATTTGTTAATAAATTAGATAACAAATTACTAGACGGGTTAATTGACAAAACAATTAGCAATAAAAGTGGTGTTGATTTACTCAAAACTTTGGTTCCAACTATGAAATTGTGGAATCGACATAAAGATAATGAATAATGGTAAGGTTACATTTTATGCTTATATCAATTCAGTTAAAACTTTCACTAACCAATTGTTTAAATAATGACATTGCAGGACTAAGGCTATTAATGCAATAGGTTTTTTATCAATTAACTTTTCCGCTATTTTGTAAGACTTTGTTTGATATTTCTACCATAAGTCTATTTTTGAATCACCATATACTAATTAAATATTGTTTTTAGTCAGCATTTTAATTGCTGGAGAAGCACTTGGTTATCAGAATATAGATTAAATGCTACTGTAATGGTATACTAATAGAAAATGCATTTTATGAACAGAGGGTGTTTATAAATGGGGAATAATGTAGTGTTAACAGAACTTGAAAAAATAATTTTAAACAAAGTACAAAATTATATTAATAAAAATGAAAAAGTTGGGATAGATATAATAGCAAAGGAGTGTTTTGTTTCAAAAGCAGCAATAGTAAAGTTATCAAAAAAACTCGGATATAGTGGATACAGCGAAATGTATTATACTATTCTTGCTGCTGCTAATAACTCATTAAAATTAGATTTTTCTAGTAACAGCGGCGGCATAGGTGTTAATGAGCACTTAAAGGATGATATTAATATACTTGTAGAGGCATTAAGGGAATTTAAAGATAAAAAGATATATTTGGATTCGTTAGGGGTTTGTGATAGTGCTAGAGAATATTATCTACAAAAGCTGTTGATATTTGGATTTGATGCAGCTAGTAGTTATCATTATGAAGCTTTTAAAAATAACAAATCTGGGTTATACTTGTTTTTTTCTTATTCAGGATATAGGGCTGAGATTATTGAAAAGGTTAACGAGGCCATTAGAAATAATTTTAAAGTGATAGCTTTTACTGCTAGTAAAGATTCACCGCTGGCAAAAATATCTCATGTGACACTGGAGATAGCTGGTATAAAATCAGATAGGGAGCATTACTTGCCAAATTTATTTACTGCTAACCTTATAATTTTGATAGAATTAGCGCTAAGTGAATATTCTAAAAGATATTTATCTGAAAAAGAAGATTAAGGGAATATATAAATAAAAATAACTGATAATACGGATTAATATGCAAAAAAGTTTGTGATAATCCTTGCTATCAGTTTTTTTTATGTCTGTTTTTAGAGTGAACTTTTTCACTTTGGGTAAACATTTTCATAACGATGGAAACTGTATTGCTAGTGAGAATAAACTAGGGTATATTGTAAATAAATAAAAGGAGGAGGTACTAATCATGAGGGAAAAATTATTATTATTAGGTCAAAAATTTTCACAAGCTGCAGTACAACCAGTTATGTTTTTAACAGTTATGGGAATTGCTCTTGCGGTAGCTGTTATTATGCAGCTTGGTTTTATGCCATCATTTATAGTTTTTATTGGTATGCTTTTAAAAAAGATGATGGATGCTATGCTAAATAATCTTTCTATTATCTTTTGTGTTGGACTTACAACAGCATTTGCAAAGAAGAAAAAAGTTGATGCAGCTATCATTAGTTTAATCGTTTATATCATGTTTTTAGCAAGTAATAATGCTTGGCTTACATCACAAAATATGCTAGCTAAGCCGGGGGCTATGGGCTTATTTGGAACAGGACAAAATACTGTTTTGGGATTTCAAGTAGTAGATATGAATGTTTTCTTAGGAATAATACTAGGATGTATTACTGGGTATGTATTTAACAAGTTATCTGATGTACAATTTGGGGATATGTTTAGAGTATATGGTGGATCAAGATTTGTGTTTATAGTTATGATTCCAGTTACTTTAATATTAGCAATTGTGCTTAGTTATGTATGGCCTGTAGTAAATTATGGAATTAATGCACTATCTGGATTTATGAAGAGTGCAGGTGCATTTGGTGTATTCGTATATGCATTCGGTAATAGATTTTTAATACCAACCGGTTTACATCATTTATTATGGATGCCGTTTTGCTTCACTGGAATTGGTGGAACTTTAAATGTCGCTGGTAAAGCTGCACAAGGAGCGGTTAACATTTTTTACGCTGAAATGGGTAATAGTGCTCATTTAACAGCAATTGATCCATCAATAAGATTTGCAACCTTTGGATTTGCAAAAATCTTTGCAAGTGCAGGTATTGTTCTTGCTATGATAAAAACTGCAAAACCACAAAATAAAAAAGCTGTAAGGGGATTACTTATTCCATCACTTTTCGTTGCAATGGTAGCAGGTATTACAGAACCTCTTGATTTTTCATTTCTTTTCATATCACCTTTGCTTTGGCTAGTACATGGTTTACTTACTGGTTTTTCAGAAATGCTTCTATGGATACTAGGTTCAAGGACATATTCAATTTACGGATTATTGGATACAATAGTTTGTAACTCCGTAATAAGTCCAAAGCTTTCAAAAATATATATCTTCTTTATAGTGGGAATTATAATGGCAGTAGTATGGTATTTTGTATTCGTTTTCTTAATCAGAAAATTAGACATTAAGACACCTGGTAGAGAAGAAACTTTTGACAGTAAAATTAACATTCAAGCAGATGGCAGCGCTGCTTTAGAAAGTGGCAGTGGTGACCAAGATTCTGAACTATTTATTGAAGGTTTAGGTGGAGTTCATAATATTGTAGAGGTAAATAACTGCTTTACACGCTTAAGAATTGATGTAGAGGATGTTAGTAAGGTAAATAAAGAAATAATAAGTAAAGGTAAGCAAAAAGGTGTTGTTATTAAAGGAAACAATGTACAAATTATCATTGGAATGACTGTAGAAGATTCAAAGGAAAAGCTTGTTGATTTATTAAACACAAAAAAAGGAGCGATGTAAAATGAAAAAATATTCAATTTGTATAGTTGGTGGAGCAAGTCGTTATACACCAGATATGCTTGCAATGTTATGTAATCAAAAGGAAAGATTCCCTTTGAGAAAAATTGTACTATATGATATTGAGAGTGAACGTCAAGAGGTAGTTGGTGAGTATGCAAAAATACTATTTAAAGAGTATTATCCAGAGTTAGAGGAAATAGTATGGACTACTGATAAGAAAGAAGCATTCGAGGATATAGATTTTGCTCTTATGCAAATTCGTGCAGGAAGATTAAAGATGCGTGAAAAAGATGAAAAAATTTCACTTAAGCATGGCTGCCTTGGTCAGGAAACTTGTGGAGCTGGAGGATTTGCATATGGTTTAAGAAGTGTTCCAGCTGTTATAGATTTAGTAAGGGATATTAGAACTTACTCCAAAGAATGCTGGATTTTAAATTACTCTAATCCCGCTGCAATTGTTGCAGAAGCAACGAAAAGAGTATTTCCTAACGATTATCGCATTATTAATATTTGTGATATGCCAATTGCAATTATGGAGATTTATGCAAGTGTACTTGGAGTAGGTAGAAGAGACTTAGAACCAAGATATTTTGGACTTAATCATTTTGGATGGTTTACGCATGTTTTGGACAAGAAGACAGGAAAAGATTATTTACCTAAGCTGAGAGAAATACTCAAGACCCCGGTAGATGTACAAACAGAGCCACTTTTCCAGGAAAAATCATGGAAATCAACTTTTGAATTTATGAGCCAGATGATAAATGATTATGATGAATATTTACCAAACACGTATTTACAATATTATTTATATCCAGCTAAGATGGCAAAAAAAGAAAACCCAGAATATACAAGAGCTAATGAAGTAATGGATGGGAATGAAAAAGAAACTTATGATAGGATGAATAAGATTATATCATTGGGAAAAATGCGCGGCACTAAGTATGAGATTACTAGTGATGTAGGATGTCATGCTGAGTATATAGTAGATTTAGCAACAGCGATTGCTAATAATACAAATGAAATTTTCTTAACAATTACAGAAAATAAGGGAGCTATTGAGAATGTTTCATCTGGTATGATGGTTGAAGTTCCATGCCGCGTTGGAAGTAATGGAGTTGAACCATTAGCTGTAGGAAGCATACCAACTTTTTATAAAGGACTTATGGAAAATCAGTATGCATATGAAAAGTTAGCAGTAGATGCCTGCTTAGAGGGCAGCTATCAAAAAGCATTACAGGCGCTAGTACTAAATCGTACTGTTGTAAATACTGATGTTGCTAAAGAATTGTTAAAGGATTTAATTGAAGCTAATAAAGGATACTGGAATGAACTTAATGCGAAGTAATAATGCCTCGTCACATTAAAAAAGCTCTATAAATCTAAGACTTAAAAATCATAAAATTCTAAGAGTTTTCAATAACTCGCAAAGCTCAAACAGATTTAAAACTCTAAGTATTTTATGATTCTTAAGTTAAGATTTATTAGAATTTTTTTAAATAGTTCCTTCAGCATTATGGTGCTAGTATAATATTGTAGACACGAAAGACCGAACACATTAAAATATAGATAAGAGAAGGATGTGTTTATATGT
>NZ_JAJNKE010000004.1:0-213188 GCF_021043395.1 Clostridium guangxiense
CAGAGGGCTTTTAGCCCAGCCAGTAATATGCCCTTACAGGGCTGAGCAAACCACCGGCTTAGCCGGTGGTCATGATTAACCTTTTGCCGTGGCAAAACCCTTCACCTTTGACAAGCAAAGCTATGTCAAACCCTTCACTTTAATTAGTTTGCAATTTTTTATATTTAGTACGACAGCCCCATTTTTTTAAAACTTTTATTTAAACTAATTTCTTGTCAAATATACCTGTTAAACCTAAGTTTTCTATTCTAGTTTTTATTTTATCTATATCTGTTGTATACAAGCCAGTTTCCTGCATCCTCTTAAAGTATTCTGAACCTGCAAAGGTATATCTAGTTTTTATGCCATCTTCCGTTAAAAGTTTATAATTTGCATAAGAAATAATATCTCCAATTGCAGTTTGCTTTGGCAAGATTAATTGAGGCATATTTAATACATGTCTTACGGCATTACATCCAGCAAGACTTCCAGTGCAAATGGCTTCAGTATGACCTACGAAAAGTCCGCTTTTCTCTCCACCGCAAAATAAATTATCTAATCCTTTAACCCTCATGTCATCTGTTCTAGGTGCAACAGATAAATATCTTATAGAATTTCCTTTTCCACCTGCATAAGGATCTACATATTTAACTTTTTCAAGCCCAGGTATTTTTCTCAATTTTTCTAGAGGATAAAAAGAAGTCATAAGCTTTGCATGTCCTGTATCAAGAAGTATTACGTTCTCAGCGAATTCTTTAAGAGCGTACTGCTGACATACTTTAAGCTTTAATTTATCAAGATTAATATCTTCAGGTGGAATTTTAAGAACAACCACACCTTTATCGTCAAGTTCCTTTACAATATCTGGAGATAAGCTTTCTTTTGCAAGTTTGCATGAACCACTAAAAGCACCAAAGGAGCCGTCTTCTCTTTCACCTTTGATATCATCAATTCCAGCTCTTTGACTTAGGCTTATACGTGGGCCAAAAGAAGGACATCTTAATACACACATAGAACAACCATTACCATATCTCAAACAATTGCCCATTGGTCCCGTAGAGCCTGTAGCTTCAATAAAAACATCTCCTTCAACATAAGTACCATCTGATAGAAAAATTCCTTTTATGGTTTTGCCACTTTTTTTAATGTCTACAACTCTTTTAACTAAATTTATTTTTATTCCCATATTGATAAGATAATTTCTTATATCTGCTTCTATTATATTTACATCATAAAGCCAGGCATGCTTGTGACCAGGAAAATCTATATTTTTATGTCTTGAATCAGCATCTGTTATGTTTATTAAATCACCAGCGCCTAAAGCTATAAGTTCTTCAGCAGCAGTAAAACGCCCATTGTTTCTCATAATTCCACCAACATTGCCGAGCCCTAAAACCATATCTGTTTTTTCATATATTGTTACGTCTGCACCAGCTTTTTTTGCTGTAATTGCAGCAGCACTACCTGCCCATCCAGCTCCAATAATAATTACCTTCATACAAAAATTACCCCCATAAATATTAATTGTTTATTAATAGATGTCACTTATTATTATGATATTTTAAACATATATTTTTGTTCCAACTTTTATAACTTTAAATTTTTGCAATGTATAAAATACGGTAATACGAAAAAACTAAAATTTGATAAAATTAATTAATACTAAGGAGGAAAAATATGAGAGAAGTAGTAATAGCAGGTGCGGCAAGAACACCTATAGGATCATTTGGGAAAGCGTTCAAGGATGTAACAGCAGTTGAACTTGGGGCACTAGTAATGAAAGAAGCAGTAAAGAGAGCAGGAATAAAACCATCAGATGTAAATGAAGTTGTTTTTGGAAATGTTCTTCAAGCAGGGCTTGGACAAAATACTGCAAGGCAAGCGGCTGTAAAGGCTGAATTACCAATACACATTCCTGCTTTTACAATTAACAAGGTTTGCGGTTCGGGGTTAAGAGCTGTAAGCTTAGCAGCTCAAATGATTAAAGCAGAAGATGTAGATGTAGTTATTGCTGGTGGAATGGAGAATATGAGTAGAGCTCCATATTTAGTTGAAACTGCAAGATGGGGAAACAAAATGGGTGACGTTAAGTTAGTAGATGAAATGGTTAAGGATGGATTATGGGATGCTTTTAATGATTATCATATGGGAATAACAGCTGAGAATATTGCTGAACAATGGAAAATATCAAGAGAAGAACAGGATAAATTTGCATTAGAATCACAACAAAAAGCGGAAAAATCCATAAAGAATGGGATATTTAAAGAAGAAATAGTGCCAGTTACTGTAAAAACTAGAAAAGGAGAAATTGTAGTTGATACAGATGAACAGCCTAGATTTGGAACTACTCTTGAAAATCTTACAAAGCTAAAGCCTGCATTTAAAAAGGCTGGAACTGTTACTGCTGGTAATGCTTCTGGTTTAAATGATGGTGCTGCAGCATTAGTTGTTATGAGTGCCGATAAAGCAAAAGAATTAGGAATTAAACCATTAGCTAAAATAATATCTTATGCATCAGTTGGTTTAGATCCTGCTATAATGGGCTATGCACCATTTTATTCAACCAAAGAGGCACTAGAAAAAGCTAATTTAACCGTAGATGATTTAGATCTTATAGAAGCAAACGAAGCCTTTGTTGCACAATGTGTGGCTGTAGCAAGAGACTTGAAATTTGATATGAGCAAGGTAAATGTAAATGGCGGAACAACTGCTTTAGGTCATCCAATTGGAGCATCTGGAGCAAGAATACTAGTCACCCTCTTGTATGCAATGAAAAATAGAAATGCTAAGAAAGGTCTTGCCACTTTATGTATAGGTGGGGGACAGGGAACCTCTTTAATAGTAGAAAGTATGCTCTAATTATGATATATAAATAAGCTAAACGTTTAAAAATATAAGTTTCAAAATTTTACGAGTAATATTTTATATTTATTAGTTAAAAAGTGAAGGCTTTTAACAAGCAAGGCAAGTTAAAACCCTTCACTAACATAAAATCCAACTTATACAAAAAATGCATCAATTATTTTAAGCTTTCTAAACATATCTTCTATCCTTAAATAAATATCTAGGATCTATCTGAACCTTGCAAAGTTTTTTTAATTTATGCCCGCTATAACGTACACCGCATGTTCCACACACTCCCTCACTGCAGCACATTTTGGCATTATTGCAAGAAGAAACCTTTATGTCGTCATCTATTTTGTTTAAAACTCTATTTATTAGTATGTCTGGACCTGATATATGAATTAGATTGACTTTTTTATTTTTTATACATTCTGATAAAAGAGTAGAAAACTCATAGGGGAGCTCTCCTTTAGTAAGCATGTTACAGTAGAAGATTTCGGCATCGCATTTTTCAAGGTATTCTTTTACAAAATTATCGTTTATATTAGCACTATCAATTATTATTAGTATTTTGTTGCCATTTGAATAAAGTTTTTTCATAACAGGAACCATAGGGGCTTCTCCTATGCCTCTTGCCACAATTAATGCGCACCCATCCTTTAGGGAATTGATGCTCTTTATTCCTAATACTCCATTCCAATAAGGCCCTCTAACCAAAATATTATCTTTTTCGTTTAGTTCATTTATAGTTTTAGTTTTTATTCCTTTTATCTCTATGGCTAATTTCAGAGAATTTTCTTTTGTATTTGCCTCCATTACGGATATAGGAGCATCATAATAAAAGTTTTTTGATGGGTTTCTCAAAAATACATAGCTGCCAGGAGAAGATAAATCCTGTACTAATTTATGTTTTGCAAGTATTGTTAATATAAGTAATTTATCATCTACGTTTTCTTTTTTCGCAATAGTACAGCTATATGCTTTCCTTTGAGTTCTAGCTTTATTACCGTTCCACATATATTCTTGATATATACAAACACCCTTCCAGTTTGTACAGTCACAGGAATCTTTACCCTTAAGCTGTGAACAAAGTATGCAGTCACCAGTTTCAGCTAAATGACATGGACAGTATTCACTTCCGCCGTCGATACAATCTATTATTTCATAATTCATGTAACAACCTCCAGTATTCTATTTAAAAGCTCTAATATTAGATTATTAATATAAATAATAATTGTTACTAAAAATTCAAGACTTAAGCTTACACATTTAAATTGAAAATAAATTTATGATTTGCTACAATTAAAGATAAATTAATGAAAGGATTAATGTATTATAGTATTAGCTAATGTCAATAATTAAAAAATAAGATTATACTTAATATGAAAGGCTGATAATTTTGAAGAAAACTTTTAAAATATTTGCAATGCTTTTTGTTTTAATATTTACGTTAACTTCTTGCAGTATAAATATTAAAACTTCTAATGAAAAATCTCAAAGTGTATCAAATGAATACAATGAAAAATTAAAAATTCATTATATAGATGTAGGCCAAGGAGACAGCATACTTGTTCAAAAAAATTATAGTAATATGCTTATAGATACAGGGACTAACGATTCAACAGAAAAGTTAATTTCATATTTAAAAAAGCAAAATATAAGAAAAATTGACTATCTTATTTTAACCCATCCTCATGAGGATCACATAGGAGGAGCAGATGCAGTAATTAAAGATTTTGATATAGGCAAACTTTATATGCCTAAGGTAGGTACTTCAACAAAAACCTTTAGGGATGTTCTTATGGCTATGAAAAATAAAGATTTAAAAGCAAATGAGCCAGAACTTTTAGAAAGCTTTAAATTTGAAGATGCAAATTGTACATTTTATGGTCCAATTAATAGCGAAAAGAAAGATTTAAATACATACTCGATAATACTTAAATTAACTTATGGCAGTACAAAATTTCTTTTTACCGGTGATGCGCAGGCTGAAAATGAAAGAGCTATGATATCTAAGGGCTATGATTTAAGTGCAGATGTATTAAAACTTGGACATCATGGAAGTCGAACCTCTACCTCCAATGATTTTCTTGATAAGGTAAATCCTAAGTATACAGTTATAAGTTGTGGAAAAGAAAATGATTATGGGCATCCACATAAGGAAACTGTAAATAGATTAAAAAGTAGGAATATACCATTATATAGAACTGATGAAAATGGCACTATAATTTGCACTAGCGATGGTAAAAATATAAGCTTTAATTGTAGTCCTGGAGATTACAGAAGTGGAAGGAGATAAGCTTAATGAAAGTGGTTATAGATAGATTTGAAGGAAATTATGCTGTTTGTGAAAAAGAAGATAGAACTATGATCAACATAGAGCGAAATTTAATTCCTAAGGAGGCCAAGGAACAAGATGTTCTGTTTTTAAAAGAAGGAATGATTTTCATAGATAAAAATTCTACTAAGAAGAAAAAAAATGAAATTGATGATCTAATGAAAGATATGTGGAAATAAAATAATTATTTATTGAAGAAGGAGTAAGTTTATGAGGGAGAGTAAATCTAATGAAGAGATATGGAATGATGTAAAAAATGATCCATGGTTTATAGAAAAAATAGAAAATCCAGATGATGACATATGTATTTACTGTGTTAAAAATGCTTGGAATACATTAAAGCTTATAAAAGATCCTTCAGATAATATTATAAAAGAAGCTTTAAAAACAAAGGGATGGGCAATTCAATTCGTTAAAAATCCAAGTGAGGAATTCCAACTTTTAGCCATAGAATCTGATTGGGATTCTATACAGTATATAAAAAATCCTTTTGAAAGCGTAAAAATTAAGGCAGTTGAAATGAATTGGAAAGCAATAGCATATATAGACAACACAAGTATTGATATGGAGCGAATTGCTGTAAGGCAAAATGCTGAAGCCATAATGTATATTAGTAATATTACTGATGAAAAGAAACGCATTTTTATAAAAGACAATATAAACTCAATAAAGTATTTGAATTTAGAGAATACAGATATCGTAGAAGAAACATTAAAAGAAAAAGTTTCTGACATAAATATAGATAAACAGTATATTGATGATTTTTTAAGGCTTAAATCTTTAAGTATAAATAAGACAAAACTTATATATAAATTTGGAAGTAAAAAGGCAAAAATGTATTTTATTGACTTAAAATTATCTGTGTAAGGAGAACAAAAATGAAATTTACAGAAGCATTACAAAGTATACATCTTGTAATTAACTCAGGTTCAGTACCTTTACTTGTAGGTGAAAGTGGAATAGGTAAAACTGCTCTAATAAAGCAGTTTGCGGCTGACTACAATTATTATTACATTAATATAGATGGAAACCTCCTTAAAGAAGGAGAAATTGGTGGGTTACCTTCAGTGGAAAAATATTATACTAATATAAATGAAAAAAAAGTAGAAAAAAATAGGACAACTTATGCTGTATATTTTAAATTTGCTTATATAGATGAACTTTTAGAAAAAGATCCAAATGCAAAAATACTGCTGTTTATTGACGAAATAAATAGATGTGAGCACAGTGTGCAGCAGGAAATTATGAATATAATACTTAACAGAGAAATTAATGGATATAAACTTAATGATAATGTTGTAGTAGTTGCTGCCATGAACCCATCAAATAAATATGATGAGTTTGAGGACAGCGAATATCAGGTTGTGGATATGGACCAAGCTCAAGAAGATAGATTTGTGTGGATTTACATGGAGTCAGATGTAAATGAATGGCTAAAATGGGGAATGAAATTAGAAAATGGAGAACCTAGAATACATGATGATGTAATTAATTTTATAGCGAGCTTTCCGGAATATTTACATGCACCCAATTCAAAAGAATCAATAAAGCCAACCCCAAGAAGTTGGGTTAGAGTTTCAAATATTTATAGGGAATACTTAAAAGAAAAGGGTTCTTTGTCATTAAGTATTTTATATAATGTTGTTAAAGGAAATGTAGGAGCTGCAATTTCTCAAGACTTTTTAAATTATATTGAAGAAAATAAAAATCCAATTATTAAACCTGAAGAAATATTTAAAAATGACTACATAACAGATGAATTAAAAAATAGAATTAAAACGGAAAGCCATTCAAGATTATATTTGACTGCGAGAAAGGTTCTATTTTATTTAACTAACCTTCAAGAAAGAGAAAGAGAAATAAGTCTCTTTTCTGAATTTTTAAGCTATTATCCTGATGACTTAAAAATGGGTATAATGCAGGGTATTAAAAGTGACTTCACTCAAAACCTTTATGAAGATTTTTTGAATAATGATATTTTTATTGAATCATTCTTTTCTATGTATGAGGATATAGAAGAATAGAGGATTGATGGATTTGAAGAATAATATTGAAGATGAAATAAAGGATTTATTTTGTGAAAGTCTAGAACTTAAAGAAGAACTTTTAGCAAATAAAGGTTTTAAAAAAAGGTTTTTTAATTTAATTGAAAAAATAAATTTTGATATGATGAATGGAGAAGACAATTTCTTTGGACTTTTTCTAATACAGTTAAAAAGAGAAATAAGAATAGATATTGCATCAGCTTGCGAAAGTGCAGCACAGCTTTCTAATTTTATAATATACTTTAATCCATATATCTTTTTAAAATGCTCTGCTTTAGAGATGCAAGCTTTAATTAAACATGAAATATATCATATAATGTACAATCATATTAAGCAGTTTAAAGTTTTATCAAGAAAATACAGTGATGTGGCAGTAAATACAGCATTTGATATTTCTATAAATCAATACATAAAAAATCTCCCACCGTGGGAAGCAACCTTGGAAAACGTAAAGCTTTCATATAATGTGAATTTAGAATATGATAAATTACCTGAATACTATGCTGAAAAATTGCAGAAAAGCATAAATAAGAGAATAAGCAGTGAGGGTGCAAAAATTACTAGTAAAAATTCAAAAGGAAATTTTACTGATTTTGATGTCGTTTATTCTCACAATTTGTGGAATGAATCTATAAGTAAATTTGATTATGAACAAATAGATGCCTTAACTGAAAAACTTGTTAGAAACTCTGCAAAAGGAAAGCTTCCAGCAAAGGTTGATGAATATATAAAGAATTTAAATAGAAAAGCAGAGATATCCTGGCAAGATTACTTAAAAAGAATTATTGGTACACTACCACATGGATATAAAAAAACTATAACTAGAAGAAATAGAAGACAGCCAGAGAGGTATGATTTAAGAGGACAGCTTTCAAATCACATTATTCAAATAGTCATTGCTATAGATATTAGTGGCAGCATGAGTGATGGTGAATTTGACAGTGCGGTACTAGAAATCTTAAGTATATTATCAAAACATAACTATGAAGTCACTATAATAGAATGTGATAATAGAATAAGAAGAGTATATAGATTAAAGAGTAAAAGAGATTTAAAAAAGAGAGTTGAAACTAAAGGTGGAACGAGCTTTTCTCCTGTATTTGAATATATGAATAAAAATAAAATGAAAGATCACTTTTTAATATATTTTACTGATGGAATGGGTGAAAAAGAGCTATCAGTAAAACCCCAAACAAAGAAAATATTATGGGTATTAACGGGTCAAAAGAGTGATTTATCATTGACCCCCAAAATAGGATCAGTTAAAAAGTTAAAAAATCACGTTGAAGAGGAATTTGAAATCTACAGGGATGTATTATTTAATAGGGGAGAATGGGCTAATAACGAATGGGCTAAATAATTTTTATAGTTTTAAGGAGGGAAAAATTTATATGGGCAAAAAAGTTTATGCTATAAAAGAAGGTTTTGATTCTAAAAATAATATTAAGATAAAAAATAAAATTGTTAATACCTGGGCTGAATGTCTAAACTACGTAAAAGGAGTAAAAGGTGCTCAATATAAAAGCTTTGAGAATATAGATAGCGCCAAGGCCTATTTAAATGAAGGCAGCAAAATGCTAAAAAAGTCTGAAGAAAGCTATCCTAAAGATTGTTTACATATTTACGTGGATGGCAGTTACAACGTTGAGACTGAGAAATATGCTTATGGCTTAGTAGCGGTTAGAGACAATGTAGTTGAATACATTGAAAGTGCAGCAGCTAAGGATAAAAGTAAAAAAAATATAAGACAAATTGCGGGCGAATTAGAGGCGGCAATAAGGGCTGTAAAATATGCTTTAGAAAGCGGAGAAAAGAAGGTGGTTATTTTCCATGATTATGAGGGTATTAGCCATCATGCCACTGGTTTTTGGGAACGCCGCGAAGAATCTTCAATAAATTACTACAATAAGATGAATGAACTTATGAAAAATGGCATCGAGGTTATTTTTGTAAAAGTAGATAGTCACACCGGAGACTTTTTCAATGAGCTGGTAGATGAAAAATGCAAAGAAAAAGTAAAGCTTGCATCAGATAAAGTTGTAGAAAGATGGCTTTCATCAAATAAACTTAAGGTGTTAAATGATAGTGTTAAAAAGGAAATACTTAAAGTTGCACCAGGAAGTGCAGAAAGTATTGAAATTGTAGAAAAAGATTTGTCTCCAAAACAAAAATTAGATGTTTGTTCTCAATATAAAGATCTTATAATTAAATATAAAAGCAATGTGAATGAAGGCATAAATTTGATTGAAGGGTTAAGTGATGAAGAAAAAACTAAATTTATAATTTATCTGCTTAATAATTAAAACAATTTAAAAGTTATAAAGATACTTAAAGGTATTTTTATAACTTTTTTTATTTAAATAGGATTTCATATTTTTTAAAACATTCACTTTAAATAAATATTTATATATATAAAAGGAATAATAAAATAAGAAAGGGGAGATTTTATGAAAAGTGAAGACAAGGTTACTATAATTGATAAAGAAAAGGCTAAAGAGCAGGAGAGAGCTAAAACAAAAGACAAAAAGGATGAAGAAACGGTTCCAAAGCTCAACAACGTAGATGTTTCATCACAAACTATGTACACATAAAAAATACTGTGATTTAAAAATACTAAAATGAAGTCTAAAAATGAAAAATGGAAGTGATAATATGAATAACAGACAAAATGCTAAAGACAAGGATTCAGAACCAAAGCGTGTTAAGTCAGAAGCTGCCTATGAAGAAGCAGTTGAAGACAAAGTAGAAAAAAGAAATATGACATATGAAAAAGATGATTTTCTTAAAGACAAAGTGTAAAGAGTTGGTTTAAAGAGTAACTTTCACTACGAAAAATATTTATTATCTTTCGTAGTGAAATGATTAAAATTTAAATATGGGAAAATTTTAATATTATCGCTAAATATAAAATAAAAGTGAGTGATTTTTTATATCTTTGGAAAGGAGAATATAAATCCATGACAATAGATGAACAAGTCGTACATGATAAAGGTCTAGATAATACTCTTGATTTATTGCATGAAGGATATACTTTTATTAAAAATACAATGGATTTCTATAGATGTGATATATTCGAAACCCATCTATTTGGAGAAAAAGTAATTTGCATAACTGGTGAGGAAGCTGCAAAAATTTTTTATGATGAGGAACGATTTCAGCGAAAAGACGCAGCACCAAAGCGAATACAAAAAACTCTTTTTGGAATGAACGCAATTCAAACAATGGATGGAAAGGCACATACTCATAGAAAGCTTTTCTTTATGTCCTTGATGACTGAAAAGCACCAAAAAAAACTTGCTGAACTTATGCTTGAAGCTTTACAAGCCTCTGCTTATGAATGGGAAAGTATTAAAAAAATAGTGCTTTTTGATGAAGTTAAAAATATTTTATGTAAAATAGCATGCCGTTGGACTGGAGTTCCATTACCAGAATTTAAAATAAAAAACTTAGCAGATGACTTTAGTGCAATGGTTGATGGTTTTGGAGGAATTGGTCCTAGGTATTGGAAAGGAAAAAATGCAAGAACTAGAACTGAAAGATGGGCAAAAGGCATTATAGAGGATGTAAGAGGTGGAAAGTTAACGGTTAAGAATGATTCATTGCTTTATGCAATGGCATTTTATAGAGAAATTGATGGTAATTTAATGTGCTCTGAGATGGCTGCAGTGGAACTCATTAATCTACTAAGACCTGTTGTTGCTATTTCAACATATATTACTTTTGCAGCTTTAGCATTATACAAACATCCGGAATGCAAAAAAAAGTTAGTAACTGATGATAATAATTACATAGAAATGTTCGTCCAGGAAGTTAGACGTTACTATCCATTTACCCCTTTTTTGGGTGCAAGAGTTCGAAAGGATTTTACTTGGAGCGGTTTAGAATTTGAGAAAGGGATGCTTGTACTTCTTGATATTTATGGCATCAATCATGATTCTAAAATATGGGGCAATCCAGATGAATTTCAACCAGAACGTTTTGAAAATAAAAAGGATAGATTGTTTAGCTTTATGCCTCAAGGCGGTGGCAAAGCTTCAGAAGGACATCGATGTCCAGGTGAAGGTATTACTATAGAAATTATGAAAGTAAGTTTAGATTTCCTTGTTAATAAGCTTGAGTTTGATATACCAAAGCAGGATTTAAGCTATAATTTAGCAAGAATACCAACACTGCCTCACAGCGGATTCATTATGAGCAATATTAAAAGGAAATCTTAAACTTTAATATTTAATTATTCATGCAGCTTCCATTGGCACTCTGTCACCTTCATTTCAATGAAAGCTGCCTCAAAGAAGAACCTGAAGTATTAAATTTAAACATAATAATGTCCACCTAATCGAATACTTTTTTATTCATGACATATAAATAGCTTATTATGGTTTTACCATCAAAAATTTTACCATCTTTTACGTACTTTTTAAAAGTATTATTATCTAACCATAAAACTTCCCTTACATCTTCATCATCAATTTTATTGTTTTTCAAATCCGATTTTTTTATATTAACATGATACAAATGCAAGATGCTTTTGCTGAAGCCAAGCATAGGAGTATAAGATATAATTTTATTTAAAGCATTCTTATTCACATTTAAATTAGTTTCCTCTTTAAGTTCTCTTATTAAACAATCTTCAGGGGTTTCACCCTCTACATCAAGACAACCTGCAGGTATTTCTAAAGTTTCTTTCATAACAACTGGTCTAAATTGTTTCACCATTAAAATATCTCCAAATTCATCTGTTACAAAAGCAGCAACAGCATCATAATTATGAAGTATGTCATAGGTTTTGCCATTAATATTTTTATTATAAATTTTTAACCATCCATCATAAACCAATTTTTCATCTGACATAAAAAAAGACCCCTTTTCTTTATTTAAAGCTCTTATATATTATATATATGCCTGCTAGAACAAGAAATGCTGATAATATCTAATACGAAATAGTGTATAGTTTTTTGGATAATACTAGAATAATATAGTATAATATTATTCTAAATATGTTTTAAAAATTTGGCAACAAAAAAGTACAATGTGGTGGTGATTTATTTGACAAGGTATATGAAAGGAATTTCAAAAAAGAGAGGTTTAAAACCAGGAAGTCTTGTTCATATAGGAAGAAAGACAGGTAAGAATTCAAAAATAAGCGTTATGGACTACAAAGTTGATAAATTTGAAGAAAAAGATTTAAAAAGTATAGAAGAAAGTTTTAAATATAAAAACTCTGATTCTACAACATGGATAAATGTGGATGGACTTGAGGATATAATTCTATATGAAAAGTTTGGACGCGAATTTGGAGTACATCCTCTTATAATGGAGGATATTTTAAATACTAACCAAAGACCTAAAATTGAGGAATTTGATAATTACATTTATGTTGTTTTAAAAATGATATACTATTCGAAAAATGTACCTGTAGTTGAGCAAGTAAGTTTGATTTGCATGAAAAATTTAGTAATAACTTTTCAAGAACAGGAATTAAAAGGCGATGTCTTTGATAATTTAAGAAATAGAATAAGAACTCAGGGTAATAAAATAAGAAGTGCTGGAACAGATTATTTGGCTTATGCAATTATCGATTCTATAGTTGATAACTATTTTGTTGCTCTTGAGAAATTTGAAGATAGAATAGAGATTTTTGAAGAAAAGCTTTTGAAAAATCCAACGAATGAAGTATTCACGGAAATATATAATATGAAGAGAGAAATGATTTTTATAAGAAAGTCAGTATGGCCTCTCAGAGAAGTTATTAACGTGCTTCAAAGAGGAGAGACAAAATTTATTGGAGCCGATACTGGTGTATATTTTAAGGATGTTTATGATCATACTATACAGGTTATAGATTCAATAGAATTGTTTAGAGATATAATTGAAGGTATGATGGATACATATTTATCAAGTGTGAGCAATAAAATGAACGAGGTTATGAAATTTCTTACAATATTTTCAACAATCTTTATTCCTCTCTCTTTTTTAGTTGGGGTTTACGGAATGAATTTTGATAATATGCCTGAACTTAAAATACACTATGCATATCAAATATTATGGGGAATTATGATTTTTATTGCAGTGGGAATGCTTGCATATTTTAAAAAAAAGAAATGGTTATAAGGTGATTATGATGGAAGAAAGATTACAAAAATACATGGCTAGCTGTGGTGTTGCCTCGAGAAGAAAATGCGAAAAATTGATTGAAGAAGGAAGAGTAAGCGTAAACGGAGTTACTATAACAGAGCTTGGTTTTAAGATTAATACAGATAGTGACAAAGTTTTCTTGGATGGAAAACCAATAAAAATTGAAGAAAAAAAGATTTACATAGCTTTAAATAAACCTAAGGGATATATTACTGCTTCAAGTGATAATAGGGGAAGAAAAACTGTAATTGATATTTTTGATTTTAAAGAAAGACTTTTCCCTGTAGGTAGACTGGATTATGAAACCTCAGGACTTCTCATAATAACAAATGATGGTGAGATATTTAATAAAATAATGCATCCCAAACAAAATATAAATAAAACATACATTGCACTTGTATCTGGTATTCCTGATGAAACAGAGATATCAACTCTAAAAAAAGGTGTGGATATAGGTGGGTATATAACTGCACCTTCAGAAGCTTCAATAGTAAAAGTTGAAGGTAAAAATTCAATTTTGAAAATAGTGATACATGAAGGTAAAAAAAGACAAGTGAGAAGAATGTGCAGAGCAATACATCATCATGTCATTGAACTTAAAAGAGTTTCTATTGGAAGTATAACGCTTGGTGATCTAGAAGTAGGACAGTGGAGATATCTAAGCAAGGATGAAGTAAATTATTTGATGAATATTTAGAATCAGAGCATTTAATGAAATTGCAGTGAGCATTGAACCCTCTGCAATTTGGATGCACTTCTATCGAAATCACCCTAATAAAATGAATAAAATATTGAATAAGTTTTCATTTAATGTTAAAATGAAATAAATAATTCATTTTGAAATTATATAAAATTATTTATTTCACTTTGCATCTTAGAAGGGGTTTGATACATATGGAAAACGAAAAACATGATCTTATGAGAACTATTCAAATTAAATTTCCAAGATTAAGTAAAGGCCAAAAATTAATAGCTGAATATATATTAAAGCATTATGATAAAGCTGCATTTATGACAGCATCAAAACTTGGTATAAGTGTAGGTGTAAGTGAATCTACGGTAGTTAGATTTGCAAATGAGCTTGGGTTTAGTGGTTATCCAAAGCTTCAAAAGGCACTTCAGGAGCTTATAAAAAATAAACTTACAACTGTTCAGAGAATAGAGCTTTCAAATGCTTTTATATCAGAAGAAGATTCTCTAAAAGGTGTTTTAAAAGCTGATATGGAGAATATTAGGGTAACACTTGAAAAAATAAATCAAAATACATTTAATGAAGTTATAAACTCAATATTTGCTGCGAAACGTATATATATAATTGGGCTTAGAAGTTCTACAGCACTTTCTGAATTTCTTGGATTTTATTTAAATCTTATTTTGGACAATGTGCATGTCATAAACTATGGTATAAGTGATATATTTGAACAAATTATAAATATATCTTCAGATGATCTTTTAATAGGAATAGGTTTTCCAAGATATGCAGCAAGAACAATAGAAGCTTTAAGTTTTGCAAAATCAAGGTCTACAAAGGTAGTAGCTATAACTGATAGTTTACTTTCTCCGCTTGCTACAGAAGCAGATTATACACTTATAGCTCAAAGTAATATGGCATCCTTTGTTGATTCCTTAGTTGCACCTTTAAGTGTTATAAATGCACTTATTGTAGCAGTTGGATTGAAAGAAAAGCATAAAATTTCTAAAACCTTTAGTGATCTTGAAAATATTTGGGAAGAATATAGAGTATACTCATACAAAAATATGGAAGATAAATAATAATAGATATTTTATTATAAACATATAAAAATTAAGAGGAGTATATGATATACTCTTCATTTTTATTTACAATGATTTTAAAGAAGGTGGATTAATGAACACAGTAATTGTTATAGGTGGCGGTCCTGCTGGAATGATGGCTGCAATTACAGCTGCTGAGAAAAATAATGTTATATTAATAGAAAGAAACGAAAAACTAGGTAAAAAATTATATATTACAGGTAAGGGAAGGTGTAATATAACAAATTATAAAGATATAAGTGAATTCTTTGATAACATCCCTGGAAATCCTAATTTCTTGTACAGTGCGCTGTATTCTTTTACTAATATGGACACAATAGGTTTTTTTGAAAATTCAGGAGTAAAGTTAAAAAAAGAAAGAGGAGATAGAGTTTTTCCTGTTTCCGATAAATCTTCTGACATAATACATGTGTTTCAAGAAAAAATAAAAGAAAAGCAAATAAAGGTTATGTTAAACACAAGAGTTAAGGAGGTAAACTCTAATGGCAAAAATATACAAAGCATTGTTACTGACAAAAATGAAATAATAAAAGGTGACTATTTTATTATTTGTACAGGTGGAATGTCTTATCCTCAAACAGGTTCAACAGGTGACGGGCTTAATTTTGCGAAAAAACTTGGTCATAATATAGTAAAAACCGTTCCATCCCTTGTTCCAATAGAAGCAGATGAAAGCTGGATACCGGAGCTTCAGGGACTTTCTTTAAAAAACGTTGATTTTACAATAAAAAAGGATAAAAAGGTTCTTTATCAAAATTTTGGTGAAATGCTTTTTACACATTATGGAGTAACTGGTCCTATTGTACTTAGTGGAAGTAGAGTTGTAAATTTTAACAATAAGCTTAAGGGAATAATAAATTTAAAACCAGCCTTAACTGAAACTGAGCTTGATAAAAGGATTCAAAATGACTTTATAAAATATACAAATAAAGAT
Organism: Clostridium guangxiense; assembly: GCF_021043395.1. GTDB lineage: Bacteria > Bacillota > Clostridia > Clostridiales > Clostridiaceae > Clostridium_S > Clostridium_S guangxiense. The sequence goes on from NZ_JAJNKE010000004.1 coordinate 16,070, forward strand.
TTGAAAAATGCGCTTAATGACCTATTGCCACACAAATTAATACCGATAATTATCTTATTGTCAAAAATAGATCCTGATAAAAAAGTAAATGCAATAACTAAGGAAGAACGAAAGAATTTAGTCCATTTGCTTCAAAATTTGGAATTTAATATAAAAGGCTTACGTCCTATTGCTGAGGCTATAATTACTGCTGGAGGTATCAATGTAAAAGAAATTGATCCTTCAACAATGAAATCTAAACTAATTAGTAACTTATATTTCTGTGGAGAGATTATAGATGTGGATGGATATACTGGAGGCTTTAATTTACAAATAGCATTATCAACAGGTTATCTAGCTGGAATAAATGTAGCTAATTGAAAAATATGATAATTTTAGACTTTAATTGCCTTTATATTTATTAAGATGTAATTAAAGTTTGTAAGAAAAAAATTATATTTTGTAGAAATTTTAAAGGGTTTTTTTTATTTATATAGAATACATTAATGTAATAGTATTTCTTTGGAAAGGCGGAATACGTTTTGAATTTAAGTATAGCGATAGATGGTCCTGCTGGTGCAGGAAAAAGCACGATAGCAAAACTTGTAGGTAAAAAATTTAATCTTATGTACATAAATACAGGATATATGTATAGGGCAGTTACCCTAATGGCAATAAAACATAATATACACTATACAGATAAAAAAAATTTATGTAAATTAATTGATTCGCTTTCTATGCATTTTGAAAATGACAGAATTATAGTTGATTCTAAAGATATAAGTGATAGGATAGTTATGCCTGACATTAGTAAAAATGTTTCAAATTATGCTGCCGTTTTGGAGGTTAGGGAAAAACTTGTCAGTATACAAAGAGCTCTTTCAGAAAAATATAATGTTATAATGGATGGAAGAGATATAGGAACTGTAGTTCTTAAAAATGCAAAATTTAAGTTTTATTTAACAGCTTCTCCAGAAGAAAGAGCGAAAAGACGATATGATGAACTCACGAAAAAAAATGTTGAAGTTAATTATAATGATATATTAAACGACATAAAAAAGAGAGATTACATTGACTCTAATAGAAAAGCAAGTCCATTAAAAAAGGCGAAAGATGCTGTGGAAATCGATTCTTCCTTTATGAGTATTGAAGATGTAGTTAATTACATTTCTAAATATATTACAGATAGAACGTAATATAATTATAGTGAAATCATGGTAAAATTAAATTATATAGATTTTAGTGGAGATGGTTTCACCATAGAAAAAGGTGGTACTATAATAGTATGAGGGAAATAATATTTGCAGAAAAATCCGGTTTTTGCTTTGGAGTAAAAAGAGCTGTTGAAACTGCTCTAGAAACAAGAAAGAAATATGGTAAAAAAATATATACTCTTGGTTCTTTAATTCACAATAATGATGCAGTTAATTATCTTAAAAATAAAGGTATATATCCTATTGAAATAAGTGATCTAGATTTTTTAAAACAAAATGATGTTATAATAATAAGATCACACGGTGTGCCAAAAAGTACAATCGAATTATTAAATTCAAAAGGTATTATAATAGTAAATGCTACGTGTCCTTTTGTTTCAAATATTCATGAAAAAGTAAAAAAATATAACGAACTTAAGTATGATATAGTAATTGTTGGTGATGAAAAACACCCTGAGGTTATAGGAATTAACGGATGGTGTGACAATAAAGCGTATGTATCTAAAGACGGAGATAATCTTAAAAATTTGAAATCTAAAGTATGTATTGTTTCTCAAACTACAGAAAAACTTTCTAATTTACAAAAAGTAGTCTCAAAGGTTGTTAAAATTTCAAAGGAAATAGCAGTGTTTAATACTATTTGCAGTGCTACTTCCGAAAATCAAAAAGCTGCAGATGAGCTTTCTAAAAAAGTAGATTGTATGGTTGTTATTGGTGGAAAGCAAAGCTCAAATACCAGAAAGCTTTATGAAATATGTAAAAGCAATTGTAAAGCTACAATTCATGTAGAAAATTCAGGTGAAATACCTGATGAAATAATAAAAAACAAAAACTATTTAAAAATAGGTGTAACAGCTGGAGCTTCAACACCTGATTGGATTATCGAGGAGGCAATTGATAAAATGAGTGAAAATAATACAGTTACTGAAACAAACAATGAAATGGCTGATGCTATGAAATTTATAGCCGAAAATGAAAGTAAAATTTATGCTGGCGCCCATGTAAGTGGGGAAATAATTCAGGTATCAGAAAAGGAATTATTTTTAAATATAGGCTACAAGCGTGATGGTATTATACCAAAAAGTGAAACAGAATGTTCTAAAGAAAGTCTAAAAGATGTATATAAAGTAGGAGACAATATTTCTGCCAAAGTAATTAAATTAAAAGATGATGATAATTACGTGGTTTTATCAGTAAAAGAAATTCAAAGAGAAGAAGGTTACAAAGAAATAAAGGATGCTTTTGAAAACAAAACAAAACTAAATGTAAAAGTTAAAGAGTCAGTTAACGGTGGAATAATAGCTCTTTATAAAGGAATTAGAGTTTTCATACCTGCATCTCATATAGAATTATTTCATGTAGAAAATCTTGATCAATATATTGGCAAGGAACTTGAAGTTGAAATAATAGAATATTCAACAAAGAAGAAACAAAGCAAAATCGTAGGTTCAAGAAGAGAAATATTAAAGAAAGAAAAAGAAGTAAAAGAAGAAACAGTATGGAATGAATTAGAGCAGGGACAGACAGTAGAAGGAGAAGTAAAAAGATTAACTGATTTTGGTGCTTTTGTTGACATTAAGGGTATAGATGGACTACTTCATGTTTCTGAAATATCATGGGGAAGAGTCAACAAACCAGCTGATGCTTTAAAAACAGGAGATAAGATTAAGGTTTATATATTAAGTATTGATAAAGAAAACAAAAAATTATCACTTAGCATGAAAAAGCTTATAGAAGACCCATGGAATAATATAGAAGAAAAATATCCAGCCGGTTCAGTTGTTCTTGGAAAAGTTGTAAGGTTTGCTAACTTTGGTGCTTTTGTAGAATTAGAACCTGGTGTTGATGGACTTGTTCATATTTCTGAAATAAGCCACAAGAGAATTGCAAAACCATCAGAAGTTTTAACTATTGGTGAGGAAGTAAAAGCCAAAATAATAGATGTAAATGGAGAAACAAAGAAAATTGGCTTAAGTATAAGAGAAGTAGAAGAATAATAATTACTAAATGCGTGCAAAATGATAATAAGCACGCATTTTTTTATTTCAAAATAGTTATAACTTTAAATTAACCATAATATATTTTAATGTACACTAATTGTGGAGGAAATACTATGGTTGATTATAGAAATGCTGAGTTCGTTGAAATCTTAAAAAACAAAGAACTTAAAATGATAAATAAAGTCATTAGCAAATATGATTTTACCGTAATTGATATTAAAAAGGTTAGAAGTGCCTACAAAATTGAAACAGACAAAGGTATGTTTTGCTTAAAAAGGATGAGACATGGCACTAAAAAAGCCTATAATGGAAACTACTTAACCTCTGAGCTTAAGAAAAATAACTTTTATAATACGGCTGGTTATATTAAAACCACAGATGGCAAATTTTTTATTCATCATAAGGGATATGTTTTCTACGTTACTGAATGGATAAACGGTGAGGAGTGTAACATGAATGATATAAACGAAACCGTCAATTGTGCTAAATTACTTGCTAATTTTCATTCAGCATGCAAAAATATTGATAAATCTAAACTTTATATAGAAAGTAATACTAAAAATTTAATGACTTTTTTTATGCGCTGTGTAAATGACATGAGAAGCTATAAAAGACTCATAAGCTCAAAAAAACTAAAAAATGGATTTGATGAAGAATATGAGAAACTTATTGATAGGTACTGCGATATAGGTTTACTATCTATAAAGCTTTTAAATGAATCATCATACTTAAGCTTTTTAAAAAATTATGATAAAAAGAAAACAATATGTCATGATAGCTTTTATTATCAAAATATAATAAAAAAGGATGATAAATATTATATTATAGATTTGGATAGTATAGTTATAGATTTTGAAATAAGCGATCTTGGAAAAATGATTAGAAGGCTTATGTTCAAAAAGGAATACAATTGGGATTTTGAAAAAGCTAAATTAGTAATGGAAGCATATATGTCAATAAATAAACTTACCAGAGAAGAACTTCAAATAATGCTGGCTATTATAATTTTTCCACATAAGTTTTGGAAATTGGGTAAGAAAAGGTATGTAAAATGTAAAAACTGGACTGAAAAGAAATATATAAAAAGGCTCAATAAAATAATAGACGCAGGTGAATTTCAGGATAAATTTATACAAAAATATATTGATTACTTAAAGAAATACAATTATAATTGACATAAAAATGTTATTATTTATAATTTTTGTAAGAGGTAAATATGTATAGTTGTGAGGTTTTGAATAAGTACAATCTTAAATACTTAATATCTTTAAATTCTAAAAGATATAATTTTAATAAGCTTAACATGGATTTTATGGATGAATTTAAAAAAGATAATATGCTAAAAAAAATCCTGGTAAAAAGAAATGTACATTTGCTTAAATATAATAATAAATACATAGGCTTTATTTGGGTTAAAAAAGAAAACTCGAAAGAAACTTACAATATAAATTGTATGGAAATTTGTAAGGAATTTTTTTCAGATATTAATGCTTATAATTTACTCTTAAAGTCATTTAAATCTGCTAAAGCTTTTGTATATAAATGTGAAAAGAACTTATATAATTACTCAATATTAAAAAAGCTTAATTTTGAGGAAATAGAAGGTAACTTTGAGCTTGAAATAAATCTTGAAAAGTATTTTAATCTTAGATATTTTCAAAATGTTAAAATTGAACCCTTAGTAAAATCCAAAGAAGAAGGAATAAGATGTTACATTCAAAATGAAGTGTTTCATAAAGATGGACGTATACCAATTTCTATTGATGATATATATTATGATGAAACTCAAAATTATTACATTGATGATGGATCGCTTTTTATTAAGTTAAATAATGAGGCTATAGGATATGGTCAGCTTATATTTAAAGATGATAGGCCATTTGTCGTTAACTTTGGGCTTTTATCTGAACATAGAGGAAAGGGTTACGGAAAATATTTTCTCCAGTATATACTCAATTATATAAAATTAATTGGATATAAAAAAGCTTATATTAATGTGGACATAAATAATTATGTTGCTATTAATTTATATAAATCGATTGGATTTATTGAAAGCAAAGAATGCTGCCTTTGGAAAAAAACTATAATGGAAAGGAATGATTAATAAAAAATATTAATTGTTCTTTTTTATTTTTATAGGAACTTATAAATGAATCCAAACTGCCAGGACATAAAAGTCCTAGCAATTTTTATTAAATGCTTTCATTGTGAGTCCTTGTTTAACAAGCCATCTATTGGAACATGTAATGATTTAGTATAAAATAATCTTTCGCCCGGATACTTTTCAAAATAACATAGATCGCATATAGAATCACTTTTTAACAGCGAAGCTTCATTATTTTCTTCATTTTCAAGAAGTTTTGCATCATACATATGAAAAACCTCCTTTTTCGTTTTTTTAATACATCTTTAGTATTTTCAAAAGTTTAAAAGTTATTCATTTTAAATTATAATTTAAATTCTTCAATAATCAGACTATATATGATATAATATTAAATTGACGTTTTATAAAATTTTATATTATATGTTTTAATAGGAGGAAATATGAGTAATAAATTTTATATAGAAACATGGGGTTGTCAAATGAATGCTGAAGACTCCGAAAAACTTTCAGGAATGCTAAAGAAACTCGATTACACTAGTACTGATAATAAAAATGAAGCTGATCTTATTATATTTAATACCTGCTGTGTTAGAGAAAATGCTGAGCTTAAGGTTTTTGGAAATCTAGGAGTTTTGAGAAAGCTTAAAGCAAAAAATCCAGATTTAATAATAACGGTATGCGGCTGCATGATGCAGGAAAACAAAATGGCTGAGGATATAAAAAAGAGATTTCCTTTTGTAGATATAATAATGGGAACTCATAATATTCAAATGTTCCCTTCATATTTAAAAGAAGTTAAGGAAAATAGAAAGTCAGTACTTGAAATATGGGATAAAGAAGAAGATATAATAGAAGGTCTTCCAATTGACAGAGATAGTGAAATAAAAGCTTTCGTAACTATTATGTATGGCTGCAATAATTTTTGTACATATTGCATAGTTCCATATGTAAGAGGAAGGGAAAGAAGTAGAAAACCTTCTGATATAGAAAATGAAATCAAAAAACTAGTTGTGGAAGGATACAAGGAAGTAACTCTACTTGGTCAAAACGTAAATTCTTATGGAAAAGGCCTTGAAGAGGAAATTAATTTTGCAGAACTTTTAAGAAGGATAAATAAAATTGAGGGTCTTGAAAGAATAAGATTTATGACATCTCATCCAAAGGATTTAACTGATGATGTTATAAAAGCTGTAGCAGAATGTGATAAAGTATGTGAGCACATACACTTACCTGTTCAATCTGGTTCTTCAGAAATAATGAAAAAAATGAACAGGCATTATGACAGGGATTACTATATGACTTTAATTAAGAAAATAAAAGAACAAATTAAAGATGTAGCCATAACTACAGATATAATAGTTGGTTTTCCTGGAGAAACTGAAAAAGACTTTGAGGATACTTTAAGCTTAGTTGAAGAAGTAGGCTATGATTCAGCATTTACTTTCCTTTATTCAATAAGAGAAGGTACCCCTGCTGCAAACCTTAAAGATCAAATTCCAGAAGATGTAAAACATGAAAGATTCAATAGATTGGTAGAAGTTGTAAATAGAATATGCGCAGAAAAGAACAAGGAATATGAAGGTAAGATTGTACAAATTCTGGTAGAAGGAAAAAGCAAAAATGATGACGGAAAGTTAATGGGAAGAACAAGAACAGGTAAGCTTGTTAACTTTGCAGCTTCAGAGGACAGTATAGGTAAACTTATTAACGTAAAAATAACAAAAGCTCAATCTTTTTCTTTGGTAGGAGAAGAAATTTAATTATTGAGGGATGATATACTTATGGGAATGACTCCTATGATGCAGCAATTTTTAAGTGTAAAAGAAAATTATAAAGACTGCATTCTTTTCTTTAGAATAGGTGACTTTTATGAAATGTTCTTTGAAGATGCTGAAACTGCCTCAAGAGAACTAGAGCTTGTTTTAACAGGAAAGGACTGCGGTCTTAGCAAAAGAGCGCCTATGTGCGGTGTACCTCACCATGCATATGCAATCTATGCGAGTAAATTAATATCAAAAGGATATAAGGTTGCAATAGCAGAGCAGCTTGAAGATCCAGCTTTAACAAAAGGTCTTGTAAAAAGAGATGTAATAAAGGTGCTTACACCTGGAACTTATACAGATTCGTCTTTTCTTGAAGATACTAAAAACAATTATATTATGTCAATTTATATAGAAAAAGATAATGCTTCAATGTGCTTTGCTGATATATCTACTGGAGAATTTAAATGCACTGAAATTAATTATGAGCCTGACTTAATATATAATGAAATATCGAAGTTTTCACCAAAAGAAATATTGATTCAGGATACTATTGATTCAAAATTAATAAAAAATATGAAGGAAAGATTTTCAGTATCCTATACAGAACTTGAAAATAAGTATTTTAATGAATTTGCAGAAAGTAATTTAAAAGCACAGTTTTCTAATTACAATGAAATAAATATGGATTTGCTGCTTAAAAGCTGTGCTAACGGACTTCTGCGTTATATAATGGACACACAAAAAATAATGCTTACTCATTTAGACGAAATAGAATATTATAATGTCATTGATTTCTTAAGCATAGATTTAAATTCTAGAAGAAATTTGGAACTTACTGAAACTTTAAGGGATAAAAACAAAAAAGGCTCACTATTATGGGTGCTCGATAAAACTAGCACTGCTATGGGAGCAAGGCAGCTTAGAAAATGGGTTGAACAGCCGCTAATAGAGGAAAATAAAATAAAAAATAGGCTTGATGCTGTGGAAGAATTATTACAAAATGTAAATGCACACGAAGATTTAAAGGAAGATTTAAAACAAATATATGATGTAGAAAGACTTGCTGGAAAAATATCATCTAAAAGTGTAAATGCCAAAGAGCTTTTATCGCTTAAAAGTTCTATAGAAAATCTTCCTACTATAAAGCAACTAATGAAACAGTTTAAATCTGAATTTCTAATGAATATGGAAAAAAATCTTGATGATTTAAATGACATATATGTTTTACTAGATTCTGCTATATCCACTACTCCTTCTTTATCTGTAAAAGAGGGTAATATAATAAAAGATGGCTATGATGCTGAAGTAGATGAACTAAGACTTGCAAAAGCTCATGGCAAGGAATGGATAGCTTCTCTTGAAACGAAGGAAAAGGATGAAACAGGAATAAAATCTTTGAAAGTGGGATATAATAAAGTTTTTGGATACTATATAGAGGTAACCAAATCAAATTTGAATCTTGTACCAGAAGGACGATATATAAGGAAACAAACCCTTGCAAATTGTGAACGATATATAACTCCTGAACTTAAAGAAATGGAAGAAAAAATATTAGGTGCAGAAGAAAAACTTGTATCCTTAGAATACGATATTTTTGTAAAAGTACGAGATGAAATAGAAAAACAAATCGACAGAATAAAATTAGCTGCTAAGATTTTATCTAAAATTGACTGCATAAGTTCTTTTGCAGAGGTGGCTCGTGAAAATAACTACTGTAAGCCTGTAATTAAAGATCATGGTGAGATTAAAATAAAAGAGGGAAGACATCCTGTTGTAGAAAAGGTAATACCGCACGGAACTTTTGTTTCTAATGATACAGAAATGGATACAAAAGAAAACATGCTTATGCTTATTACAGGGCCTAATATGGCTGGTAAATCTACATACATGAGACAGGTAGCTCTCATAGTATTAATGGCTCAAATGGGCAGCTTCGTTCCTGCAAGTGAAGCTGAAATATCCATATGTGATAAAATATTTACAAGGATAGGAGCCTCTGATGATCTTGCAGCTGGTAAGAGTACTTTTATGGTAGAAATGTGGGAAGTATCTAATATACTAAAAAATGCTACTAATAAAAGCCTTATACTTTTAGACGAAGTTGGCAGGGGAACCAGTACCTATGATGGACTTAGTATAGCTTGGTCTGTGATAGAATATATATGTGCTAATGAAAAAATGAAGTGCAAAACTCTTTTTGCTACACATTATCATGAACTTACAAAACTTGAAGGAATAATAAACGGTCTCAAAAATTATTCAATAGCTGTAAAAAAAGTTGATGATGACATTATTTTTTTAAGAAAAATAATAAAGGGTGGAGCAGATGAATCTTATGGAATAGAAGTTGCAAAGATAGCTGGAATTCCTAATGATGTTATTGTTAGAGCAAGAGAAATACTAAAAGAACTTGAGAATAATAACAAAAATGAGGTAGCAGCTGACAAAATTGTAAATAGTCATGATATTGTAAAACCTAAGGTGACAAAAAAAGAACAAAGTAAACTTCAAATTGATTTTAGTGATATAGAGAGAGATAATTTAATTAAAGAATTAAAAAATACTGAAATTCTTGAAATGAACCCTATTGAATGCATGAATAAACTATATGACTTTATAAAAAAGGCTAAAGATATAGATTAAAAATTACAAATGTACAGTAAAGAAGGGAAGCACTTTGAGAAGAATAAATTTATTAAGCGAGGAAACTTCAAACAAAATTGCCGCAGGTGAAGTTATAGAAAGACCTTCATCAGTTGTAAAAGAACTAATTGAAAATAGCATTGATGCTGGCTCAAAAACCATAGGTATAGAAGTAGAAAACGGTGGAGAAACTCTTATACGAATAGTTGATGATGGCGTAGGAATTTACGGCGATGATATTGAAAAAGCCTTTATGCCTCACGCTACAAGCAAAATTTCTAAAATAGAAGATATATATTCTATAAACACACTTGGATTTAGAGGCGAAGCTCTTCCTAGTATCGCCTCTGTATCAAATACAATTTTAAGATCAAAAATTCGTGAAAGTGAATTTGGAAGAGAAATATCAATAAGTGGTGGCAGTATAAATTACGTAAAAGACTGTGGCTGCAGCATAGGAACAACTATCGAAGTTAGGAATTTATTTTACAATGTTCCAGCTAGAGCAAAGTTTTTAAAGTCCCCACAAAAGGAAATGGCAGCTATTTCAGATATAGTTAATAGATTAGCTTTATCTCACAGCAGTATATCATTTAAACTAATTAATGGTGGTAAAAAATCTATAACTACATATTCTACAGATAAGCTCATTGATACAATAAGAGAGATATATGGTAAAAAAATAGTTGATAATGTAGTTTATTTTGAAAGGCATTCGGATTTAGTTTCTGTCCATGGTTATGTTGGAAATGCAGAAATAAGCAGGGGAAGCAGAAACAATCAAAGCATATTTATAAATAATAGATATATAAAAAATAGACTTATAACCACAGCTATTGAGAATGCAGTAAAATCCTTTACTATGATTAATAAATTTCCTTTTTTTATAATTTTCTTAGATATTTTTCCGGAATTTGTAGATGTAAATGTTCACCCTACAAAATCTGAAATAAAATTTAGAAATGAAAGGGAAATATTTAAAATCGTATTTGATACCGTGCATGAAGCTTTAAGGGAAAGTGTAAAGGACAGTTTTAAAATTGACGCTGTAGTAAAAGAGGAAAATGCTATAAATGAACTTAAAAATGATGTAAGAGATGAAAATATAAATGTTGTGCAGCTGCCAATTGATTTAAAAAATTCTGTAGATGAACAAAAGGTTCAGGAAGCCCAAAACGATAATATTACTTATAAATTAGAAACTTCTTACTCTAAACCAGAAAATAAAGCAGTGCCTTCCTATGATTTTGTTAAAGAAAGCAAAAATGAAGAAAAACCAGTTTTGAAAAAGGAACCTAAGTTTGAAAAGTTAAGAGTAATAGGACAATTTGATAATACGTATATCTTAGCAGAAGGAGTTAAATCATTTTATATAATAGATCAACATGCAGCTCATGAAAAAGTACTTTTTGAAAAGTATAGAAATGAAATAAAAGATAGAAGTGTAGTATCTCAAATAATGATAACACCTGCAGTTATTGAATTAATACCATCAGATTATGTTTATTACATTGAAAATAAACATATATTTGAAAATGCGGGATTTAAGAGCGAAGATTTTGGAGATAATACAATAATAATAAAAGAAGTTCCTATGTTTTTAGGGAAACCTTATGCTAAAGATATGTTTTTAAATATACTTGATAATCTTAAAGATATGGGTAGTGGAGAAACCATTGAAGTAAAATATATGAAAATAGCAACATTAGCATGTAAGGCTGCTATTAAAGCATATAATGAGTTAAGCATGGCTGAAATGGAGAAGCTTGTAGATGACCTAAGATATCTTGATGACCCATTTAACTGCCCCCATGGTAGGCCTACTATAATAAAATATACAATAACTGATTTTGAAAAAAGATTTAAAAGAATTCAATAGAGTTAAATAAAGAAGGATGATTTTGCAATATGAAAAAGCTTCTTATAATAGCTGGACCTACAGCTGTTGGAAAAACGGATATATCAATTAAACTTGCTAAAGAATTAAATGGAGAAATAATTTCAGCAGATTCTATGCAAATTTACAAATACATGGATATAGGTTCTGCTAAAATATCTACTGATGAGATGCAGGGAATAAGACATCATCTTATTAATATAAAAGATCCATCAGAAGAATTTAGCGTTGCTGAATTTAAGGATAAAGCAACAATTGCAATAGATGATATAGTAGAAAGAGGCAAATATCCAATAATAGCTGGTGGAACAGGTCTTTATATTAATTCAATTATATGTAATTATGAATTTACAGGAACCTATAAGGATGATGATTATAGAAATTATTTAAAAAATCTTGCTGATGAAAATGGTAAAGATTATGTTCACGAACTTCTTAAAAATATAGATAGAGAATCTTATGAAAAGCTTTATCCAAACGATTTAAAAAGAGTTATAAGAGCGCTTGAAGTATACAAAGTAACTAAAAGAACTATAAGTGAACTAAACAAAGGTGTTAACTTATATGACATTTCCTACGATATAAACTATTATGTACTTAATATGAATAGAGATAAACTTTATGAACGAATAAACAAAAGAGTTGACAAAATGCTTTCTCATGGACTTATAGATGAGGTTGTAAAACTTAAAAATATGGGATATAATTCAGATATGCAGTCAATGAAAGGCATTGGGTATAAAGAGGTTTTATACTACCTTGACGGTAAATTAAGTTTTGATGAAGCTGTTGATCTTATTAAAAAGGGAAGTAGACATTATGCAAAAAGGCAGCTTACCTGGTTTAGAAAAGATAAACGTGCAAAATGGATAAACAAAGATTTATATAAAGATGATAGTGAGATAGTTAATCAAATTAAAGAAGATATATTAAAGAATAATTAAAAAAGAAGGATTTTATAAAATTTTATAGAATTATATATTTAAAACGAAGCGGAGGGTGAATAACATGAATAATAAGCCAACAAATAACTTACAGGACATATTTTTAAATAATGCAAGAAAAAATAAAATACCTGTTACGATTCATTTAACCAATGGATTCCAATTAAGGGGAAATGTAAAGGGATTTGACAGTTTTACAATAATATTAGATAATGATAATAAGCAAATGATGGTATATAAGCATGCGGTTTCAACTATAACACCGCTAAAACCTATACTTTTCAATCAAAACCCACAAGATGAAGAGTAAAAATAAAACTACAAACTACATTTAATATGTAGTTTAAATAAAAAATAGGCAATAATTTGCCTATTTTTTTTTATTGTGATACCATGTTTAAGGATGAATTTTCAGGAGGTTTATTTTATTATGTTAAATTTGACAAAAGAAACGTTAATGAATACATATGATATCAGCGAGGATGTTTTTAATTTATATGAAAAAGCACTTAAAGATGTCAAAGATGAATTTGCTTACTACGACGAAATACGAGAATTTAATCAGCTTAAGGTTCTAAAAGCACTCCAAGCTGAAAAAATAAGTGAATCACATTTTACTAATTCTTCTGGTTATGGCTATGGAGATATAGGAAGGGATTCCCTTGATAAGGTATATGCAAATATATTTAACACTGAAAGTGCTCTTGTGAGACCTCACTTTGTAAATGGTACCCATGCTATAGGTTCCGCGCTCTTTGGAAACTTAAGAACTGGTGACACGCTTCTTTCTATATGTGGAATGCCTTATGATACTCTTCATGATATAATAGGTATAGGAAATGAAAAAAGGGTAGGGTCCCTTAAAGAATATGGCGTAAAATATAAAATGATTGAGCTAAAAGACGGAAAAGTAGATATGGCTAAGGTGAAAAATGAATTAAAACAGGATCAAAGTATAAAATTAGTTCATATTCAACGTTCTACAGGTTATGGCTGGAGAAAATCTTTAAGCGTAGATGAAATAGGTGAAATTATTAAAAATATAAAATCAGTTAAACCTGAAGTTCTAGTTTTTGTCGATAATTGCTACGGCGAATTTATAGATACAAAAGAACCAACAGATGTTGGAGCTGATATAGTTGCAGGTTCTCTTATAAAAAACATAGGTGGAGGAATTGCTCCAACAGGTGGATATATTGCAGGAAAAGCTGAATGCGTAGAGCAAGCTTCATATAGGCTTACTGTGCCAGGAATAGGGGGAGAATGCGGTTCTACCTTTGGTGTCATGAGACAACTTTATGAAGGTTTATTTCTTGCTCCACATGTATCCATAGAGGCTGTTAAAGGAGCAGTATTTTGTGCTAGAATAATGGAACTTTGTGGTTTTGAAGTTCTTCCTAAATATAATGACAAAAGAAGCGACATAATTCAAGCAATTAAATTTAATGATAAAATGAAATTAATTAACTTCATAAAGGGGATACAACATGGTTCTCCTATAGATTCATTTGTTGAATGTGAACCATGGGATATGCCTGGATATGAAGATGAAGTTATAATGGCAGCAGGTGCTTTTATTCAAGGATCTTCTATAGAACTTTCAGCTGATGCACCTATAAGAGAGCCTTATATAGGTTATCTTCAGGGAGGACTTACTTTTGACCATGCAAAAATAGGGATACTTATAGGTTTATCAAAATTACTTAAAAGTAATTAAAAAAGAGAGTAAAACTCTCTTTTTTAGTATTCTCTATAAATCCCCTTTAGTTTACCTATTATTTTGCAGTCGTCAACAATAATAGGATCCATAGTGTGATTTTCAGGTTGAAGTCGTATTTTATCATTTTCTTTAAAAAATCTTTTTATTGTAGCTTCATTTTCTATTAATGCCACAACAATTTCACCATTTTCAGCAGAATTAACTTTTTCTATAATAGCTAAATCTCCATCATAAATACCAGCCTCTATCATACTTTCTCCACTAATCTTTAAAATAAACAAATCATTGTTTCCTCTAACAAAATTTAATGGGATAGTAAAATAATCTTCTATATTTTCAACTGCCAAAATTGGTTGACCAGCTTGAACCTTTCCTACTATAGGAATATCAACCATTTCTTTTTTTGCAATAGGATCTTTAATTATTTCTATGGCTCTTGGTTTTGTAGGATCTCTTCTTATAAGACCCTTTTTTTCAAGTTTTGATAAATGACTATGTACTGTTGAAGTTGAACTAAGGCCTACCTTAGCACATATTTCTCTTACAGATGGCGGATAACCTTTATCTAATACTTCTTGTCTTATAAATTCATAAATTTCACTCTGTACGTCTTTATCTTTATGCACTGCCATCATTACACCTCGCAAATCTTATTTATATAGAAAATTATAACACAAGTATTATTTCTGTGCAAACTAATGTTCTGTTATTGAATTGTTGTTTTATATTTGATATAATATATCTTTATGGAAACCAAAGTAAAAGCAGCTCAGTTCTAATTCAAAATATAAATTTGTAAAGAGGGTAGTGCATTTTATGAAAAAAAATTGTGTCCTTAATTTAAACAAAATATGTGACAACTGTGGAGAATGTGATATATGTGATCTTGATCCAAACAAAACATGTAATAATTGTGGAAAATGTTTAAATATAAACGGATTTGATACACGTTCAATAAAAATAGATGATGTAATAGATGATGAGGCGGAAGCTAAGAAATTTGAGGAAGAAGCTAAAAAAGATGAGAATGTAGATGAAGTTTATTCAGCGAATGAAGTTGAACTTTTAAACGATTATAATGATGATTATGTGGATACGGATAAAAAAGAAGAAATTGATTTTGAACTAATTGACGACATTGATGGGTTAAACGAAATATTAGAAGATGAAGAAAAAAGGAAAAAGTATATTGATGAAACTTATCCAGGAATGTTTGTTATAAAAAAATCAAAGTAACGCTTATAAAAGTGCCTGCAAATTTTTAGGATTTGTAAGCACTTTTACTATTTTTTATTCTAATGAATTTAAAGGATTTGATTTTACAGCCTCTCTTAACTTTTCGTCATCTACATGGGTGTAAATTTGGGTAGTTGATACGCTTTCATGTCCCAATATTTGTTGAAGACTTCTAATATCAACATTTCCGTATTTATACATAAGGGTTGCAGCAGTATGCCTAAGCTTATGTGGGGTAAACTTCTCATAGCTAAGTCCAGCTTTAATAACGTATTTCTTAACCATAAGTTCTACAGTTCTTTTATTTATTCTGGTTAATTTCCTACTGATAAAAAGGGCATCAGCATACTCTTTATGTATCTTCCCTGCAATTTTGTTTCTTTCGACTAAATATGCGTTTATTACTCTAATGCAGGTTTCGTTTAAGTATACCGTTCTTTCTTTATTTCCCTTACCTATAATTGTAAGTGTATCTCCTTTGATCTTTGATATATCTATGCTTACAAGTTCGGATAAGCGCATGCCGCAATTTAAAAATAATGTTATTATGCAGTAATCTCTTTCATAAAAGGGGCCATCTATTGAGTTTAGAAGTTTTTTACTTTCTTCTAATGTCAGATAAACCGGATTTCTTTTATTGATTTTTGGAGATTCTAATTCAAGAGTAGGGTTTTCTTTTATTATTTTAGCTTTTCCAGTAAGATATTTAAAGAAAGATCTTAAGGTTGCAACTTTTCTAGCTCTTGCATAAGAACTATTATTTCTATAGTTTTCTGCAAAAGATAAAAATGCATATAAGTCACTTAAGGTTATGTTTTCTATAAACCTATTGTCAATATCATTTATCTTTATATTATCAAAGTCTTCATTTTTATTTACAAGACCTTTATACAATTTTAAAAATCTAAAAAACAAAATTAAGTCAATTTTATAATTGTATATAGTATTTTTAGATTTTCCGCGAATTGTACCTAAGTAATTTAAAAAATTATTAACTTCAAAGGGTACATCAGAATCAAAAGCTTGTCTAATATCATATTTCATGTAAAAACCTCCTAAAAATTACTCTTATTTCGTCAAATTCACATTTTACGAATAAAATATTCGACGTAAGGGGAGAAAAATCCTTCTTTTATATAGTATATAGTAATTAGTCTTTAATAATTTTTTCGATTATACTTTCTTGAAAGTCATAGAATTGTACTTATTTTAAAAAATATAATTTTTGTTTTTGCCAGAAAGAGTTTTTATATAATATAGGTATAATTTGATTTTATCTCCCCTATATTTCATTGATAATCAAATGATAAAAGTTATCAATGAAGCTCAAAAAATATTTAATTCTTTTTTAGCATACTATAAAATAAAAGTCCAAGAAAAATCATTCCTCTTGAACTTTTTTGAATTCCTATACAGTTTCGCTCGTTTCTTTGCCAATTATAACGCTATTTATTGCATTTACAAAAGCATATGCACTGGCCCTTACCACATCAGTATCCACAGCCTTAGCAGTGTATTCTTTACCATTATAGTTTACTTGGATAGCAACTTTACCAAGTGCCTCTTTACCTTTAGAAACACTTTTTATTTTATATTCTCTAAGTTCTATATTTATCTTTATAACATCTCTTATAGCGGTATAAACTGCATCTACTGGTCCATTACCTACTCCTTCGCCTTTATAAACGCTGTCCTTTTTTCTTATTTTAACGGTAGCTCTTGAAAATAAAATATTGCTTACAACTTCTATGTCTATTAATTCATAAAGTTTATTTTTGAATTTTAAAAATTCATTGCCTTGTTCGCTATTTTCTTCAAGATTTTTTTCTATAAGATATAAAAGGTCATAAGAATATATCTCTTTTTTCTTATTAGCAAGTTCAAGAAAATTTTTGAATAAGTTTTTGAATTCTTTATTGCTGAACTTATCAAAGCCAATTTTAGCTAGGCCTTTTTTAAACGCACTTTCTCCTGAGCGTGAAGTTAAAACAAGTTCTGAATTTTCTATACCAATATCTTCAGGATGTATTATTTCATATGTATTTTCTGAATTTGTAATTTCCGTCATTCTTAAATTTGAATAATGTGCAAAAGCATTGCTGCCAGTTATAGGTTTATTAACTTGTATATCTATTCCCATAAGATAACTAACAAGTTTTGATGTATTACTTATTTCGTTTGTAGCTATATTTGTATAAGCATTATAATATTTTTTATGAAGTTTAATAGCCATTGCAACTTCTTCTAAAGCTGTATTTCCAGCTCTTTCTCCAATTCCGTTTATAGTACATTCTATTTTATCTGCACCATTTTTGATTGCAATTAAGGAATTTGCCGTTGCAAGGCCTAAATCGTTATGACAATGAACACTTAAAATTATATCTTTATCTAAGTTCTTGAGTCTATAATTTATTTTATTTATCATTTCTCCATATTCATCAGGAACCATAACACTCACAGTATCCGGAATGTTTATTATATTAGCTCCAGCTTCAACAACAAGTTTAATTTTTCCCCAAAGGCTTTCGAAATCCTGTCTTGAAGCATCTGTAAATGAATATTGAACTTTAGGTAATATTGATTTTGCGTATTTTATAGCATCAATATTTTGCATAAATATCTGTTCCTTATTTTTTCCATCATATAAATCAGATGATCCTAAAACAATATGAATTATTGGATCATAAGAATTTTTTATGCAATTATATACTTCGTCAATATCACGTCTTATAGCTCTTGATGGAACAGAAATTGTAGTTTTAGTGCCAACCTTTTGAGCTATAGCTTTAGTAATTTCTAAATCATTATGCGATAAGGATGGGAAACTCGTTTCTATTATGTCAACTTTCATCTTTTGAAGTTGATATGCAATCTTTAGTTGCTCATTTATATTAAGCTTAGCACCCGGAATTTTTTCACCATCTCTCAAGGTCGTATCCATGATCAATATTTTCTTCATAATACTTTTACCTCCATCATATATAGCTTTTGCATATTCGTCTATAAAACAAAACCTCATCTCAAACCAGAGACGAGGTTATAATCCCGCTACCATTTAAAAAGATAACTAATTGTATATACTTATGATAATATTTATAGTCACACATGTCAATAGCTATTTTATTTTTTTAATCTCATATGGAGTTTCTTGGTATACATAATAGTTAAGCCAATTTGAAAAAAGTAAATTCGCATGCCCTCTCCACGTAACAAGAGGTTTTTTTGACGGATCATCATCTTCAAAATAATTTTTAGGTGGTTTAATATCCAAACCTAAATCTAAATCCCTTACATACTCATCATTTAAAGTATTTTTATCATACTCGGAATGCCCCATTACAAATATTTGCTTCCCTTTTTTATTTGAAACTATATAAACACCAGCTTCATTCGATTCCGCAAGAATTTGAAGATTTGGATTTTCCTCTATATCCTCTTTTTTAACAGTAGTATGTCTAGAATGAGGAGCGTAAAATTTATCATCAAAACCTCTTGTAAGTTTAACATGTTCCTTTGTTACAGTATGTTTAAATACTCCAAACAATTTTTCAGGAAGTTCATATTTTTTTATCCCATAATGATAATACAACCCAGCTTGAGCACCCCAACATATATGAATTGTAGATGTTACATTTGTATTAGTCCATTCAAATATTTCGCAAAGTTCTTTCCAGTAATCTACATCTTCAAATTTCATTGTTTCAACTGGTGCACCAGTTATTATCATTCCATCAAATTTTTCATTTTTTATTTCGCTAAACTTTTTATAAAACATTAAAAGGTGCTCTTGAGATGTATTTTGTGAGGCATGTGTCTCTGTATGAATAAATGTTGGATTCACCTGAAGCGGAGAATTACCAATTAATCTTAAAATTTGAGTTTCAGTAACAATTTTTTTAGGCATCAAATTTAAAATTAAAATATTAAGTGGTCGTATATCTTGATGATAAGCCCTATTTTCATGCATAAAGAATATATTTTCATTTTCCAGAGTTTGAGCTGCTGGAAGATTATCAGGTATTTTTATTGGCATATATGTCACCGTCCTATATATAAAATTAAAACATAAAAAATCCGTTTTCAAACAAGAAAAACGGATTATAAGTATCAAAAATACTCAAAACTGTTTTTCTTATCTTTCAAAACATAAGTTTTGCAGGAATTAACACCGTACATTGAAATGATAATGCCGGTTGTTAGGTTTCATTGGGCCAGTCCCTCCACCATTCTAGATAAGAATTAACCATATTACTTTTATATTATAGTTGTTTGTTTGTTAAATTGCAATATTTTTGATTAAGTTTACAATAAATTGCATTTACATAATAAATATTATGTAAATTAATATCCCTACTTTGAATATTTTGCTTAACTATACTATAATATTAAGGTATTTTAAATTTTATGAGGTGATTAAATGAAACCTATTGGGATGAGAAATATAAAAACTGCTCTATCTGTATTTTTATGTGTTTTAGTATCTAGATTACTAAAGATGGAATACCCATTTTATGCTGCTATAGCCGCTGTAATATCAATGAGCTCCTCCGTTACTGATTCCTATATTGCTGGAAGAAACAGAATGTTTGGAACTTTCGTAGGTGCTATGATAGGTCTTTTATTTTCGCTTGTTTTACCTGGAAATATATTATTATGCGGTGTAGGTATTATAATTATCATCTACATATGTAATATATTAAATTGGAATAAATCCATAAGTATTGCATGCATAGTTTTCACTGCTATAATGACAAATTTAAATGGCAGAAATCCTTTTTCATACAGCTTTAATAGGCTTTTAGATACTCTGCTTGGTATCACCATTGCATTAGCAGTAAATTATATTTTTATACCTCCTAAATATGTGGGTAAAATAATACATCAATGTAATACTGTAATAGATCATCTATTTATAATATTCGGCAAAAACACTATTTATAATGAAGAAATAAATTTAAAAGAGTACAGTGACAAATTAAATAAATTAGAAAACTATATAACTACCTACAGCAAAGAAATAAGATTTTCTAAGGAAACTGCAATAAAAATAGATAATATAAAAAGTATGATAACTCAATTTAACAAAGCTTATTACTCTTTAAATATATTAAATTCATTAAAACATAGTAAAAATTTAAATAAGGACAATGCAGCAAAAATAGAAGCCATATTTAATAAAAAAGTTCCCTCACATGAAGGCACCTATACAGATGAACTTATTGTATATAATTATCATGTAGGCGAATTATTAAATATATTGGAATCTTTGATTGAGCATAATATAACCAAGGATGAATTTATTATGAAAATATAAAAAAATCTCCACATACATAAATAAGCTATGTGGAGATTTTTGTCAAAGTACTAACTTTTAAGATTTTTATTGCATTAATATTTTAGTTAACATTAATTTGTATTTACATAATACTTATTATGTAAATAATATTGCGTTTTCCCCTTTAATAATAATTTATATTATATATGGCAGTCTATTTAAATAAACTCATTTGTTGATTATATTTTTTCATATTCTTTATAGATTTCATTTTTCTAATAATTATTTTTTCATTACCACTTAAATTTCCTATTAACATAGGTAAATTAGGATCATGTTTTAACCAATTATTCTGGACTAATTGATTATTAAAATTTGCATAGCAGTATAGGCAATGATGTTTGCAAGTATTATATTGACCAATATCCACACTTTTTACACACCCACATACTTCCCTTTGCGTATCATCTTTTTTTACATCTACAGGTACACCAATTATTTTAGAAATCAATTGATCATCTATACATTTTCCTTTTTTTATTCCGTATTTAGACAAATCAATTCCTTCTGAGCATGTTTCAATTTTTATATTGTAATTACTTGCAATGCTTGCCAATCTATCTGCTATATCATTCATATCATCTTTATCAAGTGAATATATATTTAATTCTTTGGTATTTCTTTCTGTCTTTTTATATAAATCTAAAAAACTTATAACACACTTATCTGTGTATCCTGCAATGTGCTTACAAAACTTTTCAAACCACTCATAATGGTATTCTTTAGTATAAAAGTCATTTAGTAATATGGGGTCATATCGCCATATTACTTTCTCCTTTCCTATTCTACTGGAAAGTTCTTTGAAGGTTTTTATAATATCCTTCTTTGCTCTTGTTCCCTTCTCCACGTCATTTCTATATGCTGTTATAGTAAATTGAAAATAGTATTTGAAATCTTTTATTTCATCCAATCTTTCTAACATTGGTTTTGCATCCTTTGTCCAAAATACAAAACAATCTACAGTTTTAGGTGTAAGTTCTATTTTACTTACTTGTTTTGCGTTAAATGGATTTACTACATATACAAATCCGTCTTTAATACTATTAAAAAACCATTTGCTATAAAATGCTGGTATGTCAGTTCTCCTGCTTACACTAACAATCATTCCATTTAACCCCTCCATATAATTTATATGGTCTTTATTAGCCTAACTTAATAGATTTTAAGATGAATGAAGTATTATCTAGATACTTTTATATTCTAAATAATTTTTTATTATTATAAATTATATCATTGTTAATTTGCTCCTTATACTTTAACAAATCTACATCCAAGCTATCTATTTCACTTACCATCTGATCGTATGAATAATTTACCTTAACTTTCTCTGAAATTATATCACTTTTAATATTATCTATTCTTTGTGAAATATATTTTATATCTTCTATATAATTATCAATTATTTTTACTTGATATTGTAATTATATTTGGGAAACCTAAATTTATGCTATCCTATAACAATAAAAACTTGCAAGATATTAAAAATCAAAGAATATATGGATTAGAATTTTTTGATTTAATAATGCTTTTAATAGCTTCTATTAGTATTTTATTCTTATTGTATTCATTAAATCAGTTTAACAAACTAAAACCTTCATATGAATCTTTAAGACAAGATATAAAGAAATCTATTAATAATAATCTTTGCAACTGCTCTAATCCTAAAAATTGCAATTGCAAAGATGAATATATAAAATTTATGAAAACTAAAGGGATAGATTTAATATTTTAAGTCTTATCCCTTTTATAGGCTAATTTCTATAAATACTTCCATCCTTTGCAATAAATAAATTATCTATAGTTCCTGTTCCGCCATTCTTTTTCATTGACTGACTAGTTAAACGAACACTATAATATTTCTTTCCATTTTTAGTTATAGAATTAAAGACAGTAGCAGCTATATCACCATTAGAAAAATTAGAATATCCATCACCACTTGGACCATTTGAAACAGTAGTTATTTTATTGTTTGATCCTAACTCATAATTTATAGCTGCAATTGCTGCTTCTTCAGACGTATAATTATCTTCTTGACTAGAATTGTTAGCTGTACTTTTATTATTTGTACTAGCTGCTTGCGTATTAGAACTGTTTTTTGTTGATACATTTACATTCTGTTTTTGAGTATTCTGTACAGTATTTGTATTAGTTTGATTTTTAGTAGAAGAATTGCTACTATCTAGTGCTGCAGTAGTATTATTTTTTTGATCTTTATTAGTAGTTTTTACATGAGCGACTTTATTTGTACTAACCTTAGATTGTGCAGCTTTATTATTGCTTGTATTTAAAATTTTTGCATTAGTTAAAATACTGCCACCTATAATGCATGCAGCAACTACTCCAACTAATGTTCCAATTAATGTTCTCTTTTTAAATTTAGTAATCATAATAATTCTCCTTTTTATTTCAGATTTACTTACCATCGGAACTTCCCACGGCTTTACATCAAAAGACGAAACAAGTGATGTTAAATTAATAATTGTATCACCATATTTTTTATGATTGTTACTCTTTATATAACTTAATGCCTTGGCATCGCAGGCTATTTCAGAATCTTGCCTTAGTCTTTTAAATGAAAAGTACAATATTGGATTAAACCAATGGATAAGATTTAATAATGTAATTAGCCAATTTACAAAAGTATCTTTGCGCCTAAAATGTGTAAGTTCGTGAATAATTATATATTTTACTTCTTCATTGGTTAATTTGTGAGTCATGTATTTGGGTATTAATATAACAGGTTTAATTAAGCCTATTATGCATGGTGTCTTTACACTATTAGATTTTTTTATCTGTATATTACATCTTACTTTCATTGCTTTCTTGCACTGCTTTAGAGTGTCACAAATTTCAACTTCTCTAAATGATTCCTCTGACTTAACCTTAAAGCAAAATATTGTGTATATGCATAATAGATATATAGCACCAATCGCTAGAACAGCAATCCATATTATGCTTAATATATGCAAAATATTTTGATTACTATCTTGATTAAAACTATTATTAACATTAATTTTTGTATAAATATAAGCTGGATTATTTGTAATCTGCGTATTGCTTGTATTTATAATGTTGCTTGTGATATTTTTATCAATATTTACAGTATTATAGATGCTAAATGGACTGCTTAATGAATACGGTAATAGCAATCTAATTATAATAATAAACCATATATAATAGTGCCAAGCTGGACTAAGTTTATTTTTTAATAATAATTTTATAATCCATATAATAATAGCTGCTACTGTAGCCATAACCGATAACTTAATTGTCTGAAGAAATAAAGAAAAAACTATATACATATCTTATCATTTCCTTTACTTCATATTTTCATCTAATATTTTTTTTAATTCTGATATTTCGTCTTTGCTTAATTTCTGTTTTTTTAAAAAGTTTGAGACAAATAAATTAACAGATCCTTGATATATTTTATTTATAAATGATTCTGTCTCTAAATTCATCATTTCATCCTCTGTAACAGCTGGTAAATATTGATAGTTTTTCTTTTCTTTTATTACATCAATAGCCCCTTTTTTTACTAATCTGCTTATAAGCGTATGAACTGTCTTAGGACTCCAATCACAATTTTCATTAAGCCCTTCTATAATTTCTGAAAAAGTAGCAGGATGCTGATTCCATAAAACTTGCATAATACGCCATTCGGCATCTGATATTTTAGGTGAATTTTTCAAATATACCCCTCCTTACCTACAAATGTAATCCACGTTTACAGATTACACTTGTAGGACATTTTTGTCAATAGTTAAAAGGAAAAATAAACAAATTAATCCCAATCTATTCAAAAAGAATAACTAAAAAATAACGACCATTCAAGTTTTCGAATGATCATTTATTTTTTCTTACACCATATAATTTACCACTTATTTAAAAACTATTAAAAAAGTTAACTATATGGAAAGTCAATCCACTTTTTTATACTTTTATAATTTTCAATATCTTCCCTTGATAATTGTGTTATATCAATCCATGTTAGATAAATTTGGATTAGATTCATTGATTTTTACGCCTTCTCTTACTAATTCTTCTGAATTATAATATTACACTCTTCCAAAGCTTTTTGTACAATTTTATTTGTATTAGAATCAGTAAGTGTGTTCCCTATTTCTGCAGTTGAAGCAAATTCTTTAGTAACTAATTTAGTTATATTATTATTATACGGCCCTTGTAATTTCTTAGATTGTTCAAGCAAAAAAACATTAGCTGAATTATTTAGCTTTTTAGCTTGCTCTTCAGTAACAATCCTTGATATCTCCTAAAGTGACTTCAGTTACAAAGCCTAACAAAAAAATACATAATATGTATCACCTAATAAAACTTAAAATCACCTCATAAGCCACAGGAACTAAAAGAGCCGGCAGCATATTCCCTACTCTGAACTTTTTGCCGAAAGAAATATTTACACCAACACAAAAAATCAATGCTGAACCTACAAAAGACAAGTTTTCAATAAGTACCTTTCCTAAAAGTGATCCTGCAAGAATGGTAATGAATGTAATGCCTCCCTGATAAACGAAAACTGGAATTGCAGAAAACATAACCCCAAATCCATGAGTAGAAGCAAGAATTATAACTATAACAAAATCCAAAATAGATTTAGCGGCTAACATTGAGTAATCTCCTTTAAGACCATCTTGTATTGAACCAACTATAGCCATGGCTCCAATACAGATAATAAGCGATGCATTAACAAAACCTTCAACAAACTGGTTGTCTTCTTTTATTCTTGCTACAGTTTTAATTTTTTCACCCAAAGTATCCAGCCACTTCTCAATATCCAATGCTTGTCCGATAAATCCCCCTATTACAAGTGAAAAAATTAAAAGCATGGTTCCCTTTGTTTCTATTCTGCCATTATTTATAGTAATCATTCCTTGAAGTGCTCCAGCAATGCCAATAAATATTGTAGCGACACCACATGCCTGCATTAAAATATCCTGCATTTTCTGTTTCATTCCATTTTTAAGAAACATACCAATAGCACTTCCAATGATTACAGCTGTTGTATTTATAATAGTACCTAATCCCCTCACAAAATAGCCTCCTTTTTACTTATAAAAACTGTTTTCTACTATTATATAAAGATTTATATCCTAAATTTAAAGATAAAAATACTGTTATACAAACGGAAGTGCAAATCGCAATCATAATAGCTATTTGATACATAATTGCTGTTGTAGGAAGCGTACCAGATAACATTTGTCCTGTCATCATTCCTGGTAAAAATATAATTCCCATTCCAAGCATTGAATTAAGGGTAGGAATTAATGCTGTTTCCAAAGCGCTATTAGCAAAAGGCTTTAAAATATCCTTAGGTTCTATACCTATGTTGAGCAGTGTATTAATTTTATTTTTTTCTCTTTCAATAGATTCCATAAAAGTTTTTATTGCAATGTTTACTCCTGTCATGGCATTTCCAATTATCATACCGGCTAAAGATATAGTGTATTGTGGATTAAATATGGATTTGTTAACCACTACACCTACAAAGAAAAACAATACAAAAAGTCCAGGGAATGTTAAAGAAATTCCTATTGCAACTTTAAATTTACGGTTTAAATCTTTTCTACTTTTAATTACTCTATTGATAGAAAATGCTATAATAACAATTAAAAAAGCTATCGTAAATAAAGGATTGGGATTGCCAAATATGTATTGAAGTATATATCCTACAATTACAAGTTGAACTGACATCCTTAAGCTTGCAACTATAAGAAGCTTCGTCTTATTAACCTTTGATTTTTTCATTATTAATAAAACAATAAGTAATAATAAATATATAAGTGAAAATCTAAAAATACTAAGTTTAACTATTCCATGCATATTATCGCCTCTTTACTATTTCAATTTTATTTTCACAAAATTCTTCTACAATACCCTTGTCATGACTTACAATTACTATATCAATATTTTTTTCTTTGCAAAAATTTATTATATTTCTCATTACTCTATAACTATTTTTTTCGTCTAATGCTGAAGTTGGTTCATCTAACAATATTACTTTGGGGCATAAAGATAAAAAAATTGATATGTAAACCCTTTGACGTTCTCCACCAGAAAGCGTGGATGCATTCTGCTTCAAAGGAACATTTGCAAAACAAAGTTCAGTAATATATTTTATATAATCTTCTTCTGGCATAGGTGCTTGTCTCAAAGAATAAAAGGTTTTAAAATTATCTAGAATACTCTCATCAAAAAGAAAAGGATCTTGAGAAACCAAGCTCACTTCACGTCTTAAAGAAATAGGATCATATTCCTCTACTTTTTTTTCTTTATATAATATTTCACCTAATACTGGGCTTATAGTATGATTTAATAGCTTTAAAAAAGTACTTTTGCCGCTTCCACTCTCCCCTACAATAAAATTAACTTTACCTCTTTTAATTTTTACATTGTCATAAGTCAAATTTTCTTTATAAACAATATTATTCGCTTTAAATAATATTTCATCCATTACATTCACATCCTTTGTTTATACTCTATATTTTATTTTATCATTAAAATAAAAAATTACTACAGCATTTATACTTTACTGTAGTAATTTTTATCAGTATTCACTTCTACCTTTTGAATCAAATTTAGCTCTTGCACTTTCGGCATTTGGATCGTGTTTTATATTTTTCTTTTTAAATGTTCCATCTTCTTTTTTATCATTCTGCGTCTTATTCATTTTGTTGTTCATTAAAAACACACCTCTCTATTAGTATGTTTCCCTCTCATATGACTTTTTATTCCTCTACTATATGAATTTTATCATCAATGACATCGACTATTGCTTTCCCGCCATCAGAAAGTTTTCCAAACAAAACTTCATCTACAAAATATGATTTTATATCCTTTTTTATAATTCTAATTATTTCACGTGCACCGTATTTTGAATTAAGCGCTTTATCAGCTATCCATTCAATGCACTTATTAGTTATTTCGATTTCTATATTTTTAGAATTAAGTTTATCCCTTAAATATTTAAATTCTTTTTTTACTATCAATTCTGCCATTTGTAAATTCATTTCATTAAAAACTATTATATCATCTAATCTATTTCTAAATTCAGGTGAGAAATACCTGTTTACTTCTTTATCTATATATTCTCCACCCACAGTTCTATGTCCAAAACCTATTATATTTTTGCCAACCCCTACTGCACCCTTGTTTGAAGTCATAATAAGTATTACATTTCTAAAGTCAGCCTTTTTTCCAGAAGTATCAGTCAAGGTTGCATAATCCATTATCTGAAGAAGAACATTTAAAATGTCTTGGTGAGCCTTTTCTATTTCATCAAGAAGCAATACACAATATGGATTTTTTCTTATAGCATCTGTTAAAAGTCCACCCTCCTCATATCCAACATATCCCGGAGGAGAACCTATTAGTCTTGCTACAGTATGCTTTTCTTGATACTCACTCATGTCAAATCTTATTAATTTTATATTAAGTACTTCTGATATCTTTCTAGCTATTTCTGTCTTTCCAACACCTGTAGGACCTACAAATAGCAAATTAGCTATAGTTTTAGCCTCATCATTAAGACCCGCTCTAGATCGTTTTACAGCCTTAACTACGGCCTCTATAGCACTGTCCTGACCAAAAATATTTTGTTTTAAAGTACCTTCTAAAGATTTTAGCTTTTCAATTTCATTTTCTGATACCTCTGTTACAGGTACACCGGAGATAGAGGAAATTACATTTTCTATGTCTTTTACATCTATACTTATAACATTTTCATCTTTTCTGCCCATCTGAGAAAGCGCACCACATTCATCAATTACATCAATTGCTTTATCAGGTAAAAATCTATCGTTTATATATTTAGCTGAAAACTTTGCTGCCGCCTGTAACGCACTATCAGTATATCTTACATTGTGGTACTCCTCGTATCTTTCTCTTACTCCTTTTAAAATATCATAAGTCTCCTCTACGGTTGGTTCCTTAACGTCAATCTTTTGAAATCTTCTTGATAAGGCTCTATCCTTTTCAAATATCTTTTTATACTCATCATAGGTTGTAGAGCCTATAAATTTAATTTTACCTCCAACAAGATATGGTTTTAATATATTAGATGCGTCTATTGAGCCACCTGAAACTGCACCAGCTCCTATTATAGTATGTATCTCATCTATATATACTATTGGCTTATCTTGTTTTTCGATATCGCTTAATATTTTTTTTATTCTTTCTTCAAAATCTCCTCTATATTTTGTACCTGCAACCATACTTGCCATATCAAGAGCATATATTTTACTCCCTTTTAATACATTTGGCACTTGACCTTTTACAATCAATTCAGCTATACCTTCTGTAATGGATGTTTTTCCAACACCGGGCTCTCCAACATGTATAGGATTGTTTTTTCTTCTTCTACACAAAACTTGAAGAGTTCTTTTAATAACATCCTCTCTTCCTATAACAGGGTCAATAAGTCCTTTAGCTGCTTTTTCAGTTATATTATCAATAAAATTACTTGAAATAGGTTTATCAGTTTCCTCATAGTAATCATATGCATAATATTCCTCATCATTATCACTATATTCATATGAATTGTTAATTTTATCATTAACAATGGAAATTCCATGAGTTATATAATTAAGAAGGCTTATTCTAGTAATGCCTTGTCTTTTTAAATAATATCCTCCAAAAGAATTTTCATCATCATAAATTGCTACATATATATCTCCAATAGTAATACTTTCATTTCCACTTGAGAAAACATGTTTTGCTGCAGAATTAATTATATTTTGAACTCCTTCTGTTTGTATTGGTTCCCCTTTATCTAGTTTTTCAATATTAGCTGAAAAATAATCCTCAAGCTCCTTTTTTAATTCCTCTACAGAACCTCCAGAATTTTTTATTATTTTTATGCCATCATCATAAAATAGAGAGGCATAAAGTATATGCTCAGGAGTAAAATATTTGTGCATATCATATTTTGCCTCACTATATGCTGCTGTAATAATTTCATCTAAAGTATCATCAAATCTCATAACTACGCCCCCTTCATAGTCAGCTTCAGCGGATATCCATTTTTACTTGCCATATTCTGAGTTTGTTTAATCTTAGTAGCCGCTATGTCATAGGAATATATTCCTGCAACTCCGCTTCCTTTTTTATGTACACTAAACATTATTTTAACTGCCTCAGGAACATTTTTTGAAAATATGCTTACCAAAACTTCTACTACGAAATCCATAGTAGTATAATCATCATTATATATTATTACTTTATACATCCTAGGCTTTTTTATTTCATCAATTGTTTTTTCTTGTAATTTTGTTTCACCTGACATAAGAACAGCTCCATATTACTAAATATTTTAATATAAATTATTATATCATTAATTTATATTAAAATATATGTATGAAGTGGCATTTTATTATACTAATGTAAAAAAACAAGCTACTGTTTCACTTTAAACAGCAGCTTGCTTGAAGTTTTCATTATTCAAAACTTAGAGTCATCTATACCATCAATCCATTTTTCTACAGGATCAACTATACTTTTTATGCTTCCAGCTTCAAATGGAGAAATAAGCTTTGCACTTTTAACTAATTCTAAGAAAGACTTACTTCCACCTAATTTGCATAATGATGCATAGTCTTTCCAAGCCTCATCTCTATTATCAAGAGACTTTTTCCAAAATTGAAATGCACAAAGTTGAGCGAGAGTATAATCAATATAATAAAATGGGCTTTCATATATATGCCTTTGCTGCTGCCAATACCCACCATTTTCTAGAAAATCATTATCTTCATAATCTACATAAGGAAGATATTTTTTTTCGATTTCTCTCCAAGCCTTTTTTCTATCATCCGGCGTCATATCTGGATTTTCATATACAACATGCTGAAATTCATCAACTGCAACGCCGTATGGTATAAATAAAAGTGCATCGCTTATATGGAAAAATCTATACTTTTCTTCCTCTTCCTCAAAGAACAACTTCATCCATGGCCATGTAAAAAACTCCATACTCATAGAATGTATTTCCGCAGCTTCATAAGTTGGAAAACTATATTCAGGTATATTTAAATCCCTACTTGAAAATACCTGGAATGCATGCCCCGCTTCATGAGTAAGTACATTAACATCTCCTGATGTGCCATTAAAGTTAGAAAATATAAATGGTGATCTGTATTTACTTATATAAGTACAATATCCGCCACTGCCTTTTCCTTTTTTACTTACAAGATCCATAAGTTCATTTTCAATCATAAAATTAAAAAACTCTTTAGTCTCATTTGAAAGCTCACCATACATTTTTTGTGCATCTTTTACCATCCATTCTGCATCTCCATGTGGTTTAGCATTTCCTGATTTAAAATAAAACTTAAGATCGTAATATTTTATTTTATCAAGTCCAAGTCTTTTTCTCTGCTTCTCAATGATTTTTTGTGATACTGGAACTATTACCTTTTTAACTTGTTCCCTAAAATTCTTAACCATTTCAGAATTATAATCTGATCTTAACATTCTCTTGTATGCAAGTTCTACAAAATTATTAAATCCAAGCTTTTTAGCTATTCTAGTTCTTACCTTTACAAGTTTGTCATATATATCATCAAATTCTTTGCTATTATCTACAAAAAACTTATATTTTTTCTCACTTGCTTCTTTTCTAATCTTCCTATCCTTTGATAAAGTAAATGGAATCATCTGTGAAAGATTTCTCTCTTCTCCCTCATACATTATTTTAGCTGATGCTAAAAGTTTTGTATATTTGCTTGATAATTCATTTTCCTCTTTAAGGTCATCTATTACTTCATCAGAAATTGTTGATATTTGATATTCAGCTATAGTAAATAATTGTCTACCCCATTTTTTTTCAAGTTCATCTCTAAACTTTGAATTTATAAGACATTTATAATAATTTGATATTATTCCTTCATATATTGGCATATTTTTATCCCAAAAATTTTGTTCTTCTTCATAAAAAGAATCATTTGTATCAATTGTATGTCTTATGCTTGCAATAGTCATCATAGACTCAATTTCATTTCTTAATTTATTAATTTGTCTTATTATTTCATCTTGTTTTTTAAAACTATCTGCTGCTCTAAATTTCTTAAAAAAATCGTTAAATTCACTCCTTATATCAGCAATACATGGTCTTTTGTATTCGAATTCTTTAAATTTCATTTTCATATCCTCTTTCTTCATACTTTTAATTATGTCTTAATATATCCATATTGCAGTTCCCATAGGCATATTATCATATATATACTTTGCATTTTCTAATGCCAGTCGTACACATCCATGTGATAAAGATGCTCCTAAAGTTCCATCTACAACATTACCATTTATATCATAAAGTATACTATGAAATAAATAATTTCCTTGTATTTGGGTGTAGTATTTACATATAACATTATTCGCTGTTTTGAATGCCGGACCTTTACCTTGTACAAAAAAATGCCCTGTTACTGTAGGTGTTTCTGCTGCTCCAGAGGTGCATGGAAAAGTATTTATAAGACTCCAACCGTGATTACTTCCATTGAAAATATACACACGTTGTTCTTTAAGAGAAGCTATTATTAAATATTTTGTATAACTGCTTAAATCGTTTGAATTTGCAACTCCCTCAGCTGCTGATTTATAGGCTTGCACTTCTTGATTTGAAGCTGGTCCAAGATTAGAATTGCACATTTTATCTGATGTAGGTGTTTCTTTTAGTAATTTCATTGTATTATCAGAAACGGATCCATCCATAGTTACATTGTGTCTATATTGAAAATCCCTTACAGCCCAATCAGTTTGGACCCCAAATTTACCATCATCTGAAACTGGATATCCATAACTAATGAGTTTATCCTGAATATACTTTACTTTTTCCCCTTTAGAACCAACCTTATATACCTCCGGTTTTTTCTCTTCTAGTTTTTTCACTTCATTTTTGGCTTTTTGTTTTTTTGATGCTAAATTTTCAGATTTGACATTATTTTTTAGATTACTTTTTGTATTTGCTGAACATCCACAAAAAGATAAAACAACTAATAAAATTAACACAAAAAAAATATTTCTTTTCTTCATTGTTAAAACCCTTCATCCCTATATAATATAATAAGTTCATATTCCATGAACTTATTATATACTTTTATAAATGTCGTGTAAATACATTTTCTAAAATTTTACATTTATACACTTATACTTACGGAGACATTTAAACATTCTTTATTGTTTTCGAGAACAGGTTTTACACATTCATTTATATAATCTTCTACCTGACCTGATGATCTCCCTGTAAATTTTTTAGGATCTATAATCTCATCAATTTCCTCCTCAGTTAACTTAAACATAGGATTCTTCTTAATTTTATCTATCAAATCATTCGATAATCCTTCCTGCTTTATTCTTTTAGCAGTTTCCATAGAGTACTCCCTTATTACTTCATGTAATTCCTGTCTATCTCCTCCTCTTTTAACGGCTTCCATCATTATATTTTCTGTAGCCATAAAAGGAAGTTCATTTTTAACATGAGAAGCTATAACTTTTTCATACACTACCATATTACTTGATACATTTATATAAAGGTTTAATACGCCATCTAAGGCCAAAAACCCCTCTGCAACTGAAAGCCTTTTATTAGCAGAATCATCAAGGGTTCTTTCAAACCATTGTGTAGATGACGTTATAGCTGGATTTAAAGCATCTACAATAACGTATCTAGAAAGTGCACTTATTCTTTCTGATCTCATAGGATTTCTTTTATATGCCATAGCAGAAGATCCTATTTGATTCTTTTCAAAAGGTTCTTCCATTTCCTTCATATTTTGAAGTATTCTAAGATCATTGCTAAATTTATATGCGCTTTGGGCAATTTCAGATAGTGTATTTAAAACTATGGAATCCACTTTTCTTGGATAAGTTTGACCTGTAACATTGTATGCTTTCTTGAATCCCATTTTGCTTACTACTCTTTTCTCTAACTCCTTAACTTTACTTTCATCTCCATTAAAAAGTTCCATAAAACTAGCTTGAGTTCCTGTTGTTCCCTTAACGCCTCTTAATTTTAAATTTTCAATTACAAAATCCAAATTCTCAAGATCTATCATTAAATCCTGTATCCAAAGTGTGCATCTCTTTCCAACAGTAGTCAATTGTGCTGGTTGAAGATGTGTAAAGCCAAGCGTTGGTAACGCTTTATATTTAAGTGCAAATTGACTTAAATGACTTATTACATTAATTAGCTTCCTTTTGATTATTAATAATGCTTCCTTCATTATTATTATATCTGTGTTATCTCCAACATAACATGATGTAGCTCCAAGATGAATTATTCCCTTTGCTGATGGACATTGAACACCATAAGCATATACATGGCTCATAACATCATGTCTTACTATTTTTTCTCTTTCTTCAGCTGCTTCGTAATTTATATCATCAATATGCTTTTTAAGTTCATCAACCTGATCTTGTGTTATATTGAGTCCAAGTTCCATTTCACTCTCTGCAAGTGCTACCCAAAGTTTTCTCCAGGTTTTAAACTTCATCTCATCAGA
The DNA here is from genome assembly GCF_021043395.1 of Clostridium guangxiense. GTDB lineage: Bacteria > Bacillota > Clostridia > Clostridiales > Clostridiaceae > Clostridium_S > Clostridium_S guangxiense. The sequence goes on from NZ_JAJNKE010000004.1 coordinate 50,416, forward strand.
AAATAGATAACTCATATCAGCTGAAGCATATCTCCTATTAAGTGGTGTTTCGTAAGCATTTCTCATAATATACCTCCGTACGTAATCTTTATAATTATAATATTCGTTTATAGTATATCATATATTCATTAACAATTTAATATATTTTATTCGTGTTTTTTATATGTATCTTTTAAAATAAAAAACAATGAAAATTAAAATTTTCATTGTTTTTTTATTTTAAACTATTCATCTAATGATTCTATTAATTTAACGATTTCTTCTGCTGCTAATGCTTCATCATCACCAGAAACAATTATTTTAATTGTACTATCCTTAGTTACTCCTAAAGATAAAACACCAATTAAACTTTTAGCATTTGCTTTTTTACCATTGAATTCCATATTAACATCTGATTTAAAGCTAGAAGCCTTTTTTACAAGTAAAGTCGCTGGCCTAGCATGTAAACCAGTTGCACTTTTTACAATAACACTTTTTGTTACCATTTAATAACCACCTCTATATAATTAATTGTTAATTTAGCTTAGTACAGTATAACATAATATGATAACATATTCAATAAAATTTTCACAAATTCCTACTAGTCAATACAAAATTGAACAAATTCTTTTCCTGCTTCTTTGACAAAATAATCAACATCGTAGCTTTTTACTCGCTCAGAATTTGTTATTACAACAGGAGTAGTTATTGATGCATTCTTTTCTAAAAGCTCTCTATCAAAGCTTAATATTTTATCTCCTGCCTTTACACTATCTCCAACTTTTACATACAATGCAAAGCCTTTTCCCTCTAATTTTGCACTATCAAGTCCAATATGGATAAGTACTTTTATCCCATCTTCATTTTCTACTGCAATGGCGTGATTTGTTTTATATATTAAAACAATCTTACCATCAATTGGTGAAACAACATTGCCATCAGACGGCTCTATAGCTGCCCCTTCACCCATTATCTTTTTATTAAACAAATAATCATTTACATCTGACAAAGGAAGAACTTTACCGTTAATAGGAAGAACCATTTTTATTGTCTTGCTCATAATATCACCCCTGAATTATTAATTTAATTTATTTATAAAATCTTCTATTCTATCTAAACCTTCAATTATGTTATCCATAGAAGTTGCATATGAAAGTCTTATATAACTATCCTTTCCAAAGCCTGCACCAGGAATAGCTGCTACATTATTTTCCTCTAAAAGCTTGCTGCAAAAGTCAAAAGAACTATTTACTACTAAACCATTTATTTTCTTTCCAAAAAGTTCACTTATATTTATCATCACATAAAAAGCACCTTTAGGATTACTTCCACAGTGTATTCCTTTAATACTTTCTATCTTATTAACCATGTATTCTCTTCTCTTCTTAAATTCACCCACCATATGCTTTAAAGCATCTTGGCTGCCATTTAAAGCTTCTACACTGGCATATTGTGATATAGAATTAACATTTGCAGTTGTATGGCTTTGAATATTCGACATAAGCTTTATTATTTTTTCATTTCCTGAAGCAGCATATCCTACTCTCCATCCAGTCATAGCATAAGATTTAGACATTCCATTTATAACAACTGTTCTTTTAAAAGCATCTTCACTAAGACTTGCAATGCTTACATGCTTTTCACCATCATAAATGAGTTTTTCATATATTTCATCTGATATGATAATTAAATCTTTTTCTTTAGCAAATTCAGCAATTTTAGTGAGCTCTTCTTTAGTATAAACAGCTCCAGTTGGATTGTTAGGACTGTTTATAATTATTGCTTTTGTTTTATTAGTATATACCTTTTTAATGTCTTCAACAGTAAATTTAAAATTATTTTCTTCGTTAGTTTCTATAATTACAGAAACTCCATCATTTAATTTTACAAGTTCAGGATATGTAACCCAATATGGTGATGCAATTATAACCTCATCAAGTGGATTAAGTATTGCTGTAAATACATTTGCTAAGCACTGCTTTGCACCTGTGGAAACAATAATTTGTGATATCTCGTAATTTAAATTATTGTCTCTCTTAAACTTACTTTTTATTGCTTCTTTAAGCTCTTTTATTCCAGAAGAAGCTGTATATTTTGTATACCCCTCATTCATGGCTGAAACAGCTGCATTAATAATGTTTTGAGGTGTATTAAAGTCAGGTTCACCTGCTCCAAAACCAATTACATTTACACCCTGCTCTTTTAATTCCTTAGCCTTTGCTGTTATTGCCAAAGTTATAGATGGTGCTATAGCTTCCGCCTTTTTCGATAAAACCATTTTGTATTTCCTCCAAACTTATAGAAATATAACCCTTTAACTAGTTACTAAGTTATAATCTATTGATCTAAAATATTACAGTTTCATACTATTTCAATATATAATCAATTATAGCTGCTGTAAATCCACTGTAATTATAATTTAAAATAGATTACTATTATTACTACCAAAAACCAGCAAACAATGTTAACTAAAAATGGCATATCTTTAGTAAAGATATCCTCTGGTTTACCACCGATATTTGCCTTTTCCATTAAATATTCATATCTAAATATACCATACAATACAAAAGGGATAGTTATCATCATACTCCTATTTTGTATAGAACTAAAAGTATACAAACAATAAGCCATTAAAATTGATGGAGTGACAATTGTGAGCATTTTATCAATTAATTCTACTGAATATTCTTCTAAAATTTTTCGTGTCTTAGTACGATTTTCCTTCATCGATATAATTTCACTTTTTCTTTTATTTAAGGCAATAAATAGAGCAAGCAATATAGTACATAGTATTATCCATGGAGACAATTCAACACTTGTTGCTATACCACCACTTGCAAGTCTCATAACAAATCCAGCTGTTATTATCATCACATCTATAATAACTACGTTTTTTAAAATAAAAGAATAAAATATATTCATAACTACATACATCATTAATAAAATTAATATCTTTATATTAACTATACTCGTAAAAGTAATTATAAAAATAAGTAGTATTACATCTAAGATTATACCTTGACCTTTTGACACCTTTCCACTAGCTATTGGTCTGTATTTTTTTATAGGATGTTTTCTATCCTTGTCTGCATCTACTATGTCATTAAACACATACACACTAGAAGAGGTTAAGCAAAACATTGCAAATACAAATAAATTCATTAAAACTAGTCTTGCGTTCAAAAAATTTCCTGAAAATATAATAGCACCGAATACAAATAGATTCTTAGTCCACTGCTTTGGTCTCATAAGTAGTAATAAAGCTTTAAGATTTAATTTTTTCATAACATTCCTCCATACAATAATTTATCATACTTTGGTAATAAATAAAAGAGACTTCAAATAAATTTAAAGTCTCTCTGTAAAAATCTTTACTATCTTGGCTGAACTATTAATTTTATTGCAGTTCTTTCTTCACCATCTATTTCAATATCTGTAAAAGCTGGAATACAAACTAAATCTATACCGCTTGGTGCTACAAATCCCCTTGCTATGGCTATAGCTTTTACTGCCTGATTAATTGCTCCAGCACCTATTGCCTGAATTTCGGCAGCTCCCCTTTCTCTTAAAACTCCTGCTAAAGCACCTGCTACTGAATTTGGACTTGATTTTGCTGAAACTTTTAATACTTCCATAATAACCCTCCTACGTTGATAAAATTGTAAATAATTATTTAATAACATAGGTATATAATTCTACATATTTTAAATAATTCCTTCTAAAACCAAAAAAAAAATTATTTGGAATATAAAAATTCCCTTCAAATATTTTTGAAAGGAATTTATTTTCTAACATACATTTTTTATTTTGCATAATCAACTGCTCGGGTTTCTCTTATTACATTTATTTTAATTTGACCAGGATATTCTAATTGATCTTCTATATTTTTAACAATATTCCTTGCCATTTCTACTGAACCCGCATCGTCTACTACATCTGGTTTAACCATAATTCTGATTTCTCTTCCAGCCTGAATGGCATATGACTTTTCTACGCCTTCATAAGAATTAGCTATTTCTTCTAATTTTTCTAATCGCTTTATATATGCTTCCAGTGTTTCTCTTCTTGCACCTGGTCTTGCTGCTGATATAGCATCTGCAGCCTGAACCAAAATTGCCTCTAGTGCTTGAGGTTCAACATCACCATGATGAGCTGCTATAGCATTTACAATCAAAGAAGATTCATGATATTTTTTTGCAACTTCTGCACCAATTAATGCATGTGGTCCTTCAACTTCATGATCTACAGCTTTACCTATATCATGAAGCAATCCAGCTCTTTTAGCAAATGTAGGGTCTATTCCCAATTCAGATGCCATAAAACCTGCTAAATAAGAAACTTCTATAGAATGCTTTAAAACGTTTTGACCATAACTGGTCCTATATTTTAATCTTCCTAAAAGTCTAATCAGTTCACTATGTAGACCATGAACTCCTGTTTCAAATGTAGCTTGCTCTCCCTCTTCCTTAATATTATTTTCAACTTCTTTTTTGGCTTTTTCAACCATTTCTTCAATTCTAGCTGGATGAATTCTTCCATCTAATATTAATTTTTCAAGGGCTATTTTGGCTACTTCTCTTCTTATAGGATCAAACCCAGATAAAATAACTGCCTCAGGAGTATCATCAATTATCAAATCAACTCCAGTTAAAGTTTCGAGAGCTCTTATATTTCTGCCTTCTCTACCTATTATTCTACCTTTCATTTCATCATTAGGAAGCGCTACAACATAAACAGTAGACTCAGCTACATGATCTGCTGCACATCTTTGTATAGCATAAGTAATAATTTCTCTTGCTTTTTTATCAGCCTCTTCTTTTGCTTTTTGCTCAATATCTTTAATCATAACTGCGGTTTCATGCTTTATTTCTTTTCTTGTTTCTTCTAAAAGCATTTGCTTAGCTTCTTCAGAAGTAAATCCTGAAAGCTTTTCAAGCTCTTTTCTTTGAGTTACATATAATTCTTCAATACTGCTTTCCTTCTCTTTAATTGAGGATTCACGCTGATTGAGAACATCTTCTTTCTTTTCTAACACTTCACTTTTTTTGTCTAAACTTTCTTCTCTTTGAATATTTCTTCTTTCTAATCTTTGAATTTCATTTCTTCTTTCTCTTGTTTCCTTGTCAAGATCTGCTCTGAGTTTATGAACTTCCTCTTTTGCTTCCAGAATTGCTTCTTTCTTAGAAGATTCAGCTTCTTTTAAAGCATCCTCTTTTATTCTTTTAGCTTCTTCCTCTGCCTTTGAAAGTTTTGCCCAGGCATACTTCTTTCTAAAATATAGTTCTATTGCCACTAATACAAGTATTATAACAATGGCAATTAAAAATTTATAAATATAATTATTATTCATTGCCTCAAAACACCTCCTTTGCTTATTTTGTCACATTATTTGAAGTACATGAAAGCTATGAAAAGGTGTCATATTTATTCAATTGGCAATCATTTGAATATGCTAAACCAGTATTTGTATATAATTTATTGTATATTAAATTAACTATTATGTCAAGTTAAAGATATTTACTTTCATTTTAATATTGAATAAAAATTATAAATCTATTATGGTACTTTTAACAAAATTCCACTAAAAAAATAGAACCACTTAAATTTTAATTTGTAAGTAGGCTCTATTTTCTATAATAATTTTATATAAAGCTATTTCTTTTCATCTTCAGTAGCAGCCGTTTCTTTCTTATCAGAAAGTTTTTCTTTGCTTTGCCCATATAAAGGCAATTCATATTTTTCTCTTATTTTATTTTCAATTTCTAATCTTATATCAGGATTTTCCTTAAAAAATTGCTTTGCATTTTCTCTTCCTTGACCTAATCTCAATTCTCCATAAGAGAACCAAGCTCCACTTTTTTGAATTATATCCTCTTTCACACCAACATCTACTACATTTCCCTCATTTGATATACCTTCATTATACATTATATCAAACTCAGCTTGCTTAAATGGCGGAGCCACCTTATTTTTAACTACCTTTATCCTTGCTCTGTTACCTACTATACTTTCCCCTTGCTTTATTGAGTCTATTCTTCTTATATCAAGTCTTACAGAAGCGTAAAATTTAAGTGCTCTACCTCCAGGAGTAGTTTCCGGATTTCCAAACATTACTCCAACTTTTTCTCTAAGTTGGTTAATAAAAATAGCAACACACTTTGTTTTATCTATGGAACCTGCAAGTTTTCTAAGTGCTTGAGACATAAGTCTTGCTTGAAGTCCCACATGTGAATCTCCCATTTCTCCTTCTATTTCTGCTTTTGGAACAAGTGCCGCAACAGAATCTATTACAATTACATCAATAGCACCAGACCTTACTAATGCTTCAGCTATTTCAAGTGCCTGTTCACCTGTATCAGGTTGAGATACAATTAAATTTTCTATATCAACCCCTAACCTCTTTGCATATTGAGGATCAAGAGCATGTTCAGCATCAATAAACGCAGCTGCGCCACCTTTTTTTTGAGCTTCAGCTACAATATGTAGTGCTACTGTAGTTTTACCTGAAGACTCAGGTCCAAATATTTCAACGACCCTTCCTCTAGGAACGCCTCCTATTCCAAGGGCAATATCTAAGGATAAGCATCCAGTTGATATTGAATCAACGTTAAGGGTACTATGTTCTCCTAATTTCATTATTGAACCTTTTCCAAACTGCTTTTCTATTTGACTCATAGCCGTATCTATAGCTTTTAATTTATCATTATCCATATTACTCCCCTAAGGGCTCACCAACCTCTCTATATCGAACATTTGTTCTTACACATAATATTATATAATAAAATGAACTTAAGGTCAATAATTTTTAATAATCCATCTATAATTATTTTTTACATTTTTTTGAATTTTAAACAATTTATTTATCATTCATAAAAACTTCTTTATTTTTAACAAAAATTTCGATTCCTGATACTATTGTGGCTATAACAGCTATAAACATAGTTATTTTAGTTCCATAGTAAAAAAATTTAACTATGTCTTTATTATGTATACCAAGTATATTTAAATTATCTACAATGTGTGCAAACATCATATTTTTTCTTATATTTATGTATAAAAGTGCAAAAATAACAGCTACAATTTGGCATACAGTTTTAATTTTTCCCCACCAATTAGCTGCTATTACCATTCCCTCAGCTGCTGCTACACTTCTAAGTCCAGTTACAGCAAATTCTCTTGCGATTATTACTATTGCTACAAATGCATGTATAACATGAAATTCAACTAAAGTTATAAGTGCTGCAGAAACAAGTAATTTATCTGCAAGCGGATCCATTATTTTTCCAAATCTTGTTATTTGATTTCTGCTTCTAGCTATATAGCCATCAAGTTTATCAGTAATTGCAGCTAAAATAAATATAACAGTAGCTATAGTTTTACCAAACGGAATTCCTTTAGGTACTATAAAAACCAAAAATACAGGAACTAAAAAGATTCTAAGTAAAGTTAACTTATTTGCAAGATTCATAACATACAACTCCTATTAAATCATATTCTAAACTTCCAGTAATTTTTACATCAACAAATTCTCCATCTCTTATCACTTTATCGCACTTAAAAAATACTTGCCCATCAATATCTGGAGCCATTTCGTAATTTCTTCCATACCAATATTCCCCATTAAACCCCTCAACTAAAACCTTATATATTTTTCCTATCTTTTGCAAATTTATTTTTTTGGATATACCTTGTTGAATTAGCATTATATCTTCTTGTCTTTTTTCCTTTATTTCCTCATTGATTTGCATTGGCATTTCAGCCGCCTTAGTTCCTTCTTCTCTAGAATATTTAAAAACTCCAAGCTTATCAAATCCAGTTTTACTTACAAATTTACAGAGTTCATTAAAATTCTCCTCAGTTTCTCCCGGAAAACCAACTATTAAAGATGTTCTTAATGCAATTCCATTGACTTTTTTCTTTATAAGTGTAATCTTTTCAATAATTTCTTCTTTTCTTGTCTTTCTACACATCTTTTTTAATATATCATCACTTATATGTTGAATTGGCATATCAATATATTTACATACCTTAGGATTAGAAGCTATTTCATCTATAAGCTCATCAGTAATTTCTTCCGGGTAACAATACATAATTCTAATCCACTCTACACCATTAATTAAAGATATTTTATTTATTAATTCATGGATTAGCTTTTTCCCATATAGGTCAACTCCATATCTTGAGGTATCTTGAGCTATAAGTATTAATTCCTTTGTCCCATTTTGCACTAAATTTTCAGCCTCTTCAATAATGTCCTCAATCCTTCTGCTTCTATATTTTCCTCTTATTTTAGGTATTATACAGTATGAACAAAAATTGTTACAACCTTCTGCAATTCTAAGATATGCTGAATAAGTAGATGTTGTTATAATTCTCTTACCTTCATTAATATTTACATCACTATAATTGCAATATATTTCCTTTTCACCGTTCTTAAAAAAATCTGTTATTATTTCATCTAATTTATTATAACTATTTACACCTAATATACCATCAATTTCAGGCATAAGTTCCATTAATTCTTTACCATATCTTTGAGTAAGGCATCCAGTTGCTATAAGCATCTTACATTTATAATTTTTCTTATATGTACTCATTTCTAGTATAGTATTTATAGATTCCTGCTTTGATGATTCAATAAAACCACAGGTATTTACAAGAATTATATCTGCTTCTTTTGGATCATTTACAATCTCATAATTGTCTTTTGCATTTCCGAGTATTATTTCACTATCTACTCTATTTTTATCACATCCTAAACTAACCACTCCAAATTTCAATTTACCCATTATGCTTCCTCCCAGTGCATCTATTTAAACAAATACATGTTATATTTTATTACTTTAAAAGAAATTAAACAAGTAAATTTTGTCTTATTCAAGAATTGTTAATACATATTAACTACAATTTACTGTGCGGCTTCAATTTCTTCTTTAGTTATAAGTATATTTCTTGGCTTACTTCCATCCCTTTGAGATATATATCCTTTCTCTTCCATTTGCTCTATTATCCTCGCAGCTCTGTTATATCCAATTCTCAATTTTCTTTGGATAAGTGATGTTGATGCCTGATTATTCTCAAGCACTACTTTCAAGGCTTCATTTAAAAGCTCATCATCATTAGAATTAGAATTTTCTACAGTATTATTTATTTCCTCCATTATCTCTTCTTTATACTCAGATTTTCCTACCTGGTTTTTAATAAACCCAACAATTCTTTCAACTTCTTCTTCGGATATGAACGCTCCTTGTATTCTAAGTGGCTTTGATTCTCCTACTGGATTAAAAAGCATATCTCCCTTTCCAAGAAGTTTTTCTGCACCACCTACATCAAGTATAGTACGCGAGTCAATTTGACTTGAAACTGCAAAAGATATTCTTGAAGGTATATTTGCCTTTATAACTCCAGTAATTACATCTACAGATGGTCTTTGAGTAGCAATTACAAGATGCATTCCAGCAGCTCTTGCCATTTGCGCAAGTCTCCCTATGTAATCTTCAACATCATTAGGGCAAACCATCATAAGATCTGCTAATTCATCAATTATTATAACAATCCATGGCATTTTGCTTTCTCCAGTTTTACGGCAAAGTTCGTTATATCCTTCTACGTTTCTAACGTTATTATCTGCAAACATCTTATATCTTCTTGTCATTTCATTAACAGCCCAATTTAAAGCCCCTGCTGCTTTCTTTGGATTTGTAACAACTGGTATCAAAAGATGAGGAATGCCATTATATATATTTAACTCTACAACCTTTGGATCTATCATTAAAAGTTTAACATCAGCTGGAGGATATTTATACAATAAACTAATTATTAAAGTATTTATGCACACACTTTTTCCGGAACCAGTTGCACCAGCTATAAGAAGATGTGGCATTTTAGTTAAATCTGTAACTACGCAATTTCCACCAATATCCTTACCAAGTGCAAATGCCAAATTAGACTTAGCATTCAAAAATGCATCTGATTCAATTACTTCACTTAAAAAGACAGATGTGAGTTCTTTATTAGGAACTTCTATTCCTATAGCAGCCTTTCCAGGTATCGGAGCTTCAATTCTAACTCCTGCTGAAGCCAAGTTAAGTGCTATATCATCAGCTAAATTAACTATTTTACTTACCTTTACTCCAGCGCTTGGTTGGAGTTCATACCTTGTTACCGAAGGTCCTCTTGATACTTGTATGACTTTTGCATCCACACCAAAACTATTCAAAGTATCTGTAAGTTTTTCTGCGCTTGACAACAGTTCTTTTTTATCACTTTTATTTAGTTTAACCATTTCATTTTGATTAAGCAAGCTTAAAGGTGGGCATTCATAATCAATTTCTAATTCTGAATTTGAATTTTGCTCTATTTCACTTTCTAACTCCTTGCTTATGTTTTCATTATCAGATTTGCTTAAAGAATCATTTATTTTAATATCATCATTATGTTGTCCACTTTTTCCATCAGTTAAATTACCATCATTTTTAAGAAAATCTACTATCTTAATTTTATCAGATATCTTTTGGGTTAATGGTTTTTCATAATTACTATTTTCCTCAATTTTATTATCATCAAAGCTATTTTCTTCTTTAATTACAGGAGCTGTTTTAGTTCTTTTATGAATTCTTTTTGCTATTATATCCCCTAAGGATTTTTGAGAAATTAAAAGAAATGCAACTAAATACAATGATATAAATATTACAACACATCCATTACCAAATAACTTATAAATGGGTATATCAATTAAATACGATACTACTCCACCATGTATTATATCATCGCTTATGTATATCCTTTTTATTCCTTCTGAAATACTATTATTTATAAAATATTGATCTAAAACATTCATTTGTATAATCATCAATGTGTTTATAAACATTAAAATAATTCCATAAAATCTTTTACTAAAATTAATTTTTCCCCTTTTTATTATGTAACATATTCCAATAAATATTAAAAATATAGGAAGCACATATGCTCCAAGTCCAATTATCGTAAAAAGAAGTTTTCTCATTCCAATTCCTATTATTCCTGTAAAGCTTGTAAAAAACATACTGAGTGAAGAAAATACTCCAAATCCCAAAATTGCAATTCCTGCTATATCACTATTTAAAGTAGTTTCAGAAGATTTTTCATATGATTTTTTTCTGTTTCTCTTTCTAGACAACTGTATCACCCCCACTGATTTATTTTCTACAAAAAATATTATAATCCTTTTTAAATGATAAAGTATCTATTAATATTAATTAACCATAGGATTCCCTATGGCTTTTTAATTTCAATAAGTTCATTTAATTTTTTTATTGATTCTTTTATTCCTCCAACTTCATCAATAAGTCCACAATCAACTGCTTGCTTTCCAATTAGTATTGTGCCCATATCATTTAATAAATCATTAGTTTTAGTCATCATTTCTTTTAAATTTTCTTTATTAATTTTAGAAGTTCTCACTATAAATTCAGTTATTCTTTCTTGCATTTTATTAAAGTATTCAAAAGTTTGAGGTACCCCAAGCACAAGTCCATTCATTCTTATAGGATGTATTATCATTGTGGCACTTGGGGAAATAAATGAATAATTAGCCGATGTTGCGAGTGGAACTCCTATCGAATGCCCTCCTCCTATCACAAGCGATACCGTTGGTTTACTTAAACTATTTATCATTTCCGATATAGCAAGCCCTGCCTCTACATCTCCTCCAACGGTATTAAGCACAATTAGAACTCCTTCTACTTTTGCGTTGTTTTCCATGGATATAAGTTCTGGTATAATGTGTTCATATTTTGTAGTTTTAGTTTGCGATGGTAATACTCCATGCCCTTCAATTTGGCCTATTATTTGTATAAATTGTATTCGCTGGTCAGCCTCAGGAACACTTTGTAACCCTAATTCCTTTATCTCATCATTATTTTCATTTTTTTCTTCTTCCATTAATTATCCCTCCTGCACATATAATAATATTGTGTGCAGAAAATATAAAATAATACTAAATATTTTATTTATTACATAAATTAAATTCATTATGAAGTGCATTTACAGCCTTTTCTTTTTCAGATGATTTTATAAGACACCAAATTGTAGTATGGGAATCCGCTGTTTGCAAGACTTCTATATCTTCTTTTGTCAAAGCTTTTAATATTTTTGCCATTACTCCAGGAACACCGCAAATCTTATTTCCAATAATTGAAATTTTACTACAGTTCTTTGTAATAGAATAAATTATTTTAAATTTATCCATTATATATTGAAATTTAATTAAACTGCTTTCATTGATAGTAAATACGCTCTCTCTTGGAAATAAATTTATTAAATCTATACTTATACCATTTAATGCAAGTATATTTAAAATATCACCATAATTAGTGCTACTTTTATTATCTTTAAGTTTAATTTCCACTTGAATTCTACCACTTAAGCAAGTTATTCCTGTTATTAATTCTTTACCCTCAATTTCTCCAATATCATTTATCAAAGTGCCTTTGCAATCGCTAAGCGTATTTTTTACTACAAGCGGTACATTGCCATTCATAGCAATTTCAACTGCTCTAGGATGAATAACCTTAGCTCCCTGCTGTGCAAATTCAAACAATTCATTATAGCTTATCTTTTCTATTAGAGAAGCACCTCTAACAATCCTTGGGTCAGCTGTCATTATTCCATCTACATCAGTATATATCTCTATTTTTTCTGCTCTAACTGCGCATCCAACAATAGAAGCTGTAACATCGCTTCCACCTCTGCCTAAAGTAGTAAAAAAGCCCTTTTCGCTTTTTCCTTGAAAACCAGCTATAACAGGAACTTTCCCACTTTTAACTGTTTCCATAAGACAACAAGGATCTACAGTTTTAACAGAAGCATTATTATAGTTATCATCAGTTATAATTCCAGCCTGCCCTCCTGTAAACGGGACTGCTTTAATTCCATTTTCATTAAGTTCGCTGCTAACTACTACAGCACTTATAAGTTCACCACAGCACATTAAAAGATCTACTGCCAATTTATTATTACTTTTAAATTCTTCATTTACAAGAGAGAGAAGGGTATCTGTTGCATATGGCTCTCCTTTTCTTCCCATAGCCGAAACTATTACTATAGGAGAATAGCCTTTCTTTTGAGCATCTAAAACTTTATTTACAACACATTTTCTTCTTTCGTGATTGGATACGGATGTTCCTCCAAATTTTTGTACTATGAGTTTCATAATAATCCCCCAAATCACAAACGATTTTTTTTAATGATGGAATTATCAACATCAATAATTACAGTTCTTGCTCCTATTTTCTTTACATATTGCCATGGTACTTCAAAAAAATCACTTTTGCTAAACAATGAGAAACCAGATTTGTTATCTCCTAGAATTAGAGATCTCATATTTCCATTATCATCAATTATTATATCATTATTTTCTATCGATGAATATTTTTCTCCGTCGTTGATATTAATGATTTCATATTTTTCTATTTCACTATAAAATTTTATATTATCACCCATAACAAATTACTCCTTTAAATAAAAATTTTTATTTATTAAATATATTTATAAAAGTAATAATTTATTACAATGAATAATAGATTATAAAATAAAAAGGCTTTTACGCCCTTCTATCAAAATTAATCTTTTTGTTCTTTTTCTTGTTCCTTAATAGCATCTTTTCTTGATAAATTTATTCTGCCTTGATTATCTATATCAGTAACTTTTACTAATATCTCATCTCCAACAGAAACAATGTCTTCTACCTTTTCAACTCTTGAAACATCAAGCTTAGAAATATGAACAAGACCTTCTTTTCCAGGCAATATTTCAACAAACGCTCCAAAATTGGTTATCTTTACTACTTTTCCTAAATATACTTCTCCAATTTTAACATCCTTTGTTAGATCATCAATCATTTTTAAAGCTTTTGATGCGGATGGTCCATCAGTTGATAGAACAAAAACTTTTCCATCTTCTTTAATATCTATTTTAACTCCAGTTTCATCTATTATCTTGTTTATTGTCTTTCCACCAGTTCCAATTAAAGTTCTTATTTTTTCTGGAGCTATATTTATAGTATATGCTCTAGGTGCATAAGGTGACAATTCTTCTTTAGGCTTATCAATGCAATCTTTAATCTTATCAAGAATAAACAATCTTGCTTTTCTTGCTCCATTAATTGCATCACGTATACAATTTTCAGAAAGTCCATGAATTTTAGTATCTACCTGTATAGATGTAATTCCTTTTTCAGTACCTGCAACTTTAAAATCCATATCTCCAAAGAAATCTTCTAGACCTTGTATATCTGTAAGCACAGTTTCCTTACTTAAATCTTCACTTGTTATGAGCCCCATAGCAATTCCCGCAGCTGGTCTTTTTATTGGAACACCTGCATCAAGAAGGGCTAAAGTACTTCCACAAACACTAGCTTGTGATGTTGAACCATTAGAACTAAGAACCTCGGAAACAAGCCTTATTGTATAAGGGAATTCCTCTTCAGATGGTATTAAAGGTTCCAATGCTTTTTCTGCAAGAGCTCCATGACCTATTTCTCTTCTTCCTGGTCCTCTAAGTGGTTTAACTTCTCCAGTTGAATAAGCAGGGAAATTATAGTGATGCATATATCTCTTTGACCCTTCTGTTCCAAGTCCATCTAAAACCTGAACGTCTCCAAGAGAGCCTAAAGTTGCAACAGTCATTACTTGTGTTAATCCTCTTGTAAACAAACCAGTACCATGAGTTCTTGGAAGTAAACCAACTTCACAACTTATAGGTCTAATTTGATCAAAAGTTCTTCCATCTGGCCTCCTATGTTCATTTAAAAGCATATTTCTAACTATTTTTTTCTGAATACTATAAATTATTTCGTCAATATCCGCACCATCATCAGGATATTTTTCAGCAAATTCATCAGAAATTTTAGTTTTGACTTCTTTAAGCTTTGCATTTCTCTCTTCTCTATCAGTTATGTACATAGTTTCTTTTAACATATCAAAAGCAAACTGTGTAACATCCTTTTCTATTTCTTCTTTAGGATGATAAAGTTCTGGAATATCTTTTTCTTTGCCAAATTCTTTCATTGCTTCTTCTTGAAATTCTACTATTGTTTGACAAGCGTCGAATCCAAATTTAATAGCACTTATCATAGTTTCTTCTGGTATTTCATCTCCACCAGCTTCTATCATCATTACTCTCTCTTTTGTGGCACATACTGTTAGATTCAAGATACTTTTATTTCTTTGTTCCTCAGTAGGGTTAAGAATAAATTTATCATCTATAAGTCCTACAGAAACAGTTCCAACAGGTGTTGTGAAAGGAATACTTGAAAGGCATAGAGCCATTGACGCTCCATTCATTGCGAGTATATCTGGTGCATTATCCTGCTCAACAGACATTATTGTACATATTATTTGAACATCATTTCTATATCCCTTTGGGAATAATGGTCTAAGCGGTCTATCTATAGCTCTTGCATGAAGTATAGATTTTTCAGAAGGTTTTCCCTCTCTTTTTATAAACCCACCTGGTATTTTTCCAACAGAATATAATCTTTCTTCATATTCTACACTTAATGGGAAAAAGTCTATACCTTCACGAGGTTTTTCTGAAGCATTGACATTCACCATAACAACAGTATCACCATAGCTCATAAATATAGCACAATTAGAAAGCATTCCCGTTTTGCCGTATTCAACCTTAAGCTTTCTGCCACCAACCATAGTTTCTAATACATGTGACATACACATACCTCCTTAAAAAGTATAAAATAATTTATTTCGTAAAATAATAGAGCGGTTATGTACCGCTCCCCGACTTTATTATTTTCTTAAGCCTAAATTTTTAATTATTTCACGATATCTTTCAATATCTACAGATTCAAGATAATTTAAAAGACCTCTTCTTCTACCAACCATCATCAAAAGACCTCTTCTTGAATGGTGATCTTTTTTATGAGATTGTAAATGATCATTTAAATGATTAATTCTTTCTGTAAGTAATGCAATCTGTACTTCTGGAGAACCAGTATCTCCTTCTTTTCTTGCATATTTTGTAATTATTTCTTGTTTTCTTGCTTTATCCATTAATAAAACACCTCCATTAATTATCCCCTTATTCCAAGAATATCGTCGGTGATTCAGTACTCTTAGCATAAGGTTTCCACGTGTAATTATAACAAAGAAACTTGAAAATGTAAATTAAAAATTCTATTTTTTACTAAAATTATTTTTTAAATCTTTTGATTTCGCAAAATTTTTATCTTTTTCAAGTTGATTCCTTAATTCCTCTAAATTATTAAATTTAACTTCATCTCTTATTTTTTCAATAAAATTAACTTTTATACTTTTTTCATATATATTTTCATTAAAATTTAACATATAACTTTCTATTGAAAAGTCACTATTTCTTACTGTAGGGGCATATCCAATATCAGTTATAGCTTTATATTTTTTGTTATTATATTCTACAATCGTGTAATAAACACCAACTGCTGGAACCACAAAGTTATTATCATATTTTAAATTAGCTGTAGGAAATCCCAATGTTCTTCCAACTTCTCGTCCATGTATAACTGTTCCTTTAAGGGAATATGGTCTTAAAAGCATCTCATTTGCCTTTATAATTTCACCATTAGTTATATATTTTCTTATGGAAGTACTGCTTACAATTTCTCCATTCACTTTAATAGGCTCTACAATATAAAGTTCAAAACCATATTTTTCGCTTAATTTTTTAAGAAGATTTACATCTCCTTGATTTTTATATCCAAATTTATGATTAAAACCTGTTATTATTCCTTTAATATTGTAAGATTTAAGCATATTTACTACATAATCTTCAGGAAGCATTTTCATTACATCATTAAAATTACATAAATTAAGTATATCAAGCCCATAATCCTCAAGAATTTGTATTTTTGTTTCATTATCCATAATGATCTTAGGCGCAATATCTTTATTAATAGTGTTGAGAGGATGTTCTTTAAAAGTATTAACCATGCTCTTAATATTATTTTTTCTGCTTAATTCTATTGCTTTATCTATTAAACTTAAATGACCTTTATGAAGTCCATCAAAACTTCCTATAGTTACATAAGTTTTATATTCCAATTTAACTTTAAAACTGTCATTTAAAACTATCATAAAATCATTTCTCCTAAGTTAATAATTTTAAAATTTTAAAACCATTATGAGTCAAAGATGCCAGACCAAGTATCTCATCTTTTTTATTGTATACACTATAAACTTTATCAGCGTCAATATTAGTTAAGGCTCTCCTATCTTTAATTGCTACACCATTTATAAGCAGCTTTTCAAATTTTTCATCAAATTTTACCGAGGGGTATTTGTAAAGGCATTTATCTATAGGAATAATTTTTTGACCAAAGTTTTCTTTTGTTAAATCTTCTAATTTAACACTGTCATCTATATTAAAAATCCCTGAAGCGCATCTCTCCAGTTCATACATTACAGCCCCACAGCCAAGTTTTTGTCCTATATCAAAACACAAACTTCTTATATATGTCCCTTTTGAGCATCTTGCTGTAAAAGTTACAAAAGGGATATCAATATCTTGTATAGTAATATCATAAATATTGATTTTTCTTGCTTCCCTTTCAACCTCTACTCCTGCTCTTGCAAGTTCATAAAGCCTTTTTCCATTAACCTTTAAAGCAGAATACATTGGTGGAACTTGCATTATTTCTCCTTTAAAACTCATAATAGCATGAGTAACCTCATTCGAATCAAATTCAACCTTGGATTCACTAATTATTTTTCCCTCTTTATCATAAGTATCAGTTACTTCTCCAAGCTTCATTTTAACCTTATATATTTTTTCTCCTTGCATTATGTAGTCTACAAGTTTTGTAGCCTTACCAATACATATAGGTAGAACTCCTGAAGCTAGTGGATCAAGAGTACCTGTATGCCCTACCTTCTTCTCACCTGAAATTTTTTTTACTTTACTAACAGCATCAAAAGAAGTTATACCTAGTGGTTTATATAAGTTTATTATGCCATTCATTATATCAACTCTTTTTCAATTTCACTTACTATAATTTCTTCCGCTTCTTCAATACTTTTTTCCATAACTAATCCAGCTGCCTTTGTATGCCCACCACCATTAAATTTCTCTGCTATTTTTCTTACATCAACATTAGATTTTGATCTTAAACTTAATTTAACCACATCATCTTTTTCTTTTAAAAGCACACAAACCTCTGCTGTATTTACTTTTAGTCCTATTGAAACTAAATCTCCAGTATCAGCTTCATCTACTTCTGACTCATCTATCATAGCCTTCGTCACTTTCATTATGCATAATCTTTTATTACAAGTTAAATACATATTATTTAGCACAAGTCCTTGCAGTTTTAATGCTTCAAACTTTTTATTATCAAATATAATTCTATGTATTTCACTAAAATCAATACCTGTACTTATCAAATCACCGGCAATTAAATGAGTAGTTCTAGTAGTATTAGAATGCCTAAAAGACCCTGTATCAGTTAATATTGATGTATACAGACAAGCAGCTATTTCTTGATTTATGCAAACATTCATCTCCTTCAAAATATGATACACTATTTCTCCAACTGA
This sequence comes from Clostridium guangxiense, assembly GCF_021043395.1. GTDB lineage: Bacteria > Bacillota > Clostridia > Clostridiales > Clostridiaceae > Clostridium_S > Clostridium_S guangxiense. The sequence continues at coordinate 68,961 of NZ_JAJNKE010000004.1, forward strand.
AGAAGCACTTGTATCTACATAATTAAGATTTCCGAATGATTTATTTGTAAGATGGTGATCTACATTTATAACAAAATAATCCCTATTTTTAAAACTTTTATCATCTTTTTCATAGTTTAATCTCTCTACATCACCACAATCTAATGTGATTAGTAAATCAATATCATCTGAAATAACAGCATTCTCTCCTGTTATTTCAGATGAATTAGGCAAAAATGAAAAAACATCTGGAAGTTTTTCTTTGCACAATATAGAAACATCTTTTTTTATTAATCTAAGTCCACATAAGAGTCCAAGACTAGCACCAATAGAATCTCCATCTGGAGATACGTGAAAAGTAATAGCAATTTTTTTACTAGATTTAATTTTGTCTATTATTTCATTTACTATCATTTTCCCTATTCTCCTTTATTTTTTCTAAGAGAGCATCTATATGCATTCCATACTGTATTGATGTATCAAGTTCAAATATTATCTCAGGTGTATACCTCAATTTAACACTTTGCCCTAACTGTCTTCTTATGAATGAAGCGCTATTTTTAAGTATGGACATAGTTTCTTTTTGCTTGCTTTCATCTCCAAGAACCGTTATATATACCTTAGCATATCTTAAATCCTTAGTTACATCAACTTTTGTAACACTTACCATAGCTGTAAATCTGGGATCTCTTATGTCATTCTGTATTGTACTACTTATAGCTTTTTTGACTTCCTCATTAATCCTTCCACTTCTATACTTAGCCATACGAATCTTCCCTTCCAAAGCAGTCTATTTATTTTCCTTCACTTTAATTTCCTGCATTTCGAATGCTTCTATAATGTCTCCTTCTTTTTCATCATTAAACTTATCAATTGTAATTCCGCATTCAAAGCCCTGTGCAACTTCCTTAGCATCATCTTTAAATCTCTTTAAAGATGCAAGTTCTCCCTCTAAAATTACAATTCCGTCTCTAATTATTCTAACTTGACTATTTCTTGTTATTTTTCCATTAGTTACATAGCACCCTGCTACAGTTCCAATACTTGAAATTTTGTATACTTGCCTTATTTCAGCTCTTCCTATAATTACTTCTTTAAATTCAGGTTCAAGCATTCCAACCATTGCTGATTTTATATCATCTATAGCATTATATATAACCCTATAAGTCTTAATATCAACATCTTCTTTTTCTGCGAGAGCTGATGCATTATTATCTGGTCTCACATTAAATCCAATAATTATTGCATTTGAAGCACTTGCTAGCGATACATCTGTTTCAGTTATAGCTCCTACTGCTCCATGTATAACTCTTACCTTAACTTCAGCCGTTGATAATTTTTCAAGAGACTGTTTAACAGCTTCAACTGAACCTTGAACATCTGCTTTTATTATAATTCCAAGTTCCTTAACTTTTCCTTCTTTAATTTGATTATACAAATCCTCCAAAGAAACTTTATGTTTAGCTGCAAGGTTTGCATTTCTAAGCTTTTCAACTCTCAAATCAGCCATATTTCTAGCTGTTTTTTCATCTTTTACTACATTAAATTTATCTCCTGCTTCTGGAACATCAGATAATCCTAATATTTCAACAGGAACTGAAGGTCCAGCTGATTTTATTTTTTTACCTTTATCATCAAACATAGCTCTTATTCTTCCGTAAGTAGAACCAACTATTATTGAATCTCCAACATGCAGTGTACCATTTTGAACAAGAAGTGACGCTACAGCTCCTCTTCCCTTATCAAGCTTTGCTTCAATTACAGTACCCTTTGCTTTACGATTTGGGTCAGCTTTAAGTTCCAATATTTCAGAAGTAAGTACAGTCATTTCAAGTAAACTATCCAAGCCTTCCTTAGTACGTGCTGAAACTGGAACGCAAACAGTATCTCCACCCCAATCTTCAGCGATAAGACCCTCTTCTGAAAGTTCCTGCTTTACCCTATCTATATTTGCACCAGGTTTATCAATTTTATTTATTGCAACAACAATAGGCACCTTAGCGGCCTTACAGTGGTTTATTGCTTCCTTCGTCTGAGGCATAATACCATCATCTGCTGCGACAACAAGAATTACAACATCAGTAATTTGAGCTCCTCTAGCTCTCATTGCAGTAAATGCTTCATGTCCTGGAGTATCTAAGAAAGTTACCTTTTCTCCATTAACATTAACTGTGTATGCACCTATATGCTGTGTTATTCCACCTGCTTCTGTTTCTGTAACACTTGATTTTCTTATTGCATCAAGAAGTGATGTCTTTCCATGATCTACATGCCCCATTACAGTTACAACAGGAGGTCTCTTTATCAAATTTTTATCAGACTCTTCTGCATCTTCAGCTTCAAACTCATCTTCAAATTCGCTTTCAAGTTCTTTCTTTTCTTGTTCATCTGATTTCATTACAACATCAAAATTAAATTTATCAGCTACTTTCTTAGCTGTTTCAATATCTACTTCCTGATTTATGGCTGCAAGTACTCCCATAAACATAAGCTGTTTAATAACTTCAGTAGTTGGTTTTTGTAACTTTTCAGCTAAATCCTTAACTGTCAATGTCTTATCAACTTCTATAACATCTCTATCATCATTATCAGCTGAAGCTACACTTTCGTTCAAATTTTGTTCCGAATCCTTGGCTTTATTTTTAATTTTTCTATTTTTTCTAACTTTTATGCTATTATCAACTATTTCCTCATATTCTTCAACTATATTTGATGGATTTTCATCATCTTTTTTGTCAACAGCTGCTTCCTTTTCATCATCTGATAACATTTCTTTAATAAGTTCTGCATCTTCTTCATCTATTGCACTCATGTGGTTTTTTACTTTTATTCCAAATTCATCTTCAAGAATGGTAATGAGTTCTTTACTTGATCTACCTATTTCCTTTGATAATTCATATATTCTAATCTTCGACAAATTATACACCCCCGTTTAATCATTTTGCTGTTTCAATATGCTTATTAATTTGCAGCTCATCTTATAGTCAGTAACACATATTACTTTAATATTTTCTCTACCAAGTATTTTTCCCAAATCTTCACTTAAAAATCCATTCTTTATAATAGGAATATCATACCGAAGTGAATAATTTTCAAACTTATTCTTTGTATTGTCAGAAGCATCATCAGAAAGTATTATTAATTTTGCCATTCCGTTTTTCGATATTTCTTCACATTTATTGTATCCTTCAGCAATCTTCCCAGATTTTTTAACTATTCCTAAAAATTGCAGAAATCTATTATTCATTAATAATCTCATCCTTTAGCTTAGCATATAATTCATCGTCAATTTTTTTTTCAAGATTTTTTTCAAGTCTTTTTTGTTTTACTGCCTTTTCCAAGCATTCTATATTTTTGCAAATATACGCACCTCTGCCTGGCTTTTTACCTGTAATATCTATAGAAACTTCTCCATCTTTATTTTTAACAATTCTTATAAGCTCTTTTTTAGGCTTCATTTCCATACATCCCGTGCACATTCTTTGAGGTATTTTTTTAACTTTCATTAATATCACCTCCGATAAAATAGAATTATGTTCTACTGCTCATCATCGCTAGTTTCAGCTTGAACTTCAACTTGAGATTTACTCTTGATATCAATTTTCCACCCAGTTAGTTTTGCAGCAAGACGTACATTTTGACCTTCTTTACCAATGGCAAGTGAAAGTTGATTGTCTTCAACTACAATTTGTGCTGATTTATTTTCTTCATTAATTTCTACATCTATTACCTTAGCTGGACTTATAGAGTTAGCAATATATTCTTCAGGAAGCTTACTCCATTTGATTATATCAATCTTTTCATTTTTAAGTTCATTAACTATATTTTGAACTCTTATACCTTTTTGACCAACGCAAGCTCCCATAGCATCTACATTCTCATCATTTGAATAAACGGCTATTTTAGTTCTTGAACCTGCTTCTCTTGCAATACCCTTTATCTCTACAATACCATTATATATTTCAGGCACTTCAAGTTCAAATAATCTTTTAACGAGTCCAGGGTGAGTTCGTGATATAACAACCTGTGCTCCTTTAGTAGTATTTTTCACTTCAACTATATATAATTTTATTCTAGAATTATATACATAATCTTCACTAGCTATTTGCTCTGATGGTGTAAGAATAGCCTCAATTCTTCCAAGGTCTATCAAAACATTTCCCTTATCTTTTCTTAATACTGTACCAGTTACAATATCAAATTCTTTTTCTTGGAATTCATTATAAATGAGACTTCTTTCTGCTTCTTTAATTCTTTGAACCACTACCTGCTTTGCAGCTTGTGCAGCTACTCTTCCAAAACTTTTAGGTGTAATTTCAACATCAACCATGTCGTCAAGTTGGTATACAGAATTTATTTTTTTAGCATCTTCTAAGGAAATTTCAGTTATTTTATCAAAAACCTCATCTACTACCTTTTTTTGTGAGTAAACATGGATTTCTCCATTTTCTCTATCTAAAGTTACTTTAACATTATGAACATTTTCTGCTACCTTCGCATAGTTCTTTTTATACGCAGCAACTAAAGCATCTTCTATAGTTTCAAAAAGCATATCTTCACTTATTCCCTTTTCACCAACTATTTCCTTAAGCGCCTGTATAAATTCCTGATTCATTTTTAACCCTCCTTTAAAGCTCCCCTTCTAAAGTTACTCTTTTTATTTTTTTTCTAGGAATTTTTATTATTTCATTGTTGTTAGCAATGTTTACGCTCTCTTCATCAAATCCATCTAAATCACCTGAAAATTCTTTTTTACCATTAAAGGTACCCTTTACTTTTACTTTTACCATACTTCCATTATACCTTTTCAAATGCTCATCTGTAAACAAAGTCCTAAATATACCTGATGACGATACTTCTAAACAATAACTGTAAGGAATAGGATCTTTTTCATCAAGAATATCACTTACTCTTCTGCTTACTTTTTCACAGTCATCAAGTCCTATTCCATCCGGACTATCTATATATACTCTAAGATAATTTTCACCTGATTCATTAACAAACTCTAAATGGTAAAATTCATAACCTAATTTTTCAACTTCTTCTTTAATTGCTTCTTTTACTTCCTCTATCATATTTATCCCTCCTTACAACATATGTTCTGCTATTTTTAATATTTTAAACAAATATCTTCTAGTTCTCCATGAACATACATACTAAAGCAATTAGTTTATAGAAAACACCTTAACGAAAAGCGCAACCTACGTTGCGCTTACAAAATTAAAGAGCGGGTTTTGAACCCACTCTCCAAAGCAAAATCTATAAGTAAACTTTAAACTATTTCTAGTTTATCACACTCAAATAAAAATTTCAATAAAAAGTTAAAAACTTATGAAATAGGAAGCTACATATTATTAATCTCATTTATAAGCTCATCTACCAAATATTCTTCCTTTACTTTCTTGACTATCTTTCCTTTTTTAAATATAAGCCCTTCTCCTTTTCCTCCAGCTATCCCAATATCAGCTTCTCTAGCTTCACCAGGCCCATTTACGACACATCCCATTACTGCAACCTTTATATGTTTATTGCAGTTTTCAAGTTTCTTTTCAACTTCATTTGCAATCTTTATTAAATCAATAGATGTTCTTCCACAAGTAGGGCATGAAACAAATTCTATTCCACTTTTAATATAGCCGAAAGTTTTTAATATTTCTCTTCCAACCTTTACTTCTTCAACAGGATCTCCCGTCAATGATACTCTTATTGTATCTCCAATTCCTTCACTCAAAAGAGCTCCTATACCAATTGAAGACTTTATAGTTCCTCTCCATATAGTTCCTGCCTCTGTAACTCCAAGATGCAGAGGATAATTAACTTTTTGTGAAATGAGCCTATAACTTTCTATCATCATTTGTACATTAGATGACTTAATGGATATTACAATATCATCAAAATTTACATTTTCAAGTATTCTTACATGTTTTAGTGCACTTTCAACCAAGCCTTCAGCTGAAACACCATTGTACTTAGCCAAAATTTCCTTTTCTAGCGAACCAGAATTAACACCAATGCGTATGGGAATATTTTTTTCTTTAGCACTAGATGCCACCATCTCTACTCTTTCCTTTGAACCTATGTTACCAGGATTAATTCTAAGAGCAGAAATCCCGTTTTCTATAGCTTCAAGTGCTAATCTGTAATCAAAATGTATGTCAGCAACTACAGGCATCTTGGTATTTTGGGTGATTTCCTTTAAAGCCTTAGCAGCTTCCATGTCTGGCACAGCACACCTTATTATGTCGCACTCTTCTGCTTCAAGTCTCTTTATTTGTTCTAAAGTTGCTATAGGATCTCTAGTATCTGTATTAGTCATAGATTGAACAGAAACCGGTGAATCCCCTCCAACAAATTTACTTCCTACCTTTATCTTTTTTGTTTTTACTCTTATCATAATGTTACCCCTCTACAAAACTCAAATTTTAAGCGGATATAAAATATCTTTTATTGTAACTATGACCATAAGCGCCATAAGAAGCGCAAAACCTATTGTATTTATTACTCCAACCTTATTATCATCTATTTTTTTACCTGTTATTATTTGAATTAAAAATAATATTACATAGCTTCCATCTAAAGCTGGAATAGGCAATAAATTAAATAATCCTACGTTTGCACTTAAAAATGCCATGAAACTTATAAGTGGTACTAGCCCTGCATTGGCTGCTGCTCCAGTTACTCTTATTATACTAACAGGTCCTGAAACATCCTGGGCAGATAATTTACCTGTAAATAGCATTTTAAGGCTAATAAAAACTTCCTTTACCATAAATATAGTTTCATTAAAACCGTATTTAATACCTTCAATCACAGATGGATTTTTTACATTCGTAGGACCTACTCCTATCATATATCGATTTTCTTTAGTATTTTTCATCGGTTTAATATTAAAATTTTTTATTTCTCCATTTCTTTTAACTGTAACGTTTATATTATTACTCTTATTTAAATACATTTTAAGAGAAAAATCATCCCAAGTTAGCATTTTTGAATTATTAGCTTTAATTATAGTATCTCCAACTTTAATTCCTGCAAGTTCTGCTGGCGATTTTGGCGAAACAGCGCTAATTCTTAAAGAAACGAATCCAGTTGCTTGTGCAATAAGTGCATATAAAACCGCTGCAAGTATAATGTTCATGATTGGTCCTGCTGATACAATACTTAATCTTCTAAGTGGCGATTTGTTATTATACGCACGTGGATCATCACTTTTCTCCTCTTCACCAAGCATTTTAACATATCCACCTATTGGAAGTATTCTAAGTGAATATTGAGTCTCTTTTCCTTTAAAACCTAATATTTTAGGTCCCATGCCTATTGAAAACTCTTCTACATTTACATCATTTAATTTAGCAAGTACAAAATGTCCTAATTCATGTATTAATACTATTACTCCTAAAACCAAAATAGCTATTATTATATTAATAAGGCTCAAATCCACCACTCCTACTTGTTATATTTATTTTTTAAATATTTAATTACTTTTTCACTTTCTTCTATTATAGTATTTACATCCCTAACACTTTTATTTTCAAAATTATTTAAGGCATCATATATAATCTCATGTATCTTATTAAAGCTAATCTTTTCTTTTAAGAATAAATCCACTGCATATTCATTTGCTGCATTTAAAACTGCTGGCATTATTCCTCCTGCTTCTCCTGCTTCATATGCAAATTTCAAACACTTAAATGTATCTAAATCTGGTTTTTCAAACTGAAGATTGGGTATAGAAAAAAAATCAAGTGGCTCAATGACAGCTTCACATCTTTCAGGATAGTTGAGAGCATATTGTATTGGAAGTTTCATATCCGGAACTGCCATTTGCGCAATAATACTTCCATCTTTATATTCAACCATTGAATGTATAATACTTTGAGGGTGAACTATTGCTTTAATATTTTTAAAAGGCATATTAAAAAGCCAGTGAGCTTCTATAACCTCAAGTCCTTTATTCATAAGTGTTGCAGAATCAATTGTAATTTTGCTACCCATACTCCAATTTGGATGATTTAATGCTTCTTTAACTGTAACATCTTTCAGCTCCTCTTCAGTCTTTCCCCTAAATGGTCCTCCTGAAGCTGTAAGAAGTATATTCTTTACATTTTTAGATTCATTTCCTTGAAGACACTGAAAAACAGCTCCATGTTCTGAATCTACTGGAAGTATTTTTACACCATGCTTTTTTGCCTCTTCTTTTACTATTTCCCCTCCAACTACAAGTGTCTCCTTATTAGCAAGTGCTATATCCTTTCCTGCTCTTATTGCATTTATAGTTGGCATAAGCCCAATCATGCCAACTATAGATGTAACAACTATATCAGCATTTTCATTCGAAGCAGCCTCATTTAAAGCCTTCATACCAAATTTTATTTCTGTTTTTATGTTTTTGTCCTTAAAATACTCATATAGTTTTTTATATGCTGTCTCATCTGTGAGTACTGCAATTTCAGGTCTGAATTCATCTATTATATGTATCATCTTTTCGTAACTTTTATTAGCTGTAACTGCAATTAATTTATATTTATGTATATCACTTTTTATTACATCAAGCGTCTGAGTTCCTATAGAACCAGTTACCCCTATTATAGATATATTTTTCATTATATCAACTCCTATTATAACCTTAAACTGAGAATATTATTTCCTTTGCACTTATTACATACAATGGTCCCATAAATATTCCTATCACTCCAAACAGTTTCATTCCTATGTACAAAGAAATTAATATTAAAAGCGGATGCACTTTAAGCCTGCTGCTCATAAATTTTGTTTCTAAAATTTGCCTGTTTACTTGAAGTAAAATATATAGAGCAAGTATTCCAAAAGCTATTATGTAATTCTTCAAGTAAATTTTATATAAAACTAGAGGTAAAAAAACCAGTATAGTTCCCACATATGGTAATATATCTAAAACTCCACACAAAAGTCCAAATATAACAGCGTTATCAACTCCTAATATTAAAAGACCAATAACAGTCTCAACTGTAGTTATTATTACCAAAGAAATCTCTACCGCAATTATTTTCTTTAATTCACCAATTTTTTTATATATCAGTTGTATGTTACTATCTGGCAGTACAATTTTAGATAAGCTAACTATATCATATTTATCTGTCAAAATAAAGTAACCCCCAATATTGCCAACAAAATATGCTAAGATACTATCTGTAGTATATATAGCACCTCTTCTTATAAAATCGCTATTAAAAAAACTAGTAATCTGAATTTTTATTTTTTCAAAAATAGCTGCTATATCAGCATCCTTGATAAAGTACATTTTATTAAAATCCACACTACTAAAATTATTTATAGCATTGATACCAATTTCTTTTATTATAAAATTTCCTATATATATAAAAAACATAAAAATCATAGTATTAACAAAAGCTATGCTTATAACCGCATTTATTTTATTATTAAAAATATTAATTTTACACAAGAAATTATATATTGGTGTACAGAGTATAATTAAAAAAAACATTACAAAAAAAGGTTTAAAATAATGTTTTATTATAAGCGTTAATACTATAAAAACTGCAAGCAAAAAAGCACATTGGATTAATTTTTTATATTTTTCCAAAATAACTACTCCTTGAACATTAAATAATATCTATTAATTAATATTCAATAAGTTTACTATATATTATTTTATTTTAAGCACTCCTAAAGCAATGCCAATAATTCTTGCACCCTCTTCTTCATTTATGACTATTGGCTTATATTTATCATTTTCAGGCATCAAAAGTACCTTATTCTTGGTTATATTAAGCCTTTTTAATGTAGCACTTCCATCTATATCTACTGCAACTATATCCTTATTTTGAGCCATAGATTCTTTTTTTATTACTACATAATCTCCATCACAAATATCTACATTAATCATACTATCACCTTTAATCTTTAGCATAAAGCAATCCTTCGTACCTTTAATCCAGTACTTTGGCATATAAAAATCATCTGTTATTTCAGGATTTATCATTATAGGCTCTCCAGCTGCTATATCATTAAACACAGGTATCTTGTTCATATCTTCTTTACTATATTTTATATTATCATCCAATATTATTTCTGATTTATTATCAATATCCCTTACAAAATCAAAACTTGTATTATGTTTTAAATCATTATATCTAAAATTCTCCATAGATTGGATAATTACATTTTTATTTATTTTACTATTAGTCTTTTTAACATTATAAACATTTTTAAGAATAAAGCTTTTTATTTTATCACCATTAGAAATTGTACTTAACTTTCTATTTTTAATAAACCAAGCATTTGCATTTGAAATATTTTCTTTGTTGAATGTAAAAAATACTGTCGAATATTTCTTTTCATTGCTTAAAGTTTGTATTAATCTTATTTCGGCTCTTGTATAATTTTCAATATCTTCAGCAATTATGTGGGTGAACTTTAATCTGCTATTGTTTTTTAAACACTTTATTGCATTTAGTATTCTATCCTCTTCATCAATAACTTTATTTTTTCTTAAAATTGCATTGTACTTAAGCATCAGCTTAAATATCGCTTTTCTACCCAAAGAATTTTTATTAAGTCTTTTAGCACTGCTATTTCTTTTAATTCTATTTGCATTTTGATATTCTTCCATATTATATTTACAACTTTTAATCCATCCTATTTCATCTGCTAAAAATTTCAACTTATCGTCTTCATATGATTTTATTTGTGGATATCTGTTCTTTATTCTCTCAAGAGCTTCTTTCATATATAAAATTTTATTTTTCAATGTCACAGCATTAAACTTATTATACTTATTTAATATGCTTTCTAAGCTCATAATGTCAACAACATTAACTTTAGGCTCAAGAAGTGTCATATATCTTCCTTCAGCTTCCATAGACATACTTGCAAATAAGCTTTTTAGTTTATTTGATTTTTCATTGTTAGAACATATTATTAATATTCTATCATTATCATATAAACAATAATTATTTTTAAGAAAAATCGCTCTATTTATAGCAGAAATTGTCTTTCCACTATTGCTTTTACCTTTAACAAATATATAGGATGACGTCTTACTTGTAGTAATTTTATTTTGTACGCTATCCAGCTGCATATTATCACTTCCTTCCAAACAAATTAATATAAGATATATTATACACTAAAATTAAAAAGGTTTGTCCTTTTTATAAAGACAAACCTTTTTAATTTTATAAAAATACTTAATTTATATCTACTAAAATACAATAAAAGTCAAATAATAATATACTACAACGGCTGAAAAAAGTATGCTATCAAATCTATCCAATATACCTCCATGACCTGGTATAAGATTACTATAATCCTTAACACCCACATATCTCTTTATTGAAGAAGCTGCCAAATCCCCACATTGAGAAAAAAAACCGCATAGTACACCAATGGCAACATAATTATAAATTGGAATTTTAATACCATAATTATATATTATATATCCATATATTGTGCAAGCAATTACGCTTCCGAGTAATCCACCTAAAGATCCTTCAACAGTTTTTTTAGGGCTAACTTTAGGACAAAGTTTAGTTTTTCCAAAGAGTCTTCCAGAATAATACGCAAAAGTATCACACATCCATGAAGCTATAAATATAAGCCATACTAAATATTTTCCATAGGTTAAATTGCTAGTCAAAAAGATAAAACTAAAAAATACGGGTACATATATAAAACCGAGTATAGTTACTCCAATATCTAAATAATTATATTTTGTATTAAATATTGGAATACAAAACATTAAAAATACTCCAATCACTATAAAAAACATTAATAGCTTATAATTGTTATTTTCAAGAAAAATATAATATAATACACAAAGAGCGTATCCTAACACAGACATAGGATTAATTTGTTTTTCTTTTGAAACTTTATAATATTCATATAAACCCAAAATGGATAGTACGAAGACCAATAATCTTAAATATATTCCACCTAAAAATAAAAATATAAGTAAAGGTGCTAAAAATATTGCTCCTATATATCTTTTATTTATCTTCTCCATTATTTACTCCTCCAAACCTTCTATCTCTATTTTGATAGTCTCTTATAGCTTTATGAAGGTCATTTATAGAAAAATCAGGCCAATTTATATTTGAATACCAAAATTCTGAATATGCACACTGCCATAAAAGAAAATTACTTAAACGTTGTTCGCCACTTGGTCTTATTATAACGTCAGGATCTGGTATTCCTTTAGTATATAGATAATCTGAAAATCTACTATCATTTAGATTTTCTATATCTTCATCGGATATTAATCCTTTTTTATAGTCATCAAGTATATTCTTTACTGCTCTTAAAATTTCATACCTTCCACCATAATTTAATGCTAAATTTAAAACAAGACCAGTATTATCTTTTGTATCCTCAATAGATTTATTCAAAATGTCTATACAAGGTTCAGGAAGCTTGTATATGTTACCTATAGTATGTATAATAACATTATTCTCGTTAAGTTCATTAAGCTCATTTCTAAGATATTCAACAAGTAATTTCATAAGCCCACTTACTTCATCTTTAGGACGCTTCCAATTTTCTGTTGAAAACGCATATACAGTAAGATATTTAACACCAATATCGCTGCATTCTCTTACTATTTTTTTTAAAGTTTCCACTCCCGCTTTATGTCCTAGCGTTCTTGGTAAGCTTCTCTGTTTTGCCCATCTCCCATTTCCATCCATAATTACAGCTATATGTACAGGGATATTATTCATATCAATTTCAATATTTACACTATTATCAACATTTTTTTTATTACTTCCATTTAGGAACTTCCACATAACCTTATCTCCAATCAAAGCATAATTTTATTTCAAATAAATTATACAACACACTTTAATAAAATAATATAGGAAAAATATCAAAAAACCTGCGAATAATACACGCAGGCCATTTAAAACTTTGTTCTTCCATAAACAAAAGTTAAATTATAAGATTAAACAGTCATAACTTCTTTTTCTTTAGCTTCCACAAGATTATCTATTTCTTTTATAAATGAGTCAGTTTTCTTTTGAATATCATCCTCAGCTTTTTTAACTTCATCTTCAGTAATAGAATTATCTTTTTTTAGAGCTTTAACCTTATCATTTGCATCTCTTCTTATAGCTCTTATTGCAACCTTGCTTTCTTCCCCTACTTTTTTAACGTTCTTCACAATATTTTTTCTTGTTTCTTCAGTTAATTCAGGAATTACAAGTCTTATAGCATTTCCATCATTTGATGGATTCAATCCCAAATCAGACACAAGTATAGCCTTTTCTATGCTTTTTATAGAAGATTTATCCCATGGCTGAATTAATAATATTCTTGGTTCTGGTGCAGAAACATTTGCCATTTGATTAAGTGGAGTCATTGTGCCATAATAATCAACTTCAACTCTGTCAAGTATAGACGGATTAGCTCTTCCTGCTTTCATAGTTGATAGATCTTGTTTTAAAACAGAAATACTCTTTTTCATTTTTTCTTCTGCTTCTTTAATTATATCTTTTACCATAGATTTACCTCCCTAATATTACTTGGATATTAAAGTTCCGATTTTTTGACCAGATACAGCCTTTTTAATATTTCCAGGAATATCTAAACCAAACACAATTATAGGTATATTATTATCCATACAAAGTGATGTAGCAGTAGAATCCATAACTTGTAGATTTTTATCCAATACTTCTATATAACTTAATTTATCATATTTAACAGCATCTGCATATTTATGAGGATCCTTATTATAAACTCCGTCTACCTTTTTAGCTAAAAGTATTACATCTGCCTCAATCTCTGCTGCTCTTAAAGCTGCTGCTGTATCAGTTGAAAAATATGGATTTCCTGTGCCAGCAGCAAAAATAACTACTCTTCCTTTTTCAAGATGTCTCATAGCTCTTCTTCTTATGAATGGTTCGGCTATTTGTTTCATTTCTATAGCTGTTTGAACTCTAGTAAGTACTCCTATGTTTTCAAGCGAATCTTGAAGTGCTAATGAATTTATACAAGTTGCAAGCATTCCCATATAATCTGCAGTTGTTCTATCCATTCCTTCTCCATTTCTTCCACGCCATATATTACCGGCTCCAACAACTACACCAACTTCTAATCCTAAGTTAACTATTTCTTTTATTTCCTGTGATATTCTATTAGCTACATCAAAATCTATTCCGTATCCGTTCTCTCCTGCTAAAGCTTCTCCTGATAACTTTAGCATTATCCTTTTATATTTTACAGCATCCATACTATACCTCCATAACATGCCAATATGTTTATTGTTTTGATTGGCTTTTAAAAAAAGAGAACACTCTGTGTTCTCTCTTTTATTTTACTTACCTTGCTGCATCTGTCTTTGAACTTCTTCAGCAAAATTTTCTTCCTTCTTTTCTATACCTTCGCCTCTTTCAAATCTAACAAAATCAGCTATAGTAATTTTAGCACCTAATTCTTTTGATATTTTATCTACAAGCTTAGATATAGTAAGTTCCGAATCTTTAACCCATACTTGATCAACGAGGCAAACTTCTTTTAAATATTTCTTTATTCTACCTTCAACCATCTTTTCAACTATCTTTTCAGGCTTTCCTTCATTTAAAGCTTGAACCCTGTAAATTTCTCTTTCTTTATCTAACGCTTCATGATCAACTGAAGTTTCATCTAAGAAAAGTGGGTTTGCAGCAGCTATCTGCATACAAATATCTTTAGCTAAAGTTGCTACTTCTGGAACAACTTTATCAGAATTTAATTTTAAAAGAACACCTATTTTTCCTCCTGCATGAACATAGCTCTCAACTAATCCATTTTCAGCAGAAAATTTAGTAAATCTTCTAACATTAATATTCTCTCCTAATTTTGAAATCAAATTAGTGACAAAATCTTTCAATGTTATACTTTCATCTTCAATATATTTTTGTTCTAAAAGCTCATTTACATCTTTAGCATTACCTAATGCTGCCATTTTAGCAACATTTTTAGCTAATGCCTTAAAGCTTTCATTTTCTGAAACGAAGTCAGTTTCACAATTAACTTCGGCTACTGCTCCATTTTTGCTATTTTCATCAACATATGCTAAAACTAAACCTTCGGAAGCAATTCTACCAGCTTTTTTAGCAGCAGCTGCTAATCCTTTTTCTCTTAATATTTCAATAGCTTTTTCAGCATCACCATTTGCTTCAGTTAATGCTTTTTTACAAGCCATCATTGCGGCTCCAGTTCTTTCTCTAAGTTCTTTAACTGCACTTGCAGAAATCATATACTATTACCTCCGTTAATGTTTTATAAAATAAACTATACATTTATAAAGTTCTATTCTGCTAATTGTTCTCCCTGTCTACCTTCAATTACTGCATCAGCCATTTTAGCTGTTATCAATTTTACGGCTCTTATAGCATCATCATTACCAGGTATTACATAATCCACTTCATCTGGATCACAATTTGTATCTACAATAGCAACAACAGGAATTCCTAAAATTTTAGCTTCAGAAATAGCATTTTTTTCTTTTCTAGGATCTACTACAAATAATGCTCCTATGTTTTCTTGTTGCATATTTGTTATACCACCTAAATTTTTAACAAGTTTTTCTTCTTCACCTTTTAAAAGTGTAACCTCTTTTTTAGGTAAAACTTCAAATGTTCCGTCTTCTTCCATCTTCTTTAAATCTTCTAATCTTTTAATTCTAGTTTTTATAGTATTAAAGTTAGTTAACATTCCACCTAACCATCTATTATTAACAAAATGCATTCCACTTCTTACAGCTTCTTCTGAAATAGCTTCTTGAGCTTGTTTCTTTGTACCTACGAAAAGTACATCTTTTCCTTCCTCTGAAACACTTTTAATGAAATTATAAGCTTCATCAATTTTCTTTACAGTTTTCTGTAAATCAATTATGTATATTCCATTTCTTTCTGTAAAAATGTATGGAGCCATTTTTGGGTTCCATCTTCTAGTTTGGTGACCAAAATGTACACCTGCTTCTAATAATTGTTTCATTGAAATAACTGACATAAAATTTTTCCTCCTTAAAATTGGTTATTACCTCCACTATCTTTTAATGTAAATCACCTTATTAAAATAAATTTTAAAAGGCACCGATTTACAAATTGGATAATGTGTGTATTTTTACTCTAAGTAGTATATCATATAGCAATTGCTTAATCAATACATTTTATTTTATTTTTTTTAATTCATCCATAAGCTTATCATTTAATATCTTTATATGGGTTCCCTTCATTCCAAGTGATCTAGATTCAATAACTCCTGCACTCTCAAATTTTCTAAGAGCATTTACAATAACTGAACGTGTTATGCCTACTTTATCTGCTATTTTAGAAGCAACAAGTAATCCCTCATCTCCATCTAATTCGTTGAATATGTGTTCTACAGCTTCTAATTCAGAATACGACAGTGTTCCTATTGCCAATTGAACAACGGCTTTTTTTCTTGCTTCTAATTCAATTTCATCATTTTTAGATCTTAAAATTTCAAGTCCAACAATAGTAGCGCTATATTCTGATAAAACTAAATCATCATCATTAAATTGTTTATCAAACCTTGCAAGCAAAAGTGTTCCTAATCTTTCTCTGTTTCCAATTATAGGAACTATAGTTGAAATTTTATCATTAAGTCCACATTTAGCCCCATCTTCAAAAAAGCATGTTCCATTACTATGTATATTAGCACTAGTTTCATAAGAGTTTAGTAATTTATTATTGTATAACTCAGGGAATTTCATTTCACTTATAAAATAATTTTTTACAATTTCACATTCAAATCCGCTGGAAAAATTGTATCCTAGTATTTTTCCCTTTCTGCTTATAACATATACATTACATTCAAGCACATTACTCAAAAGTTTACATATATCATTAAAAACCACAGGTTCTGCACCAGTTTTTTGAAGTATCTTATTTAGCATTCGTGTTTTATTCAATAGTGTAGGCATTAGTATTCCTCCGTTTATTTATACATTATTTTAAAGTTTGCTATCAATTTAAAATATTATAACTTTTCTTAACATTTCGAATTGAACGTAAAACCATTAAAATAATATCACAATAAATTTTAAAATTCAACTAAAATTCTATAAGATTATACTCCAAAGCTAATAAAATGAACCTACATTAATTATTATCCAAATTTTTTATGTGTTTACACTCACTATTTGAACATTCAAGATATTCACCTTTTGATTTACTACTTTTCTTAACCATATAGCTTCCACATTCTGAGCATTTCTCGTCTGTAGGTTCAAACCAGCTGACAAAATCACACTCTGGATAGTTACTACATCCATAAAATTTTCTTCCTTTTTTACTTTTACGTACAACTACCTTGCCACCACATTTTGGACAGCTTACCTTAAGTTCTTCCACAATAGGTTTTGTATTCTTGCAGTCAGGATATCCAGGACAAGCTAAAAAATCACCAAATCTACCATGCTTTATAACCATATTTTTTCCACACTTATCACACTTTATATCTGTAACTTCATCTTCTATTGTTATTTTAGCAACTTCTTTTTCAGCAACCTCAATAGACTTTTCAAGTGGTTTAAAATATTCATCTACGACTTTATTCCAATTTTCTTTTCCTTCTTCTATGTTATCAAGCTTATTTTCCATATCAGCAGTAAATTCTACATCAACAATCTGTTTGAAATATTCACTAACTATATTATTTACAATATTTCCAAGTTCTGTTGAGTATATAGTCTTTTTTTCTTTTCTTACATATTTTCTATCCAGTAAAGTTGAAATTATAGGTGCATAGGTACTTGGTCTTCCTATACCATTTTCTTCTAAAGTTTTAACTAAAGATGCTTCACTAAATCTTGCAGGTGGTTGTGTAAAATGCTGCTTACCATCAATTTTCTTGGCAATCAAAATTTCGTTTTCGGATAATGAAGGTATCTTTTGACTATCTTCTTCATCTTCAGTTATATATTTATAAATCTTCATAAAACCCTCAAACTTTATACTGCTTCCTGTAACTCTAAAGGTATAATCATTATTACTTACATCAACAGAAATACTATTTAGAATACAATTTGCCATTTGACTTGCTATAAATCTACACCATATCAAATTATAAAGCTTATACTGGTCATCCTTTAAACTTGCCTTGACCTTATCCGGAGTAAGATCTATATAGGTAGGTCTTATAGCTTCATGTGCATCCTGAGCATTTTTCTTTCCTTTATATACTTTAAACTTTTCTGGAAAATACTCTTTCCCATATTCAGAAACTATGAAGTCACGTGCAGCATTTTGAGCTTCTGAAGCTACTCGTACGGAATCAGTTCTCATATAGGTAATAAGTCCTATAGTTCCATGCCCTTTTACCTCTACACCTTCATAAAGCTGTTGTGCTATTGACATTGTTCTTTTTGTAGAGAAATTCATTTTTCTATTGGCATCCTGCTGCAACGTGCTTGTTGTAAATGGTGGAAGAGAATTCTTATTTTTTGTTCCATTTTTTATTTTTAATACCTTGAATTCTCCATTTTTAATCTCTTCTATAATCTTATCATTTTGTTCCTTATTTATTACATTTATCTTTTTTCCTTTGTAAGAAACAAGCTTTAACACAAATGATTTACTGCTTTTATTTTTACTAACTTCACATTCAATAGTCCAATATTCTTCAGGTTTAAATTCATTAATTTCCTTTTCTCTATTGCAAATCATTTTAAGCGTAACTGATTGAACTCTACCTGCACTAAGTCCCCATTTAACTTTTCTCCATAAAATAGGACTAATTTTATATCCAACTAATCTATCTAACACTCTTCTTGCTTGTTGAGCATCTACAAGAGAAGAATTTACCTTTCTTGGGTTTTTGATTGCATTCTTAACAGCATTTTTAGTTATCTCATTAAATTCAATTCTGCATTTTTCACATTCATCAATTTTAAGCACTTTTTCTAAATGCCAAGATATAGCTTCCCCTTCTCTATCAGGGTCGGTTGCAAGATAAATTTTATCACACTTTTTAGCTACTTTTCTTATTTTATCTAAAAGTTCGCCCTTACCTCTTATAGTTATATATTTAGGTGCATACTCATTTTCAATATCTACTCCTAAAGTGCTTCTAGGTAAATCTCTTACATGTCCCATTGACGCTTCTACAATATAGTTACTTCCAAGATATTTTCCTATAGTTTTAGCTTTAGCAGGTGATTCAACTATTACTAATTTTTGTCCCATCTTATCCCCTCCAAAATTCTGTCTTAAAGATATTAAATATATTATTTAAAAGCGTTGTTTATTTTTACGTAATAATTCCCGCTTAGACATAAAATTTCATTTTTTAACTGCATTTCAAATAATAACGCATATAACTCCTTAATGTCAATATTAGTTAATCTTCTAATATCATCTACATGCATTGGAACATCTGTAATAAGGTTATATAATTTTTTTTCTTCTGGTTTTTGAAATTTTATTTTTTCTGCATAATTATCATAACTATTATATTTAACTTGCAAACCTAAAATGTCAAATATATCGCTAGATTTTGTGATTGAATGGGCACCTTCTTTTATTAACATATTAGTTCCAAGACTCGTCTTTGAAAAAACCGAACCGGGTACAGCTGCAACATCTTTTCCTTGATCAAGTGCTGCATTTGCAGTTATAAGTGATCCGCTTTTAATTCCAGCTTCAACTACTACGATTAAATCACTTAATCCACTTATAATTCTGTTTCTAACTGGGAAATTATATGGCATTGGTTTTGTATTAGGTTCATATTGTGAAATTATACACCCCTTGTCAACAATTTTGCAATATAGTTCCTTATTTTCTCTTGGATATATTACATCTGCACCACATCCGAGTACAGCACATGTAAATCCATTATTCTCAAGACATTGTGTATGAGCATAAGTGTCTATTCCCTTTGCCATTCCGCTTATAATTCCAATGCCCTGCTTCACTAAATCCTTCAATAATATTTTAGTAATATCAAAACCATAACGAGTGCAATTACGTGAACCAACGACACCTACATTAGTACTTATGCTGTTTATTTTTTTTATATTACCCTTATAAAATAAGCCAAATGGCATATCATCGTAATTCTTTAATATTTTAGGATAATCCTCTTCGTAATAAAAGACCACTTTTATCTCTTCTTTTATCATCTCCTGCTTAATTTCATTTATTCTATCCTTATCATAATAAAATTTCTCCATGTTCTTATTTTCATTAATAAACCTATACCATATTTCCTTCGTATCTTTAAACTCCCTTATTAATTTTAATTTTTCTTTATTAGATGCATTAATAGTTGTAAACCATAAATCATAATCGTTCATAATCTTAATTACCTCTACAATTTTTTTATTAATTCTAAACATAAATATTTTTTTTATTCAAAATAAGCTGAATATAAATACATATACTGTCAATAATTTCGTTAGAGGTGATTAATATTGGCTATAGTAATAAATTCAGCCGCACTATCAGGCATAAATGCATTTATAGTTTCCGTTGAAGTTGATATAACAAGAGGATTGCCATGCTTTAATATTGTTGGTTTAGCTGATACCGCTGTAAGAGAATCAAAAGAACGTGTACGTTCTGCAATAATAAATTCAGGCTTTAACTTTCCAGTCAAAAGGATTACTGTAAATTTAGCTCCAGCCAATTTGCGAAAAGAAGGATCATTATATGACTTACCTATTGCCATTGGCATATTAATAGCTACAAAACAAATAGCTTTTGACACTTTAAACGAATACATATTACTAGGTGAATTATCTCTAAACGGAAATATAAATCCTGTCAATGGTGCTCTAACTATTGTTTTAGAAGGATTATCAAATGGATATAGCAACTTCATAGTTCCACTAAAAAATGCTGAAGAATGTTCAATCACTGAAAAATCTCAAATATATCCCTTTGAAAATCTAACTCAACTTATAAATTTTATAAAATATCGTGACATGCTTCCTTATCACAGAAATCAAGCAAAATCCAAATTTAGATATACTCTTGATTTTTCTGATGTTTCAGGTCAAACTGCGTGTAAGAGGGCAATTGAAGTTGCTGCTGCGGGAAAGCACAATATAATTTTACTTGGTCCCCCTGGTTCAGGCAAAACCATGATGGCTAAAAGGATACCCTCTATACTTCCAAATCTTAGTTACAAAGAAGCAATTGAAATTACTAAATTGTACAGTATATGTGGTCAACTAAATGACAATAATTTAATTGCAAGAAGACCTTTTAGAAATCCCCATCATACCTGCACTAAGACCAGCCTTATTGGTGGAAGTGCAAAATTAATACCTGGTGAAGTTTCTTTAGCTCATACTGGAATACTATTTTTAGATGAAATGCTTGAATTTAATAAAAATGTTTTAGAGGCTCTAAGACAGCCTCTTGAAGATAAAGCTGTTATGATATCAAGAACTTCTGGAACCGTAATATACCCTTGTAATTTCATGCTTGTTGGAGCTCTTAATCCATGCCCATGTGGTTTTTATGGTTCTTCTAGAGAATGTACTTGCACAGATTATGATAGAAAGAAATATCTTTCTAAATTATCTGGTCCTTTACTTGATAGAATTGATATTTTTACTTTTGTAAATGATATAAAATACAGTGATTTAACAAACAACAAATTTGAAAACGAATCCTCTAAAACTATACGTAAGAGAATAAATGATGCAAGAATGATACAAAAAGAAAGATTTAGCAAATGCAATTTTTATTGTAATTCGGATATGAGATCAGAAGATATAAAAAAATATTGTAAACTCGATTCTAAAACTTCATCAATTCTTGAACTTGTATACAATAAATATCACTTAAGCATAAGAGCGTATAACAAAATATTAAAGGTTTCTCGTACAATAGCAGATCTAGATAAAAAAGAAAATATAGAAAGAGAACATATACTCGAGGCTATACAATATAGGAATTTTTTAAATGAAAATATTATTTAATATTGAGCTATGTTTTAAATAGGTGTTGATTTTTATGCTTATTTAACACATAACCTAATGTTTTTATAATTTGAAAGGAATAAAAACTTAATGTACAAAAAAACAATAGGTAACTATGGCGAAGAGGTAGCAAAGGAACATCTTGAAGAAAGTGGTTATACTATCCTAGACAGAAACTTTAGATGCCGAACAGGTGAAATTGATATAATTGCTGAAAAACATCATATAATAATTTTTGCCGAAGTAAAAAGCCGTTATAATTCTCTCTACGGAAATCCTTGTGAATCAGTAAATTACTTAAAAAGATTAAAAATATATAAGACTGCTAAATTTTATATTATAAAAAACAACCTTATGAATTTTGATTTTAGATTTGATGTTATTGAAATTATTCTCAATTATAAAAACAATAAAAAATGTATAAATCATATAAAAAATGCATTTCAAATATAAAAATTTGAAATGCATTTTTTATATAGGAGGATGTGAGAAAAGGTATTCTACAGGTTTTAATTCGCCCTGCTCATTAAAAAACTAACTTTTTCACTTATGTGAAAAGTGAAGGGTTTGACATAGCTTTGCTTGTCAAAGGTGAAGGTTTTTGCCACGGCAAAAGGTTAAGGAATATTTTTCTCCGTTTCTCTACGAAAAATAAATAATTTAAATACGTTAAAGATTTTCCGTAGGGAAACGGAGAAAAATCAACCTTAGCTTTTTATTGAAGATAAAAAAGTTCACCTTTTACGTGCACAGCACCGTAAAACCCTTCACTATAGTGCTCGACAAATTCCAGTTTATCAGGATAAATTTGGAGATTGCAATTTTCAAGTTTCACATTGTCTATCTATAATATTCTTCAAAAAGCTCATTCTATGTATTGGACAAATTCCATACTTTTTGATTGCTTCAATATGTTCTATTGAACCATATCCAACATTATGTTCAAAACCATACTGCGGATATTTTTCAGCGTATTTATGCATTAAATTGTCTCTATATACCTTAGCTATAATAGAAGCACATGCTATACTTGCGCTTTTAGCATCGCCTTTGACAACAAAGTTATTTCGAATGTTTAATCCCTTAACCGCATAGCCATCTGATATTACTAAGGCTGGTTTTTTGTTTAATTTTGAGCAAGCAATTTTAAAGATTTCATTATTACACCATGCTATTCCTTTTTCGTCAATTTCCTTATTGTCCAATCCTGCAATTTCATAGCTTAATGCTTTTTCCTTTATAATTTCAGCCAATTCTTCTCTTTTTTTAGAAGATAATTTTTTAGAATCATTTATTCCAAGTATTATATCATCCTCTAATGCATTAAGGTCAAGCACAACAGCAGCTCCTACAATTGGTCCTGCAAGAGGGCCTCTTCCAACTTCATCTACACCAGCTATAATAATATCTCCAAAATTTTTATCAAAGTCATACATTCCCTGTACTCTTTTTATTTCTTTTTCTTTTTTATCTTTGTTTTTTAATATTTGTTTACCCAAATTACTTACATTTTTTCTGTGGTCTTTAATTAAAAAATCAGCTGTTTGAAGTTGCCCTACTTCATCTTTTAAAGACACATACTGCTTAATATCCTTAAAACTCATTTTTAGGAAATCCAAATACATCACGGCCTCTCCAAAGATATATTTCCAAGCTTACCATCTCTAAATTCGTCAAGCAACATAATTGAAACCCTGTTATAGTCTATTTCTCCACCTTTCAAAAGAGCTCCTCTTTTTCTTGCTATGTTCTCCATATTTTCAAGCGGATTTTCATAAATTTCTTCAAGTTTATATCTTTGTTTAATTTTTTCACTATAATTTTTCTGAAGAAATTCAACTAGCTTTAAAGCTAACTCCTCTGTATCCAATATTTCATCTTTAATGGCGCCAGTAAAAGCTAAGTCAATGCCTACATTTTCATCTTTAAATTTAGGCCATAATATTCCTGGCGTATCCATTAATTCAATTCCTATATCAGTTTTTATCCACTGCTTACTTTTAGTAACTCCTGGTTTATTACCTATTTTTGCAATATTATTTTTAGCCATTTTATTTATAAAAGAAGACTTGCCTACATTAGGTATACCTACAACCATTACTCTTATTACATGATTTTGTATTCCTTTGTTTTTAAGCCTTTCCAATTTATCTTTCAGAATTAAGTTTAAAGCTGATTTTATTTTGTTAAGTCCTTTACCATTAAGACAATTTACTGGTAAAACATTTATTCTATCAGTAGATAAATATTTAACCCACTGCTTATTAATAGCATCTTCTGCTAAATCACATTTATTGAGAAGAATTAATCTTGGCTTATTAGCACAGATTTTATCTATCTCAGGATTAGCACTTGACTTTACAATTCTAGAATCTCTTATCTCAATTACTGCATCTACTAATTTTAAATTTTCTGTTATTTCTCTTCTTGTTTTAGCCATATGACCTGGAAACCAATTTATAGAACTAATCATATTACCTAACCCTTTCTATCTTATTAAAAGGATAAATTCTGAGCAATTCTTTTCCTATTATAAGCTTATCATTTACAAATCCAACTTCATCTTCAAATCTACTATCAAGGCTGTTATATCTATTATCACCAAGGACAAACACTGAATCCTTAGGCACAGTTGCTTCTTTATAGTTATGAATTCTATAATCTTGAATGACCTCATCATTTCCATCTATAAAATAGGCATAAGGTTCATTTATCTTTTTACCATTAACGTAAACTCTATCATTTGATATTTTTATCTTATCTCCAGCAACCGCAATAACTCTTTTTATAAATTTCTTGCTAGTGTCACTTGGATATTTAAATACTATGATGTCACCTCGCTCAGGCTTTTTAAAACGATATGATACTTTTTCTATTATTAGTCTATCATTATTATGAAGAGTGCTGTACATGGAAGTTCCATCAACACTTACTGTTTCAAACACAAACATTATAATAAGTGCTGCTACTATTAATGCAACCACTAATGTCTTTCCAAGTTGAAGTAACTGCTTAACCATTTTTTTCCACCACCATGATAATAAAAAAGGGACTTGCGGCCCCTATTTTTGTATTATTTCTTTTACTTTTGCAGCTTTACCTACTCTATCTCTTAAATAGTATAGTTTAGCTCTTCTTACTTTACCTTTTCTTACTACTTTGATTGTATCAATTATAGGAGCATTTAAAGGAAATGTTCTTTCAACACCAACTCCGTAAGCTACTCTTCTTACAGTGAAAGTCTCTCTTAATCCACCATTTTGTCTTTTTATAACAGTGCCTTCGAAAGCTTGAATTCTTTCTTTTTCACCTTCTTTGATTTTAACATCAACTCTAACAGTGTCTCCTACGTTAAAATCTGGTAGATCTTTTCTTATTTGTTCTGCTTCAATATTTTTTATTACTTCTAACATGTGCATTCCCTCCCACGGATAAATTTGACGTTCGTGGATTTCTCTTTAAATCCAGAGGACCGCCCGTACTAGCACAAAGTGTATTTTATCATAAAAACCAGTATATTGCAACACTAAAAATTCACCTAATAACTTTTTAAGTTACTTATTTTCTTTAAGTATTTTTTTATCTCCTTCACTTAAAACAACTTTTTTAAGCAAATCTTTTCTCTTTTTCATAGTAATTAAAAGAGATTCTTTCCTTCTCCACTTTTTAATATTTTCATGATGACCAGAAAGTAAGATCTCTGGGACCTTTTCTCCTTCAAAAACCTCTGGCCTTGTGTATTGAGGATATTCAAGAAGTCCGCTATAAAAAGACTCATCAATATAACTTTCACTTGTTTTTAAAACACCTGGAAGCATTCTACAGATGCTATCCACTATAGGAATGCATGCCATTTCCCCACCTGTTAAAACAAAATCACCAAGTGAAACTTCTTCATCAATATATTTATATACTCTTTCGTCTATTCCTTCATAGTGACCACATAATATAATAATTTCATTTTCTTTACTTATATCTTTAGCCATATTTTGGTCAAACTTTTTACCTTTAGGTCCCATAAAAATAACTTTGCCGCTATTACTATCTTTTACTCTTTTTATACAATCAACTATTGGTTGAGGAGTCATAACCATGCCTGCCCCCCCTCCATATGGATAATCATCAGTTTTTTTATGCTTATTTAAACTATAATCTCTTATGTTATGTGTATTTATTTCAACTATATTATTTTCCCGTGCTCTTCCTATTATACTGTAGTTAAACACATCAAACATTTCAGGAAATAGTGTTAATATATCTATCTTTAGCTTTCTTTCCATGTATCAACAGCCCTTATAACTATTTTACTATTATTTATATCTATGCTAACTATAATATTTTTAAGAACGGGAATTAAGAGATCCTCCATGTCTTTCCTTTTTACCCAATACACATCATTATTTTTAGTACTGATCACATCATATACTTTGCCTAAATATTCTTCATTTTCATCAAATACACTGCAGCCTTTAATATCTGCAATAAAGTACTGACCTTCTTTTAACTCTGCAGCTTGTTCTCTAGGCACCCTAATATATTTATTTTTTAGTTTAAAAGCTTCTTCCATGCTTTCTATACCATCTAACTTTAATATTACTTTATCAGGTTGGATTTTGCACCATTTTATTTTTTTTACTTCATCATCTATATATACTTCCCTTAGCTTTCTAAAGCGCTTAATATCATCCGTTAGTGGATAAACTTTAACTTCTCCCTTTACACCATGAGTGTTTATAATTTGACCTACATTAAAAAATTCTGTCAATTTTAATTACCTCCACAAAACACATTTAAACATAAAGTAATTATATTACACATCTAAACAATTATCCACTAATTCAATAAAATGTATGTATACATGACATATAATTATTCTTTACACAAACTACCATTTTTATACACCTCATACATAATAAATTTAGGAGGGCGTCACCCTCCTAAATTTTGATACATCTATAACAAAATTATTTTAAAAATATAAGAGTTAGCAAGCTAACCCTTATATTATCTCAACAACAACATGTTTATTATCTTTTACAGCTGCTGCTTTCACAACAGTTCTTATAGCTTTCGCTATTCTACCCTGTTTTCCTATTACTTTACCCATATCCTCTGGTGCAACTTTTAGTTCAAGTATTATTGATTGTTCTCCAGTAACCTCAGTGACCTGAACTTTATCCGGACAATCAACCAATGACTTAGCTATAGTCTCTAGTAATTGCTTCATGTAACACACCTCCAATTACTATTTTGCTGCTATACCACCTTTGTTTAAAAGTTTTTTTACTGTGTCTGATGGTTGAGCACCATTTTTTATCCATGTTTTTACTTTTTCTTCATCAAATTTAACAGTAACAGGATCTGTAGTTGGATTGTAATATCCTAATTCTTCTATGAATCTTCCATCTCTTGGACTTCTAGAATCAGCTACAACTATTCTGTAAAAAGGAGCTTTTTTAGCACCCATTCTTTTTAATCTTATTTTAACTGCCATGTAATATTCACCTCCTTCACATATTGCGAAACCATTTTAGTCAAAGTAAGCACAAAGCTGCACATGACATGTTTTCACTAACTTAAGTATTTATACTAAAAAGGAAAGTTTCCAAACAAACCTTTTTTAGACATTTTTTTGCCATTTTTAAATTGTTTTGTAAATTTTTTAATCATTTCAAATTGTTTTAAAAGCTTATTAACTTCTTGTATTGTAGCTCCAGAACCTTTAGCAATTCTCCTTTTTCTTGATGAATTTGAACTTACAAGAGCTGGATTCTTTCTTTCCTTAATGGTCATAGAGTGAATAATTGCTTCATATCTTTTCATAGACTTCTCGCTTTCAGAAAAGTCTATATTTTTCATAGCACCCGTATTAACTCCAGGAAGCATTTCCATTATTTTGCTAAGCGGTCCCATCTTTTTCATTTGATCTACATAACTAAGAAAATCATCAAAATTAAAATCTTGACTCATCATCTTATTTCCAAGTTCCTTGGCAGTATCTTCGTCGATAGCAGATTGAGCTTTTTCGATTAGAGTCAATACGTCTCCCATGCCAAGTATCCTTGATGCCATTCTTTCTGGATGAAATACTTCTAAATCATTCATTTTTTCGCCAATTCCAGCAAACTTAATAGGTTTACCAGTCATAGCTCTAATTGAAAGTGCTGCACCGCCTCTTGTATCTCCATCAAGCTTAGTTAGTATAACACCTGAAATATCAAGTTTATCATTAAAGCTATCTGCTACATTTACAGCATCTTGACCTGTCATAGCATCTACAACAAGCAAAATTTCATCAGGCACAACCTCACTTTTTATGTTTGAAAGTTCATTCATAAGTTCTTCATCTATGTGAAGTCTTCCTGCCGTATCAATTATAACTGTATTCAGGTCATTTTCCTTAGCATACTTCAAAGCCGCCTTAGATATATCAACAGGATTAACTTTATCACCCATTGAAAAAACTGGAATATCGATGGATTTTCCAACAACCTCAAGCTGTTTTATAGCTGCCGGTCTATATATATCACCAGCAACTAAGAGTGGTTTTTTATTTTTATTTTTCTTTAAGTTAAGTGCAAGTTTACCACACATTGTAGTTTTTCCAGCACCTTGAAGACCTACGGCTAAAAAAACCGTGATTCCATTATCCTTAAAATTAAGTTTGCTTTCGCTTCCACCCATTAAAGCTGTAAGCTCCTCATTAACAATCTTTATTACCTGTTGAGCAGGAGTAAGGCTTTCCATAACTTCCTTACCAAGACACTTATCTCCCACTTTCTTTATAAAATCTTTAACAACTTTATAGTTTACATCCGCTTCAAGAAGTGCAAGCTTAACTTCTCTCATAGCATCTTTGATATCTTTTTCAGAAAGTTTCCCCTTTCCCCTAAGCTTTTTCATTGCATTTTGCAACTTAGAGGCTAATCCTTCAAAAGCCATGTTAAACCTCCTTTTCAATTACAGCATAAAACTATATTTGTTCTAATTTATTTTCAATATCGTTAATTATATTTAGAATTTTATCATCTTCAATTTTACATTTTACTTTAACTAAATCCTCTTTTATGCTCTTTTTTAAGTTTTCACTTTTATCATATTTGCTGAGCAATTGAAGATTTTTTTCATAACCAATTAAAGTTTTATGACATCTTCTTATAATATCATAAATTGCCTGCCTTGTAGTAGTGGTTAATTCTGATATTTCAGACAGAGATAAATCATCATCATAATATAACTTCATAATATCTCTTTGCTTATCTGTAAGCAAACTTCCATATACACCGAGCAACATAGATAAATAAACTCTTTCTTCCACACAAATCACCAACTCATAAAATTATAATACCAGAAAAGCATATGTGTGTCAAGTATTTTTACTTAACACACATATATAATTTTATCATTTACAATTTTAAAAAATTGATTGTATAATAATTAAAATAGAGCTTCTACAAAAGCTTCAGGATCAAATTCTTGAAGATCATCTATACCTTCTCCAACTCCAATAAGCTCAACTGGAATTCCAAGAGAATGCTTAATCGAAATAACAACTCCACCTTTAGCTGTTCCATCAAGCTTTGTCAATATTATGCCATCTATTTTACATACCTCCATAAATTCCTTAGCTTGTATAACTGCATTTTGTCCTGTAGTTGCATCTAAAACGAGGAGTGTCTTTCTAACGCTTTCACTGAACTCTCTATCAATCACCCTATTTATTTTTCCAAGTTCATTCATAAGATTTTTTTTATTGTGAAGCCTTCCTGCAGTATCACATATTAAAATATCAGCTTTTCTTGCCTTTGTTGCTTGAATTCCATCAAAAATTACAGCTGACGGATCTGAGCCTTCTTGATGTTTTATTATATCTACCCCTGCTCTTTTACTCCATATCTCAAGCTGATCTATAGCCGCAGCTCTAAAGGTATCTGCGGCGGCCATAACAACTTTATAATTTTTGTTTTTTAACTTAGCCGATATTTTTCCTATAGATGTTGTCTTTCCCACACCATTAACCCCTATAACTAAAATAGTTTCTGGAACCTTTTCAGGAATTAAGGTTCCTTTATCATTTCCAAGAATCTCAACTATAACTTTCTTTAAGTATGTGTTTACAAGCTGTGGGTCTTTTACTTTTTCTTCCTTTATAACCTTTCTTAATCTTTCTATTATGTACATTGAAGTTTCTATACCTATATCTGAAGTAACCAAAATTTCTTCAATTTCATCATACAAATCATCATCAATCGTTACAGTTGATTTTAAAACCTCACCTATTTTATCTGTAAAGTTATTTTTTGTTTTTGCAAGTCCATTTTTTAGTTTATTAAAAAATCCATCAAACATTAAAATTCTCCTTTACTATAGATAAAGCAGTTCAACTAACAAAATCAATTTTCATAAAAATGCTCAAAAGATACCATTTTGGTACAAATTAATTTTGAAGTTTCAAGTGATTTATCTTTATTAATATAAATTTTTATTTAAATCTACAGAAACAATTTTGGATACTCCCTTTTCCTCCATGGTAACACCATATAATATATCACTAGCTTCCATAGTTCCTTTTCTATGAGTAATTACTATAAACTGTGTGCTCTTTGAAAACTTTTTTAAAAACTCAGCATATCTAAATACATTTGCATCATCAAGCGCTGCCTCAATTTCATCAAGTATGCAAAAAGGACTTGGTTTCATCTTTAATATTGCAAACAAAAGTGCTATAGCCGATAATCCTTTCTCTCCTCCAGACATTAAATTTATATTTTGAAGCTTCTTTCCAGGCGGCTGAACATTTATCTCTATATTACATGTAAGTTCGTCCTCTCCTGAAAGTATTAGATCTGCACTTCCACCCTTAAATAATTCCCTAAAAGTTTCTTTGAAATTTTCTCTAAGCTTTTCAAAATTTTCTTTAAAAACAGTTCTCATTTTATCTGTCATTTCTTTTATAACTTTAAAAAGCTCTTCTTTGGCATTATCCAAATCCTCTTTTTGTGAAAGCATAAAAGTGTACTTTTCTTTTACATCTTTATACTCCTCTATGGATGCAACATTTACTGTGCCAATTTCTCTTATCTGATTGTTTAAATAATTAATTCTATTCCTATAGCTACTTATATTTCCTAAGTTCTCTTTAAAACTAAGAGCTTCTGCATAAGTAATTTTAAAATCATCATTTAACTTATTATAGTAGTTTTTGTTCTCTGTATCTAACCTTGTTAGCGTAATTTCATATTTATGTTTTTCAATTTCTTTATTCTCTATTATAGAATTAAGACTTTCTATTTTACCACTATTAGTCTTTATATCTTCTTTTATCTTTATGCTTAGAATTTCACTTTCCTTTAACTCATCTTCTAATTTCTTTATTTCTTTTTCAATTTCAATAAGCTTGCCTTTATTAATTTTTATTTTTCTCTCAGCTTTTTCCTGATTTTGCTTACTCTCTTCATACTCATAATTAAGCTTCTTCTCTTCGTTTTCTGTATTTTCGATTTCCTCGTTATATCTATCTAGCTCCTTTTTTCTTGACAAAACAATTTCATCAATTTGAGCCTTTTTCACTTTAAGGGAAGTTATTTCTTCATTCAATTTTGAAATATTTTGATTCTCATTTTTTATATAGTTTTCTAATTGCTCTATTTTACTATTATTAGCTTTTTCTTCATTACTAAGTTTCATCAATATTAATTTATTTTCTTCAAGCTTTTTTATTTTATTCTCAATGTGTTTATTTGTTATAATTATTTCCTCATTTGAAACTTCATAGTTTTTATTTAACTTATTTGTATCCATATCTATAGATTTAATTCTTTCCTCGATCTTTGTAATTTCTATATTATCATTATGCATTAAATCCACTATATCTAAACACATATCGTCTAGCTTTTTCACAGAAGTCTTATTAGAATTTATTTTTGATGAAAGTGATTTTATTTCCATGGAAATTTTTTCTATTTCAGTAGAATACTCGTTTATTTCTCTTTTTCTGCTTATAACACTTACAGACTTATTATAAACACTTCCTCCTGTCATAGAACCTCCTGGATTAATAACTTCACCACCAAGAGTAACTATCTTAAAAGAATATCCACTTTTTTTAGCTATACTTAAAGCCTTATCCATATTTTCTGCAATTACAGTTCTTCCCAAAGTATAATCCAAAGCAGGTAAAAAGAGAGCTTCATAACTAACAAGTTCACTAGCTATGCCTATAAATCCATCTTGTCTTTTTATTTCCTCATTAACTTGAAGTTTACGGCTTTTTAATATATTAAGAGGTAAAAAAGTTGCTCTTCCAATATTATTAATTTTAAGATATGCTATAAGTTTTTTAGCTATAATTTCATCCTTTGTAACAACATCAGAAATAGCACCACCTAAAGCTATTTCTATAGCAATTTCAAATTTCTTTTCTACAGATATTATGTCACCTAATACAAAACACTTTTCCTTAGCTTCAGAAATCAAACCTTTATTAATGTGAGTCATAAGGTTTTTTACTGACCTATTATATCCTTCATATTGCTTTTCAAGATTAATTAAAGCATTTTTATTTGCTTCATTTTTATTGTAGTCTAAATTTAAATGTTTAAGCTTTTCTTCATCAGAAGCAATCATTTTATTTAAAGCCGAAATTTCTTTTTTGTGACTTCTTATTTCTTCCCTATGCTGTACCACTTTTTCTTCTATTTCTGATTTTTTTTCTTGAAGCATAATTTTAGTATTATTATTTATTTTTATTGAATTCAAATGACTTTCATTAGCAGCTTTTATATTTTCAGCCTTAACTTTAAAATCTTCTATCTCTTTTTCTAAAATAACTGCATTATTTTTATTTTCAGATATTGTACTTATTATTTCTATAGCATCATTTTTATACTTCTTAACCATACTTTCCTGATCCTTAAAGCTATTTTCAGCTTCATCCTTAAGTTTTTCAGATAAAGCAAGTCTTTCACAAATATCTTGCTGTTTAATTTTCTCTTCATCAAAAATTTTGCTGTAATCTTTGTATTTATTTTTAAATTCACTAAGCTTTACTTTTGATGCCTTAATTTGATTTTCTATTTTATTAATAGCTTCATTAAAATTATTTACTCTTTCATTAAGTAAATCTATTTCAGAAGTTACTTTTTGATACTCTGATTTGTTCTCATAATAAGCATTTCTTTTATCAGAATAATCGGCTTCAAATTTATTCAATTCATTTTCAGCTTCATCTTTTTTCTTTTGGAATTCACTTTTTTCAATTAAACTAGCTTTTATATTATTTTCTACATTTTCTAGTTCTTTTTTCACCTCAGAAATCTTAATATTCATTTCATTAATTGAATATATTAACATATTGATTTCTTTTGTTTTAAGCTCGCCAGACAAAGCAACAAATTCATGTGCTTTTTCACTTTCTACTCTGAGTGGCTCTATTCTCTCTTCATAAGTGCCAAGTATATCTCTAATCCTAACCAAATTTTGCTCTGTATTTTGAAGTCTCTTTTCAGCCTCTTCTTTTCTAGCCTTAAATTTTACTATTCCAGCAGCTTCTTCAAGTATCCCTCTTCTCTCTTCTGGTTTTCCACTCAAAACAGCTTCTATTTTACCTTGTCCTATTATAGAGTATCCTTCTTTTCCTATACCAGTATCCATAAAAAGCTCTTGTATGTCCTTAAGTCTGCATTGTGTATTATTTATATAGTATTCACTTTCACCAGATCTATAAAGCCTTCTTGAAACTGTAACATCGGAATAATCTATGTTTAAAAGTTTATCATTATTATCAAGCGTTAATGATACTTGCGCTAATCCAACAGGCTTTCTATATTGAGTTCCAGCAAATATTACATCCTCCATTTTTCCGCCTCTTAGGCTCTTAACACTTTGTTCACCAAGAACCCATCTTACGGCATCTGAAATATTGCTTTTCCCACTTCCATTAGGTCCAACAACAGCGGTAACTCCATCTTTTAATTCTAATTCAGTTTTATCTGCAAAGGATTTAAATCCTCTTATCTCAATAGATTTAAGAAACATAAAAGCACTCTCCCACTCTAACCTTTAAAAGCAAATGTTGGCAACAAACTTAGCATCATTGCTAATACAATAACAAAAACAAGTATTTTTATAGCCTTGTCTCTTGTATTCTTTCTCATATACATCTTCCTCTCATAATATATTTTTTTAGAAGCAAAAAACCGCATAAACACGGTCTTTATCCTAATCTATTAATAGATTTTATTTTTTATATTTACTTTTAAGATATTCAACTAGATCTATATTATAAGCTAACCCGCTGCACATTATCTTAATATAATTTCTAGGAATGTCCTTACTTTGAGCAATGTTAATTTTCACATGAATTAATTTGCGTTTTGTATCATTAAAGAACTCCTTTTTATTTGCATAAAGCTTTGAAATATCCTTCTCATTAATAACTACCTCAGCTTCATCGGCATCAATATCCTTAAGATATTCAAATATTATATCATTAATTATTCTGCCCTCAACAAGCTCTCTTACAGCAGGATGAAAAGGTCCTGCCACAACGTCGCCATCCTTATTTATTTCCTTTGTTGGCTGAAGTCCAACTCTAATAATTTTTATATTATGCGCTGCATACATTCCATATATAACTTTACAAATATCTATACATTCTTCTAATGTATATGGCTTATATATGCCCTCTCTATACATCTTCTCCATAGGAGTATCTTTAATTACTAGAGCCGGATATATTCTGCAAATATCTGGTTTCATTTCTATACTTTTTCTTGCTGTTTCAATGTCCTTTTCGAAACTATCGCCTGGAAGTCCAAGCATTACCTGATGTCCCAATATAAATCCATATTCCTTTATCAGCTTTGAAGCCTTTCGAGCATCTTCATCACTATGTCCTCTACCTGATTTCAAAAGAACTTCTTTATCTAAAGATTGAATGCCTAACTCAATTACATCTGCACTATAATTTTTCAAGTTATTAAGTATTTCATCATCAATATAATCTGGACGTGTTGAAAGATGTATATACTTAACAATTCCCATATCCTTATATTCTTTTGCTACTTTTAAAAGTTCTTTTTGCTTCTCCATATCTATAGCCGTAAATGTACCACCAAAAAATGATACTTCTATAACAGCATCTTTATTAGGTATAGTTTTTATATATCCCTCAATTGTACTTCTAACATAATTTGCATTGACAAGATCACTAACTCCTGTAATAGTATTTTGATTACAAAAGACACAATTATGTGGGCATCCCTCATGAGGAACAAAAATAGGTATAATATAATGTGCATTACTCATTCTAATTTTTCAGCCCTTTCAATGCTTTACACGCTGCATCCTGCTCTGCTTCTTTTTTTGTATACCCAATTCCATTACTTTTAATAGCACCATTAAAAATTAAATTTATATAAAACTTTCTTCTATGAGGTGGACCTTCATATTTTACAAGTTCATACTTTATATCAATTTTACCATTAGCTTGAAGAACTTCCTGCAACCTAGTTTTATAATCAAGTATAATTTCATCTTTTACTGCTTTTTCAATTATGTCCTTAAATACTTTAATAATAAACTCCTTTACATAATCAAAACCCTTATCAAGGTATATGGCCGCAATCACAGCTTCCACGCAATCAGAAAGAATAGAAACTCTAGTTCTTCCACCAGTTAATTCTTCTCCCTTGCTCATTTTTATGTAATTTCCAAGTTCCCACTTTTTAGATATTTCATGTAATGATGCTTCACAAACTATAAGTGCTCTCTTTCTTGTAAGCTCTCCTTCTGATATATCCTCATATTTTTTAAACAAATACTCAGATATTGATAATTCAAGTACTGCATCACCTAGAAATTCAAGTCTTTCATTATATTTTATATTTCTATTTTCATTTGCATAAGAACTATGGGTTATTGCAGTTTTAATAAGTTCTTTATCATTAAACTCAATGCCTATTTTTTTTTCTAAATCACTTAGTTTTTTATCTTCATATGAAAACATGTTTCACCGCCTAAACCAAGTTCATTCTTCAAATTACTCTATTAATCTTTTTAAATAATTTCAAGAATAAACTTAAAATATTTTAAATATAAAGCCCCGCATTATACGGGACTTATATTATTCCTCAGTATGAGCTTTTATGTATTCCACAACATCTTTTACCGCTGAAACTTTTTCAGCATCTTCATCAGGTATTTCTATATCAAATTCCTCTTCTAATGCCATTATCAATTCTACTATATCAAGAGAATCTGCTCCTAGGTCATCAACAAAGGAAGAATCCATAGTAATCTCATCTTTTTCTAATCCAAGCTGTTCAGCTATTATATCTTTAACTTTTTCAAATATCATAATTTCACCTCCTAAACTCTATTAAGATAATATTACATATATGAGCTATCGTCAATATTTATAATACTATTTTTTTTATTTATTATAGTATTTTTCTTAAATTTTATTCTTATCACTCACTGTTTTTATATCAGCGACCTTTTCAAGCTCCTTAGATATTTTACCTATTATTCCATTTTCATAACAAATCTTAGCCTGTTTTACTGCATTTTTAAAAGCTTTTGCATCGGAACTTCCATGAGCTTTTATAACTATTCCTTTTGCACCTAAAAAAGGCGAACCACCATATTCTGTATAATCAAACTTCTTTTTAAAATCTCTAAAAACATCCTTTAGCAAAAGTCCCCCTATTTTAGCTTTAGTAGAAGACATTATCTCGTCTTTTAACATTTTGAATATGTTAG
The DNA here is from genome assembly GCF_021043395.1 of Clostridium guangxiense. Taxonomy (GTDB): domain Bacteria; phylum Bacillota; class Clostridia; order Clostridiales; family Clostridiaceae; genus Clostridium_S; species Clostridium_S guangxiense. The sequence continues at coordinate 105,634 of NZ_JAJNKE010000004.1, forward strand.
ATGCTACACCCTCATACATTTTAAGTATGGTATTTCCAACAAATCCATCACATACAAGCACATTAACATCACCACTTGAAACTTCTCTAGGCTCTACATTTCCTACAAAATTAAAATCGGTTTCTTTAAGCATTTTGTGAACAGCCTTCGTTAACTCATTTCCCTTTTCTTCTTCTGTTCCTATATTTACAAGTCCTATAGATGGGTTTTTAACTCCTAAAATGTTTTCAAAGTATATTTTACCCATAAGAGCAAATTGAAGCAGATATTGAGGCTTACAATCGACATTAGCCCCTGAATCTGAAACCATAAAAGGCGCATTCTTACCTGGCATAATTGGCGATAATGCAACCCTATCTATGCCTTTTATTCTTCCAATGATAAATGTAGCACCCGCCATTAACGCACCTGTGCTCCCTGCTGATATTACACCATCAGCTTTGCCATCTTTAACAAGCTTTATTGCTTTATAAAGTGAAGATTCCTTTTTTCTTTTTATAGCCATAACCGGATGTTCATTGTTAGTTATAACTTCCTTTGCATCAACTATCTCCATTTTATCTTTATTAAAACTATATTTTTTAACTTCATCCCTTATTCTGTCTTCAGTACCTGTAATTATTATGTTGACATCATATTCATTGATAGCATCTACACAACCTTTAACAACCTCAGAAGGCGAATTGTCTCCACCCATGCCATCTACAGCTATTATCATGATAACACCCCTTTACAAATACATTTAAGTAAAAAATCGTACTAATTTAATAGATTGTACAGTATTTCTATAAAATTAAATTCCAGATGGACTTATCCTTCTGGAATTTAGATACGCTTTTTCAATAAATGTCCCTAATGAAAATCTATAGAGTATTAACTCTATAGATTTTATCTGAACCTCTATCGAAATCACCCTAATAAAAGAAATTTATGTAATTTTCCTTTATTTTGATTCTAAAACAACAACTTCTTTACCTTTATAATATCCACAGTTTTTGCAAACTCTATGAGCCAATTTCATTTCATGGCAGTTTGGACATTCTACTATTCCAGGTAAACTTAATTTAAATGTTTGAGCTCTTCTTGAATCTCTTCTACCTTTTGAAAATTTTCTTGCTGGATTTCCCATCTGTAAACACCTCCTTAACGGTTTGAAAACAATTCTTTAAGCTTTTCAAGCCTAGGGTCTATGTTTTCTTCATGACAATTACATGTAGATACATTTAAGTTAGTACCACATATTGGACACAACCCTTTACAGTCCTCTTTACACAACCTTTTTATAGGAAGAGAGACTATAATGTTGTTTTCAACAATTTCACAAATATTCACATTATCATTTTCTATAAAGATAATTTCCTCATCTTTATTTTCTGGATTATTAGTGAGTTTTTCATGAATTTCCAAATCAATATTATATGGAAATTTTTCAAGACACCTTGAACACTCGAGTTCAATAATACCTTTAACGTTACAGTCAAGATATATTATATCCCCCACTCTTGTAAGATCCCCTGTAAGTTTCAAAGGTTCCTTTACATCAAATTCTTCAACGCCATCTTGAAGTTTTTTAATATCAAGTTCAATATCTAAAGATTTCTTATCTACTTTTTTACTTGTTAAATCAGAAACATTTATCATAATACCATTAGCTTCAAACTTATGCAAGCTATTTGCCTTGTATGCCATCGCAAAAACACTTACTAAGCCTCAGTAAAGCTAAATATTCCCTCCCTAGTTATTATTAACCCACTAATTTATCCCTTAGGAATAAAGCCACAATTTATTATATAAACCTAGCAAATAAAAGTCAAGTTTTATTTTAAATATCCCACTATTTCTTTAGTGTCTCTAGCAATCATTAGTTCTTCATTAGTAGGAATAACTAAAACTTTTACCTTTGAATCCTTTGCACTTATATCTTCATCTATACCAATAGCTTCCTTATTCTTTTCTTCGTCAGCTTTTATTCCAAGAAAGTCCATGTTTTTACATATTTCATGTCTATTTTCTGGAGAATTTTCACCAATTCCTCCCGTAAACACTAAGCAATCTATTCCATTCATTGCAGCAATATATGCACCTATAAACTTTTTAATTCTATAATGAAAAATATTAAAAACAAATTTAGCCCTTTGATCGTTCTCACGAACACCCTTCTTTATATCTCTCATATCACTGCTTATTTCACTTAAGCCAAGTATTCCAGATTTTTTATTTAAAGTAGTATCCACTTCTTCTGGTGTCATATTTAATTCTTTAATCATAAATGAAACTATAGCTGGATCTATATCTCCACTTCTTGTTCCCATAACAAGCCCTGCAAGTGGTGTAAATCCCATACTTGTGTCAACTGATTTTCCACCATTTACAGCTGTAACACTAGCACCACCTCCAAGATGGCATACTACCATTTTTAAACTTTTTATGTCTTTTCCTAAAAATTCTGCTGCAGCTTTAGACACAAACTTATGTGATGTACCGTGAAATCCATATCGTCTTATTCCGTAATCCTTATAAAAATTATATGGAAGTGCATACATATAAGCATAGTCTGGCATACTTTGATGAAAGGCAGTATCAAACACTGCAACCATAGGAGTATTTGGCATAAGTTCCTTGCATGCATTTATACCAACCATGTTAGGTGGATTATGAAGAGGTGCTAGCTTGCTGCATTCCTCTATCGATTTCATAACTTCATCATCTATAAGAACTGATTTAGCATATTTTTCTCCACCATGCACTACTCTATGTCCAACAGCAGAAATTTCATTCATACCTTTTATTACTCCGTATTTTTCATCCACAAGGGCATTTAAAACAAGCTTTATAGCTATAGTATGATCCTTCATAGGCTCCTCTATAACATATTTTTCTCCATTAACTTTATGAGTTAATATTGAACCTTCTATTCCTATTCTTTCTACTAACCCCTTAGCGAGAACTGCTTCATCTTCCATGTTTATCAATTGATATTTAAGAGATGAACTTCCGCAATTTACAACTAAAACCTTCATAAATATACCTCCTATATTCCTCTTTGTGCCTCAACAGCAGTCATTGTAACTACGTTTACAATATCTTCTGCACTGCATCCTCTAGACAAATCATTAATAGGTTTTGCAAAACCTTGACATATTGGTCCTATTGCTTTAGCTTTAGCGAATCTTTGAACTAATTTATAACCTATATTTCCAGTTTGAAGATCAGGAAATACAAGTACGTTAGCCTTACCAGCTACCTTACTCATTGGAGCTTTTAATTTTGCAACTTCTGGTTCAATTGCTGCATCTAGTTGTAATTCTCCATCAATATCAATGTCTGGTCTAAGTTCTTTTGCTATTTTAACAGCATTAGTAACTTTTTCAACCAACTCACCTTTTGCACTTCCCATTGTTGAGAATGATAACATTGCAACTTTAGGATCAAGGTTACATAATTTTTTAGCTGTTTCTGCTGTAGTTATAGCTATATCTGCAAGTTCCTCTGAGGTAGGGTTAGGGTTAACTGCACAATCTGCAAATAAAAGTAGTCCACTTTCACCATAATCACAATCTGGAACCTTCATTACAAAAAATCCAGAAACTATTTTAACACCAGGTGCTGTTTTTACTATTTGAAGTCCAGGTCTTAAAAGATCACCTGTAGTGTGTACTGCACCTGAAACCATTCCATCAACATAACCAGATTTAACTGCCATAGTAGCAAAATACAATGGATCTCTTACCATTTTTTCGGCTTTTTCCATTGTAATGCCTTTTTTCTTTCTAAGCTCATAAAATTCTTTAACATAGCCTTCTAATTTTTCTGAAATATTGGGGTCCATTATTTCAGCTTTTGAAATATCTGAATTTAGTTTTTTAGCATTTTCTCTTATTTTAGCTTCATTTCCTACAAGAACTAAATCTGCTAGCCCCTCTTTTAAAATTGTGTTTGCTGCAATTAAGTTTCTCTCTTCTTCGCCTTCTGCTAATATTATTTTTTTCCTATCTTTTTTAGCATCTTCCATTAAGCTTTCAATTAAATCCATGTTTTTTCTCCTTTCGAACTTTGGAAACAATCTTGTAATTTCCACTCTTAGATTTTAAATTCTTAAGTTGCAAAAATCTAGCAATTATAAATCTTGGAATTAAAAAATCTAATTTTTAATTTATTTATATAAATTCACACGTTAATAATATTATTATCTAATATTCATATATAATATAAACCCATTGCAATATAATTTTCAACAAAAAATTAAAAATTTTTTTCCAGCCAATAAATTCAGTATGTTGCGAATTTTCAGTCTATATTAATTGTTTAAATTAAAATTTTATGGAATTGATTTAATAATATAAATTAAAACTTCACAATATTTGTTATAATACTTAATGAGGTGATTTGTTTGAATATAACTGGAATTGTTGCTGAATATAACCCACTACATAATGGACATATCTATCATTTACTCCAAACAAAAAAAATATGCAGCAGCGACGGAATAGTATGCGTTATGAGTGGAAATTTTGTTCAACGAGGTGAGCCAGCCTTAATTGACAAGTGGAATAGAACAAAAGCTGCTATTCTTTCTGGAGTTGACCTTGTAGTAGAGCTTCCATGCATTTATTCTTTATCTTCTGCAGAATTTTTTGCATTTGGTGCTGTAAGTCTTTTAAATTCACTTGAAGTAGTAAACAGTCTGTGCTTTGGAAGTGAATCTGGAAATATTAAAAATATAGAATTGATAGCTGCCATATTAAATAAGGAACCTGAAGAATACAAAAACTTTTTAAAAGACAATCTCAAACAAGGATTATCTTTTCCTAAGGCAAGAATGAAAGCAATTAAAGAGTTTTTTTTAAAAAATTTAGATTTTTCTTTAGACGAAAATGACATGACATATTCCAACAATGTGCTTGGAATTGAATACTGTAAAAGCTTAAAAAAGTTGAATAGTACAATAAAGCCTTATACAGTAAAAAGAAAAGGAAATCTATACACAGATACTAAATTATCTGATTATCCAAGTGCTACAGCAATAAGAAACCACTTGAAAAAATCTAATAATATTGATTTGCTAAAGGATTTAGTACCTAAAAGTTCCTTTAGCATTATAAAAAGCAACGTAGACAATATTACTTTTAAAGACAGCATGTTTAATTTCTTAAAATATAAAACTTATATAAATAAAGATTCTTTAAAAAACTTGCCTGATGTTTCAGAAGGTCTAGAAAATAAAATATATAATGCTTTAGTAAACTCTAACAGCATAGATGAGGCATTAACCCTTATGAAGAGCAAAAGGTATGCCTATACGCGTCTTACAAGAATTTTATCCCAATATTACATTGGATTTGACTGTTATAATACAGAGCATTTAAGAAAATTGCCCTGTCCTTATGCACGAATTTTGGGTTTCAATAAACGCGGAAAAGAAATCCTTAGGCTTATGAAGTCAAAAAGTAAAATTCCCCTAATTTCTAAAGTAAATAGAATAGAAGATGAAATATTAAACCTGGATATGCAAGCAACTAGAGCATACAGTTTAATTAATAATTCTATAAACCCTCTTGATGACTATTTAAAAAAGCCTATAATATTTTAATTATATGTAATATTCTTTCATTCTCCTAAAATATTATATTGTATATAGTGAAACTTAAATTTTATAGTTAAGCAATTTATCCATGTGTAAATAATATTTTAGGAGGGATTATCTTTGATAGTTCTATTTTTAATTATCCCAATTATATTTCTTTTATTTCTTTTATTTAGAAAAACCACACCTGTAAAGTCTATAAATATATTAATTACTACTATATGTTCAATAATTGTAGTATTTATAATTTTAAGTCCAGAAATATGTCTTAAATTTTCAATAAATGGAGCAAAATTATTTTTTTATAATGTTTTCCCTTATGTTTTTCCTTTTATGATTTTATCAAATCTTATAATATATTATAATGGTGTTGAGATATATTCTAAATTTCTAGGTATACTTTGTAAGCCTCAAAAATTACCTAAAAATACAGCAATAGTGCTCGCAATAAGCGCTCTTTGCGGATATCCTCTTGGTGCAAAGTATTCTTGCGATCTCTATGAGGAAGGGGTGATCGATTTTAATACCTTCGAAAGGATTATAAACATAGCTTCTAATGCAGGTCCACTTTTTATAGTTGGAGCCGTGGGGACATCAATGCTGGGAAATAAATATTCAGGATATATTCTCTTGGCATCCTGTTATCTTTCATGCATACTTATGGGTATATTACTTCCATATAAAGCTTCAATTACACATGTACGCACTAAAAAGAAAAGCAATACTAGGAAAGAAAATAACTTAGGCATTTTTATAAAAAAAAGCGTTGAAAATGCGCTTCAAGTATCAATTCAACTTATGGGATTTATAGTTTTTTTCTCCGTATTAATAGGTATATTAAAAAATTCCTTTTTATTTAAAAACATTCAAAATCCCATGGTTAAATCAATAATACTTGGTTGTATTGAAATGACTAATGGTTGCTCAATAATTTCTACTTCAGAAACTTCATTTGAGTTAAAAATGATTTTAACAAGCTTTTTAATGTGCTTTGGGGGATTCTGCGTTATATCTCAAATTTACTCATTTATAGGGAAATATGAAATTTCTCCTACTAAATTTATACTAAGAAAGCTTATCCAAGGTGTCTTAGGAAGCTTTATATGTTTTATCCTAATAAATGTTTTGCCTAAGCAAGAAATAAAATATACTTTTAATTTTCAGCTTTCAAAATACAATTTTATATTATACTATATTTCTTTAATTATAATTTTTATAATTCCTATACTTTTAAGCAAAATTCTAAGGCGAAAATATTAATGCTTATTACTCGACCTTTTTAGTTCGTCAATATTTTCACTTATGACATCGCTTATAGCTTTAAAATCATTTTCAATATCCATATCAAATTGTTCCATATCCTTTTTAATTCTATCTCCTGTTTCATTTTTTCTAATTTCAATTTGTTCATCTAGTTTTTTCAGAAGATTATATGCATACTCGATTGAAGCAAGTTTTATTTCCTCTGCTTCTTTTTTTGCAGAAATTATTATACACTGAGCCTTTTCCTCAGCTTCCTTTGTAATATCATGTTTTTCAACTTCTTCTCTTATATTCTGAAGATTTCTTTCTCTTATAGCATCCGCTTCTTTAATAGCATTATTAAGTATTTTTTCTTTATCACTAATGATCCTCTGAGCTTTTCTAAATTCATCTGGAAGCTCATCAATAATTTGAGTTATAACATCTATCATTTCTTTTTTGTTTACTGACACCTTACGTGAAAGAGGAAATTTACTTCCCGTTTCAACTATTTCTTGCAAGTATTCCAGTAACTTCATTATATTCATACTCTATTCCCCCAAATTGTACAATAATAATATTACTTAATGTTTTTTACTTTTCTTGCAACATCTGATATTATTTCATCTGGTACAAGTCCCTTAATACAGCCTCCCAAAAAGGCCACTTGCTTAATAGATGAAGAACTTAAAAATGAAAATTCTGAACTTGTCATCATAAATACAGTTTCAATTCCTGGATCCAACTTTTTATTCATTAATGAGGTTTGAAGCTCATATTCAAAATCCGCTACACTTCTAAGTCCCCTTACCATAACATTAGAGTTGTTCTCCCGCATAAAATCAACAAGAAGTCCATTAAAGCTCTTTACACTTACATTATCATAAGGTTTTACAACCTTTTTTATAATATCTACTCTTTCATTAATCGTAAATAACCCATTTTTATCTGGATTAACAAGGACTCCTACAAGAACCTTGTCAAACACCCTAGATGACCTTTTTATTATGTCTAAATGTCCATTAGTAATCGGATCAAAACTTCCAGGGTACACAGCTACTTTCATCTTTAGTCCTCCTTATATCTATAAAAGCAAATTGTTGTATTACCATATTTCTTGTGTCTTATAAGTCTAATGCTTTTATTTCCTTCATAAATTTCTTCGCCAGAATCAATTTTAGTAACAATAAGCCCATCCCCCTTAAGCATACCTTTGCTGCTTATAATTTCTACAGCCGGCGGAATCATATCTTTCGAATAAGGTGGATCAATAAATATTAAATCGAACTCTTCATTTTTATCGCCCAAATTTTCTAAAGCCTTATATGAATCCATGTTAATTGTTTCGCATTTATCATCAAATTTTAAATTTTCCACATTTTTTCTAAGCAAACTATATGTTTCAGGACTTTGATCTATCAAAACACATCTTTTAGCTCCTCTACTCACTGCTTCAAGGCCTAAACTTCCCGTACCAGCAAAAGCATCAAGAACAATTGAATAGGGAACTTCATTCTGAATTATATCAAAAATGGATTCTTTAACTCTATCCAAAGTAGGTCTTGTCACCATGCTTGCTGGTGGTAGCAATTTTCGCCCTTTTGCAATACCTGAAATTATCCTCATAATGTTTCCTCCAATTCAAGGCAAATTTTCGTTAATATTTTATCACATTTATGTATAACATACAAAAACTATTTTGTTAAATTTTTAATTTTTACTGTTATATAATACGCTTTATAGTGTTGCCGACTCAACTTTTAGCTTATATATGCATCATAATACCTTGAACATAGGATTTTGAAACATGTATAAGTTGAGTTTAGATATGGTAACACTTTAATTAAAGCATATATATCTAGATGTACTTTTTAATTTTTCAGCAATATATTTTTTAACTTTTATATCTTCATCAGCTTTACTTAAAATAAGTTTTTTTGCTTCTTCATTTGCAAGCTTAAGTGTATTTATATCATCTACAACATCACTTATAATAAGCTCATTATCTCCACTTTGTCTTATTCCAAAAACTTCCCCGCTTCCTCTAAGTTTTAAGTCCTGCTCTGAAATGTAGAAACCATCTGTACTTCCTGATATTATTTTCATTCTTTTTTCAACTATCTTATTTTTAAGTTCAGTTATCAAAATACAATAGGAATTATACTCACCACGTCCAACCCTTCCGCGAAGCTGATGCAGCTGGGCAAGACCAAATCTTTCTGCATTTTCAATAATCATAACAGATGCATTTGGTACATTTACTCCTACCTCTATGACCGTGGTGGATACAAGTACCTTTATTTTTCCAGCTTTAAATTCATTCATTACCCTTTCTTTATCCTTAGCTGGCATTTTGCCGTGGAGCATTTCGGTTTCTACATTTTTAAAATATGTACTTTTTAATTCCTCATATAGCTTTTCTACAGAAGTAAGTTTAAGCTCATCATTTTCTTCAACTAATGGACATACTACGTATATCTGTCTTCCTTCTTCAATTTGTTTCAATGCAAAATTATAAACCCTGCTTTTTTCATTGCTTTTTATATAATATGTTTCAATTTTTTTCCTTCCCGGCGGCAGCTCATCTATTATCGATACATCAAGATCGCCATATAAATACAATGATAAAGTTCTTGGTATAGGCGTAGCTGTCATCACAAGCACATCAACGTTATCCCCCTTATTGAAGAGTTTATTTCTTTGCATAACACCAAATCTGTGAAGTTCATCTGTAACAATCATTCCAAGATTTTTAAATTCTACATTATCTTCAATTAGAGCATGAGTACCTATAATTAAATCAATTTCTCCACTCTTTAATTTTTCCTTTATATCATTTTTATTTTTTGCTGTTACACTTCCAGTTAAAATTTCAATTTTTATATCAAAGCTGCTGAATAAATTATTAGCTTCTTTAAAATGCTGCTTTGCTAAAATTTCTGTAGGAGCCATTAATGCCCCCTGATATCCATTCTTTATAACATTAAATAGTGCAATTAAAGCAACTACAGTCTTACCTGAACCAACATCTCCTTGAACAAGCCTATTCATTGAATTTGGTCTTTTTTCATCAACAAGTACTTCCCTTATAACTCTATTTTGTGCATCTGTAAGCTTAAACGGCAATTTTTCCTTTAACACTTTAAGCTCTGACGATATTTTAAATGCAAATCCCTTATTATTAGCTTTAACATATTCTTTAAGCATCAATATTTTTAATGAGTATGTAAATAGTTCTTGAAACTTTAACCTTCTTTTGCTTTCCATAAGTTCAACACTATCCTTAGGACTGTGAATTCCTCTAAGCGCTCTATCAAGGTCATAAAAGCTATACTTTTCAACCAGCCATTTAGGCATATTTTCACTAATCTTAATTTGTTTTAATAACTCTAGTATTATTCTTATAAAAAAGCTATTTTTTAAAGTTCCAGAAAGAGCATACTTGGGAACTATTTTATTATTATTATTTATATCTCCATTTAAAATCACAGGGTTATTTACCGTAATTTCTTTGCTCGTTTTTTTTATTTTCCCAATTATTTTATACCAATTATTATAAATAAATTTGCTTTTTATATAAGGTTGATTGAACCATACAGCATAAAAATTATTTTTTCCATCTGAAAACATCATTTTAGTTACAATTCTTCCACTCTTAGCTCTAAATTCTCTTTCTAACTTTATTGGCATACAATTTAAAACTATTTTATCACCATCTTGTGTCTCTAATATGGAAGGGCATGAAGATATATTATCATAGGATTTTGGAAAATATAAAAGCAAATCCATTATAGAAAATATACCACATTTATTTAATTTTTCTGCCATTTTAGGTCCTATTCCTTTTAAACTTGATATATCCGCATTGATATTCATAACTTTTTCACTCCAAAATATTTCTATAGGGACTTTGTTCTAAAATATAGCCCTCTATAAAAAAGAAAGTAGCACTGCTACTTTCTTTTTTATACAACTCAATAACAATATCTACTCAACAGATACTATAAAATAATATAATGGCTGCTCACCAAAGCTGCACTGTACATCTTTAGTTGAATATTTTTTCTCAAGCTTTTTAACCAGCTTTTCTACTTCACCATTATCGCAATCTTTTCCATAATAAACAGAAATAAGTTCACTATTGTCGTCAATCATGCTGTCTATGATATCTTCACAAACTTCGTAAACATTATTTCCGATCTTTTTTATTTTTCCTTCAATAAGACCCAATATATCGTTTTCCTTTATATTGTTTCCATCTATTTCAGTATCTCTAACTGCATAAGTTACAGAGCCTGTCTTTACATTTTTAATAGCCTCTGCTAAATTCTCGATATTAGCTTGCGCTTCTCCATCATAATCAAATTCAGCAAGGCAAGTGATAGCCTGTGGCATTGTAGTTGTAGGAATTACATATACATTTTTTTCTGATAAATCTTTTGCCTGATTTGCCGCCATGATTATATTTTTATTGTTTGGAAATACTATTATATTTTCAGCATCAATTTCATTGATACTTGAAAGTATATCTTGAGTACTTGGATTCATGGTCTGCCCACCTTCTATTACCTTATCCACACCCAAATCTTTAAATATTTTTGTTATTCCTTGACCTAATGCAACTGATATAAAACCATATTTTTTATGCTGCGATTCTGTAGAAACTTCATCATAACTTTCTTTATTATCAGCTTCTGACTTAAGCCCAAGAACCTCCCTATGCTCTTCTCTCATGTTATCTATTTTTATTTTAGAAAGTTCCCCAAGCTTTACGGCTTTCGATAAAACAACACCTGGATCATTAGTATGTATGTGAACTTTTGTTATATCATCCACATTTACAACTATCATGCTGTCACCTATTTTAGATATTTCATTTCTAAATTCTGTAACGTCAGATTCATTTGAATGTATTATAAACTCTGTACAGTATCCAAATTTTATTTCTTCATCAACATTCACTCCAGCTGTCTTAACAGTTTTAGATGATTTTATCTCGCCACTTAGTTCTACATTTAAATCATCTCTTAATGCCTCATACATTCCTTTTAATATTATAAGAAGTCCTGTTCCACCAGAATCTACAACCTTTGCCTTTTTTAAAACTGGAAGCATTTCAGGAGTTCTATTTAATGCCTCTTCACTAAACTCACATACCTCTTCTAACAATTCTGTAATATCAGTTTTATTGCTTTTTAATGCACTTTCACCAGCACTTCTTACTATAGTTAAAATAGTGCCTTCTGTTGGTCTCATTACAGCTTTATATGCAAAATTTGCTCCTTCCATTAAACAATGCGAAAACTTTTCACTATCTATTATTTCAGCATCACCAATTCCACTTGAAATTCCTCTTAAAATTTGTGATAATATTACTCCGGAATTTCCTCTTGCTCCCATAAGTGCACCTTTGGCTAACTTTTTAGACATTTCGCCAATTGGGGAAGTTTTAGCACTATTAACTTCTAAAACTGCATTTCTGAAAGTCATGGACATATTAGTTCCTGTATCACCATCTGGTACAGGAAAAACATTTAATGAATTTACAAATTCTTTTTGTTCCTCTAGTCTATTGCAGGCATTTACGATCATATTATAAAAACTATGCCCATCTATTGTTAAGTGTTTCAATTTTAGTACCTCCTTAGACTCTTACACCTTGCACATTTACTGTTATACTTGAAACCTTTAGTCCTGTGTAATTCTCTACATTATATCTTACTTTCTGAATTATATTGTTTGCTATAACTGAAATTTTTGTGCCATATTCAACTATAATATATAACTCAACACTTAATTTATTTTCCTTACAATTTATTTTAACACCTTTGCTTAAATTTCCGCCTTTTATGAGCTCCCAGAGTCCATCCTTAGCATTTTTAGAAGCCATACCAACTACACCATAACATTCCATAGTTGAAACCCCTATAATATTAGCAAGTGTTTCCACAGAAAAATTTATATTACCATTTTCATTGGAAATCTGCATCATTTTAAATTCCTCCTTAACTATAAGCATAATACAATTTTATATTAAAACAAACAATTATTCAATAAGTTTAAAAATTTAATTGCTATAATTTATGAAAAGAAATTAATTTTCTCTTGCATATTTTGCTCAATATATGATAAAATATGATATGTGTTTTGTTTGGAATGTATTTTTTACATATATAAGGGAGGTGTATACATAATGTCAAGAAAATGCGATATATGCGGAAAAGGTGTTGTTGCTGGCGTACAATATAGCCATGCACATAATCAATCAAAAAGAACATGGCTTCCTAATATAAGAACAGTTAAAGCTGTAGTTAATGGAACTCCAAAAACTATTCATGTATGTACTAGATGCTTACGTTCAGGAAAAGTACAGCGTGCTATATAAAATAAAAAATGCAGTTGTTTATCAATTGCATTTTTTATTTACATTAAATTTAGTTTTATGTTTAATTTTTTTTTCTCACAAAAACTTTGATTATGGTCGATAAAAATTTTGGAAGCTTTACGGCGATAATTTTCATACTATATCCCCTCCTAAAATATAATCACAAATACACTATTATCTATATATAATTTATATGCATTTAAATACTCAATTATGGCAATGTTCTATTAAATACCAACCTAAATATATGAGCCCTGCTCCAACTGCAATTATCCATCCACAAACTGGTATTACAACAGCGATTATTATACCAGCACCTACAGAGGTTACTATTAAACCAAGCGTATTTTTTTCAATTTTCTTCTTAAAACTTTTTGACATAACAAGCACCTCCTTTAGTAACTCACTAACATTATATGCTGAATCACTAAAAAAGTTTACTCATTAATCTCTAGATTTAAATACAATTACATATCCTTTTTCAAAAGTTATTTTAACACTTACATCCAAAAATTCATTTGATATGGTCCTTGGATCTCCAAACTTCAGATTATAATCAAGAAGAGGATATTTGGCTCCCTCTATGGATAAATTTTTAACTTCATTCATATATGCTTGTATTGAAAACATCTCACCTTTTTTGCCTTCCAGTACAGATGTCTTATCTATTATAAATATTGTGTTATTATCATCTTTTATGCATGCTTTTATTCCTCTTTTATTGCATCTTAAAAGCAGCCCCATGTTTCCAAAAAGATGATCAAGTCTTGTACCTGTACATCCCAAAAAAACGACTTCATTTACATCCAATTTTAAAGCCTCAGAAAGTGCTAATTCAGTATCAGTAAAATCTTTTTCTTTTGGATATTTAAATACATTAATGCAATTATTTTTAAAATATTCAAAAGCTTCTTTACTTATAGAATCAAAATCTCCAAGCAAAATATTAGGTTTTATTCGGTACTTGTACAAGCAATTTGCACCACTATCGGCACATATTAAAAAATCACAGTTTTTTAGCTCGTCCATTAAAAGCTTCTCAGATGGCTCCTTGCCTCCAGAAATTATAACTACTTTCATTAAATTATGCTTCCTTTTAATAAATTAATATTTTCTTCTATTGCATTATCTTTAAATACAGCTGAACCTGCAACTATAACATTAGCTCCAGCTTTTACTACATTTTTTATATTATTAGCTCCAATTCCGCCATCTACTTCAATTAAAATATCCTCATTAATATCCTTAGAAAGTTCCTTTACTTCTTTTATTTTATTCAAAGAATAGTCAATAAATTTTTGTCCCCCATAACCAGGGTTAACTGTCATTATAAGTACCATATCTACTGAACCTAATATATCTTTAATACACATAACCGGTGTCCCTGGATTTAACGCAATACAAGCCTTTATTCCAAAACTTTTTATATAATTAATAGTTCTATCAATGTGTCTATCAGCTTCATAATGAATTGTAATAATATCAGCGCCACATTTTACGAATTCTTCTATATATCTTGATGGATCCTCTATCATAAGATGAACATCAAATGTTTTTTTAGTGTAATTTCTTATAGACTTTATTATAGGAAAGCCAAAACTAATATTAGGTACAAAATTACCATCCATTACATCGATATGTATAAAATCAGCATTAGATTTATCTAAAACTTTTATTTGCTCTCCTAATCTTGAAAAATCTGCTGATAAAATTGATGGTGCTAATTTAATCATTTATACTTCCTCCTAGCCTTTAGTTCTTCTAAGGCACTAACATAAAAGTCATATCTGCTTTTATGTATTTTCCCTTGATTTACTGCCTCTTTAACTTCACATTCAGGTTCCTTGTAATGAAGGCATCCTGAAAATTTGCACATATCACTATATTTTAAGAATTCCGGAAACAATTCTTTAAGTTCCTCAGTTTCCAAAAATTTTATGTCAAGAGAGGAAAACCCTGGGGTATCAACTAAGAATCCCCCATTGAGTTCTATAAGTTCACTGTGTCTTGTTGTATGTTTACCTCTCTTTATTTTTTCACTTACATCTCCAGTTTGCATAGCTTCTTTGCCTACTAATCCATTAAATATAGTAGATTTTCCAACTCCTGAAACGCCGCATACTACAGTTACATTTCCACTTAATTTATCCTTTAAAGCATCCATGCCAATTCCACTTTTTGCATTTAACATTACGTATTCATAACCAATTGTTTCTATAATACTTTTCATGTTTGAAATCTCATCATCAGAAGCCATATCTATTTTGTTAAAACATATAACCGGCTTTATTTCCTTTGCTTCACATAAAACAAGAAACTTATTAAACAAATCATTATTAAAGTTAGGATTTCTCATAGCAAATACTACAAATGCCTGAGTAATATTGGCTACGAGTGGTCTTTTAAGTTCATTAAATCTAGTTTGAATTTTATCTATTACCCCTTTGTCACCATCGACAGATATTAAAACTCTATCACCAACAATAGGAGTCATTTCATTAAATCTAAATTTCCCTCTTGCCTTACATTCATATACTTTTTCCCCAACTTTAACATAATAAAATCCTGCTATACCTTTAACTATTATCCCTTGCATAAATCCTCCAATTACAAAATTTACTTTTTATCACCACTACCATTTTGAGTGTTTGAGCCTTCCTGACCGTTACCTGTAGATGTCGTAGTATTTCCACTACCCTGCTGATTATTGCTTGGCTGTGTAGGAGGTGTTGTATTGCTACCACCGTTGCCCTGTGGCCCACCACTCTTAGTATTAGTACTGGTCGCCTGCGTATTTGTGTTAGTATTGTTATTATTATTTGATTGTGCTGTTGAATTATACTTTAAAACTATAATAGTAACAGTTGAATTTTTAGCAACTTTTGTACCAGGCCCTGGGGTTTCAGATTCAACTATGCCATCCTTACTTGAATCAGTGGTATATTTCATTTGAATATTTACATTAAATCCAGAAGCCTTAAGTGCTGCACTTGCATCACTTTGTGTTCTGCCTGATACATCTGGTACAATTACAGTATCGCTTTCACTAGAACCAGTACTTATAACTAAATCTATAGTTTTACCTTTTTCAAGACTACTTCCTCCTGATGGATCTTGATCAATTACATATCCCTTTTGAACTTCATTACTACTTATTCTTCTAATATTTCCAACCTTATACCCACTTTTAGTTATTTGATCTTTCGCTTCACTTTCTGATAACATAAAAAGTGTAGGAACTGTACTTGTTTCTTGACCTGAACTTATATCTACTCTTACTGTAGTGCCTTCATCAACTTCCGTATTTTCACTTGGAGAGCATGCTATTACTGTTCCAACTGGCTTATCGCTTTTTGTTCTTTGAACAACTTCGAATTTTAATTTTACATTAGCAACAGCTTTTTTAGCATCTCCCTCTTTAAGTCCAATAATCTTCGGAACCTTAACCCTACTAACCGAACTTCCTCCAAGAAGTCCTGCTCCAAGTGCAAAAAATAACACACAGCCAGCCAATATTATGACTCCTATAATAGATGCAGCTATTATCTTTTTCTTTTTGCTTACTTTATTATTTTTAGGTTCATCTTCTTCTGGATCTTCTGCATCTTCTAAACCTTCATTATCCTCAAAACCATCTTTGTTCTTAGTAAGATCTTTTTCTAAGCCTTTTGCCTTTACTGGTTCCATTACTCTAGTGTAATCTTCATCGTCATCTACACTTATAGTCTCGTCAAAATCATCTATTTTATAATTACTTTTCATTCTAATAAGATCATTTAATATTTGTCTTGCATTTTGATATCTGTCATCAGGATTTTTTTGAAGGCACTTTAAAATCAAACTATTAAGTGATTCTGGTATATTTTCATTTAAATTCTTCGGAGGAACAACTGGTTCTTGTATATGCTTTAAAGCTACAGAAACAGGAGTATCTGCATCATGAGGAACTTTACCCGTTACCATTTCATAAAGAACTATTCCAAAAGAGTATATATCTGTTCTGCAATCAACCTTTTTTCCCTGCGCCTGTTCAGGTGATAAATAATGTGCAGACCCAACTACTTTGTCTGTACTTGTAATTGTAACTGAATTTGAAGCTTTTGCTATTCCAAAGTCTGTAACCTTAACAATTCCATCTTTTGTAACCATTATATTATGAGGTTTTATATCCCTATGAATAATATTATTTTTATGAGCACAATCAAGAGCTTTACTGATTTGAATAGCTATTGTTATAAGCCTCTTTGTATCTATTCGCTTTTCTTGCTTTATTATTTCCTTAAGAGTTTTTCCGTCAATGTATTCCATAACTATATAATTTACTCTTCCATCTGCACCAACATCATATATATTGACAATATTGATATCTGAAATACTTGCAACAGATGTTGCTTCCCTCTTAAATTTAGCCACAAAATCATCATCATCGGAAAGTTCATTTTTAAGAACCTTCACAGCTACATTTCTATTTAAAACTGTATCCTTTGCTTTGTATACAATCGCTGTGCCACCTACACCTATTTTTTCCTCCAATTTATATCTATTACTTAGAACAGTTCCTATCATCTCTACACTCTCCTCCAAATACAATAACTGATATATTATCTCTACTTCCCTTTATTTTGCTTAATTCAACGAGTTTACTACAGGCTTCATTGTTATCATTTTTAATTACAATATTGTAAATGTCCTGAGTAGTTACCCCATTGGTCAACCCATCAGTAGATAATACACATTTATTAACTTCAGTTAAATCTATATTAAAAATATCAACATCCACAAATTCACTAGTTCCAAGTGCCCTTGTTATTATGTTCTTATTAGGATGAGTCATTGCCTCTTCCTCAGTTATGGTACCAGTATCAACAAGCTGTTGTACAAGAGAATGATCTTTAGTTATTTTTTTTATTTCATTTTTTGTAATTGTAAAGCAACTGCTATCCCCAACATTAGCTACAGCCATACTGTTATTCTTTACCAAGCATGCAGTTATAGTAGTGCCCATTCCAGATAAGCGTTCTGAAACCTTTGATTTTTCATATATCTTTTCGTTAGCATAGTGAACTGCATTTTCAAGAAGTATTCCCATTTGTTCTTCTTTAATATCGCTTTTCCACTTTATGTATTCTATAGTAGCTTCAACTGCAATTTTGCTTGCAACTTCACCGGCATTGTGCCCTCCCATTCCGTCTGCAATAATATAAAGTTTTAAATCTCCATCTTCGTAATAATCAGCATAATCTTCATTTAGCTTTCTAACATTACCAATATCAGATACTATTCCTACCATCTTCACACCTCTTATCATCATCACTTTGATTTAAGTAATTTCTTCTCAGTTGACCGCATGCCGCATTAATATCTAAGCCCATTTCTTTTCTAACTGTATTTTCTATGCCAGCTTTAGATAAAACCCTTGAAAATTCTTCAATAGTATTTTTAGAAGGTTTTTCATATGAGGTTTCCTTGACTGAATTTACTGGAATTATATTTACATGACATAACATTCCTTTAAGTAGGATTGATAGTTCTCTTGCATTTTCGATGCTGTCATTAACATCCTTTACCAAAGAATATTCAAAGGTAACTCTTCTTTTGGTGATTTTAGAATAATTACTGCATGCATCAATTATTTCGCTAATACTATATTTATTAGCAATTGGCATGATTTTTTTTCTTAAATTATCATTTGGTGCATGAAGAGAAATTGCAAGTGTAATTTGAAGATCTTCTTTTATTAAATCATATATTTTAGGTACTATTCCGCAGGTGGAAAGTGTAATATGTCTTTGACCTATATTCAAGCCCTGATTATCATTGACGAGTCTTATAAATTTGATTACATTATCATAATTATCTAGGGGTTCACCACTTCCCATAAGCACTATATTAGATATTCTTTCACCAATTTCGTTTTGTGCCTCAAGTACTTCAGCAAGAATTTCTCCTGCTGTTAAATTTCTTATACGTCCGCCAATAGTAGATGCACAAAAACTGCACCCCATTCTACATCCAATCTGGGTTGATACGCATATCGAATTTCCATAATCATATTTCATTATAACACATTCAATTACATTTCCATCGTTGTATTCAAATAAAAATTTACTAGTGTCACCATACTTTGAATCCAATCTTTTAATCACTTTAGGTATTCCTAAATAAAAGCTATCACTTAATTTTTGAGTAGTACTTTTAGGGATATTTTTCATATCGGAAAAACTAAAGTTTCCTTTATAAATCCAATCATTTACTTGTTTAGCTCTAAAAGATTTTTCGCCATGAGTTTCCATCCAATTTTTAAGTTCATCTAAACTCAGGTCTAAAATATTTTCCATTTAACATTCACCTACCACAATTTCCTTAATTTGCACATAAAAAAACCATCCATGTGTTCATTTGGAAGTATTGTAACACCGTATTCACCATACCTTATATTTGGAGCATCTCCAAAAAATATCTCCTCTATTTTAAAATTATTATGACTAGCTATAAATCTTTTTATATTATTTTCATTTTCATCCTTATTAAGAGTACAAGTTGAATAAAGTATGACCCCACATTTTTTCAAATATTTAGAAGCATTCTGAAGTATTTTTTCTTGAATTCCACACAATTCTTTTAAATCATTAATACTTTTATTCCACTTTATTTCGGGCTTTTTCTTTATGATACCGAGACCAGAACATGGAACATCAACTAATATTCTATCAGCTTTTCCCCTAAATTTTTCGTTATACACCTCAGCGTTCATTACATCACAGTTTATATTTGTAATGCCAAGTCTTTTAGCATTCTGTTCTATAAATCTTAATTTATTTTTATGTACATCAAAAGCATATACAACTCCAGTATTGTTTGAAATTTCACTTATATGAGTTGTTTTACCACCCGGTGCACTGCATAAATCCATAACATACATGTCCTTATCAATTTCCATACATGGAACTGTAAGCATTGCACTCTCATCTTGAACAGTAAAATCTCCTTCCAAAAATAGTGGATTATTCTCTATACTGCTGCCTCTTTTTATTTTTATAGCCTCAGGACATATATATCCCTCTTCAATATCGTAACCTAACTCCTGCAACTTATGAAACATTTCATCGTAAGTTACTTTGAGTGAATTTACTCTAACTGTAACATTAGGCGTAGAATTTAATCCACCTAGTATACTGTCAATATTTTCAGCACCATATTGCTTTATGAAAAAGTTAACCATCCACGGTTCAAAGGAGTATTTAAATGCAAGAACCTTAATTTTATCTTTGGAATTGCAAAAATCCTCATCTAACCTTCTTAGATAGTTTCTAAGAACACCATTTACAAACTTAGAAGACTTAAGAGATGAATATTTTTTTGCAAGTTCAACGCCTTCATTTACAACTGCAAAATCAGGTATTCTGTCAAGATACTTTATCTGATATACAGAACTTCTAAGTATATTTAATATAATTTTATCCAGCTTACTAAACTTAACCGTTATAAACCTTTTAAGGATGACATCAATTGTATATTTATATTTTATAGTTCCATACACTATTTCTGTTACAAGTCCCTTGTCGCTTTGGCTTAAGCCCGAACTTTTTAAAGTTTTATTAAGACTTATATTTGAATATGAATTATTGAAAAACACTTCATTTAAAACATCTATAACAACTTTTCTCGCATTTACCATATTTTTATTCCTTTTCTTTAATCTCTGTCTCTACTTATAATTATAAGTCTAAGTAATTGTGAAACTGCCATTAATGCTGCTGCTACATACGTCATCGCCGCTGCACTAAGTACTTTTTTAGCCCCTTTTACCTCATCACCATAAAGTATTCCTCTACTTTCAAGAAGTTTTAGAGCCCTACTTGATGCATCAAATTCAACTGGTAAAGTTATGAGATGAAATACAACAACTGCTGCAAAAAGAACAACACCAATTCTTGCAAGGAATGGAATACTAAATATGATTCCTACAAAGAACAATATCCATGATGCGCTAGAACTCAAATTAACAGCTGGTACTATGGCATTCCTTATTTCAAGTGGAGCATAATGCTGCTTATGCTGAAAAGCATGACCTGTTTCATGCGCTGCCACTCCAATTGAAGCCACAGAAGTTCCATAATAAACTTCCTCTGAAAGTCTCATTACTCTATTTGCTGGATCATAATGATCAGTAAGTTTTCCTGGTACAACTTCTACAGGCACATCATATAAACCGTTGGCATCTAAAAGTTTCCGTGCTGCATCTGCTCCTGTATAACCATTTATACTTCTAACCTGTGAATAATGATTAAACGCAGAACTAATTTTTGCTTGAGCCCAAAAAGAAAGCAAAATAGCTGGAATCAATAAAATATATGTAGCATCGAAATACATTCTAAACACCTCTTTATCTAATTTTTATTTTAGGCTTTATTTTAAAATAGTACCTTTTTCTATAGTATTACCTGCAATATAATCTTTAACACTCATTATTTTTTTACCTGGAAATTGAATTGACGTTACAAGAAGTTTTCCTTTAGTCGTCTCTATCTTTATTCCATCTTTACTTACATCAGTTATTAGTCCCGGTGTGCCTTCAAAATCACTATCAATTACCTTTGTCTTGTGTATTTTCATAACTTTATCTTTATAATGAGTATATGCTGAAGGCCATGGATTCAATCCTCTTATAAGATTATGAATTTTAACAGCATCGTTATTCCAATTAATTTCACCTAAATCTTTTGAAATTACTGAAATATAAGAAGCTTCCTCATCATTTTGTTTTTGAGGTGCAATTTTACCATCTTTAAAGTCTTCTATTGTATTTAAAAGAAGCTGTGCACCTTTTTCTGAAAGAATATCATGAAGCTGTCCTGCTGTCATATCAAAATCAATATCAGTTTCACACTTTAAAAGCATATCTCCCGTATCAATTCCTTTAGCCATAAGCATAGTAGTGACACCAGATTTTTTTTCTCCATTTACTATAGACCAAATTATAGGTGCAGATCCTCTATATTTAGGAAGAAGTGATGCATGAACATTTATACATGCATATTTAGGTATATTCAAAACTTCCTCTGATAAAATCTGCCCAAAAGCCACTACTACTATAAAATCTGGTTTTATTTCTTTAAGCTTTTCAACATATTCAGGCTCCTTTTTTAAACTTACAGGCTGAAACACAGGAATATTACATTCTAAAGCAATTTCTTTTACAGGAGACATTGCTAATTTTTTTCCTCTACCCTTTGGTCTATCTGGTTGAGTAAAAACAGCTTTCACATCATAATTTTCTATAAGTTTTTTTAATGATGGCACAGCAAATTCAGGTGTACCCATAAAAACTATATTCAATTATTCTTCACCGCTTTCAATTAATTTATCTATAAATAAAACACCATCTAAATGATCAAACTCATGACACATTGCTCTTGCCATAAGCTGTGTACCTTCCACTATTATTTCTTCTCCTTTTTCATTTAGAGTTTTAGCTTTAACATATTCTGGCCTTTCTACCATTCCATCTTTACCTGGTATGCTTAAACATCCTTCGCTATCAACATATCTTCCTTTTGTCTCTAATATTTCTGGATTTATAAAAGCAATAGGACCCTCACCTACATCTATAACTACAACTCTTTTAAGTATTCCAACTTGAGGTGCAGCAAGTCCAACTCCATTGGCACTATACATGGTTTCCTTCATATCCTCAATTAATGTTAAGATTCTTTTATCTATTTTATCTACTTTTCTACTTTTCTTTCTGAGTAGTTCATCACCATATTGTCTTATATTTCTTATCGCCATACTATTACCTCCAAATAATTTATAATAAGCTTAAAGGATTTATATCGATTGATATCCTTATAACATTATAATCTTTTTTTAATATTTCATAAATAGATTTTTTAACAAAATCAGCTGTATTGTATGTAACTTCACCCTTAAGCAAAATTTGCCATCTATAAAATTCATTGATTTTTCCAATAGGTGAAGGACATGGTCCTAATATATCAATATTATCACAGCCTGAAAACTTATTTTTAAAAAAACTGCCAATTATTTGTGTATATTTTATTAATAAAGTTTCATTTTTTGAGCTCATATTAGCAATACATATTTTAGAAAATGGTGGATAATTCATACCCTCTCTTAGCATTATCTCAGTTTTATAAAAGTTTTTATAATCATTTTTAGAAGAATATTGTATTGCATAACTTTCTGGGGTATATGTCTGAATTATAACTTTACCTTTTTTACTACCTCTTCCAGCTCTTCCACTAACCTGAGATATAAGTTGAAAAGTTCTTTCTGCCGCCCTATAATCTGGAATATTAAGAGTAAGATCGGCAGCAACAATTCCTACAAGTGTGACTTCTTTGAAATCAAATCCTTTTGCTATCATTTGAGTGCCAATTAATATATCTGCTCCTCCATTTTTAAAAGAATTATATATAAGTTCATAAGAATTTTTTTTACCTGTAGTGTCTTTATCCATTCTCAAAACTCTTGCTGCACTAAATATTTTTTTAACTTCTCTTTCTACTCTTTCAGTACCAACACCAAAATACTTAACATATTTACTGCCGCATTTAGGACATATTTTAGGTATTTCCTCTGTACTGCCACAATAATGGCATATAAGATATTTTTTATCGCTGTGATAAGTCATAGGCACATCGCAGTTTTTACATTTAAATACAAAACCGCACTTTCTACATGATACAAAGGTTGAGAAGCCTCTTCTATTCAAAAATAATATTATTTGTTCTTTTTTTTCTAAGGTTTCTTTAATAGCTGCATAAAGTTCTCTACTAAATATAGACTTGTTATTCTCCTTAAGTTCATCTCGCATATCTACTACAGATATTTCTGGCATCGAAGCACCGTCAGCTCTTTCACTTATATTAAGTAAAGTATATTGATTATTTTCACATTTATAATACGTATCTATAGATGGAGTTGCTGAGCCAAGTACAAGCTTGCAATTTTCAATTTCACTTTTCATTTCACCTATTTCTATTGCACTGTATTTAGGATCACTTTCAGATTTATAACTTCCTTCATGTTCCTCATCAATTACTATGATACCTAAATTTCTAAATGGCAAAAATATAGCCGATCTTGCTCCAACGGCCACTTTAACTTCACCACTTTTAACTCTTAACCATTCATCATATCTCTCTCCATCTGAAAGCTTACTGTGGAAAACTGAAACATCACTTCCGAATCTACCTTTAAATCTCTCTACCATTTGAGGAGTAAGTGATATCTCTGGAACAAGTATAATAGACTCTTTTCCTTCCTCTATCATCTTTTTTACAAGCGACATATATATTTCTGTTTTACCACTTCCAGTAACACCGTGAATCAAAAATTTTTTTAATTTAGAATCTATGATTGAATTTACAATCTCATGCTGCCTTTCATTCAATACTTTTTCTTCGTATTTATCAAAAACCCTATTATCACATCTTGAAACCACTTTTTCCAGAACTTCTAGCACTTCATGCTTTATCATTGTGTTTATAGATGACAACGAAAAATTAAATTTATGATTCAATTCACTTTTAGTATACACTCCATTATATTTTCTTACAGCATCATAAATATCTATGTAAGGTCTCTTCTTTAGCTTTTCTATAAGTTCATTTTTAATACATATTACATAATTAGTTTTATGCTTTATTCCTTTTGTTATTCCCGTTGGTATCATAAGTTTAATACAATCTATATAGCTGCAAAAATATCTTTTTTTCATTTTAAATATTAGTTCTATGTTTTTTTTTGTAATAACGGAATAGTTAGTAACAATACTGCTTATTTCTTTTATCTTAATATTTTCATCCACATCGCTGATAAATTCTAAAACAAAGCCATTTACCTTTTTATTTCCCATACCAAAAGGCACTTTAACAATTTGACCTAATTTAATATTTTCCTTTAAAATCTCTGGAATTTTATATGTAAATATTCTATCAAGTGAAACTGCTTCGCTGTCTACTATTACTCCAATATAATTATTCACCGTATCACCCTTTAAATCAATAAGATTTAAGAGAACATTGAATCCTCTTAAACTTGGATACACTTCTAACAAAGTCACATTAGTTAAGCAAATAAAAAGCGCATTTAGCGCTTTTTATTAATCAAATTAAATAATTCTCTTGCAACATTTTTTTTACTCATTTTATCAAATTCCAAAATATTTTTTCCTTTGGAAATTATAAAAACCTTATTATTATCGCTTCCAAAACCTGTATCAAAAGCTGTAATGTCATTAGCTACTATGTAATCCAAATTTTTTCTTTTAAGCTTTAACATAGCATTTTCTATAAGATCATTACTTTCTGCTGCGAATCCAACTAAAATCTGAGTTGTTTTTATTTCACCAAGTTTTTTCAATATGTCATTGTCTTTCACAAACTCTATAAGCAAATTATCTTCAGACTTCTTTATCTTTTTGCTGCTGTAATTCTTAGCTTTATAATCTGATACTGCTGCTGCTTTAACAACTATATCATTACATGAGAAGTTATCTAAAACTGCCTTAAGCATTTCCTCATTAGTAGAAACTTTTACAACATTAACGCCAAAAGGAGCTTTTATACCTGTTTCACCACTTATAAGAGTGACTTTTGCACCTCTATCTCTTGCTTCTTCAGCTATAGCATAGCCCATTTTCCCAGTTGACCTATTTGTTATGTATCTTACAGGATCTATCGGTGCTATTGTTGGTCCTGCAGTAACCATTACCTTTTTCCCTTTTAAATCTTTTATATCATACAAGATACTTCTTATTGTTTCTGAAATTGTTTCTGTATCACAAAGCTTACCTTTGCCAGTATCTCCACACGCAAGTCTCCCACTTTCAGGTTCTATAAAACTATATCCATAATCTTTTAGCTTTTTTATATTATCCTGTACTATAGGATTTTCATACATATACGTGTTCATAGCAGGTGCAAAAACAACAGGACATCTTAAAGCTGCTGCCATTATTGTAGTTGAAAGCATATCATCTGCTATTCCATTTGAAACTTTTCCTATAATATTTGCCGTTGCTGGTACCACAACTAGTAAATCTGCTTTTTTAGCTAGAGATATATGCTGGATCTCCCACGCCTTAGGCTCATCAAACATATCTGTTATTACTGGATTACCACTTAAACTTTGAAAACTAAGTGGGGTTACAAATTCTGCCGCAGATTTTGTCATAATTACATCAACATTGAAGCCATTCTTTTTAAGTCTACTTATAACATCTAAAGCTTTATATGCAGCTACCCCTCCAGTTACACCTACAACAATATTCTTAGAATCCATCTTATTTTATACCCTCATGAACCACTTTAAAATTTACTTTTCCTTGATTAAGTTCACTAATAGCTATTGTAAGAGGCTTATTACTGTCTACATTTACAAGTGGTTTTTCTCCTTGTATCAACTGCCTAGCCCTTTTAGAAGTTATAACAACCAGTGAGTATTTATCTCCTACTCTTTCTTTCAAATCAACAATTGATGGATTAATCATAGAATTGTTCATGAACAATACCCTCCTTAGAATCTATTATGTTTTCTTTTATTCTATCAACTCTGCATTTTTCAGCAGCTATAATGCCTTGGATTTTACTAACAGCTACATCTACTTTATCATTTATAACCGCATAATTATATTTTGATACATAATTTATTTCCTTGTAAGCTGATTTAAATCTTCTCATAAGTGACTCTGGTGTTTCACTACCTCTGCCTATTATTCTCTTTTTAAGCTCATCCATTGAAGGCGGAAGTATAAAAATGAATACACCTTCTGAATAATTCTCCTTAACCTTAAGCGCACCTTGTATATCTATTTCTAGTATAACATCTTCCCCATTATTTATCTTTTCATTCACACTTGCCTTAGGTGTACCATAGTAATTTCCATAAACTTCTGCATATTCAAGAAAGCCATCATGCTCTATTCTATTTTTAAACTCCTCTATGCCGAGAAAAAAATAACTTTTTCCTTCTACTTCACCTTTTCTCGGTTTCCTTGTAGTTGCAGAAACTGAAATCCACAAATCTTGCTTTTCTAAAAGAGCCTTGCATATGGTACCTTTACCTGCACCAGAAGGACCAGATATTACAATTAATAAACCTTTTTTCATTTATTCATCAACCTCGTCTATGGCTATATCCTCATCCTTAGATGATAATCTATGAGCAACTGTTTCAGGCTGAACAGCAGACAATATAACGTGATCGCTGTCTGTTATTATAACAGCTCTAGTTCTTCTTCCATATGTAGCATCTATAAGCATTCCCCTATCTCTAGCTTCCTGTATTATTCTTTTTATAGGCGCAGATTCTGGACTTACTATTGCAATTAATCTATTTGCAGACACTATATTTCCAAAACCTATATTTATTAATTTTATTCCCATCTTAATCCTCCTAATATTATTCAATATTCTGTATTTGTTCTCTTATTTTTTCTATATCATTTTTTATATCAAGTACAGAATGTACTATATTGATATTATTTGATTTTGAAGCTATTGTATTTGCTTCCCTATTCATTTCTTGAACTATAAAATCAAGTTTTCTTCCTATTGGTTCATCCTTTTGAAGGGTATCCTTGAGTTGAATTATATGACTTTTAAGCCTTACTATTTCCTCATCAATGCATGCTTTATCTGCAAAAATTGCAACTTCCATTGAAATACGGGATTCGTCAATTTCCTTGTTTCCACCTAATAATTCTTTAATTCTTTCATCTAATTTCATTCTATATTCTTCCACAACACAAGAGGCTTTTTCTTCTATAGAGCATACATTTTCACTTATTATATCACATTTATTTTCTATATCCTCTTTAAGCTTTGCACCTTCTTTTTCTCTCATGTCTATAAGCTTATTAAGTGCATCTTTAAGAGGTATTAAAATTTCGTTCCAGATTTCATCAAAATTTTCTTCTTTTTGTTCTATAGATATAACATCAGGAAATTTCGAAATAAGCGATACAGAAATATCATCCTTTACATCATAACTTTCTTTTATTTTTCTCAAACAATTATAATAGCTATCTGCTAAATTCTTATTTAATTTAACATCATAATCATCGTCATTATAAATATTTTGAGTTACAAAAATATCCACTTTTCCTCTTTTAAGCTTCTGCTGTGCTTCTCTTCTTATTTTATCCTCTAAAGATATAAGACTTCTTGGTAATTTCACATTAATATCAAGATACCTATGATTAACACTTTTTAATTCTATGGTAAAATTTCTCTTACCATTATCATAAATAGCTCTTCCAAATCCAGTCATACTTTTTAACATTGTAAATCATCCTTTCGTAAGAGCGTATTGTAAGGTCATATTTTAAAACAATAAGGAAATTTCAGAGTTTATATATAACAAACTCAATTATACCACATTTTTTACATGTTAATAGTACTTTTTTATTTTTAATCTTAAAATTCCTCAATTTGATTTAAATATTTATCTATATCTTTCAAATCCTTTGTTAAAGACAGTCTAAAATATCCATTTCCAAGATTTCCAAAACTATATCCCGGCGTAGTTATAATTCCATATTTTAAGATAAGTCTTTCATAAAATTCAGTTGTAGTATATTCCTTAGGAACCTTACACCAAATATAAAATGTAGCCTCACTATTATAGTATTCAATATTTTTTATTTTAAGTATATTTTTTGCTTTTTCTCTTCTCTCATCGTAAACTTTTCTATTTTTTTTAGTTTCTGATTGTATAATGTCTAATGCCTTGGTAGCCGCATATTGTATAGGCAAAAATTGACCAGAATCCACATTACTTTTTACTTTTAAAAGTTCTCTTAACACTTTTGGATTTCCAACGGCATATCCTATTCTAAAACCAGTCATATTAAAAGTTTTTGAAAATGTACCAATCTCTACAGATTTTTTTTCTTTATCGAATTGAAGCAGACTAATAGGTCTTTTACCTTCTCTTACTATTTCAATATAAGCAGAGTCATTTACTAGTATCATGCCTCTATCTGAGCAAAACTTAACGATTTCTTTAAAGAAGACATCATTTGCTTCAGCTCCAGTTGGATTATTAGGATAATTTATTATAAACATTTTGCTTTTTTTAGCTATACTTTCAGGTATTTTATTTAATTCTGGTAAATAATTATTTACATCTCTAATTGGAAGTTTATAAGTATTAACCCCCCACAATATAGGACTAGTAACATAAACCTGATAGCAAGGATTTGGCACTATTATAGAATCTCCTATATTACAAACCGCAGGTATTATATTATTTATTCCTTCTTTTGAACCTATTAAAATTAGCACCTCATCTTCTTTTAAACTGACATTAAAACGTTCATCATAATATTTAATGATTTTTTCTTTAAGTTCTTTTATACCTTCATATGGTGGATATTTATTAAATCCATTTATATTAATGGATTTTAAAAATTCATCCACTATTTTTTTATTTGTACAAATATCAGGATCCCCTATACTTAAATCTAGTATATCTTTTCCTTCTTTAATAAGCTTATTTTTTAAGTTTTCAATTTTCTTAAAATGATATTCTTCTATTCCCGCTAATCTATTATTTATTTTCATATCTTACTCCTACTTTTTATCTATATAGATAAACCGCTTCAACTATTGAAATTCATTTGTAGCATAATGCCCAGAAGATGACATTTTTGTACAAATAAATTTGAAGTTTCAGCGTGATTTATCTTTATCTCTATTCAATATATTCTCTAAATAAATATTTGTGAATTAGCATTTTATATTTATTTATTTTGTAAATTTAATTAAAACTTTTGTGCATTTATGCTCATATACGTTGTTTTTTGATTGATTTTGTATTATCATATTTCTGTTGCTAAAGATATATTATATATAATTTATAGTTAAACTATTTTTACCATATATAAAAATTATATTTGTAAAGGTTGTGATTCAATGATATACACAGTTACTTTTAATCCAGCAATAGA
Source organism: Clostridium guangxiense (assembly GCF_021043395.1). Classification (GTDB taxonomy): domain Bacteria; phylum Bacillota; class Clostridia; order Clostridiales; family Clostridiaceae; genus Clostridium_S; species Clostridium_S guangxiense. Next base: position 135,826 of record NZ_JAJNKE010000004.1, read on the forward strand.
CTATGTTATAGAAGTAGATGATTTCAAAGCTGGTACAGTAAACAGAGTAAAAAATGATGAAAAATTTGCTGGTGGAAAAGGTATAAATGTATCTAGAGTTTTAAACAATTTAAATGTAAAAAGTATAGCCTTAGGATTCATTGGAGGCTTCACTGGAAAATTTATTGAAGACTCATTAGAAACGCAAGGTATAAAAACTAATTTTATAAAAGTAAAGGAGGACACTAGAATAAATGTTAAATTAAAATCCTCTACGGAAACTGAGATCAATGGTTCTGGTCCCAATATTACTTCTGAAAATTTAAATAAACTATTTGTCATTATAGAAAATTTAACTTCAGATGACTATTTAGTTTTAGCTGGAAATGTTCAAAAATCAGTTCCAGCAGATATATATTCTATTCTTCAGAAAAAGTGTACTTCAAATAACGTAAAAGTAATTGTGGACACAACTGGTAATGCATTAGTTTCTACCCTTTCTAATAGACCATTTTTGATAAAACCAAATAATCATGAGCTAGGAGAAATATTTAACAAACAGCTAGAAAATGAAGAAGAAATTATATTTTATGCAAAAAAACTAATTGATATGGGAGCGAGAAATGTTATCATATCTATGGCTGAAAAAGGCGCTCTTCTAATCAACGAAACTGCTGTTTATAAAGCTTCTCCTGCAAAAGGAACTGTTAAGAATTCGGTTGGTGCTGGTGATTCTGTAATAGCTGGCTTTCTTGCAAGCTACTCTCAGAATAAAAATATTATAGAAGCTTTTAGATATGGTGCTGCTTCTGGAAGTGCTACTGCTTTCTCAAAAGATTTATGCACAAAAGAAGATGTTGAACACTATTTACCACAAGTAACAGTAACAGAATTTATAGGAGGAGAACAATGAAAATAACGGAACTTCTAAGTAAAGATACTATTATTTTAAAATTAAAGTCAAAGACAAAGTCTGAAGTAATAAATGAATTAACAGACAAGCTATATAATGCTGGGAAATTAAATGACAAAGAAGAATATAAAAAAGCTATATTAAAAAGAGAATCTGAGTTCTCTACTGGAATAGGTGATGGCATTGCAATTCCACATGCCAAGACTGCTGCCGTAAAAACTCCTGCACTAGCATTTGGTCTTTCAACTGAAGGTATAGACTATGATTCCCTTGATGGAAGCCCCGCTAACATATTCTTTATGATAGCCGCAAGTGAAGGCGCCAATAATGAGCACCTAGAAACTCTCTCTAGATTATCAACTATGCTTATGAATGCAGATTTTAAAAATAGCCTTCTTAGCGCAAAAAATGAAGATGATGTACTTAATCTAATTAATAATGAAGAGCAAGAAAAATTAGAAGAAGCTTCAGAAGAGAAATCATGTGAAGAGGAAACTTCAAAAGGTTTTGTACTAGCAGTTACTGCTTGTCCTACTGGAATTGCACACACTTATATGTCAGCTGATTCTTTAAAAAATAAAGCTAAAGAAATGGGTATTAATATAAAAGTTGAAACTAACGGTTCTACTGGTGTAAAAAATAAATTAACTGCTGATGAAATAGAAAAAGCAGCCGGAATAATTGTTGCTGCCGACAAACAAGTAGAAATGGCAAGATTTAATGGTAAAAAAGTACTTCAAGTACCTGTTGTTGACGGTATAAAAAGACCTGAAGAACTTATAAATAAAGTTTTATCTGGAGATGCTCCAGTATACACGCACGAAGGAACTAATGATGACTCTTCCAAATCAACCTCTGGAGGCGGCTTAGGTATTTATAAGCACCTTATGAATGGTATCTCAAATATGCTTCCTTTTATTGTAGGTGGTGGTATATTAATTGCTATATCCTTTATGTTTGGAATTAAAGCTTACGATCCAAAAGATCCAAGTTATAATTATATTGCGAAATTACTACATGATATTGGTGGAGACAATGCTTTTAAACTAATGATTCCAGTACTTGCAGGCTTCATCGGTATGAGTATTGCTGATAGACCTGGATTTGCACCAGCTATGGTTGGTGGATATATTGCTGCAAATAACGATGCTGGTTTTATAGGAGGGCTTATTGCTGGTTTTCTTGGTGGTTATGTTGTAATTCTTCTAAAAAAAATATTTGCAAAGCTTCCACAATCTATAGATGGATTAAAGCCTGTGCTCATATACCCACTACTTGGAATATTTATTACTGGAGCAATAATGTTTATAACTATAGTAGGACCTGTAAAATCAATAAATTTAGGGCTTCAGCATTGGCTTTCCGGAATGGGCACTGCAAATAAACTTGTTTTAGGTTTAATATTAGGCGGAATGATGTCTATTGATATGGGCGGTCCAATAAACAAAGCTGCTTTTGCCTTTGGAATAGCAATGATAAGCTCCGGAAATTATTATCCACATGCAGCTATTATGGCTGGTGGTATGGTTCCTCCTCTTGGAATTGCACTTGCAACTACATTCTTTAAAAATAGGTTTACCGCTGATGAAAGAAAATCTGGTTTGACTTGTTATATAATGGGTGCTTGTTTTATAACAGAAGGTGCAATTCCATTTGCCGCTGGTGATCCAACTAGAATAATACCCGCATCTGTTATAGGTTCAGCCGTTACTGGAGCTTTAACTATGTTTTTTAATATAGCTCTTCCAGCTCCTCACGGTGGAATATTTGTAATTCCAATAGTTAAAGGAAATCCTATTTTATACTTATTATCAATTATAATTGGTGCTATAATAACAGCACTGCTTATTGGAATCCTAAAAAAACCTATTAAAATTCAAGAATAAAGCTTAATAGGATTTTACAATTTTATTTAAATCATTCTGCAATACACTTATTTCGCATTACACTATAGTTTGAGTAATTTTTTTCTTGTACTACCGTTGGAGCGAAGTAATAATGCTGAAGGAACGATTTAAAAAAATTTTAATAAGTCTTGGTGAAAAAATCGTAAAATACTTAGATATTTCAATCTGTTCGAGCTTTCAGCGAGTTGTTGAAATTTCTTAGTAGTTTACGATTTTTTTGCCTTAGATTTATAGAATTTTTTTAGTGTGACGAAGAATTGTTGCTTCGCAATATTTTTAGAGTATTATGCAGATTAATCCGCCATTTCCTTCATTTATTATTTTTTCAAGTGTCTTTTGTATTTTTGCTTGAACATCATCAGGCATTTTATACAGTTTCTTTTGAAGTCCCTCTTTTACAAGTACTTCTATTGATTTTCCAAACATGTTACTTTCCCATATTTGAGAAGGATCATTCTCAAATTGCTCTAAAAGTGATCTCACCATTTCCTCACTTTCTCTTTCGCTTCCCATTATAGGTGATACTTCTGTTTCGATATCTGCTCGTATAAAATGAAAACTTGGTGCACTAGCTTTAAGCTTAACTTCGTACCTGCTCCCATTTCTAACTATCTGTGGTTCTTCAAGCTTCATTTCAGAAAGTTGAGGTGATACAAGCCCATATCCTTTTTCTTTAACATCTTTTAATGCCTCAGCTATCCTATCGTACTGTATCTTAGCTGTATGCATTTCCTTCATTGCAGATAACAATTTATTTTCCCCATCAATATCACATTCACATTCTTCGCTTAAAACTTTGTAGAACATGTCTTTTTTAGGTTCCAAATTTATTCTTCCCATACCTTCACCCATGTTCATCTCAACCATTTCCGCTTTTTCAAGATAGTCAACATTAGAATATGAATCAATAGTTTTTGAAATATCCCTAACCTTATTAAGCTTTTTACTCAAGTCTTTTACAAAGTTCATAAAGTTTTCCTTAAGCCAATGCTTTGAATCAAGCTTTTCAATCCATTCTGGCATATCTATGTTTATTTCCTTTATAGGAAACTCCTTCAAAACTTTTGTAAATACCTTAGTTATATCATTTGTTTCCATATTAAGTACATTTATAACTTCAACTGGAACGTCATATTTCTCTTCAAGTTCAGTCTTTAACTCGAGTGTTTCTGGGGCATCCGTATGTGCAGAATTAAGTAACAAAATAAATGGCTTATTTATAGACTTAAGTTCTTCTATTACCCTTTCTTCTGCTTCTACATAATCTTCCCTTGGTATGTCAGTAATAGAACCATCCGTGGTTACCACAAGTCCTATCGTAGAATGTTCATCAATTACCTTTTTAGTTCCTATTTCTGCTGCTTCTTCAAAAGGTATTTCGTGATCAAACCATGGAGTATTAACCATTTTAGGCTTTTCTCCTTCAGAATACCCAAGTGCATTTTTGACAATGTACCCAACGCAATCGACCATTCTTACCTTAAATTTTATCCCCTCATCTAAACTTATATCTACAGCCTCATTAGGTACAAATTTAGGTTCTGTCGTATGAATTGTTTTACCAGAAGCACTTTGAGGAAGCTCATCCTTCGCTCTTTCTCTCTTATGAGGATTGTCTATATTGGGAAGAACCATAAGGTCCATAAACCTCTTTATAAAGGTTGATTTACCAGTTCTTACAGGTCCTACTACACCTACATATATATCACCCTGAGTTCTTTCCGCAATATCCTTATATATATTAAAGTCTTCCAAAATCTTTCCTCCTGTACCTTAATATTAACAATATATATATATTAAGGCTAAGAGTACTTTATTCACAAAATATCATATTAATTTATTTGCATTATCAGATGGATATTATCAAATAAAGCTTTATTCTCTTGCTGATAAAATAACTTTTTTAAATTATAGCAAAAATAAAAAAAGAGCAGACTGCTTTAAATTTACAATCCACTCTCCGAAGAGTTCTATTAACTATAGCATAGAGCCATCATATAACTAGATTTTAAAGAAAACCTCCACCTATTCCAGTGATTATCTGCACGCTTTTATCAAGAAAACCTCCACCTATTCCCGCAATAGATTTAACTAAACTTGTGTCAGCAGCAACAACTGCAAATAGCAATAGCATAGAAAAAACTAATAACATTTTATAAGATTTTTTAAGTTCCATTTAATATACACTCCTTTTAAACAAATTGCAAAGCAAAATCATTTATTTCTTTAAGTTTAGAAATACTATTATTATTAGCATAAAAGCCTATAAGTTTATGAACAAGTTTATCAGCTAACTTCTCTTGTTTTGCAGAAATTATAAATGCCTCATTTTTTATATTATCCACTTTTTCAATGCTGTCCTCACCATCCATTAGCTCATAAAGTATATTGTTAACTAAAACATAATCATTTTGTTTCTTCGCTATTTTTAATGCTTTCGAATAATATTCAGATGATTTTGTCTTATCATTAAATCCTCTGTATATCTTACCAATTTCATAATAAATATTAGCTTCATATCCACTACCATTATTTATAAAAGGCAATTCTTTTTTTACCTCATCCAATAAATAATTAGCTCTATCCACATTTGATAATTCTATATATACTTCTGCTATATTTATACGAATAACTATCCTTTTGTCTATCTGCTTATCATCAAGCATTTCTAAAAGCCTATTATATAATTTTATAGCTTCATTATGTTTCTTTAATTCATGCAAGCATACTGCCTTAGTATCCAAAACTGTAAAATATGTTCGCATATCATTTGCATCTAGCAAACTTTCTATCATCTCAATGTCTGCTAGCGCTCTCTCATAATTTTTTAGCATAAAAAATACGTAGGCACGGTTGTATACAAAATATATAGTATCATGCTGAGATAAGTTTTCAAAATGATTTAACGCAAAATCACAACATTCTATACTTTCATTATACTTACCTGAACAACCATATACTTTTGATAATTTTTTTAAAATACTAAGTAGCATTGGACTTAGCGAAAGCTTTCCGACTAAAGTCAGAGCCTTTTCGTAGTATATTATACTTTTATCCATTTCATTTTGAGTACCAAAATAATCTCCAGCTAACTCATATATAATTATCTTTTTATCAGTTATACTCCACTTTACTAAAAATTCCTCAACCTCTTTAAGAGTAGCAGTAAAATCACCATCTCTATATACCATAAATGTTTTCAACTTGCCTACGTAATCATCAAGCACCCTTGAAGCTTGTATAGTTTCATCTTCTAGCAAATAATCTACAGTTTCTTCAATTTCAAAATGATTTTTAGTTCCTAGCTTTTGTAAGTTCTTTAGTATCGCTTCTGCAGTACTCCTAGTCAAGTTTGCTTTATTAGTCTCTATTTCGCTAATTAGATTTCTAGTTATGTCATTACCTGCAATATCTTCTTGCCGTAATTTATATTTTTTTCTTAGCAATTTTATTTTATCGCCTTTAGATAATATAGTACAATAGCTCATTACAAAAAACCCCTTTTTTTACCAAAAAGTTTTGTACTTTTTTTTAATGATAGCATAAAAGGAGAATAATGTAAATAAGTTTATTATAAAACTGCATTGCATTTGGTTATAAACTTTAAAACTCTTGTTGAGTTAGCCTGTTCTATTAAACTAACCTCTGAACTTTTACTAGCAATACATAAAACATTCTTTGAAAAAATAAAATGTTCAAAATGAACAGCTAGATTATTACAATCAACAATACCATGACCTTCATATAATAAATCAGTCATAGAAGAAGAATACCAATCCTCATTCAATAATTTACTTAATGACTCTTTTGCCGTCCAAAAAAACGTGGAAAGTTTAGAGTTTTCTTTCATCTGATATTTTTCTTTCTTCGAGCATACCATTGATATAATTTCATAATTAACTTTATTATATTGCTCAATATCAATACCTATATTTTGATCCGAAATAGCTGCAGCCACCATATTATCAGTATGTGAAATAGAAAGATATTTTTGCCCAAAATATTTATCAAAGTATGGCTTACCATTTGCTCCAAGCGATAATTCACCAATAGGACGATCAGAAGCCATACAAAGTAATACATAAGCCATTAAAGCATTATATCGATCTTTTTTTTGTTTATACTTCATTGCATAAGCATAGCGGAAAGGTGCAGCTCTACGAACAAAGAATAATACCGGTTCATAAAGCCTCTCATCTTCAAAATTATAAATAACTTTTTTCATTCTAGAACTGGCTCCATTGGAAGTAAATCAAGCTCTTTCTGGATGAATTGTCGTGCATTATCATCTACAAAGAGATAATCGTGTCCAGCATAAACATTTTTAATGATAACATTATCAAAAACAGAGTGAATTTTATCATCACTTAGTGGTTTCTCTTCAATCATACTTCTTATATAAGTTGTAGGCGTATAGGTTTTATTAACTTTATAATTAAATATATCTAGAAATACCTGATGGTTATTCTCAATCAAGTGTTCAGTGGTTATATTTTTTTTATCCATTCCCTCAAAGATATGTGTTTCCTCAAAATATTTTCTATAGTATCCATTTGCTTCGCGTTCACGAACTCGATCTAAATCAGATTGATCTAGATAAAAATGGGAATCTAATATTATTAACTTATCAACCCGTTTTTTTCCTACATTACTTTCAAGTTGATGACAGATTTCGTTAGCAATTACACCACCGTAGCTCCAACCCATTAAATTAAAACTTGGCATATCTATTTCAGTCGTAAAATTCTCAATAAGTTCTATGTAGTAAGCTGCAATGTTCTCGATACCATGAATTCGATCACCAGTTGTTAATAAATTATGAGGCTCGATAACATAAATCGGAAATTTGGGATCTTTTATATTATTGAACAGCGGCCTATAAACATCGCTTCCCGTATTTCCTGAATGAATCACAAAAAGAGCTGGTATACTTTTCATCTTAGCAGTACGTTTAACAAATGTATAAATTGGCCTAAAATTATTATTTCCATCAATAAATTCTGCCATGTCATATAGTTTTGTGTGGTAATGCAAATCAACAAAGTTTAATTTTTTTCCTAAATCCTGCAGTAACTTTACACCTAATTCCATAATTTGAAGCGACGTTGCCCCCAATTTTTTAAAATCACTATTTGTATTAATCTGTTTTACATCAATATTTAAAATTTTACTCCAGGCCTTTTTTAAATATTGAATACTTTCACTTTGAATTGTTGCTGACAATTTTACTTCTTTATTGCCTTCGTTTTCTTCTTTTAAGGCCCTAAATAACTTCTTTTCATCAATTTTACCATTTTCATTTATAGGAAATTCAGTTACTTGCTTAATGCGTGACGGAATCATAATTGACGGCAATAAATTTGCTATACCTTGAAGAAGCTTCTCTTCCTCTAACTTTTCATCGTTAATAAACCAGCAGCAAAGTTGTTCATTGTAAACAACTACATATAATTGTTTTGTTGTTGGTACTAATTTATAAAAAGCACGTTCAATTTCTGATAAATCTATACGAACACCATTAATCTTATACTGTCGATCACGTCTACCTAGATATTCAATATCTCCATCAGGTAAAATGCGAGCAAAATCTCCTGTTCTATATCCCCTTAGATTTTTTCCTAAATAATTGATATTTACGAAAGCTTCTTTTGTAGCTTTAGTATTCATAAAATATCCTCTAGAAACCTGTATACCATAAACAAACAACTCGCCAATTTCTCCTTTAGGCAATGCCTGAAAATCATTTCCTAAAATTAACACATCCATGTTTTTCACAGGTTTTCCAATGGTTACTTTTTTAGTTTTTGAATCTATTTTACAGATAGAAGCAGCACCACATTCTGTATTTCCATAAACATTAATGACTTTGTATGATAAATGACTCAAATCTATATCAGGAAATCGCTGACCTGCTAGCGTTAATAAACGTAAGCTTGGAATATTCATTGAACGGATAATAATATCTCCAATGACAGTTGTTGCATTCATGAATGTGATTTCATTCCTATTCAAATACTCTTCTAATGAAGCTAAGTCATGCCTCAAATATTCACTTAATATATATAATGTTCCCCCTACATAAAGTACAGAAAAAAAATCCATATAGCTAACAACAAACGAATAAGGTATGAATGCCGCAGCCTTATCTTTATCTGTTAGTTCATATTCTTCTTTTTGCCATATAACTGTGTTCTCAACATTTTCTTTAGGAATTTCAACAGCTTTAGGTGTTCCTGTTGATCCTGAAGTAAAATATATTGACCATGCATCTGATGAGCTCTTACTAGTAGGATTAACTTCATTAAATATATATTTTCCTTCCTCAAGTGAAATTACAACTTGTACTCCTGCTAACTGAATCATTTCCTCTAATCTTGCTTTTGGTTGAGTAATATCTTGAGGAATAAACGTAATCTTCTCTTTTGTTAATGCAAAAACTAAAATAGGAAAATAAACGCTTCGAGGAATTTGCAAAGCAGCGATTTTCCCCTTCAAATTTTGATCACGTATGATTTTAGAAACCTCTTCAATTGTATCTACCAACTCCTTATAAGTTAATTGTAAAAATTCATCTACTAAAGCAACTTTATGAGGATTTGTTTTTGCATAATCAAAAATTTTTAAAAGTACATCTTTATCATCCATAACTTATCTATTTCACCTTTCATATAAAATTTGTAATTAAATGCATAAAGCTTTACTTGCCTCGCCCAATTATCATATGTAGAAAAGCAAGTTAAGTTTGAGATTATTATCTAGTAATTATTTTGCTTCTTCTTTGTAGAGCGTTTGATATGCAGCTTTTACAGAGTGGCAAATCTTACTTTCACAATCTGATTCCTGTTGATGATACAAAATAGCTTGAAGTAATTCAGAATCATCTATTCCAAATTCATTTTTTGCAAAGTAATGACTCAATTTTGGAAGTAGTGATTCATTTGTTTCATGTTTAGTTTCTATCCCAACCTTGTTTGCTACATATAGTCGCTGATTTTGAAAAATCGTATTTACACTATTTGCTAACGCACCCGCAATAAAGGCTTTGTTAAAGCTCTCACTTCCCTTTATAAAAGGTTCCGAAGCTTTTTTTCCCATTTCAAAAGCTTTTTTAAATTCGTAAACAATCTCATTTAAAAAGTACTTTCTTTTGATATCTTCGCTTAAATAAACATTTCTAGTTTTTCTGGTCGATGATGGGAACTCTTGCCCTTTCGAGTAATAACCATAACTTCTAACAAGAAAAGGATGAATCACATAAAGCTGAGAGTTCCAAAGCCATTCAAGAAAATACCGGCATCCTTCATCTAAAGAATTATCTAAAGCCTTTAATAAGTCCTTTAAATATGGAGGCTCACCATTCCGATCCCATTGAATTTTATCAGCAAGAAAAATTATCTTAACTAAAGTACTTGCATTATCAATACAGGTAGTGTGATAAAGAATTGAATCTAGTACATCAGTATTTTCAATTCCAAACAAAGCTTGCGCAAAATAATCTCCCTGCTTTGCGTGAACAAGCATCGGTACCTTACGTTCTTCTTCAAATAACTCAATACCTAAAGATTCTGCCACTTCAACTCGATCACTATCAGGAATTGCTCCACCTAGATCATGGAGACTGCCTGCAATAAAGGCAGTTTCTGGATCTACATTGGATTTTAAAGCTAATTCAAAAGCAACTTTTCCAACACCATAGGCATGCAGGAAATTTTCAGTTACTGGGGTTAAAAATCCACGATTTCTCATAAACTTTTCAACTCTTCAGTTAATAGTCCATATTGTTCATATCTTACTTTTTTTTCAATCATATTTTTTTCATCGACTAAAACAACGTAAGGCTTTGACGCTTTTGCTTCTTTGGGCTCCATTTGAGCATAGCTCATAATAATAACCTTGTCCCCCACAGAAGCACAACGAGCTGCTGCACCATTCAGGCAAATCATTCCTGAATGACGTGGACCTGCAATGACATAGGTTTCAAAGCGTTCCCCATTATTAACATCAGCAATTTGAACTTTTTCATATTCGATAATACCACTTGCTTCCATTAATTCTTCATCAATTGTGATACTACCTACGTAATTTAATTCTGCCTGTGTGACAGTTGCACGATGAATTTTTCCTTTTAACATTTCAATTAACATTTAACTTTTCTCCAATCAAATTTTTAATTTTAATATCTATATTATTTACTATTTCTTCTAAAATAGCTCTGTAAATGCGTGAAAATCTCTCAATTGTGTTAGCTTTGAACAAGGTTCGATCATAATTAAAATCTATATTTTGTCCCCATACAAAAATCGTAAGATCACAAAATGCATCTTTATCTGAATGTCCAGTCATTTCTGAAATGGAAGTAAACAATTTCGAATGTTCTAAAGCTTCACCTTTAAATCCTTGAATACCAAAATAAACATTATTACCGGTTAGTTTTATATCTAGTTCATAAATTAACTGTTCAAGGGGAATATCTTGATTATTTTGGGCATCAATAATCTTGTTATTAATTTTATTAACAAACGTTGAAAAACTTTGGGTTTTATCGATATCCATTGTTAATAGGAACTGATTGATAAATAATCCAATTAGGTTCTCCAGTCCCTGTATATTTCGATTTACAGTCGGTATAGCAATCGGAATGTTCTCTTGTCCACTTACACTTGAAAGCATCAAATAGTACGTGCCCAGCAATACATTGTGTAGTGTCATATTTCTTTCTTTAACCACTTTAGTCAATCGATCATAAAAATCATCCTCTAAATGGATATATACATCTCCACCCTTGCTTTTAGCAGTGTCACCTAAAACACGATCTTCTGGAAGCCTTAATCCTTCATAATTCTTGAATTCTTTACGCCAGAAATCCACTTGTTGATTCTTCTTAACACTGTTTAAAAAATCATTCTGACATTTAGCAAAATCTCTAAATTGATAAGGTAACTCAGGTAATTCATCTTCGTAATAAGCTTTTTCAATTTCATCTAAGAACAAAGATGTTGACCAACCATCAAATGCTGCATGGTCTATTACACATACAAATTCCCCATTAAATATATTAACTTGTATAGGAATTTCATTTTCCAAGTCAAACTGATGAGCAAAATACTCAGAACGATCGATATTATTATGAGTTATTACTAATGGTCGTTCATCTACAACTTGATAGGTATCATAAATTCTAGTACGTAATATTTCTTGCCTATCAACAACTTTAATTACTGCTTTTGCTAATTTTTCAGGATCTATTCCTTCATTAATTTTGAAAGCCATCTTGATATTTCTATAAGAATCTATAGGTAACTTTTTGTATCTTTGCTGTGCAAAAGAAAGTTTTTGATCTTCTTTATTTTTAAAATCTTGTTTTGTCACAATAAGTCTATTCATTTCGTTACTATAATGAGAAGCTTGAAGCACTTGTGCAATTCCCTGAACTGTTTTAGCATCAAAGATCTCTTTTATAGTAATTTTCTTATTAAAAATTTTCTTCAATATGCTTACTAACTTAATTACTTTTATTGAATCTCCACCAATCATAAAGAAACTTTCTAATATGGATGTAGTGTCAGGATCAACATCAAGTAAATTACATATTGCCTCTAAAACACATTGTTCTACATCATTATGAGGAGCGACAAAATCCACATCGTTTTTATAGGTAATTTCCGGTAGAGCTCTTCTATCAATTTTCCCATTAATAGTCAATGGAAATTCTTTTACATGTTGATAGCCGGCAGGCATCATATAATCTGTTAAATAAAGAGATAATACTTTTTCGATCTCAGCACGTGGAATTTCTTCATCACTCTGGTAATATACTCCTAAATATTTACTACCTTCCTTACCTAACGCTAGAGCAAGCACTTGCTTTACACCTTTGACTTTCAACATGGCACTTTCAATTTCGCCTAATTCAATTCTAAAGCCCCTTATTTTTACTTGAAAATCGTTTCTACCTATTAATTCAAATTCATTATTTGGCAATACACGAACAATATCTCCAGTTTTATAAATACGACTGTATTCTTCAATCCCTTTTATGTTATAAGGATTTTCAGCAAAAACTTTCTCTGTTAACTCTGGTTGACCATAATATCCTCGTGAAAGTTGAGGACCACTTATATAAAGTTCTCCTACCGCTCCTTTTGGAAGAAGTTTTCTATTTTCATCCAATATAAAATGAGAATAATTTGGAAATGGCAACCCAATATTTGAATAGTTATCTGAAACCTTCTTCATTGATGTCCAAACAGTTCCTTCAGTAGGGCCATAAATATTAATTAAGTTACTATCTTTGAAACGACTTGCAAAAGCATCATTCATCTTCTCTCCACCAACCATAATCGTTGTAAGAGATGTAGAAAGAATTTCCTCACTATTATCCTGGAATAAATATGTAATTTTCCCAGGAGTCGATTGTAAAGTAGTTACATAATGCTTCTTCATGAACTCTGGAAATTCTTCTGGAGTCCCCGCAAATAAGTTTACTGTCCTACCTCTCAATAATTGTCCAAATACTTCAGTTCCAAAGATATCAAAAACGTATTCTGCAATACAACCAAATTCTATATCTTCTGTTCCAGTACGTCTTATAGCCGTAAGTATATCTTCCAAATAGATTATAAAATTACGGTGTTCTACCATTACCCCCTTTGGTCTACCTGTTGTTCCAGAGGTAAAAATAATATATGCTAAATCATTTGGTAGAATCTTTATTGGAAGATTTTCTTTTTTACTTGAAAACTCTTGCTTCATAAACTCTTCATCAATCACAATTTTTGCTTTTACTTGTCCTTTAATATATTCAATTCTTTCTAAAGGATAAGTGGGTGACATTGGAACATAAACGGCACCTGCTTTTAATATTGCAAGAATTGCAAGAATCATGTTCTCTGACTTTTCTAGTAAAAGAGGTACACGGTCACCTGATTTTATTCCAGTACTTTCAACAAGTGTATGTGCTACTTGGTTTACTTTTGAGTTCAATTCCTCAAAACTATAGCTTAAATTTCCAAATTTCAAGGCAGTATTATTGGGATGAAGTTTTACTTGTTTCTCAAATTGTTCAATAATATTAGTTTCTGGATAGTATGCTGTACCAAAATCAGGTATCTCTTTTACATAAGTGAATTCATCAACCTCTTGAAGTATTTGTTCAATTATGCTTTGCATAAAGTTAAACAACTGATCGATTATATCTTCCGCAAAAATCTCACCTGCATATTTAAATCGGAAATTTAGCCCATCCTCATTCTCATAAAGAACAACAGTTATTGGATAATCTAATTTTTCCTGTCCGTAAAAATGAGTTATTCGCAATTTATCACTATCTCCATTATTCTTTGGTAATGGATAATTTTCATAGACAAACAACGTTTCAAACAGCCGTGTACCGTTTGATTGAAGACTTGCAAGACTAACATTACTATGCATCATACAATCATTATTAATATCTTGTAATCGCTGAAGCTGAGAAACAATACTGTCATTAGTATGAGTAAATTGTACGGGCAAAGTGCGAATATACAAACCAACACTTTCTTCAATGCCCTCTACAGGAATATTTCGCCCTGCATTAACAACACCGATAGTTGTTTCTTTAACACCGCCATAAACACTTAACAATTTGTGCCATGCATATTGAACAATAATATTAATTGTGAGACCCTTATTATTTGCAAATTCTTTAAGTTTGCTATAATTACGTCCAGTAATTTCAAATATACTGTCTTTTGGCTTTTCAATCCTCTTTATTTCTTCAAGCTTTACTGTGTGTTTTTCTTCTTTAAATAGACCAGCTAAATCAGGATGAGATACCTCTCTAAGATATTTTTTCCAAAAATCAGCCGAATCATTTTTAGTTCTATCAAGATATTTCTGAGTTTTAATATACGCAATATCTTCATTAATATTCACCTTTTGATTCTTGCACAACTTATCATAGGTAGCATGTACAAAATCCAGCATAATAGGATTAGACCATCCATCTAATATGGCATGATGGTTTGTTAAGACACAAGTATAATGACTATCGTCATGCCTTATAAGTCTAATTCTAAACAGGCTTCCAGCTTTCAAATCAAAAGGAGTCATTCTTTGAGATTGCACAACCTTGCCTACATGGTCATTCTCCAGCAGTTCAAAATCTAAATTACCCTTCTTAGGAATTATCTGAAGTATCTCTTCATAATTAGAATTCAAACATAAACGCAAGCTTGGATATTTCTTTTGAGTTATAGACCATGCTTTACGATATTTATCAACATCTATTACTTGTTCATAATCAAAAATGTAAGAACAAATATATGCATCATCATTTGTGACATTATTTAATGCATGGTATATAAATCCTTCTTGCAGGGCATTAGCGGATAAAACATCTTCCAATTCTTGATACTTTTGAAGCTCATCTAATTTTTCTTGAGATATGGCTAAATCTAAATCTTCACTTGTAAGGTAAGTTCTATCCAACCCTAACAGTTCATCTACTAATTCCTTTAACTTAACTTGATATTCTCTTGCCAAGCTTTCAATACCTTCTAAATTACCACTAAGTTCAAAAGTCAATTTTTTTTGAAAGATTCCACCATTTACAGCCAAATAGTCTTTTAATTTAACATTAGTTGTGTCTCCAAGATCACTAGTAATAATTGACCAATCATCTGACGCTTCATTAACTATTTCACCTAAATAGTTAAACAATATATTGGGTAGATTGTTTGAGTGTATTCCATATTTTGCACCATAACCAACTCCATAGTCTGTGACAAGTCTGTTATAATGCTTCGTTTCTATAAGGTTAGTTGAAATTTTTTGAGGATATATAGCTGTAAACCACCCTACTGTTCGTTGAATATTAATATTTTCAGCAATTTCAGCTCGTCCATGAGATTCCAATTTAATATGACTAATTTCTTCACCATGGATGGATTTTAATGCTCGTGCAAAAGCTGTAAACAATACTTCATTAATTTTAGTATTATAAATTTGATTGACCTTATTTAATAATTTGTTCGTCAACTCATGATCAAATTTAATAGTGATTCTCTTGTATTTATCAGATGTTTTAAATACTTCTTTCTCGCTTATATTCCCTTCTAAAGACCACCCAGTCGTGTTGAATTTTCTAACTTCTTCACACCACTGACGATAGCTAGTTCCTTTTGGTGGAAGCGTATTTCCCTCATAAAGTTCTTTTAAATCTGAGGCAATAATCTGCCAAGAAACAGTATCAATTATCAAGTGATGACATATTACAGCCAAAACATTCTCACTTTGTTTAAACACGAAACGATAAAGCTTTCCACTAAGCTTAAAACTTTCTTGAATACTATTGAATTCTTCTGGGGAATCGGCAGTCAATATGTCAATATCATATATTTTCTCAGTATAATACTGCTTTTTTCCATCAAAAGATAAACGCAGCGCATCATGATAATTTACTAAATCAATCAAAGCTTTTTTAAGACGCTCTAAATCAATGTCTTTTGGTAATGAAATAGCAAACGACTGATTGAAGTAATTGGAATTAAAATCTTCGAAGAACCATTCCTGAATTGGAAGTAATTTAGCTTCTCCTGTTAATTCACCTTGTTCACTTAATACTTCTATCTCTTTAACTTTTCCAATATATTGTGAAAGATTCTTAATAGTTTTTGCAGCGAAAATTTGTTTTATGGTTATAGTTTGATTCAATTTTTGCTTGATTCGATTGCTTAACTGAATTGCCTTAATTGAATCTCCTCCAAGATGGAAGAAACTTGCTGTTACGCTTACCTCTTTATTATCTAAACCTAAAACCTCTGCAGTTATTTCTTGCAGTTTTATTTCAATTTCGGTTTCTGGTGGTGTAAATTCTTCTGATCTAAATGTAGGTATAGGCAACGCTCTTCTATCCAATTTACCGTTAATAGTAAGTGGAAAGTTTTCCATAAAAACAAATGCACTAGGAATCATATAATCAGTTAAGCTTTCTTCTAATTCATGTTTAAGAAATTCATCTGATAACTCTTTATCAGCTTGATAGTAAGCAACTAGATGCTCATTGATTGCTAACACAACCGCCTGCTTAATTTCCGTAATTTTAGTAAGTCTAGCTTCAATTTCTCCAAGTTCAATACGTAATCCATGAATTTTAACTTGGAAGTCGTTACGTCCTAGATATTCAAATTCTCCCGTATTAAGTAATCTAACAAGATCCCCAGTTTTATAAATTCGTCCAAGATTAGGATGTTTTATAAATTTATCCGCTGTTAGTTTTGGCTCATTGATATATCCTCTAGCTAACTGAATACCCCCTAAAGCTAGTTCACCAATCGCCCCTTTGGGTAATAAATGATTTGAACGGCTTAATACATAGCAGTTAGTATTTGCAATTGGTTTACCAATAAGTACTTTTTTTAGTGAAGGATCATTGCAATCAAAATATGTCACATCAATACTTGCCTCAGTTGGACCATACAAATTATACATTTTAGCTTTTGGAACAAGACTTCTAAACTTCCTAACACTATTAATGTTTAATGCTTCGCCTGAACAAAAGACGTATTTTAAGGAACTAATATCAAAGCTCTCTGTATTAAAGTCTTTTTTATACATTTCTAAAGTATCAACGAATGCATCTAACATGCTTGGAACAAAATGCATTACTGTAATTTGTCTATCCTTAATCTCTCTTGCTAAATAAAGTGGATCTTTATGCCCACCTTCTAAAGCAAATACGATACGCGCACCTGCTAATAACGCCCACACTTGTTCCCAAACAGAAACATCAAATACATAGTTAGTTTTTTGATAAATTCTATCATTTTCTGTTATTGTATAAGTTTTATTCATCCATTGAACACGATTGCTAAGCCCAGCATGCTCAATCATTACACCTTTTGGTCTTCCAGTTGTTCCAGAAGTAAAAATTATATAAGCAAGATCATTCATAGAAGGTTTTATTCCAGGATCACATTCACTGGTTTTCTTATACACATCAAACGATTCATCAATAATTAGTTTTGCACCAATCTGTTCAAGAATATATTGTTTTCTTTCTTCTGGGAATTCTGGAGAAATAGGAACATAAGCACAGCCTGCCTTTAAAACTCCCCAAATAGCAATTGACATTTTTTCGCTGCGTTCAAGTAGCAAAGGAATTCGATCTCCAAGCTTAATACCATTTACCAGCAAATAATTTGCTAAACGATTAGTTATCTTATCAAATTCTTTATATGTCAATTTTATATTCTGATATTCAACTGCAATATTGTCTGGTGTACGTGCTGCTTGTTCTTTAAACAAATCCACAACCGTTTTATTTGGATAATCAATACTATCACCTTTTGCATAATCGTTGGATACTGTGAATTCCCATATTGCTGCTTTGTCATTTTCAATTATTCTATTCAATACTGAAACATAAGTTTCTAACATGGATTGAATAGTTGATTCTTTGAAAAGATCGCTGCAGTAATTAAAGCTAATGTATCCATTTTCAACTATAACGGATAAATCGTATTTCGCAGTCTTATAATCTATTCCACTATTTATATCCTCAAATAAATCATTTTGAACTAATGTATTTTTTGAGAAATCTTGAACGCTAAATAACATTTGGAAAATAGCATTTCTTGATGAATCTTGTACCACATCAAGTGCTTTTACAATTTGTTCAAAAGGAATATCCTGATGATTTTGAATTTGAATAACCTCATGATGATTTTCTTTAATAAGTTTTTCAAAAGTCATATCTTCAGTAATCAAAGTTCTTACTGGCAATGTATTAATGAAAAATCCTATTAAGTTTTCTGTACCACTAATGTGACGATTTGCAAATGGTGTTCCAACAACAATATCCTGCTGATAACTAAACTGTGCTAACATTACATCTAATGCACTTAACATTATTGTATAAAGACTAGTTTGGTGCTTTCTTGCCAGTGCATTTAAATCTTCCTGTAACTTTTTATGAAATGCTAATTGAATATTTGATCCCTTATATGTGAAATTTTTCGGTCTTTCGTAATCAATTGGAAGATTTAAGTTTTCATAAGACTCAAGAGTTGATTTCCAAAAATCGATCTGTTCTCCAATTATTCCATCCGTAAGATATTTCCTTTGCCAACTAGCATAATCCTTATATTGAACGCTCAATGGCTCTAGCCTTTCACCATGATAAAGTTTGATTAGTTCTTGCAGTAAAAGTTCAATTGACCAACCATCAAAGGCAATGTGATGAATAACTAATGCCAGCTTATTATCATAAATATTTGCTCGAATTGGAATTTCATTTTCTAGATCAAAAACTTCATCAACATAGCTCTGAATATTAATTGAATCATGGCTTATCTTAAAGGTATTATTAGTCACAACCTGATAATTATCCTTAATTATTGTTCTTAGTATTTCATGTCTATTTACAATCTTATAGAGAACTTTTTCAAGATTTTCTATTAAAACATCCTTTGATAGGCGCAGTATTATTGGAACATTATAAGCACTCGTGCCTCCCTCAAACTGTTCAATAAACCATAAACGTTCTTGAGCAAATGAAAGAACTTGCTTGTCTTCAGATGCGAAATTCTCTTTTGCTACCTTTATTAATCTTGGTTTTAATTTAGCCAAATTACGAATATTTTTTGCTTCAAATATCTGTTTTACCTGTAAATTTATTTTATTTGATAGTTTTAAAGCAAGAATAGAGTTCCCTCCGAGTTTATAAAAATCATCCAGTACCGAAACTTTATCAATTTCTAATACTTCTCTAAATGCCTTTGCGATTTCTTTTTCCCTTTCATTTTGAGGTTCAATAAATTCTTTGTGTTCAATCACAGGTTCTGGTAGTTTTCGAAGATCAATTTTTCCATTCAGTGTCAATGGGAATTCATCCAGCTGCACGTAACTATTTGGAAGCATATATGTTGGTAATAACCCCTCCAAGGTATTTTGTAACTCACCCTTATAGTAAGCAACTATATTGTTACCTTTGACCAAGGCCAAACATTGAACAATAGAATCTTGTTCCATTAATTTGGCTTCAATTTCACCTAACTCTATTCTGAATCCCCTAACCTTAACCTGAAAATCATTTCTACCAATATAGACTAAATCTCCAGATGGTAACAGCTTAACCAAATCACCAGTTTTATATATTCTCCCAAACTTAGGATGATAAATAAAAGAACTATTTGTTTTTTCCTCGTCCCTTATATAACCTCTTGCAATACCTGCACCACCAATAAATAATTCACCTATACCATTTGTTGGAACTTCGTGCAGTGAATCATTTAATACATGCACAGAAACATTTTTTAAAGGTTTACCTATGTTATTCGAATTCATTCCGTGTTCATAGAATTTAACAGTCGCACATACTGTTGTTTCAGTTGGGCCGTATCCATTAATTATGGTTGTACCACTATTTTCATAGGCCTGGTAAATATTATTCGGTGTTGATTCACCTTCAACAATCAAAGTATTTAATGATAACAAGTCTTCAGAATTTAGAATTGCTGGAGGTAATACTGCTAATGAAATATTATTTTTTTTAACTATTTCCTTTAGCAATTGATAATCCATACGAGTTTGATCATCTAATAAATAAGTAGCTGCACCTGCTAGTAATGTATAGAACAATTCACAAACAGAGGTATCAAATACAAAATCAGCAAAATGTAATGCTTTTGTCTCTGGAGTGATGTCAAGCAACTTAATCAGATTACATATCATATTTACAACTCCATGATGTTCAATCATAACTCCTTTAGGAGCTCCTGTTGTTCCTGATGTGAAAATAATATAAGCTAATGAGTCTCCAAATACTGGAACATCAGGGTTTGTTACATCCATTGAAGTAATTTGAAAATCATCAGTAACAACAAACGGTGCATTAACTTTTTCTGTAATATAGTGTATCCTTGATTGAGGATACTCAGGGCTCATTGGTACATAACTTGCACCAGCTTTTAATATACCTAATATTGCTATTACAAATTTTTCACTTCGTTTCATCAAAATAGGAATATGCATACCAGGAACTACACCATAATTATCAATCAGCGTGTGGGCAAATTGATTTGAAATTTGGTTTAATTCTTTATATGTAAGACTATTTTCGCCAAACACGAGGGCTTTGTTGTCTGAATAAAGTTTTGCTTGTTTTTCAAATAGTGTATGAACAGGAAGATCAGGATATTCTTCTTTCTCCTTCTGATCTAATTCACAATTGTAAATAATATCTGAAATCACAATTTGAGGATTTTTAACTACTTGTTTTAAAACTAATTCATAAGTTTTTGCCAGTTCTTCAATAGTTTTTTCTTTAAAAAGCTTCGTTGCAAAAGTAAAATTGACTATATTTTTTCTATGCATAACCGAAATATCAAACTTTGTGCTGTGAAGATGCAGGTGTTCATTAACTGAAGTAAACAAGTCATTACGTTCAACATCTTCAGCAATATCCTGAAATCCAAACGCAATTTGAAAAATTGGATTTCGTGATAAATCTTTTTCATCTTCAAGTGCATCAACTATTTGTTCAAAAGGTAAATCCTGCTGCTTTTGAGCTTCTAACATCTGCTCATTATTTTGATTTATTAATTCACTAAAAGTATCGTCTGAGTTAATAACAGAACGAATAACTAGTGCGTTCACAAAGAATCCAATCATATTCTCGGTACCCTGAATATGACGATTTGCAATCGGTGTTCCCAAAACAATATCTTTTTGATTTGTATATGCTGATAAAAGTAACATAAATGCACTAAGCGTTACACAAAAAAGACTAGTGTTATGCTCTTTAGCAATTTCATTCAACTTTTGAATTAGCAATTCATCTAATTCATAGTCAAACTCTTTTCCAGCATAATCAAAGTGTTTTGGTCTAGGAAAATCAGTTGGAAAATCAAGTGTTTCATAACCAGAAAGTTTCTCTAGCCAATACTCTTTCTCTTCTTTTAACAAGTCTTTACTTTGTGATGTAACCTGCCATCTTGCATAATCTTTATATTGCACTTCCATAGGATCAAGATTCTCACCATCATACAAATGAACTATTTCTTTCAAGAAGATATTAGTAGACCAACCATCAAAAGCAATATGGTGAATATTTACGGCCATTGTATCTTTATAAATATTTACTTTAATGGGTATTTCTTTTTCAAGATCAAAGGAATACGCAAAAAAATCATCTATATCTATTGGTTCATGTGTGATTTCAATGGTTTTATCTAACACCTTTTGGTAAGAGTCCACAATTATTGTTCTTAAAATTTCATGACGGTTAACTACTTCTTTAATCGCTTGTTCAAGTTTTTCATGATTTACTTCTTTATTAAGTGCTAAAAGAATAGGAATATTATATGCATTAGTTCCCTGCTCCAGCTTATCAATAAAGAAAAGACGTTCCTGTGCATAGGATAGATTTTGATCTTTCTCACTATTAAACACTTGTTTTTCAACACTTTGAGTTCTTTCACTTACTTTAGCAAGATTTAAAATATTTTTTTGCTCAAATATTGATTTTACTGGAACATTTATTAAACTAGCAAGAGAAATTGCAGCAATCGAGTTTCCTCCTAAATGAAAGAAATCTGCGTTTATTGAAGCCTTGTCTAAGCCCAAAACCTTACAGAAAGCTTTCTCAATTTCTTTCTCACGTGCTGTTTTTGGAGCAATATATTCATCTTTATATACTGGTTCAGGTAGAGCTCTAACATCTAACTTTCCATTAATAGTAAGTGGCAACTCTATCATACGTATATATGCCATTGGAATCATGTAATCAGGTAAATATTTTGCTAACTCATCATATAGTTCACCACTTTTAAAGTCCCGATTAGAAACATAATAAGCAAGCAAGTTATCATTCTTGGCAATAACAGCAACTTGATCAATTCCTTCTATATCGTTAAGTTTATTTTCGATTTCACCTAACTCAACACGATAGCCACGAATCTTTACTTGGAAATCCTTTCTCCCAAAATATTGATATGAGCCATCATTCAAAACTCGAACCAAATCACCTGTGTCATAGATTATACCTTGTCCAAATGGATTTTTAATATATCTTTCTGCCGTTTCTTTAGGCTGATTTATATAGCCGCGGGTTACTTGATTTCCACCAATATATAAATTGCCAACTGCTCCCATAGGTAGAAGCTGTTTATTATCGTCTAACACATAAGGTTCAACCCCACCTATTGGTCTGCCAATGGACAAATCAGTAACATCATTATTCACAAAACTTAACACAGTTGTTTCTGTTGGACCATAACAATTATTCAATTGAATTGAGGAGTCTTTATACTTATTAATTGCTTCCTGTGTAATTGCCTCTCCGCCACAGTGAATAACTTGCATAGTTGGTACTTTCTTCAGATCGATTCTAGCTGCCAATGATGGTGTCATACCAATTGCATTTACTTGAAATTTATTCAAAGTATGAATAAACAAGTCAATATCATAAATTAAATCTGTATCTAAAATGACTACACTTTCACCCATAGTAAATGGTCTAATCAAATCATGAATAGATGAATCAAATAAATATTCAAAAAAAGCCCCATTTACAACTCCTGCATGCATCGCAGACTTGTCCATTTTCGCAACTTCAGTAACATAATTACTCAAGTTTTTATGTTGGACCATAACACCTTTTGGTTTTCCACTAGTACCTGAAGTAAAAATCATATAGGCTAGCCTATTAAATTTTATTTCTTTTTCAGGATTATTTATATGATTAGGAAATTCCTGATCCATAAATTTATCATCTATAACAAAATCAGCTTCACAAGTATCTACGATATATTGGATACGTTCCTTAGGATATTTCAAACTAATTGGTACATATGCTGCGCCAGCTTTTAATACGGCAAGGATCGCAACAACCATTTTGTGAGTACGTTTGAGCATTAATGGTATCTTTTGTTCAGTTTGAACTTCTAGTTCTTCTATTAAATAATTAGCTAACTTATTGACTTCTGTATTTAATTCTTTATAACTAAAAGACTTATCGTTGTCTCTTAAAGCAATATCGTTAGGCCTTAATTTTACTTGATTTTCAAATAACTCAATAACATTTTTGTGATCTCCTACTTTCTTAAAATCTAGGAGCTTTGAACGTTCTTGTTCATTAACAAAAGATATATCTGAAAGCTTCTTCCCTAGGCTGCTAATAAAAATTTTCAAAGTATCAATTAAATGAGCAGCAAGGCTTTCAATTGTATTAGCCATAAATAATGAAGAATCATAATTAAGTAACAACTGCATATTGGAATTTGTATCCTCAACTTCAAAGGTTAGAGGAAATTTTGCTTCAGTTGTTTTGTATGAATTTTTCTTTGCTTTACCATCAAAATAGTATGTACTTGCTTTAATATTTTGATAAACAAACATACAATCAAAGAGCGGATTCCCAATTCCACTTGTCGCATGAAGATCTTTTACTATTTCTTCAAATTGATAATTTTGATTTGAAATTGCAGTTAATATATTATCCTTTACGTTGTTTATAAATTCTCTCACTGTTAATTTTGAATAAGGTTTTACACGTATAGGCAATGTATTAACAAACATACCTAGCATATTTTCAGTAGCTTCGTGAATTCTACCATTAGTAACTGTTCCTAAAATGAAGTCTTCACTATGATACATCTTTGATAAAAGAATACTAATTGAACTAAAAAAAAGCATATATTCACTAATTCCATTCTGTAGAGCAAATGAGTGAATCTTTTCTATCAGAGATTTATCTATGGAAATTTTATATGTTTTGCCTTCAGGGCTATGATTTTTATCTTGTTTATAATCGGTTGCTAATTCAAGCTGCTGGTAATCAGAAAGGTAATCCTTCCACCATTTCCTTTCAGCCTCACAATCAAGCCCATTGAACCAAACGCTATAGTCTTTATAATGTAAAATATGTGCATCTAATTTATTACCCTCATATAGTTTTCCTAGTTCTTGATAAAATATTTCTTCACTTGTACCATCAGTAATTATGTGGTGTTTGTCAATAAAAAGCGAACTATATTCTAAACCTTGTAATAATCGAATTCTCATTGTTTGTCCTGTACGAAGATTTAATGGTTTCACAAATTGTGAGTAGTCCTCAGTGTAAGGTACTACTTCAAAATCTAGTTTATTTTCAGCCATTACTTTTTGAACATACTCACCATTTATATTTAAAAATTTTGTACGCAAAGATTCATGTCTCATGATCATTTCTTTTAGAGCATGCTTTAGCTTTGATTCGTCCACTTTAAAAGAAAAATCTATTACTGTTTGTTCATTATAAGTTGTTTCATTTTTATTCATCTCATGAAAAATGAACATTCTTTTTTGTGCAGGACTCATTGGATAAAATTCTTTTTCATCTACAGGTTTAATTGTAGTTTCATCTTCAATTTCTAACGAATCTAATAATTTAGCTAATTCTTTGACTTGCTGATTATCAAAAATATCTCGCGCGCTTAATTTTTTATGAGCCTTTTCGTATACATAATTGGACAATTGCATGGCAATGAGCGAATTGCCGCCCAAATGAAAAAAGTTATCCAGCAACCCTACATGATTTAATTTTAAAATTTGTTCTACTGCTGCAACAATAAACTTCTCCGTTTTTGTAGTAGGAGCCTTATATTGTGCCATATCAATTTCTATTTTGGGTAGATTAGTTCTATCAAGTTTTCCATTTACATTAAGGGGCAGTTGTTCTAACCAAACATATATTTGAGGCTGCATATACTCTGCTAAGTAGTTATTTGCAATTGATCTAATGTATTCTTCTTCCAGCTTTTTATGGCTTACATAATAAGCTGCAATAAATTTATCATCATATCCAACAACTACAGATTTTTCAATTTCAGGAACCTTCTCAATTTGAGCCTCTATTTCACCAGGTTCAGTACGTATACCGTTAATATTTAATTGAAAATCATTACGACCAACAAACTCAAATTCATGGTTATCAAGTCTTTTTACTAAATCACCTGTTCTACAAAGCATTCCTTCGCCAAATGGATTAGGAATAAAGTGGAGTTTTGTTTCATTTTCTAATTTAAAATACCCTTTTGAAAGTTGATTACCAGTAACGCATATTTCACCAACTTGACCAATTGCCACTTCATTTAAATTCTCATC
This sequence comes from Clostridium guangxiense, assembly GCF_021043395.1. Classification (GTDB taxonomy): domain Bacteria; phylum Bacillota; class Clostridia; order Clostridiales; family Clostridiaceae; genus Clostridium_S; species Clostridium_S guangxiense. The sequence goes on from NZ_JAJNKE010000004.1 coordinate 161,749, forward strand.
CAAAACGTAAGCGGTCATATTATCTAGTGCCGCTCCGATTTTTTTAATATCTTCTACCTTTTCTATAACCTTCGCAGTTCCAGCGTGAAATTCTGATTGTCCATACACATTGACTAATTTAATCTCATTTTCATGTGTATTATAAAAAAGACTTTTAGGAATTTTTTCTCCAGCTACTGCTACAGTACGAACATGCTTTAACTTTTTATAATCTAAACTATCAGCAAGGGACGGCGTGCACTGAAAATAATTAATCTCCTTTTCATTAATATAGTCTGAGAATTTTTCAATATTTTCAAGACAATCTGGTGCTGAAATCACTAATGTATGTCCATTTAATAGTGCTCCAAATATTTGAGTTGTTGCAACTGAAAAAATATAATTAACCAAAAGCAGCATATTATAACTATCACTTGTATCAAGTTGAAGATATTTACAATAGGACTGAATATGACTTACAACACTTTTATGAGTATGTAAAACCCCTTTTGGATTTCCTGTTGTTCCTGATGTATAAACAATATAGGCTAAATCGTTGATATCCATCGATACATTCAAATTACTATCATGCGGCTTGAAATTTTGAGAAAGGAACTTATCATCAATAACTAGTTTAGCTTTGGTTTGCTGCTTAATATAATCTATTCGAGACTTTGGATATTTTTTAGATAAAGCTGTATAGCAAGCCCCAGCTTTTAAGATTGCTAATATTGCAACAATAATTTTTTCGTTTCTTTCCAAAACCAGTGGAATGATATCACCTGAAGAAATGCCATATTCATTTACCATATAATTTGCTAAAGAGTTAGCTCTCTTATTAAGATCATCATAAGTAATTTCATTATTACCAAATATTACAGCTACTTTGTTTGGAGTTTTTTCTGCCTGCTGTTCAAAAGCAGAAATTATAGTTTTCACCATATATGTAACCCCCTCTTTCATTAGATTGCTAGAAAACTGGACTCCGATACAATTTAAAAGTTCCATCATACCAACTTCAGCACCTTGAATAGTTATATCATCTATTAGTGCATCAATTTCGTGTCTTCTCTTCTTAGTAATTATCAATGATATCGATTACAGTCGAACTTATTCAATTTTAATTTCCGGGATTGAAGTACGCAAGCAAAGTGTATTATTTTTTTACACTCTTTATCAAATATGTTAAGTTACCTCTTTAAGAAAGTCATTTTCATATAAAATTACCTCAAATGGAAATTATTAATATATGTGTATTATAACACCTTTTATTTAAAGTCTCAATTATAAATTCTATGTACTGGAGTGTTCTGAGAAAATTAGATATGTAAAATCTACGATTTTCTTAAAATCCCTATTTGTTTAAATATTTAACTTCTACAATAATTTGTAAGTAAAGATAAACACTTACTCCTATTGAAATTTTCATAATCATATGAGACATATTGAGCGCCTCAATCTAAGTAAAAAAACCTTATTTTAATAAATAGCTATACCATTGCTTTATCTACAATAGTATAGCTATTTATCTAAATTATTGAATATTAGGTTGATGACATTGGACTTAACTTATGCTCGAAGCCCTTTTATCATATTTCACTTTTCTTTTCTCTTACCATAAGTTCGTGAACTTGATTTTCTGGATCTTTATTTTTAAATAGCACATTGTAAAGAGCATTGGTTATAGGCATATCCACCTCAAGTAACTTGCTAAGCTCATAAAATGCTTCACAAGCTTTTACTCCCTCAACAACCATTCCAATTTGTTTGCAGGCTTCTTCACAAGGCATGCCATTTCCAATGAGTATACCAGCTCTTCTATTTCTGCTGTACATACTAGTACAAGTAACTATAAGATCGCCCATTCCTGTAAGACCGTAAAAAGTTTCAATTCTTCCACCAAGTTTTATTCCTATTTTAACTATTTCGCTCATACCTCTTGTCATAAGGGCAGCTTTTGTGTTATCACCATATCCCATTCCATCACATATTCCCGCAGCCAATGCAATTATATTCTTTACAGCGCCACCTATCTCTACTCCAATAATATCATTGTTAGTGTACACTCTAAATTTGTTTGCCATAAATACGTCTTGGATTTCCCTAGCATACTCCATTTTGCTTGAAGAAACAACTGCAGTAGTTGGAATCTCCATTGCTACTTCTTCTGCATGACTTGGTCCAGACAATATAACAACTGCATTTTTAGGCAGCTCTTCTTCTATAACCTGAGACAACCTTTTTTGGCTTTGCTCTTCTATACCCTTTGCAATATTTATTATTATCTGGCTTTCCTTTATAAAAGGCTTAATTTTTTCACACATTTCTCTTACAACATGCGATGGAACTGCAAGAACTATATATTTATTTTGCGTAACCGCATATTCTATATCAGGTGTTGCCTTAACATTAAATGGTATTACAGCTTTGGGAAGATATCTTGAATTTCTTTTATTTACGTTTATATCGTTTATAATTTCTTCTTTTCTATCCCATATTAAAACGTCATAACCTTTGCCCGCAAGCATAATTCCAAGGGCAGTTCCAAAACTACCCCCTCCCAAAAAAGTTATACCGTTCATTTTACTCCTTCCTTTCCCTAAATATTGTTTTAATACCTGTTCCCTCAAAATCAAAACTTTGCCTTATTTTATTTTCTAGGTATCTTTGATAGGAAAAATGAAGTGCATTAGGATTATTTACAAAAAACACAAATGTAGGAGGCTTAGTGCCTATCTGAGTTACATAGTATATTTTAAGACGTGTAACCCCAACTACAGGTGGTTCTTTCATAAGCACAGCATTACTTATAACATCATTTAAAACACCTGTTGCAATTCTTCTATTATAATTATCATAGCATTTTTTAATAACCTCAAGCACCTTATGTACTCTTTGACCTGTCTTAGCAGATATAAAAAGATACGGAGCATATGCCATAAATGAAAAATTAACTGCCATATTGTCCTTAAATGCTTTCATGGTTTTATCATCTTTTTCAACCAAATCCCACTTATTAATTATAACAAAAATAGCCTTATTACTTTCATGTGCATAACCTATTATTCTCTCATCCTGCTCACTTACACTTTCATTTGCATCAAGAACAAGCACACATACATCACATCTTTCTATAGCTGCCATAGTTCTTACAGCGCTATACTTTTCAACTTCCTCTTTTATCTTGCTTTTCTTCCTAAGACCTGCTGTATCAATGAGAATAAATTTTCCAAGGTCAGTTTCAAGATAGCTATCAATAGCATCTCTTGTTGTTCCAGGAATATTACTAACTATAACTCTCTCTTCTCCAAGAATTCTATTTATCAAGGATGATTTTCCTACATTTGGTTTTCCAACCACAGCAACTTTAATATATTCTTCTTCCGGTTCATTAGCTTCAATAGAATCAAAATACTTAACAACTTCATCAAGCATATCTCCAAGACCAAGTCCCTGAGCAGCCGATATAGAAATCGGATCACCTAAGCCAAGATTATAAAATTCATAAATATTATTTTCATCTTTATTTTTATCTATCTTATTTACAACAAGTATAACAGGTTTCTTACTTTTTCTAAGCATTTGAGCTACTTCATTGTCTGCATCTGTAAGTCCTTGCTTTCCATCAACTATAAATATTATTACATGTGACATCTCTATTGCAATTTGTGCTTGACGTCTCATTTGAGATAGTATAATATCATCGTTTTCTGGTTCTATACCACCAGTATCAATTATTGTAAATTTTTTTGCTACCCATTCTGATTCAGCATAAACTCTATCTCTTGTAACCCCTGGAGTATCCTCCACTATTGAAATTCTTTTACCCGCTAATTTATTAAATAAAGTTGATTTACCAACATTTGGCCTTCCAACTATAGCTACTATAGGTCTTGCCATTTTTTATTCCTCCTTGCTATTTTCATTAATAAGTTGTATTAAATCGTCTCCACTACTTCTGCATATTATAGCTTTCTTGTTAAGCTCTTTTTCTAAATCACTTACACTCACATCATCTAAAAATACTTTTTCATCACTTTTAAGCATGTTCTCTGGTAATATTACGTACTTTCCAAGTTCACTTCTTTTTGCATACTTAATAATATCAGTACCCGTTAAAAGACCTGCTACAGTTATTTTTTCTCCAAAAAACTCATTTATAACCTTAATCACATTTATTTTTATGTTTTTATTTTTTTTCATGATCACATCAGCAGCAGCTTTTATTTCATCATAAGCCAAAACACCGGTAATCATCGTGTAAGAACATTTAATATCTTTTGAAAGAAATTCAATGTTTTCTTTTATATTATCCCTAAAGGTTCTTATCATACCTATACCATCTTCAAATTGATCAAAATCTCCATAAAAATCCGCGCTAGGTATCCTTTCACCACTCAAAACATAAAATTCATCTGAAAGCCTTATAAATGGAGAGCCTATCTCATTCATAAACTTTTCTTGAAGTTTTTTTACATTTTCTATCTCCAACTTTGCTTTTTCAGAGTCAAAAGTATCAACATTAAATAATCCTTCTCTGTAGTTAGTAACACCAACTGGAACACCTGCTACATTTTTAACTGCAGGATAAAATGCATATAGATCATTGACAGTTTTAATAAGTTCATCTCCATTATTTATACCAGGACATAAAACAATCTGACAATTCATTTCTATGCCTGCATCCGCCAACTTTTTCATTCTTGGTAATAGATTTCCGGCAAACCTATTGTGAAGCATTTTAATTCTAAGTTCAGGATTTGTTGTTTGCACAGATATATTAATAGGGCTTATTTTATAATCTATTATCCTATTAATATCATCATCACTCATATTAGTAAGAGTTACAAAATTGCCTTGTAAAAATGAAAGCCTTGAATCATCATCCTTAAAATAAAGAGTTTGCCTCATTCCTTTTGGAAGTTGGTCTATAAAACAGAATATACAGTTGTTTGTGCATGATTTTGCATTATCAAGAATCCCATTTTCAAATTCTATTCCAAGCTTATCATCATATTCCTTTTCTATTTCAAGCTCCCATACTTCTCCATATGGTTTTTCTATTTCAACTACTACATACTCATCGCACATCATAAATCTATAGTCTATAATATCTTTAACCTTTTTCCCATTTATGCTTATAAGTTTATCTTTAGGTTCAATACCAAGCTCTTCAGCTATGCTTCCTTTATAAACTTTAGAGATTACATTTTCCATGGTTACACTCCTAAAATATCTTTAATCTATCTTTTATAGTGAAACAAGCAGAACCAAAAACTATATATGTACCATAACCCATTAAAATCCGTGATTGGGGAATAAAAATAGTTTAAGTTTTACAGTAGTTTCACTCTAGTAATATACATTACTTGGGATGTTAAGTCAAGAAAGTAATTACATTAGGTAAAAATTCAAGCTGATATAATTAGTATACCATTTAATCACTATATAATGAAAGAGGAAAGGATATTATAGATCCTTTCCCAAAAATTTCTAATCATTTAAATCGACTTGTTCACCAGTTATGAGATATATGGTAGATTCACAAATATTAGTTGTTCTATCACCAACTCTCTCAAAATACTTACATATAAATAAAAATTGAGTGGCTTGATTTATTGTTTTAGAGTCACTTCCCATCATAAGTAAAAGATCACTAAAAACATGCTTATATATGGCATCCAGCTCATCATCCATTTTGCATACCTCATATGCCTTATCAAGATTTTCATCAACATATGCATCAAGAGCACCCTTTATCATATTTTTTACTATATTGCCCATCTTAGGTATATCTATTAGAGGTTTTACATACTTTTCATCTTTAAGCCTTTTTATTGCCTTTGCTATATCAACAGCATGGTCAGCAATTCTTTCAAGGTCCGTAATTATTTTAACAGTAGTAAATATATTTCTAAGATCTGCTGCAATAGGCTGCTGCATTGCTGTAAGCCTTATAGCCTTATCTTCTATGCTTTTTTGCATGCCGTCAACTATATCATCATTTTTTATAATCTCTTCTGCAGTTTTTATATCTTGGTTAACAAGAGCTTCAATACATTCATATATTTGTTTTTCAACAAAACTTCCCATTCTTAAAAGATCTGTATGCAGTTCCTCAAGATGTAAATCAAATACCTTTCTTGTCATATACATTCACCTACACTTTTATATATTATTTTAACCAAATCTACCAGTTATATAATCTTCTGTTCTCTTATCTTGAGGCTTATAAAAAATGTTTTCTGTTTTACCACTTTCAACTACCTCTCCACTTAAGAAAAATGCTGTATTATCTGATATTCTTCCAGCCTGCTGCATATTATGTGTTACAATTATAACCGTGTACTTTTTCTTAAGCTCATCCATAAGTTCTTCAATTTTAAGTGTTGAAATAGGATCAAGCGCTGATGTAGGTTCATCCATTAACAGCACTTCTGGTTCAACAGCAAGAGTTCTTGCCACACAAAGTCTCTGCTGCTGACCTCCCGAAAGTCCAAGGGCGTTTTTCTTAAGTCTATCTTTAACCTCATCCCAAAGCGCTGCTCCAATAAGACTCTTTTCTACAACTTCATCAAGTTTACTTTTATTCTTAACACCATGTATTCTAGGTCCATAAGCTATATTGTCATATATAGACATTGGAAACGGGTTAGGCCTTTGGAATACCATTCCAACTCTCTTTCTAAGTTCTATTTCATCATAATCCTTATATATATTTTTACCCTCAAATAATACCTCTCCATCAATTTTTACGCTGTCTATAAGATCGTTCATTCTATTAATAGTTCTTAAAAATGTTGATTTTCCACATCCGGAAGGTCCTATGAGTGCGGTAACTGTATTTTTTTCAAAACCTAAGCTTATTTGCTTTAAAGCCTGAACACTTCCATAATATAAATTTAAATTTTTAGTTTCTATTACGCCCATTAAATCTCCTCCTATTTTCCACTGTATGATTCATATATCTTCCTTCCGATTATACGAGCCAAAAAATTAAATAATAAAACCATTATTACAAGAACTGCTGACGCTCCACTGGCTATTTTAGCTGCGTCCGGAACCATTCCTTCTGAATTAAGTTTCCATATGTGAACTGCAAGAGTTTCTGCAGGTCTAAACAAGCTAAATGGTGATTCTTTGCCGACTAAACTAACATTACTGTATTTAAGTATTGGGGCACTCATACCTGATGTATATAAAAGTGCTGCAGCCTCTCCAAATATTCTTCCAGCTGCCAAGATCACTCCTGTAAGTATCTGAGGTATTGATGAAGGCAAAATCACAGTTTTTATAGCTTGCCATTTAGTTGCCCCGAGTCCAAGACTAGCCTCCTTGACTTTTATTGAAGAAGCTCTAATAGCATTTTCACTGACTCTTGTCATAGAAGGTAAATTAAGTATTGTAATTGAAAGTGCTCCTGATAAAATAGTAAATCCCCATTTTGTCATTGTAACAAATACCAAAAGACCAAATAATCCTACTACTATAGAAGGAAGTGAAGCCATTGTCTCGATACAAAGCCTTATAAAATTAAGAAAAACACCTTCTTTTGCATATTCAGATAAGTATATTCCAGCGCCAACTCCAAGTGGTATTGTTATAAGAAGTGAAATCACAAGCATATAAAATGAATTAAAAAGCTGTGGTCCTATTCCCCCACCGGCTGAAGCAACTTTAGGATTTCCAAATAAAAAATTCAAATTAAGTGATTCTCTTCCTCTATACAAAATGTACCCTATAAATAGCACTAAAATCACTACAATAGATAATGACATAATATACAGCACAGCTGTAGCTATTTTATCGACAACTTTAGATTTCATCGTGCTTCACCTTTCCTTCCAATAAATCTTATTAAAATTATAAATGCAAATGAAATTATTAAAAGTAAAAATGCAAGTGACCACAACGCGTCATTCCATGCAGTTCCATTAGCTGTATTTGCCATATCCATAGTTATAATGCTTGTAAGAGTTGTAGTTGAATCTGTTAATCCCTTTGGAGCTTTAATTGTATTTCCAATAACCATTTGAACTGCTAGTGCTTCACCAAAAGCTCTTGCAAGTCCAAGAACTATTCCTGTAAGTATACCATTTTTACTTGCTGGAATTATCACTTTATATATTGTTTGCCATCTTGTCGCACCAAGTCCATAAGAAGCTTCTATATAGTCCTTTGAAACATTTTTAATAGCATCAGAAGATAAGCTTGCAATAGTGGGAAGTATCATTATACTTAATACAAGTATTCCTGCCAAAAGGCTAAACCCTACTCCCCCAAATTTATTTCTTATAAATGGCACAAGGACAATTACTCCAATAAAACCATATACAACCGATGGAATTCCAACAAATAACTCAAGCGATGGTTGAAGTAATTTTTGCCCAAGCCTTGGAGATATCATATTCATAAACACAGCTAATGCTACAGCCATAGGAGTACTTAAAATTACTGCTCCAATTGACACAAATGCAGAGCCTTTCATAAAAATCAATGCACCAAACTTTCCTGGTGCACTGTCTGGCTGCCATACACTAGAAAATAAAAATTTAAATAATGAGTAATGATCTTTAGTAAAAGTTTGTATACCTTTAGACGCTACAAAAAATATAATTGAGAGGGTTAGTATTACTATCAAAAAACCACAGAAAGTAACAAATCCTCTTCCAATATACTCATTTTTAAGTTTTTTCAAAAAACTTTTTCTTTCCATATTTTTTACCTCAATCAATTAATTTATTTATGTAAACAAAATAAAATCTATGCAATGCAACCTACATAGATTTTAGCAGGCTGGCTTGTAAACTCTAAGCCAGCCTGCTTTTAAACTATTTGAGTTCAACTTTCATTTCAGATGTAGGTATATATCCAAGTTTTTTAACTAATTCTTTATTATCACTACCCATTACATAATCTATAAATGCTTTAGCTACGCCTTTCGCTTCGCCTTTTGTATACATATGCTCATATGATGCAAATTTATATTTTCCTGAAACTATGTTATCATTAGTAGCATCTACTCCATCAATTTGAACCATATTAATATCTTTTTTCACATCTTCTGTTAAATATGATAATGCAAGATAACTTATTGCTCCCTTAGTACTCTGCATAGCAGTTCTAACTGATCCGCTTGCATCCTGTGTAGTTCCTAAGCCTTCCTTTTCATTTTTGCCTTCCATTACCGTTTTAAAGAAAGTTGCTCTTGTTCCAGAAGATTTTGGTCTATTAATTATATTTATTGGAAGATTAGGTCCTCCAAGTTTACTCCAGTTTGTTATGTTTCCTTGAAATATATCTTGTATTTGAGCTTTTGTTAAATTTTTTACAGCTACATCTTTGCTTGTAACAACAGAAAAACCTATAACACATACTTTGTGATCAGTTAATTTTTTAGCATCATCTGCACTTAATTTATCTTCTGCAAATATATCTGAATTTCCTATTTCAACTGAACCTTGCAAAACTTGATTTAAACCAGTTCCACTTCCTCCACCTTGAACACTTACATTGGCATCAGAGTATTTCTCTTTAAATCCTTCTGTAGACTGTTCAGCAAGTGGCTGAAGTGCTGTTGAACCAGATGCGGTTATTGAACCAGAAACTTTTTCTTCTGTTTTAGTTTTATTATTTGAAGTAACATTTTTCTTTTCAGATGTTGTGCTTCCACATCCTGCAAATATACCTGCCATAACTGTAATTGCAAGAGCAGCAACTACTACTTTTATCTTCTTATTTTTCATATTTAAATCTCCCTTCAAATCTTAGATAAATTTTTATCTCCTAACTACAAGTAATATGATACCTTGTCAATGTTAATCGAGTATTATACCAATGTTAATTAAATTTAACATTGCTTAAAATTTAAATTTATTCATTCCCACATTTAGCTTAACTATAACATCATTCATACTACTAAGTGAGCTGTCAACTTTGCTAATTAAAGAATATTGATTATTTATTACACTTTTAATTTCATCTACGAGAAGCATAAATTGCCCATATGAATGATTTATTTTATCAAATTTATCTCCAATAATTTGATTTTCATTGTTTACCATCTCAAGATTTGCATTTACAGACTTTATGCTGTTTGTAACTTTGCCATTAAGACTAAATATACTTTTATAGTTATCAGCAGTATTTTGAGTTATATTTATTTCTTTGTCACATAAATCATTAACAGATTTTATTTGTTCTCCTACTTTTTTAACCTTATTTTTAATTTTGTTTATTATTATTTCTACACTTTCCATTTGAACGTCTATTCCACTTGATAATTCTCTTATTTCGCTAGCAATTATATTAAAGCTATTTCCAGAGTTCCCTAATCTAGCTGATTCAATAGACGCATTTATACCAAGAATATGAGTTTTTTCTGAAATTTGATTTACAACATTAATAATGTATTTTATATCATCTATGCTTTTTATTAATTCTTCAAAAGAACTTTGGACGTCTCCCATACTCTTTTTTGAAATGGCGCTCATCTCTGTAAGTTCTTTAACCTTTTTAATTCCATCACTATTAACTTCATATATATTTTGAGTAGTATTAATCATTCCATCTGATAAAAGTTTTATACCTTCAATTTTAAGTTTTATATTATTAAATGCTTCAAACCCTTTATCCAAATTTTCTGATATACTGTTTGTGTTTTCTGAAACATTCTTAATATCCTTATCTATTGTTTGCATCTCACTTACTACTAATTGCTGTGAGCTCTTTACATCACTATTAATATCTACTATTTGATCAGAAACATATTTTATATTTCCAACAAGCTGCTTTATATTAGAGGTCATTTTATTAAAGGAACCTGTAAGCCTTCCAATTTCATCAAATTTTACTATGTCATTTGTTACATTAAAATTTCCATCAGCAATTTTATTAGTATTTTGTATAAGTGCATTCATAGGTCTAAAGAGTCTAGCTATAATAAAATTAATTATTGGTATTACAAGTAAAATTCCTATAAAAGTAATAATTAAAATTATAATTTCAAGTTTTTGGGGAATATTCTTTATTTCATCCTTATTATCAGTAAGTATTATTCCCAATTTAAGTTCCGGTATACTTTTTATATTTGCTATATAGGTTTCATTGTTAAAGTTATATTGAGCAAAATAAGAATTTTGTTTTAAAAAAAATTGCTTAGATAAAATTATTTTTTTTATCTCACTTATTTCATTTTTTTTATTTATGTAATACTTTTCTGGGTGATATACTATGTTATTTTTTGAATCAATAATATAAACATATCCTTGTTTCATGTATTTAAAATTATCAAATCTTTTAGAGAAATAATCTATGAACATTGTTTTGCCAATAATTCCTATTGTATTTCCATCTCCATTTTTTACTGGGCTTACAAAGGTTATAACTGGTTTACTGGTTATAACTGAAATATATACTGAACTTACTGCTGAATTTCCCTTAAGGGCTTCTTTTACATATTCATAATGTGAATTATCATACCCCTCATAATCACTATTAGTACATATAGTTGTTATGCCGTCATTGCCTGTAAAAAATACATTTTCCGTATTTTCTTTATTCATAACATTTAAGTTAAATTTATTTTTGATTAAATCTATTTCATCACTTTCCTTGCTTAAAACTTCTTGTCTTGAACTTTTACTTTCTTCTACTGCAATTTTCTGAAGTTCTAGATCTTTTGACATTTTTTCGACATCACTTATTTGAACCTTCATCATGCTTTCAAAATTATTTCTCATTTCAGAAGTTACAGCTCCCATATTACTAGTGCTCATATCATAAATTTTGTAATAAGTTAAATAGTAAATTATAATATTTGTTGCAAGCATTAAAACTATAATCAAAATTGAAACAGCAAACATTATTCTAAATGCAATTGAATTTCTTTTAATTTTTGATTGCTTAAAAACATCTTTTAGAGTTGAAGCTTTCATATACAGTCTCCTTTTCTTCATAGAATTAAAAATTTATATTTTTAATTGTCTAATTATAATGTTATTAAATTAATGTTAAATCTGTATAAGAAATTGTTATTTTTAAGTTAAAAAATGAAGAAGGTGTTAAACCTTCTTCATTTTCAAAATAGTTCCAATGATTAAATTTGTATTTCTATGATATCGGTAAAGTAACTGTAAATTTACTTCCACGATTAAGTGCACTTTCAATTTCTATTGTCCCCTTAAAATTCATAACTATATGCTTTACTATAGCAAGACCAAGCCCTGTTCCCCCCTTAGCTCTAGAACGTGCCTTATCCACTCTATAGAAAGTTTCAAAAAGCCTAGGTATATCCTTTTCTGGTATACCGACACCGGTATCTTCCACCCATATAATGCATTTATTATTTTCATACTTACTTCCAATAAAAACCTTATCGCCACTTTCACTATATTTTATAGCATTATCGGTAAGATTAATAATAATTTGTTTAAATTTATCAATATCGCCTGTTATCATTGGGCCTTCTGCACACTCAATTTTAATCTCAATATTTTTTTTACCAGCAGTATCCTTAAGCAAATTGTATACTTCTGTAATGCAAACTTTTACGTCTATTTTTTCCTTTTGTATATCTGTATTGATTTCTATATCTGAAAGTACAAGTATATCTCCTATAAGCCTTGTTAATCTATCTACTTCATTATCTATTATATCTAAAAATTCATTTCTCTCTTTATCATCATCAACATACCTTATGGTTTCAGCAAATCCTTTTATTGAAGTAAGTGGAGTTTTAAGTTCATGAGAAACATTTGCAACAAATTGAGTTCTCATATTTTCAAGTTTTTTCATATCCGTAATATCCTGAAATACAGCAACGATTCCTATACATTCATATCCATTTATTATATCAGCAGTCTTAACTCTAAGAATTCTTTCCGTTGGCCACACAATTTTAAGTTCTTTGTATTTTTTTGACTTCTCTCTAAATATATTTTCAAGATCATAATTTCTTATGTTATCAATAAGCTTTAAACCTATTATATTTTTTTCAATTCCAAATATCTTTTCAGCATAAGGATTTATCATTATTACATTATTTTTTCTATCCACAGCTATAACTCCACTATCCATACTTTCAAGTATAGCCTCAAGCTTATTCTGTTTTTCCATAGAATCCATGATTGTACTCTGAAGTTTATCTGCCATATTATTGAAAGTCCTGCCCAGATCACTTATTTCATCATTAGATGACACTTTAACCCTTCCTTCAAGCTCCCCTTTTGCTATTGCAGAAGTTATAAATTCCAAATCTTTTATAGGACTTGTAATTCGATTCGAAAGTTTAAATGATAAAAGCATAGCTACAAGACCGCTTACTGCGACAACTCCCATGTAATATTTCAAGTAAATACGTTTAAAACTATTAACATATGAAATTTGCATAGCACTTCTAATTATAGTACCGTCGTTTCTTCTATATGCATAATATATTATATTCTTTTTTAAGGAATCACTGTACCTTATACTATAGCCCTCTCCATTTTTCCTCGCTTCAATTACCTCAGTTCTTTTATTATGATTATCAAGTTTTTTAGGATCTACATCATTATCATATAACACTACTCCATTTTTATTTATATATGTAATTCTAAAATCACAGTTTTTGAACTCTTCTTTTAATATATCAATTGTCTTATCTTCATGATTAAAATTCAGCAAATTTGAAACTAGAATGCTGTTTCTCTTCAAATTCTGTTTTAAATTTTCTTCATACTCCTTGTTTACAATCTTCATAAATAAAAATGTTACAATAAAAAGAGTAAAAACAAGGATAATTATATTATATAAAAATAACTTTTTCCTCATCTTACTCACCTTCAAAATTAAATCTATAACCTATTCCTCTTATAGTTTCTATATACTTTGGATTTTTATCATCCTGTTCAATTTTTTGTCTTAAATGTCTTATATGTACATCAACTGTACGTGTTTCTCCAACATACTCGTAACCCCAAATTTTATCAAGAAGAAAATCTCTTGTCATAACTCTTCCTTTATTTTTTACTAAAACTTCAAGCAATTCAAATTCTTTTAATGTGAGCTCTATCTTTTCATTATTTTTAATAACTTCATGCTTTTGAAAATCAATTGATATATCACTAAATTTATAGATTTTATCGTTATACTCAACTTTAGTTCTTCTTAAAACAGCTTTAACTCTTGCTATAAGTTCTCTTACTGAAAAAGGCTTTGTAATGTAATCATCAGCACCAAGTTCAAGCCCTAAAATCTTATCAAGTTCCTCACTTTTTGCCGTAAGCATAATAACAGGCATATTTGATATATTATTATCACGTCTTATTTCTCTGCACACATCATACCCGTCTAATTCAGGAAGCATGAGATCAAGAAGTACTAATTGTGGTAATTCTTGTTTTGCCATTTTTAATCCATCAACTCCATTATTTGCACTTATTACTTTATACCCGTTCTTTTCGAGATTGAAAGTAATAAGTTGCACAATATGAGGTTCGTCATCTACTACTAAAATTTTTTCTCCAGCCATATTTTATACCTCCAGTTCTATTTTAGAAAAATAAAGGAAAACATTCTTCCGGCCTTATTTCCATCTCTTCTATAAGAATAAAATTCATATTTGGTGCTGCAATTAGTACACTGATTTAAGCTTTTAAAACTTTTTACTCCACTATTCTCAAGCTGCTTCTCTATGCATTTTTGCAAATTTAGCCTTCCATTTAAGTATATTTTTTCCCTCTTATATATTGATACCTCTTTAAATTTTTCTGCAGTATCATATCCAAATTCATAACAGCACTCCATATTATGTGGACCTATAACTGCATTTATATCTTCAACTTTACATCCAAATTCCTCTTTCATCTTGATAACTGTTTTTTCTACTATGCAAGCTAATGTACCCTTCCAGCCACTGTGAACAGCCGCAAAGACTTGATTTTTTTTATCATAAATTAGGATAGGAACACAATCAGCAGTAAAAACTCCTATTGCTATATTTTTTTTATCTGAAATTAAGGCATCGCCATTGTAAGTTTTTTCATCATATATATAAATATCATCACTATGAATCTGATTTAGATATCCAACTTCATCTACACCGAACCATTTTTTAATATTATTAATGTTATTTAATCCAATATCAGATTTTAAATTAAAGTCTAAATTATTTTTAGCAGTTGAGAAATATAAATGAGCGTTACCATCTTTTATTTCTATAAAATCATAATCTCCTATGCTTTTTATTTTCATAGATAATTATCCTCCCAATAATATATTAGCATACTTTATTT
This sequence comes from Clostridium guangxiense, assembly GCF_021043395.1. Taxonomy (GTDB): domain Bacteria; phylum Bacillota; class Clostridia; order Clostridiales; family Clostridiaceae; genus Clostridium_S; species Clostridium_S guangxiense. Next base: position 177,003 of record NZ_JAJNKE010000004.1, read on the forward strand.
TTTTGTGTTAATACAAACAATATTTTAACATAATTAACAATATCTTAATATAAAAAAATTGATAGGTTTAACCCTATCAATTTTAAATTTTTAAGAGACAAATCAAATAAAATTATTCCTCACACTTCTTGTTTATTAAATTTGACAATTCCTTCATAAAAGTGTTTATGTCCTTAAATTGTCTATACACGGAAGCAAATCTAACATAAGATATTTCGTCAATATCCTTAAGTTTATCCATAGCCATTTCTCCAATGGTATTTGATTTTATTTCCGTCAGCATTTGATTACTTATAGTCTTTTCGATCTCAGACGCTATATCTTCAATTTGCTTTCTCGAAACTGGTCTTTTCTCACAAGATTTTATGAGTCCATTAACTATTTTAGATTTATCAAAAAATTCTCTACTGGAATCCTTTTTTACAACTAATATTGGTATATCTTCAACTTTTTCATATGTAGTATATCTTTTAGAACATCCAAGACATTCTCTTCTTCTTCTTATTGCCATATTATCTTCTGTTGATCTTGAGTCTACTACTTTACTTTCATCATATCCGCAAAATGGACATTTCAATACTTTCACGTCCTTTGTTATAAAACTTTAACATAATTATACACTTTATGTAACACATTATTCAATCCCTATTTTCAAATAAGTTATCTCCATCTAAGAGTATTACATCTACCCCTATAACTTTTATTTTATCCCATCCTATTTCTATATCATCACTTTTGGAAAACCAATGTGAACTTTTAGAATTTGGAATTGTTAAAGATAGAACTTTATAATTTTCAGTATCAACTTTTAAATCCTTTATAAAGCCAAGCTTTGTTCCAGTATTTATATCTATAAGCTCCATTGATTTTAAACCATTCAAAGAATGCATATAGCTCCCTCCAAAAAAATTAATTTATACATTATATGAATCTCAAACGTAAATTAGACTTATGAGCATGCACCTTCTAACGGAAATAATAAAAAGTAATAGTTTTGAATTATCAACTATTACTTTTTATTATGATTAAATTAAACATATTTCCTCATATGCTTTAGCGCAGTTTTTTCAAGTCTGGAGACCTGAGCCTGAGAAATCCCTATTTCATCCGCAACCTCCATTTGAGTTCTTCCATCGAAAAAACGCATATTGAGTATCATTTTTTCTCTACTGCTCAATTTTTTCATAGCTTCCTTAATAGATATGTCCTGAACCCAAGTTTGATCATGACTTTTATTGTCACTTATCTGATCCATAACATATATTGCATCTCCATCATCGTGATATATTGGTTCATATAGTGACATTGGTTCTTGTATAGCATCTAGTGCAAATATTACTTCTTCCCTTGGCACCTTGAGCTCCTTTGCAATTTGAGATACAGTTGGTTCTTTATTATTTTTTGCTACAAATTTATCTCTTACTTGAAGAGCTCTATATGCAATATCCCTAAGTGATCTGCTTACCCTTATTGAATTATTATCTCTTAAATACCTTCTTATTTCACCTATGATCATAGGAACTGCATATGTCGAAAACTTTACATTTTGACTCAAATCAAAATTGTCTATTGACTTTATAAGCCCTATACAGCCAACTTGAAATAAATCATCAGCATTTTCACCCCTATTATTAAATCTTTGTATTACACTTAACACTAATCTCAAATTTCCCTTGATGAACTTTTCTCTTGAACTCTCATTGCCATTTCTCATACTTATCAAAAGTTCCCGCATTTCCTTCTCCTTTAAAACAGGAAGTTTTGATGTATTAACTCCACATATTTCCACCTTATTTATAATCACTTTATCAGCCCCTTCGGAATAATAGCATTAAAATTATTCCCCTTAAAAACTGATTTTATACGATAGACAGCCTATAGCATTTTATTTATCTCTCGCTTTAAACGTTTAATTATTCTTTTCTCAAGCCTTGAAATATATGACTGAGAAATGCCTAACATGTCTGCAACCTCCTTCTGAGTTTTTTCACCATAACCCGTAAGACCATATCTTAATTCAACTATCTCCTTCTCTCTGCTATTTAATTTTTGAAGAGCTACTACAAGAAGTTGCTTATCCACTTCATCTTCAATGAAATTATACACACAATCGTTATCTGTACCTAATATATCCGATAACAATAATTCATTTCCATCCCAATCTACATTTAATGGTTCATAAAAAGATATTTCAGATTTCACCTTGCTGTTTCTTCTAAGATACATAAGTATTTCATTTTCTATACATCTTGATGCATATGTAGCTAATTTGATTTTTTTCCTTGGATCAAAAGTGTTTACGGCTTTAATTAATCCTATAGTTCCTACTGATATTAAATCTTCAACTCCAACACCGGTGTTTTCAAACTTCCTAGCAATATACACAACAAGCCTTAAATTTCTCTCTATTAAAATTGACCTTACACTTTCATCACCTTCAATTAGTCTATTTACTAAATCATCTTCTTCATCTTTTGACAATGGAGGAGGAAGAGCATCATTTCCACCTATATAATAAAGTTTTCCCGAAAATAATTTAATTTTGCTTAATAACCTATTTATCAATACTAATAATCGCCTCATAAAACCCCTCCATTCATATACATCCTCTAGGCAAAAGTGCTGTATAGTCATTATATTCACTTAATTTATTATCACTTAAAGCTATTATCATATCCTTATTTTTTATTTTGTTTCCCACATATATTTTTACATAGGATGGCTTAAAAGCCTCCAAGTTTCCAATCTTACCATTTACAACTTTATATTTTATGTAATATTTGTACCTATCATCTACTACAATATTATCTAATGAATTTCTTTCAATAATCATTACTGGAAGATTAGTTACTGGTTCTCTTAATTCATTTCCAGTATCTAAAAATGCTTTTACAAATTTTTTGGTATTATCTACGCCAATCTCAACAGAATATATTAAATTGTATATATCCTTCCTATCCTTTACAAAAGTAATTATTCTAAATATGAGCATATACAAAATCATTATCCCAATTATCAGATATCTATAAGATATATTTTTAAAATTAAAATCAAAAAATGTAAATTGTGACTGTGAAAAATCTAGAAACATACATATACCTGCTAAAGTCATTGAGTAAATTATAAGTATAGCTAAAGCTTTTATATTAAACAATATGTTTTTACTTCTAAACGTAATATAAATCATAATCTCAGCAGCAATTATTTTAAATGCAAAACCAGATAAAAATCTAATTTTAGGAAAAATCAATGTACAAATATATAGGCCGCCTATTGTTCCTGCTATAAATAAATATCTAAATTTAACTTTTTTCATTAGTGTTTGAGATGTTATGTAAAGCAAAAATGTATTTACAATGGCATTTTCAATTATCAGTACATCAAGGTATATTACCAATGCTACTCACCTCTTTTATGATAATTATATTACTAACATCTTCAAAATTTTGTCATTTTATATTAATTGAATAATTTTTTTAATTCTTAATTTTTGATAATAAGTTTTTTATAATGCTATATAATATCTTTTTTATGGATAATCTGCCCTGAATATAAAAATGAACTAAAAATATTGGGTATTATATGATTAGTGAGAGTAGAAAATAAGAATGGCATTTTAGTTAAATAATTATAAAAAAAAGTGCCTATAAAAGCACTTTTTAAAATCTATTTTTATTATGTTGTCTTCTTAAAAAAGCAGGTATATCAAGATCATCCTTTTTTACAGTAAATGAACCCGTATTGTCTAAAGCACTAGCAGCTTCATCTTCTGGCTTGTTAGCTGATGAAACTATATTTTCATCTTCATCTTTTTGTTCCTCTTTATCATTTTCAAATCCTGTTGCTATTACTGTTATTCTTATTTCGTCTTTTAAATTTTCATCTATTACAGCACCAAATATTATATTAGCATCTGGATCTGCTGCTTCTTGCACTACCTGGGCTGCTTCGTTTATTTCAAGAAGACCAAGATCTGCCCCACCAGTAACATTTAGAAGAACACCAGTAGCCCCAACAATTGAAGTTTCCAAAAGAGGACTTGATATTGCTTGTTTCGCTGCATCAGCTGCTCTTGTATCTCCTGCCCCTCTTCCAACACCCATATGCGCAAGACCTTTATCAATCATAACAGTTCTTACATCTGCAAAATCTAAATTTACAAGTCCTGGAATAGTGATCAAATCAGAAATACCTTGAACACCTTGTCTTAAAACATCATCTGCAAGTTTAAATGCTTCAACAAGTGTAGTTTTTTTATCTACAATAGCAAGCAATCTTTCATTAGGAATAGTTACAAGTGTATCCACTCCCTCTTTTAAGTTTTTGATTCCTGCTTCAGCATGAAGCATTCTTTTTCTGCCTTCAAATGGGAAAGGCTTTGTAACTACACCTACAGTTAAAATCCCCATAGATTTTGCAACTTCCGCAACAACTGGAGCTGCACCTGTTCCTGTACCGCCTCCCATACCAGCTGTTATAAATACCATATCCGCGCCCTTTATAGCTTGGGCAATTTCATCTTTACTTTCTTCTGCTGCCTTTTTACCAATTTCCGGATTCGCCCCTGCACCTAAACCTTTAGTAAGTTTATCACCTATTTGTATTTTTTGTGAAGCTTTAGAAAGAGCTAAAGCCTGCTTGTCCGTATTTATTGCAATAAATTCTACATTTTTAAGTCCTTCTACAATCATTCTGTTTACGGCATTATTTCCACCACCGCCGCAACCTATTACCTTTATCTGAGCAAATTGCTGAACATCAACATCAAAATCAAGCACAATAATACCTCCCTCATTAGAAAAGATCTGTAAAAAAATCCTTAACCCTTGAAAAAACATTTATATTTTCCTGGCTTTTTTTACTGCTTTTATTCCATATACTTTTTATTTCATCTTCATTGCTAAAACTTGAAAAATCATCATTTTCAATATTCACACTATTGCATATATCATATGTAATGCCTACCGCACCTGCATACATTGGATTAGACGCTCCTACATAATTAGGTGAACCTATTTCTACACTTTTGCCTAAAATATTATTACCAAGCTCATCTGCTCCTCTTATTAACGCTATACCACCACCAACTATTACCACATTTGATATTTCATTGTAGTATCCACTATCAACTATTTTCTTTTTTATAAACTCATATAATTCTTCTACTCTTGACTTTATTATTAGTTTTAAAAATTTACAATCAACACTAGTAACTTCATTATTGGATAATTTTACACTGACCTTTTCAGCATATCCGGAATTACCATTCCTTATATCTGCAAACTTGAACTTTAATTTTTCCGCCTCGTTAAACGGTATTTTTAGTCCAATTGAAATGTCATTAGTTATATTGTTACCGCCTAAAGGAATAAAATCTTCATAACAAATATTATCATTTTTTATAATAGTTATGTCTATTGTTTCTGCTCCAACGTCTATTAAGGCACATCCAAGTTCTCTATCTTCTGATGATAATACAACATTTGAAACAACTTTAGGTGCAAAACAAATCCCTTTCACATTATATCCAGCTTTAGCTACACTCTTTATAAAATTATTTACAATTGCAGATTGCGCCGTAATAACATGAACATCAGCCTCTAATCTCATTCCACTCATTCCAATAGGATCCTTAATGTTATCATATCCATCAACAATAAACTGCTGAGGTTCAACTCCTATAATTTCATTGTTTGCTGGCACAGATATAAGCTTAGCAGATTCCAAAAGCCTTTCAACATCCTTATTTTTTATTTCTCTGTCATCTGACGAAACGGCAATTACAGCCTTGTTATGTACCAATCCACATATACTTCCTGGAAGCGATATATAGATATTGTCTATCGTAATATCAATTATCATTTGTAATTTTTCAATACACTCTCTTATTGATTCAGCAGTTTTATCTATATTAACAATAATTGATTTCTTCAATCCCTTACAATCGGAAGAAGTTATTCCAAGTATTTCAATTGTCCCTCTTTTTGTAATTTTTCCTGCTGCTGCACAAATTTTTGATGATCCTATGTCTAAACCTACAATGTAACTATCCATTTACTTCCCTCCCTCTATGAGAACTCACATGTAGGAGAATATGCTTAAGATTTAACATATTTTGTATGAAAATCCCCTTAAATATTAATTTATTTCAACTTAATATTTAATTAATAATTTAAATTCCCTATATTAAATTATATTCAACATAAATACAAATTTTCCTTTAATAATTTTAATAAAAATATAAGTCTGCTTAAACAGCATATATAATTATAGTATATACAAAAAATAAGAGATATACAAGATATCTCTTCTAATTTTTATCATGATTATATAAAATATTCTTAATTAACCTTTTCCAGTTCAGATATATCTACACTTCTTGTATGTACTGTATGATTCCATTTTTTGTCATTTTTATTAACAATTCCAATTAAAGCAATTGGTGCCCATGTCAATAAATAAATAGGATAAAATATTACATAGTATATTAGTATTTTAAAATTTAATTTTTTATCTATAAGTATTATTAAAGGTGTATACAAATACTGAGCTACAGCAATGATAATGGCACAAATTTTAAACAGATTAAAATCTATATATAATCCTACAGAGCTAATCATATACACAAAGTCAGAAACTTGTGATAATAACTGTGAAAAATTCAATATTGTAGCCACTCCTAAAAGTACCGTAATAATAGGTTGAATTGTATATATTGCGCAATCAAAAGCTGTAAAACTCCTCTTTAAAATAGCTCTTTTCATAAGTTTAAAGAAGTATCTACTATAAACATCTGCAAATCCCTGCATCCATCTCTTTCTTTGATTCCAAGACTGCTTTAATTTTAATGGTTTCTCATCATATACAATGGCGTCATGTGCCCAACCAACCTTATAGCCATTCAATATAAGTTTACACGTAAACTCTAAATCCTCTGTTAGACAAGTTGCTCCCCATCCAAGGTTCCTTAAAATCTCAACATCAATACAAAGACCTGTTCCTCCTAATTGAGCTGAAAGTCCTAGATTAGTTTTTGCTAATTGAACCATTCTGTCAGTTGACCAAAAAGCTATTGAATAACTTCCAGTAATCCATGAATCAACTGGATTTTTACTATCAAGATATCCTTGAACAACCTTATACCCTTCACATAACTTTTTATTCATCTCATTCAAAAAATTTCTAGAGGCCAAATTGTCCGCATCGAATATTATAACTGCATCATACTTCTTATCCATTTTAAATATTTTACCAAACATCCACTCTAATGCATAACCCTTACCACGTTTTTCCTTATCTTTTCTTTCGTACACAATAGCTCCCTTTTCACTAGCTCTCATTGTTGTATTGTCATTAGAGTTGTCAGAAATAACATATATATCATATAATTCCTTAGGATAATCTAATTTATTAAGACTATCAACCATTTCACCAATTACAGCTTCTTCATTGTGTGCAGCAACTATGATTGCAAATCTCTTTTCTGGTTTAAACTTTTTGTTATCTTTTTTTCTATAGAGTCCAAAAAAGGATATAAACAAATAATATATAGCGATAATTAAAACTGTATCCATAAATACACGTGAAATTCCATGTATTATGGTATTTACTATGTTCACTATGTATCCCCCCTAGTCAAAAATATTTTAGCACAAATATGCGTTAAATACTATACTTTTGATGATTTTATAACATTTTATTGGAAATACGAGTTTTAAAAGCTCTGAAAATTCAGAGCTTTTGTTTTTAATTCAATATTATGATTTTCCATTTTAATAAAATATATACATAATTTTAAAAAACTATAAAACCAACATTTTTGTCATAAATTCTCTATCAACGCATGAAGCTATAGCAACATCATATGAAATAATTCCTTGCTTATATAAATCCTCAATAGACATGTCCATTGTTTTCATTCCATATTTAGATCCTGTTTGTACTAATGACTGAATTTGATGAGTTTTTCCTTCCCTTATAAGGTTCTGTATTCCTGGAGTAGCAGTCATTATTTCAAGTGCAGCAACTCTACCCTTTCCATCTTTTTTTGAAAGAAGTTGTTGAGATATAATTCCCTGCAGTACTCCTGAAAGTTGAATCTTTATTTGCTGCTGTTGATGATCTGGAAAAACATCTACAATTCTATCTATTGTTTTTGCAGCTCCTATAGTATGAAGCGTTGAAAGCACCAAATGCCCTGTTTCGGCTGCTGTAATAGCTGTAGATATAGTTTCAAGATCTCTCATTTCTCCAATTAATATAACATCTGGGTCCTCTCTTAAAATAGATTTTAAAGCATCCTTATAAGAAGAACAATCTTTTCCTATTTCCCTTTGATTTATTATACTTTTATTGTGTTTATGTACATACTCTATTGGATCCTCTAAAGTAATAATATGTTCAGATCTAGTTTCATTTATCTCATTAATCATAGACGCAAGAGTTGTACTTTTACCAGAACCTGTTGGTCCTGTTACAAGTATAAGTCCCCTTTTATTTTCTAATAAATCTTTTATAACCATAGGAAGATTAAGTTCTTTAAGTGATGGAATTTTTAATTCAACAACCCTTATTGCTATTGCATCGCTACCCCTTTGTCTATACACATTTACTCTAAAACGTCCAACTCCAGAAATTGAATAAGATTTATCATATTCCCCTATTTTTAAATATTTTTCGTAATCATCATCCAGTATCTTTTTAGCATATTTACTACTGTCCTCAGGCAAAATTATTTCTTCTTTATTTAAAATGTTTAATTTACCATTTATTCTTAAAATTGGTGGCAACCCAACTGTAATATGTAAATCGGAAGCTTTTTTTTCTACGGTTAATTTCAATAATTCATTAAGTGTCTTCAATGCTATTCCTCCCTCGTATATCATTTATATAATATATAATATGGTCATTTTTACATGAGGTACTTTTTTATGCTAGTTTTAACTGTAATTATACTACATTTTAATTTTAATTAAAATAGAAAGATTTATTCCTTTGTATTTTAAAATCCACCTTATATGTTAGTTATTTGTTATATTTTGCAACATTATTGTCAAGTTGTTTACACAACTTTTTTAGTGCTCTTTTCTCTATTCTTGATACATACGATCTTGATATACCCAAAATTTTAGCAATTTCTCTTTGATTTTTAGGCTTTCCATCACCAAGTCCATATCGCATCTTTATTATAATCTTTTCTCTTCCTTTAAGTGAATTTTCAATTTCTATATACAGTTTACTTATTTGTATCCTATTTTCAACAATTTCAATAACCGAATCCTCATCACTGCTTAATATATCCATAAGAGATATTTCATTGCCCTCCTTGTCAACTCCTATTGGGTCCTGCAGATACACTTCATTTTTTATCTTCTTGTTATTTCTTATAAGCATCAATATCTCATTTTCGATACATCTTGCAGCATAAGTAGCAAGCCTTGTGCCTTTTAAGCTATTATAGGAATCTATTGCCTTTATAAGTCCTATAGTACCTATTGATATTAAATCATCAACTTCTTTTCCGTAATAGGAATATTTTTTTACAATATGAGCAACTAATCTTAAATTCCTTTCAATAAGTACACTTTTTGCTTGAGGATTACCTTCTTCTAATTTTTTAATATACTCTTTTTCTTCACTTTCAGTTAAAGGTTTAGGAAACGATGTTCCATTGCCAATGTACGCCGTAAAAAAAGACATTCCACCCATTATATTTAATAAATAATATATTGATAACAAAGGTTTTCCTCCTAATAGTGCTTATTAATATATTATTTAAATAGCTTGTATAATGTTCCTAAAAAACAAATATTTTTTTAAATAGTTTTTAATTTTTATTATTTAAAGACTCAACTATTTTTTTAAATATAGGTGCTGTTGTGATAGCGGCACTCATATTCTTATCTATATTTGGTGCAAATATAACTGCAGAATAATTAATACCATTAGCGTTAAAAAATCCAGCAAACCATGCATCTACATTTTCAATCGTCTTATCTTTATTTTCTCCTCTTTGCGCAGTTCCTGTTTTGCCTCCAATGCATGGATTAGGAGTATAGGCAAGAAGTCCAGTTCCATGTTTATCAGTAAGAACTTCTTTAAAAAGCTCAAGCATCGTATTGGCTGTATTCTCACTTATAACTCTATTGCTATATATTTTCTCTTTTTCTACATTACCAGTAATTCCATTAATATATGAATCAACAATATGAGGCTTAACATAGATACCTTTATTAACTACAGTATTAGGAATAGCTAAGGCTTCCACTGGAGTTATTCTAAGACTTTGCCCATATGATAGTAAACTTAGATTTCCTGTATCATTAGAATCCATACTATCCATAGAACCATTGCTTTCCCCGTCAATATTTAGCACTTTATCAAACAATCCCTGGTTTTTAGCTGTGTTATATATATTATAAAAACCTGTCTTTTGACCTATATTTATGAAAACATCATTAGACGAAACAACAAATGCCTGCTTTGGTGTACAATAATCATAAACTTTTTCCTGACTAAACTTTCCTGTATCTTTTATAGGTGTATTTAGATCTACGCTTTTACTTTCAATAGCTGCTTCTTCAACTATAGTTTTAAATATAGAACCTGGATAATAAATTCCCTTTAGTCCAAAATTTATATTAGCATCGTATAAATCCTTTTGAGCAGCTGCTCTTATAGCTCCGTTTTCACTTTCCATGACAATTGCAGAAGCCTGCTTAAGATCACTGTCATCTAATATGTTTTGAACCTTATCATTTATTGTTTTATCTATAGTAAGCTTAACTTTTGAAAGATTTTTATTATTTATTTCATTTGAAGAAATAATATTACCATTGCTGTCATTCTTAAATACTTTTTCAGGATATTCATCATTTTTAAACCTGTCATATATTGTTTTTTCAAGCGAATTATTTGCTTTGAATTTTTTATTATTTTTATCCTTAGGATTAGTTATAATATTGAATATATCTGCTGCTTCACTTCTGTCTACTTTATTAACATAGTAAGTGTATATACCATTTACATCCTTGAACTTTTGAAGATTATTATAAATAGTTTCATCTATCTTCCAATATAGCTTATTAGTTGAACTTTCTATGGATACCTGACTTAAATCATAATTCTTATTATAATTTTTCAAAATATAATTCAATGCAGTTAATTTTCTTATATTGGTGTCACTATTATTTCTACTAAAAATATATGGATTTATTACAACATAGTAATCCTTATTAAATGGCAAAAGATCTTTTCCATTACAATCTATAACTTCATAATTTAAATCAGAAGTTTTTTCAAAAGATGACATTTGCGCTGCATAATTAACCTCTAACTCCTCATTGTAATTCATAATAATGTACAATCTATATATTAAAAAAGAAAAAGCAATAACTAGTATAACAAGTATAGACATGCATCTGATTTTTGATTTATACATAAAAACACCTCACCATAGTCTAAATCTTTGACTAAAATGAGGCATTTTATTCAATCTTAAATTATTATTTCTGCTTAATTAGCATATTACCCTTTTCTAAAACCATATCACATTTTATTGTATAAATCATTTGTGCAACAGGTGTACTTTCTATTTCTTCACCTTTTTCATTTCTAATATCTGTTAGCATAATTTCGAAATTTTCGCCTTTAGGTCTTAAAACTTCTACAATATCTCCAGAATACACCTTATTCTTCTGCTCTATAGTTGCAGTATTTGTTTCTTTATCATAGTCTTTTACTATTCCAGCTATATCAAAATCTCTTATATATGATGAAGATCCATAATACTGTCTATTGTCTTCTCCATAATAAAATCCTGTACAATATCCTCTGTGACTTGGTTTCATTAAATAATCCATCCATTTAGGATCAAATTTATACTCAGAAGGATTTTCAAAATACTTGTCTAAAGCTTCCCTGTATGCTTTCACAACAGAGGCAACATAATATGCACTTTTCATTCTTCCTTCAATTTTTAAAGAATTTATACCTGACTCAACTAAATCGGGAATATGTTCAATCATGCAAAGATCCTTTGAATTCATTATATATGTCCCTTTATCATCTTCCATTATAGGAAAATACTGTCCAGGCCTTTTTTCCTCAACAAGAGCGTATTTATATCTGCATGGTTGAGCGCATTGTCCTCTATTTGAATCTCTTCCCGTCATATAATTAGATAAAAGACATCTTCCTGAATAAGAAATACACATAGAGCCATGAACAAAAGCTTCAATTTCACAAGTTTCTGGAAGATTTCTTCTAATTTCTTTTATTTCCTCAAGAGACATTTCTCTTGCAAGAACTATTCTTTTAACTCCTTGTTTGTGCCAAAATAATGCTGATTTCCAATTTACATTATTTGCCTGAGTGCTTAAATGTAATTCAAGTTCTGGAACAACTTCTTTTGCAGTCATTATTATTCCAGGATCTGAAACTAAAATTGCATCAACTTTTAAATTATACAGTTCTTTCAAATAATCTTCTAGTCCAATTAAATCTTCATTATGAGGAAAAACATTTAAAGTTACATATACTTTTTTTCCTAATGAATGTGCAAAATCAATTCCTTGTTTTAATTCATCCGAACCAAAGTTATCTGCAAATGCTCTTAAATTAAGCTTACTTCCCCCAAGATAAACTGCATCTGCTCCATACTCAATGGCAGTCTTTAATTTTTCTAAGTTTCCAGCTGGTGCTAATATCTCCGGTTTATTCACAATCCTGCCTCCTTGTTGTAACTGCAATTCCATCTCCCATTGGAATTACAGAAGTAATTAAACTTTTATTATTAGAAACCATATCAAGATAATTTTTCATTCTTTTAACTATGGTGATTTTTCTTCTTTGTAATAATTCTCTATTCGCTACCATACCTCTAAATAGTACATTGTCGGCTATTACAATTCCATCCTTTTTTAACATTCTAAGACATTCATTAAAAAAATCCTCATAATGCCCTTTTCCAGCATCTATAAATATAATGTCATATTCATCATTAAGCTTTTTTAAACACTCCATACAATCACCCAATATAACATCTATTCTTTTGTCCAATCCATATTTATGTATATTTTCGAGTGCTATATTTACCATATCTTCACTTCTATCTACAGATGTTATATGAGCCTCTGAATTAATAGCCATTAAAATTGCAGAATACCCTATGGCGGTTCCAAGTTCAAGTATTTTAAGCGGCCTTTTTATTTTTACCATTAATTCAAGAAATTTAGCAGTCTCCTTTTGAACTATTGGCACGTTATTACTTTCAGCGTATTCTTCTAACTCTTTAAGTAAACCCTGTCTTTCAGGAATTAATTCTCTTATATAATTTTCAATGTAATCGTACATTATTTTGCTCATTAGAATTCCTCCAAAATTAAAATCCCTGAGTTTTTTCTTTAATCTTTAAAAATTCTTTGTAATCTTTTGTGAAAAAATGTGTTCCATCATTTTGGGATACAAAATAAATATAATCTGTATTTTTAGGATTAATTGCTGCAATTATTGAAGCCTTACCTGGAGAACATATAGGCCCTTCTGGCATACCATCTACAAGATATGTATTATAAGTAGAATTTATTTTAAGATCATTATATGTAAGTTTATCTTTATGATAGCCAAGAGCATATTCTACAGTAGCACAGGATTGAAGCTTCATATTGAGCCTCATTCTATTATAGAAAACCGATGAAATTACTGCTCTTTCTTTCTGAACCTCTGCTTCACGTTCTACAATTGAAGCCATTGTTATTATCCTATCAATATCATTTATTTTAGTTCCAGACTCCTTTTTAATACCAGTAATCACTGATTTAAATCTTTCAAGCATAATGTCTATTATTTCTTTTCCTGTCATGTTTTTTTTGAATTCATAAGTATCCGGGAAAAGATAGCCTTCAAGTTTATACTTTCTTTTATTATCATTTTTTATGTAACTAGGAATAGTATATTCTTGACATGCTTTTAAAAACTTATCACTTGATATTACTCCCTTTTTCTCTAGCAAACTTGCCATCTGCGTTATTTGAAATCCTTCCGGCATTGTCACCCTTATATATGTGTCATCAAAAATTCCATTTTTCATGTCATTTACAAGCGAATCTATATTTTCTCCAGCTTTTATTGAATAAAATCCCGGTTTAATTTCACCGGGAAATTTTTTGTATTTAACATATGCCTTAAGAAAGAACTTGTTTTTAATTAAATTATTCTTATCCAACGAATCTATTATTTTATATAAGTTATCATCTTTTTTAACTTCAAATCTATACTTATTATTTATCTTAAACGGATTTCGTATTACAGAATTTAAATATGATAATAAAACTAAAATAACAATCAGACAACAAATTAAAATAGAAATTTTTCTTTTAATAAATAATTTCTTATTTTCCATAAACCCATTCCCCTTAATTATGGTTCTCTATTTTCCTCTGTTTTTTCTTCTAAGATTAGTATCCAATATCTTCTTTCTCATTCTAATACTTTTAGGTGTAACTTCTACAAATTCATCTGCTGCAATGAATTCAAGGCATTTCTCCAAAGTCATATCTGGTGGTGGTACAAGCTTTAAGGATTCATCTGCACCTGATGATCTACAGTTTGAAAGATGTTTCTTCTTACATACATTAACTTCCAAATCTTCTGCCCTTGAACATTCTCCAACTATCATTCCTTCATACGTTTCAACGCCTGCTCCTATAAATAGCTTTCCTCTGTCCTGAGCACTAAACAATCCATAAGCTACTGATGTTCCTGTATCGAAGGAAACAATTGATCCTCTTGATCTTCCAGGAATATCTCCTTTATATGGCTCATAATCATCTAAAACCGAGTTCATTATACCATTTCCTTTAGTGTCTGTCATAAACTCATTTTTAAAACCAATTAAACCTCTTGATGGTATTTTAAATTCAAGTCTTGTATAACCATTTATTGCAGATGTCATATTAACAAGTTCTGCTTTTCTAGGTCCAAGCTTTTCCATTACAACACCCATAAATTCTTCTGGCACATCTATTGTAAGATATTCTATTGGCTCAAGCTTCTTTCCATTTTCTTCTTTGTATATTACCATTGGTTTTGAAACTTGAAACTCAAATCCTTCTCTTCTCATAGTTTCTATTAATATTGAAAGATGAAGTTCTCCTCTTCCACTGACTTTAAATTTATCAGGCGAATCAGTTTCTTCAACTCTTAAGCTTACATTTGTTTCAAGCTCTTTTGTTAGTCTATCTCTTATATGTCTAGAAGTTATAAATTCACCTTCCTTGCCTGCAAAAGGAGAATCATTTACCATAAAATACATACTAAGTGTAGGTTCATCAATATCTATAAAAGGTAGTGCTTCAGGTCTTGAAGTATCCGCAATTGTTTCTCCTATATTAACATCTGGTATTCCCGAAACAACAGCTATATCTCCAAGTTTTACTTCTGATGCTTCCACTCTTTTTAAACCTTCATAAACAAATAAGCTAGAAATTTTTACATTTTCTTGTGCCCCATCTCTTCTTATTAAGACAGCCTGTTGATTCTTTTTAATAGTACCTCTTTCAACTTTTCCTATAGCTATTCTTCCAACATATTCATTTGAATCGATTGTTGAAACAAGCATCTGCATAGGTTCATCCAAATATCCTTCAGGTGGAGCTACATGTTTTATTATTGTTTCAAATATTGGCTCCATTGTATTATTATCATCCTCAAGCTCATACTTTGCAATTCCAGCCTTTGCTGATGCATAAACAATAGGGAATTCAAGCTGTTCATCATTTGCTCCAAGTTCTACAAATAAATCAAATATCTCATCTAAAACTTGAGCTGGTCTTGCATTTGGCTTATCAATTTTATTAACTACAACAATTGGCTTTAATCCAAGTTCTAATGCTTTCTTTAATACAAATTTTGTCTGTGGCATAGGACCTTCAAAAGCATCTACTAATAAAAGTACGCTGTCCACCATCTTAAGAACACGTTCAACTTCTCCACCAAAATCAGCATGACCTGGAGTATCAACTATATTTATTTTAACTCCTTTATGCATTACAGATGTATTCTTAGAAAGTATTGTTATTCCTCTTTCCTTTTCAAGATCATTAGAATCCATAACTCTTTCCTGAACTTTTTCATTACTTCTAAATATATGACTTTGTCTCAATAATGCATCTACAAGAGTTGTTTTACCGTGGTCAACGTGCGCGATTATTGCAACATTTCTTATATCTTCTCTGGTAAACTTTTCCATTTCTTTTCCTCCATATATTGATAAAATATTAACTTTAAATATCATAAAAATAAATTGGCTACTTAATAGTACCCAATTTATTTTAATATTACTATGCTAAAATGTCAAATTCATAATATTATTTAACTCAAAGGGTTATATTTCCATTATAATAGGTAATATCATTGGTTTCCTCTTAGTTTTTTCATACAAGAAACCTCTTAAAACTTCTTTAACATTTGACTTAATTGTAGCCCATTCTTTAATGTGGTTATCTTCACACTCTTTAAGAGCATTTTTTACAAGTTCTCTTGCCTGATCCATTAAATCTTCAGATTCTCTTACATAAACAAATCCTCTTGAAATGATATCTGGTCCAGCAATAACACTTCCACTTTCCTTTTCTATGGTAACCACAACAGTCAATATGCCATCCTGAGATAAATGCTTTCTATCTCTCAAAACAATATTACCAACATCTCCAACGCCGAGCCCATCTACAAAAACTTGACCTGAAACTACTGTACCACTTTTCTTTATACTGTCTCTTGTTACCTCTATAACATCACCATTATCTGAAAGTACAATATTTTGTCTTGGCATACCTAAACTTACTGCAAGTTCTGCATGCTGCTTAAGGTGTCTATACTCACCATGAACAGGAATAAAAAATCTTGGTTTTATAAGCGTATGCATCATTTTCAATTCTTCTTGACATGCATGACCAGAAACATGTACATCTGCAAGTCCTTCATAAATAACATCTGCACCTTTTTTAAACAGCTGATTTATAACCCTTGAAACTAACTTTTCATTTCCAGGAATAGGGTTAGCAGATATTATTACAGTATCCCCGTCTTGAATAGTTACCTTCTTATGTTCTGAAGCTGCCATTCTTGAAAGTGCTGACATTGGCTCTCCTTGACTTCCTGTTGTTATAATCACAATTTTATCATCTGGATATCTATTTATTGCCTCAACTCCTATAACAACACCTTCATTAACTTTGAGGTATCCAAGTTCTATAGCAACTGCTACAATATTTTCCATACTTCTTCCTGAAACAGCAACTTTTCTGTCAAACTTTTCAGCAGCTTCAACTATTTGCTGTATTCTATGAATATTTGAAGCAAACGTAGCAATAATAATTCTGCCCTTAGTTTTTGCAAATATATTATTGAATGTCTCCCCCACCGTACGTTCAGTTCTCGTATATCCTGGCCTTTCAACATTTGTACTGTCGCACATCATTGCTAATACTCCTTTTTTGCCAAGTTCTGCAAAACGTGCAAAATCAGCAACACATCCATCTATAGGAGTATAATCGATTTTAAAATCCCCAGTGTGAAGAACGACCCCCATTGGTGTGTGAATAGCTATGGCTACAGAATCAGCAATACTATGGCTTTGCCTTATAAATTCAACGGACATATTATCAAGCTTAACTATATCTCTAGCCTTAATAACCTTTAAATCTACACTGCCGAGCAAGTTATGTTCCTTAAGTTTTGTTTCAACTATTCCTATAGTAAGCTTTGTACCATATACCGGAACATTTAAATCTCTTAACACATATGGAAGCGCACCAATATGATCTTCATGCCCATGTGTTAAAAATATCCCCTTTACTTTTTCTGCATTTTTAATCAAATAACTGATATCTGGTATTACAATATCTATACCAAACATCTCTTCATCTGGAAACTTAAGGCCGCAGTCTATAACGACTATTTCATTTCTATATTCAATAACCGTTAAGTTCTTACCTATTTCATTTACACCACCAAGGGGAATTATTTTTATTTTATCTTTTTCTCTTCGCGTGGTTCTCCCCTCCTTCTTTTTTATATTTTATATCAACTATAAATTGTTTGAAATTTACAGCTTCTTTCTGCAATCACTACATAAACCATAAAATTTAACACTGTGGTTTTTAACAAGGAAATCATATTGCTTTTCTATTTTTTCTTCTAAGCTTTCTAATAAATCTCCTTGCACTTCCATTACCTTGCCACAATTAGTACAAATTAAATGGTGGTGTTGATGAATTTCACTTCCATGAACCAGTTCATATCTACTGCATCCGTCATTTAGCTCAAGTTTAGAAACAACTCCTATATCTTCCAGAAGTTGTATGGTTCTATAAACAGTTGCAAGACCAATTTCAGGACACTCAACTTTAACTAGATCATATAATTCCTCAACTGTAAGGTGTTTACCTTCATTCTTTATTATTATATCTAAAACCGCTCTCCTTTGAGGAGTTAGTTTATAGCCTTTATCTTTAAGATTGTTCTTAAGCTTTTCAATCTCTGTTGGAGACATTACATTCATTTTTATCACCCATTTCAAAAAGTTAAATAAACATACACTATTCTGAATCTCCAGAAAATAAAGCTTCATATGCTTCTGATACTATTTTAAATTCATCATCATCTTCAACTGTAAATAAAATATCATCGCCATTTTCATCTTTATCTATTTTTAGTATTATAGCTTCTGAATCTTCAGGAGCATTTTCAGGGATAACAATTACATATTCATTATCTTCAATATCCATTTTAGTTACAACTTCAAAGGTGTTTTCTTTTCCATCTTCATCCAAAAGAGTTATTTTATCTACATCATTTTCCATATGATTAAATCCTCCAGTATAATATTATATTTTAGATTTCAAATAAGATTTTGTCAAATTTGACTTTTATATATGCTATCTAAATATCCTTGTAAAATATATGTAGCTGCGACCTTATCAACTATTTTTTTTCTTTTAGCCCTTGATAAATCTGCTTCAAGCATAGCTCTATTGGCTGCAACAGTTGTAAGTCTTTCATCCCACATTTTTATTGGAAGCTTAATAACTTCCTTTATTATTTCACAAAATGCTAATACCTTTTCGCTTTGTGGTCCTACAGTACCATTCATGTTTTTAGGGAGTCCACATACTATGGTATCAACATTATAATTATCACAAACTTTTTTTAGTTCATCAATATCGTATTGTTCATTTTTCCTTCTTATTGTTCCTATACCTTGAGCGGTAAAACCAAGTGGATCACTTATTGCCATACCTATTGTTCTATCTCCAACATCTATTCCAAGTATCCTCATTTAATAACTCCTTAAATTATAATAACGTAACAAAACTAACTCTACTTTGATGCATTTTTAGACAAATCAACTTAATCATAAAACAAAAATGCCCTAAAAGGGCACTTTTATTTAAACATCAAGATAAGATTTCAAAACTTCTTCTAGTATTTCATCTCTCTCTAATTTTCTAACTAAAGCACGTGCACCATTGTAGTTAGTTATGTAAGTAGGGTCACCGGATATCAAATATCCAACCAATTGGTCTACCGGATTGTATCCTTTTTCTTTTAATGCTTTATATACTTCACTTAAAATTGCTTTTGTGAGATCCTTTTTATTTTTTAGTACATCAAATTCTATAGTATCGTCGTTATTTATATTCCCCATTTTACATATTCACCCCTTTTTAATTAGTAATAAACTTGTGCTTTAATATTATTATAAATCATATTATAGTAATTGTATACTACTTTACTAATTTTTCCAGTACTTTTTTTGCTTCACTAAGTGCAAATTCTAATTTTTCAGGAGATTTTCCACCTGCTTGAGCCATATCAGGTCTTCCTCCTCCATTTCCACCACAAATATTTGCAACTTCTTTTATGAGTTTACCACAGTGAACTCCTCTCGATACTGCTCCTTTACTAGCCATAGCTACTAATTGAACCTTATTCTCGCTTGAAGTTCCGAGAAGAACTACACCTTCTCCGATCTTGCTTCTAACCTTATCACATAGTTCTCTTAATGAATTTGAATCAATATCTTTTACATAATAAGCAGCATATTTAACATCTTTGACATTATCTAAGGCTTTAAGTATTTCATCTTCAGCTCCACCAGCAAGTTTTGATTTAAGTGCAGCTATTTCTTTTTCTTTTGCCTTAATTTCTGATACTTGCTGCTCTATTTTATTTATTATATCCTTATCTGAACATTTAAATTCATTTTCTATGCTTCTTATTAAATTTTCTTTTTCTTCTACGTATTCAACAGCAGTAATTCCAGTCACAGCCTC
This sequence comes from Clostridium guangxiense, assembly GCF_021043395.1. Taxonomy (GTDB): domain Bacteria; phylum Bacillota; class Clostridia; order Clostridiales; family Clostridiaceae; genus Clostridium_S; species Clostridium_S guangxiense. The sequence goes on from NZ_JAJNKE010000004.1 coordinate 197,339, forward strand.
TATTCTTCTTATGCCTGCTGCAACTCCACTTTCAGATACTATTTTAAATAATCCTATTTCCCCACTATTTTTTACATGAGTACCACCACAAAATTCCTTGCTGAAATCGCCAACTGAAACAACCCTTACACTTTCACCATATTTATCATCAAATAAAGCAGTTGCACCAGTTTTCTTAGCTTCTTCAAGAGTCATTACATCAGTATTAACATCGTAAATTTTCATTATTTCTTTATTTACTATTCTCTCTACTTCTACAAGTTCTTTATCGGTAACCCCTGTAAAATGAGTAAAATCAAATCTTAATTTTTCATCATCAACATAAGAACCTGATTGATGTACATGATCTCCAAGCACTGACTTTAAAGCTTCCTGAAGCATATGAGTTGCTGTATGGTTCTTTGCTATATTTTCTCTTCTATTTTTATTAACTTTTAATTGAACCTCTTCACCTTTTTCGATATATCCACTTAAAATTTCAACAAATTGAATTGTTTTACCAGATATATTTTTCCTACAGTCAACAACTTTTGCTTCACCATGCTTTCCTATAATTGCTCCTGTGTCACCTATTTGACCACCCATTTCAGCATAAAAAGGCGTTTTGGAAACAACTACTGCTCCTGTTTCTCCTGCATTCAATATTTCAACCATTTCTTCATCTTTTATTAAGATATCAGCCTTTGAAGTGCTCTCCAAAGAATCATATCCTGTAAAAACAGTCTCTACAGTAGAATCTATCTTATCTATAGTTTTTATGTCCTTACCCATATAGTTTGATTCTTCTCTTGCTTCTCTTGCTCTTTTTCTTTGAAGCTGCATTTCTCTATCAAAACCATCTCTATCGACTTTGATTCCTTTTTCTTCAAGTATTTCTTCTGTAAGTTCAACTGGGAAACCGTAAGTATCATAAAGCTTAAATGCCTTAGCTCCATCTAAAACTTTATCTTCTTTTCCAATCTCATCTACATATTCCTTAAGTATTTGAATACCACTGTCTATAGTTTGAGAGAATCTTTCTTCTTCAAGTTGTATTACTTTCTTTATATAATCCTTCTTTTCTGCAAGTTCAGGATAAGCACCTTTTGAATCCTCTATTACAACTTTACAAATATCACATAAAAATGCTTTATTAATTCCAAGTGCTTTACCATGTCTTGAAGCTCTTCTTAAAAGTCTTCTAAGAACATATCCTCTTCCTTCATTTGATGGCAATATTCCATCGCTTATCATGAATGTAACACTTCTAACATGATCAGTTATAATCCTGATTGAAAGATCTTTCTTGTCATCTTCACCATATTTTGCATTTGATACTTTTGCAACTTCATTTAATATATTTTTCATAGTATCAACTTCAAATATAGTGTTTGTTCCCTGCATTATAGTTGCCATTCTTTCAAGTCCCATACCTGTATCTATATTAGGGTTTAAAAGTTTATTATAGTTTCCTTCTTCATCCTTATCAAATTGTGTAAAAACAAGATTCCAAAATTCTATTATTCTATCTTCGTCTTGTGCCTTTACAAATTCTTCAATAGTTTCTACAGTTTTTCCGCCTTTTCTATCAAAATGTATTTCAGAGCAAGGTCCGCATGGGCCGGAACCATGTTCCCAAAAGTTATCTTCTTTTCCAAGTCTAAATATTCTCTTAGGATCTACTCCTGCTTTTTCAGTCCATATTTTAAAAGCTTCATCATCATCAAGATAAATAGTTATATATAATCTATCCTTTGGCAATTCCAAGACTTCAGTTATAAACTCCCAAGCCCATGGAATAACTTCATTTTTAAAATAGTCTCCAAAAGAAAAATTACCTAACATCTCAAAGAAAGTAGCATGTCTTGCAGTCTTTCCTACATTTTCTATATCCCCTGTTCTTACGCACTTTTGGCAAGTGGTTACTCTTTTTCTAGGTGGAACTTGAAGTCCTGTAAAATATGGCTTTAAAGGTGTCATTCCTGCATTAATTAGTAATAAACTTTTATCGTTATTAGGAACAAGTGAAAAACTTGGAAGCCTTAGATGTCCTTTACTTTCAAAAAAACTTAAATATGCTTCTCTAATATCATTTAACCCCATATATTTCATTATGTATCTCCTCCAAATATTTTTTAAAATTCTATGTAAAACAAAAAGCCCTCATCCTTCAAACGAAGGGACGAAAGCCAAATTTCCGCGGTACCACCCTAATTACACATATGTGCCACTTATATTAACAAATAGCTCAAAGACAGCTTCAAAATGCCAAATAAAAAGTTTTCACCAACCACTTTTTCTCTAAATATTAAGACATATTTACTAATTCTTATCATCGCTTCACTATATTTAAAAAGACAAATAAATTATAGTTAATATTTAATGCATTGTCAAGCAAAATAGTTTTAACAGCTAAAATAAATAATAATTTAAGTCCTCATAAATCACCCTTACTATAACTGCTGCTGGAATAACTAAAACCATTCCAACAAAACCTCCAAGTTTTTCTCCAATTATTAGTAGTATTATTACAACAAGTGGATGCATATCAACTGAGTCTCCTGTCATTTTAGGAGAAATAATATTTCCCTCTATAATTTGAATTAAATAAAGTGCTATTGCTGTATAAATTGCCTTTCTAGGTGAAATCAAAAGCGCTACTATTATGGAGGGTATTGCACCAAATATAGGTCCAAAATACGGTATTATATTGAATAGTCCATTTATTATAGATAGTAAAATAGGATAATTTACCTTCAGAATACTCAGTATAATAAATGTAAGTATACCTATAAATGTGCACAATGCAAGTTGACATATAGTATATTTGCTTAAAATAATATCAACATCATAGGCTATTTTTTTTACTACATTTCTATATTTATAAGGGACAATTTTTATTACTCCTTTTCTTATTTCATCCCAATCAGCTAAAAAGTAATATGATATTATTGGGAATATTGTAGCATCCAATGCATTTTGACAAATTATAAGAACTAAATTTACTATTTTATTTATTATAATTTTAAGTTCATAATTAAATTTGTCATATATACTTATGACTAAATTGTCTCCAGGTGAACTTTTAGACAATGGCTTCACAAAATTCTGTATTTTTTCAATGTAATTTTTTATCTCTGATCTCGTAACATCAACAGTTAGCGTCTCTTTCAATATTGATGGAATAAGAAAAACTATAAAGCCTAAAATGGTAATTATCATAACACTTACAAGAAACAGTGCAGAAACTTTTTTATTTACCCCTCTATTTATTAAAATTAAGTGTATTGGTTTTAATAAATATGCCATAATAAAACTTAGAAGAACTAAATAAAATACTGTTTTAAATATTTTAATTTTACTAAGTACAATTAAAATAATTATAATTAATACTATCGCTATTATGTATTTATATATTTTTTTCATTTTTATCAACTTCCATTGCAATATTATGAAATATCCTTACAAAATTAAATTTTTCTTGTTTAGCAAGACAAAGTAAATTATTTTTCCCTATTATATAGTTTCCTTGCAAAATAATTTTCTTACCAGATATTATATTGTCAAAAATGCCTTTTGATATAATAAGACCTTTGATTTTAAGATTCATTTCATCAAATATTATTTCCTCTACAACCCCAAGTATAAGCCCATCAACATTTATAGTCTCCATACCCTTTATATTTTTAAACTCAACAAATTCTCCTCTAAATTCTTCTTCCCTAACTATAAGTTTTGAGCTAATGCATATAACATTATCTTTACTAATACAAATACTTTTGTTAAATATACTACCCTTATTTATTCTAAATCCCTCAATAGTACCGTCATTAAAATTTAGCAATAAGTCTTCTATTCTCCCTATCCTTTTACCGTCTACAGAGTATGCATTTGCAAACATAAAATCTCTACTTCTCATCATAAAAATCACCCTAATTGTAGGTTAACCCCTTTTTTTTAAGGATATACTTGTAATTTAATTTTTCCGCTTAAAAATATTACAAATAGAGTACAAAGTACAGAGCACAGAGTACAATGAATGTGGATTTACCTTTCGTTTCTCTCAGGTAAATCTTAGAACTTAATAGTTTCATCTGCGCTGAACACTATATTTTACCCCATGCGCAAGCATTAAATTTTAGATTTTTTGCAGCATAGCGGAGAAAAGTCATCCTTCACTGTACTCTGTACTTTGTACTCTGTTCTCTGTTTTAATTGCATTCAAAAAAGCAGAGACCCTTCTAAGTCTCTGCTTTTTATTTTTCCTCATTCGTTTTTATACCATTATAATCATCTATCATATCTTGTAAACTAATAGTATTAGTAACATGATCTATGCTTTCTTTAATTTTGACCCATAACAACCTTGTAGGACATGAATTGCTGTTACCACATATTCCTTCTTCCTCAACGCATTCTGATACTTCTATAGGTCCCTCTAAGACATCTAAAATATCAGAAATAAATATATCTTTAGGATCTTTTCCAAGCACATAGCCTCCTTGAGCACCTCTTATACTTTTAATCAACTTTGCCTTTCTTAAAGGGGCAAAAAGTTGCTCTAAGTAAGCCTCTGATATAGCTTGTCTTTCTGAAATACTTTTTATTGAAACTGGTTCGCTGTTACAGTGAAGTGCCAAATCTACCATCGCTTTAACACCATATCGTCCTTTAGTAGACAGTTTCATTAACTCACTTCCTTTAAAACGGGAAAATTTTCTATAATATAATTTATAATATCAAATCCGAGTGTTTTTGTCAACTATAAAAACAGAGTACAATGAAGGTGGATTTACCTTTCGTTTCTCTTAGGTAAATCTTAGAACTTAATAATGTCCGCTTCGCTGACATTATATTTATGCCATGCGCAGCATTAAGTTTCAGGTTTTTCGTAGCATAGCGGAGAAAAATCATCCTTCACTGTACTCTGTCATCTGTACTCTGTACTCTAAAATAATCTTTTCCTCCACATTAAAAAACTTAGGAGAGCCTAACTTACCGCTCTCCTAAATTTCCTATCCCATAAGTGAAGTCTCACCCATTAAATATTCATCTATAGCTTTTGCTGCCTGTCTACCATCGTGCATTGCACGAACTACAAGTGATTGTCCAGTTCTCATATCACCAGCAGAAAATACTTTTTTTACACTAGTCATATGATTTTCATCTGTAAGAACATTTCCTCTTCCATCAAGCTTTAAGCTAAGGTCATTTATAATTCCTTCATGTTGAGGATGTACAAAGCCCATTGCTATGAGTATTAAATCAACATGCTCTGAAAATTCACTGCCAGGTACTTCTGTCATAGTCATTCTTCCAGTATCATCTTTCTTCCATTCTACCCTAATGCCATGCAGAGTATCGATATGTCCATCCTTGCCCTCAACCTTTTTAGTTGAAACACAAAATTCCCTTACACAGCCTTCTTCATGAGAAGATGTTGTTTTAAAGGTTCTAGGGAAAAGCGGCCATGGCATAGTTTTGTCTCTTTTAATTGGTGCCTTAGGCATTATTTCATACTGTAATACCTTTTTAGCTCCCTGCCTTATAGCTGTTCCTATACAGTCAGAACCTGTATCTCCACCACCTACAACTACAACAACCTTGTCCTTTGCATTAATTTCTTCACCATCTATTTTAATTCCTGCGTTTCGCATATTCTGCTGCTTTAAGTAATCTACAGCAAAGTGAATTCCATCAAGTTCTCTTCCTTCAACTTTTAAATTTCTTGGTATAGTAGAACCTCCAGTTAAAAGCACACTATCAAATTTATCAAATATATCTTTTATGTCCACATCAAGTCCAACATTCACAGATGTTTTAAACTCTATACCAGACTTCTCCATTATATCTATTCTTCTATCTATAACATGCTTTTCAAGCTTAAAATCTGGAATACCATATCTTAAAAGTCCTCCAATTTGGTCAGCTCTTTCAAATACAGTTACAGAATGACCAACAGAATTAAGTTCTGCTGCTGCTGCAAGTCCTGCTGGGCCTGAACCTATAACAGCTACCTTCTTTCCAGTTCTAACCTTTGGCTGCTGCACCTTAACCCAACCTTCTTTATATGCTCTTTCAATTATTGCATACTCTATTTCTTCAACGGAAACAGAGTCAGAATTTGAGCCAAGAGTACAAGAACCTTCACATAGTGCAGGGCAAACTCTTCCTGTAAATTCTGGGAAGTTGCTTGTGAGAGAAATTCTCTCATAAGCCTTTTTCCATTCATTTTTATATATCATATCATTAAAATCAGGTACTAAATTTCCAAGTGGACATCCCCATGAGCAAAAAGGTATACCGCAATCCATACATCTTGCTGCTTGAGTTTTAATGCCATCCTCATTTAGTCTTTCATATACTTCTTTATAATCCTTTATTCTTACATTTACAGGACGTTTAATAGAAACTTCTCTTTTATATTCTTTAAATCCAGTTAATTTTCCCATCTCTGCACCTCCCACTACATGTCTGCTGCCACAGATTTTTGTCTGTCCGCTTCTAAAATAAGCTTATAAGCTGTAGGTATGACTCTCTTGAACTTTGACTTATATTCATCCCAATTATCAAGAATATCTTTAGCTTTAACACTTTCAGTATAATCGTAATGTTCTTTTATAAAGTCATATAACATTTTCTCATCTTCAGCGTCATCTACAGGTGTAATTTCAATAATTTCATTAGTACATTTTGAAGCAAAGTCACCATCTTCATCAAGTATAAAAGCAAGTCCACCGCTCATACCAGCTGCAAAGTTTCTGCCAGTTTTACCTATAACAACAACTGCGCCGCCAGTCATGTATTCGCAGCCGTGATCTCCTACACCTTCAACAACAGCGTATGCTCCACTGTTTCTAACTGCAAAACGCTCTCCTACGAGTCCATTTATAAATACTTTTCCGCTTGTTGCACCATACATAATAGTGTTTCCAGCTATTACATTTTCATCCTGCTTATAAGTAGCAGCTTTAGGAGTTTTTATTATTATCTTTCCACCAGAAAGACCTTTTCCTACATAATCATTTGCATCTCCCTCAAGTTCAAGTGTAAGTCCCTTCATGCCAAATGCACCAAAGCTTTGACCTGCTGAACCTGTGAAGTGATATTTAATAGTATCCTCTTCTAGTCCTTCTTCACCATACAATTTTGCTATCTTGCCACTGAGCATTGCTCCAACTGATCTATCTACATTTTTTATTTCAAAATTTCCAACTACACTCTTCTTGTTATTAAGAGCTTCTTTTGCAACTTCTATAAGCTTGTAATCCATGCATTTATCAAGACCATGATCTTGAGCTACAGTGCAGTAAGGTTTAATTCTCTTAGGCATATCAGGTTTATATAGTATATTTGAGAAGTCTAATTTCTTTGCTTTCCAATGAGTTACAGCATCCTTAGTATCTAATTTATCTACTCTGCCTATCATCTCATTTATGCTTCTAAAACCAAGTCGAGCCATATACTCTCTTACTTCCTCTGCTATAAATGTAAGGAAGTTAATAATATATTCTGGTTTTCCTTTAAATCTCTTTCTAAGCTCAGGATCTTGAGTTGCTATTCCCATGTCACAAGTATTTGAATGACATTTTCTAAGCATTGTACATCCCATTACTACAAGAAGTGTTGTTGCAAATACATATTCTTCAGCTCCAAGAAGTGCTGCTACTACAACATCTCTTCCTGTTTTTAATTGTCCATCTGTTTGAAGTACAACTCTACTTCTAAGGCTGTTTAAAAGAAGTACCTGTTGAGTTTCAGATAATCCAAGTTCCCAAGGAATACCAGCATGTTTTACTGAAGATAATGGTGCTGCACCTGTTCCTCCATCATGACCGCTTATAAGTATTGAATCTGCATGTGCCTTTGCAACTCCAGCTGCAACTGTTCCAACTCCTACCTCTGAAACAAGCTTTACGCTTACTCTTGAAGAAGGATTTACACATTTAAGATCAAATATAAGCTGTGCCAAATCTTCAATTGAATATATATCATGGTGAGGTGGTGGTGAAATAAGATCTATGCCAGGTGTTGAGTGTCTAACTCTACCAATATTTTTATCTACTTTTTTCCCTGGAAGCTGACCGCCTTCTCCTGGTTTTGCACCCTGAGCCATTTTTATTTGAAGTTCATCTGCATTTACAAGATACTCTGTAGTAACTCCAAATCTACCAGAAGCTATCTGCTTAATAGCACTTCTTCTCCAGTCTCCATTAGGATCTTTCTTATATCTTTCGTTGTCTTCTCCGCCTTCTCCACAGTTGCTTTTTCCGCCAATTCTATTCATTGCAATAGCTATTGTTTCATGTGCCTCTTTGCTTATAGAACCAAAAGACATAGCTCCAGAACAAAATCTCTTTAATATTTCATTTACAGGTTCAACTTCATCAATTGGAATAGGATTTAAGTTCTTAAATTTAAATAATCCTCTTATAGTACATAATTCCTTGTCTTGATTATTTACGGCACCTGTATATTCTTTAAACAATTTGTAGTCTTTATTTCTAGCTGAAACCTGAAGTTTATATATTGTTTCAGGATTGAAAAGATGGAATTCACCACTTTTTCTCCATTTATACTGTCCTCCAACATCAAGTACAGAAACAGGCTTTCTTATTTTATTAAAGGCATTTTCGTGTCTTATAAGCACTTCTTTAGCAACTTCTTCTATGCCTATACCTTCAATTCTAGAAGGAGTTCCTTCAAAATATTTATTTGTAAATTCGCTGTTTAATCCAATTGCTTCAAAAATTTCTGCTCCATGATAACTTCTAAGTGTTGATATTCCCATTTTTGACAAAATCTTAAGAAGTCCATGATTTATTGCATTTAAGTAGTTAGCTACTGCTTTTTTCTCATCAACGCCTTCTATTTCATCTTCCTTAACTAGCTCACTTATAGTTTCAAAAGCAATGTAAGGATTAACTGCTGTAGCACCATAGCCTATTAAAAGTGCAAAGTGCATTGTTTCTCTTGCTTCTCCTGTTTCAACTATAATAGATACCTTTGTACGTGTTTTTTCTCTTATAAGATGATGCTGTACTGCTGAAACTGCAAGAAGACTAGGTATTGCTGCTTCATAGGAATCCATATTTTTATCACTTAAAACAATTATATTGAAGCCTTCTTTAATTCTAAGAGAAGCTCTTTCACATATTCCCTTAAGTGCTTCTTTAAAACCTTCAACACCTGTATCATATTTAAAAGTAATAGGTATAGTTGTAGTTCTAAAATCCTTGTTTCTAAGATTTTTTATTTTGCTTATTTCCGCATCGGAAAGTATTGGTTCTTCTATCTCTATAAATGGATTTTCAGAAGCTTCCTTATTGAGTATATTTCCTTGTGATCCAATATAATTTTTAAGTGAAGTTACAAGCTCTTCTCTTATAGGATCAATAGGTGGATTTGTAACCTGAGCAAAAAGCTGTTTAAAGTATGCAAAAAGAACTTGTGGTCTATTTGATAAAACTGCAAGAGGAGCATCATTACCCATTGAACCTACTGGCTCTTTTCCAGTCCTCGCCATAGGTCCTATAAGAATTTTTAAATCCTCCATAGTATATCCAAATGCCTGTTGCTTTTCTTTTAAAACATCTTCATTATTAGTTTTATTTACTTCAGCAGCAGCAAAATCTTTAAGTGTAAATTTATTTTTTTCTATTACTTCTTTATATTCTTTGCTGCAGCAGATTTTTTTCTTTATTTCAGAATCATCTATTATTCTTCCCTCTTTAGTATCAATGAGAAACATCTTTCCTGGTTGAAGTTTTCCCTTGCAAGCTATTTCCTCAGGTGCATACTTAAGAACTCCTGTTTCTGAAGCAAGTACAACTACCCCACCTTTAGTTATAACGTATCTAGCAGGTCTAAGTCCATTTCTGTCAAGAACTGCTCCAACTTGAACTCCATCAGTAAAGGAAACTGCTGCTGGTCCATCCCATGGCTCTATTAAGGTACCTTGATATTCATAAAAGGCTTTTTTCCAATCTTCCATTTTCTTATTGTTTTCCCATGCTTCAGGAATAAGCATCATAAGTGCTTCGGCTGGTGTTCTTCCATCGGCCACAAGAAGTTCAAATACATTATCAAGAGAAGTAGAATCACTGCCCTTTGGATTTATTATTGGAAACAGTTTTGAAATATCTTTACCTAAGGTAGTTGATTTCAAAACTCCTTCTCTTGCATTCATCCAGTTTCTATTTCCTCTTATAGTGTTAATTTCACCATTATGAGCTAAAAATCTAAATGGCTGTGCAAGATCCCAGGTTGGGAAAGTATTTGTACTATATCTTTGATGAACTAAAGCTATAGCACTTTTAAAGTTTATATCATTTAAGTCCATATAAAAACTTTTTATTTGGTCTGCAAGTAAAAGTCCCTTGTACACTATTGTACGGCTTGAAAGACTGCAAATATAGAAGTATTCAGTACTTCTTTCAACAAGTCTCTTTACTTCGCTTTCAGATTTTTTTCTTATTATATAGAGTTTTCTTTCAAATTCTACTTGGCTTTCACAGTTGCTGCCTATAAAAACCTGTTTTATAATAGGTTCACTTCCCTTAGCTGTTTGTCCTATTGATCTATTGTCTCTTGGAACCTCTCTCCAGCCTAAAACTTTTTGTCCTTCTTCTTCAGCTGCTCTTTCTAAAATTCCTTCACATTGATTTGAGAGTGCTATTTCTTTAGGTAAAAATACCATTCCAACTGCATATTTTCCTTCTTCCGGAAGTTCTATACCTAAATTATCACAGGTAATTCTAAAAAATTCATCTGGAATTTGAAGCATTATTCCAGCACCATCACCTGTTTTTGTATCAGCCCCTACAGCACCTCTATGTGTAAGATTTACTAAAATCTCAATTCCTTTTTTTACAATACTGTGAGTTTTTTCACCTTTAATACTTGCTATGAATCCAATACCACAATTATCTCTTTCAAAGGCTGGATCATAGAGTCCTTGTTTTTCAGGTAACCCCGTACTTTTTATCATTTTCAAGCCCCCTAACTTACATATCTATATAATTTTATATTCTATTACGGAAAAAATTATAATATTTTATAACATAACCTGTATATTTATTAAGAAAAATGCTATAGTTTTTATTATAATCTTAAAATGAAATTTTTCAATACTAATCTTGCATTTTTAAATGTCTTCCCAGAATTTTTTCGTATTTTTTTCTATTTCCACTTTATTTTTAACATAATGATAAAAAAAGTAGTCTTTTTTCAGCAAACTGATATACTCGTTGGTACCAAACCTTTCATCTAAAAACATAATAATCCCATTATCATTTTCAGTTCGTATTACCCTTCCTGCTGATTGAAGCACTTTATTTATCCCTGGATACATATATGCATATTTGTATCCGAAATTATTCTTTTTATTGAAATATTCTTTAATTAAATCTCTCTCCATACATATTTGTGGAAGACCGACTCCAACTATTACAGCCCCAATAAGTTTATCATGGGCAAGATCAATGCCTTCAGAAAAAACTCCTCCCATAACGCAAAAACCTATAACTTCTTCATCTTGCTTGTTGTTAAATTTATTAATAAAGTCTATTCTTGCTTCTTCATCCATAGTACTATCTTGAACTATAGCATTATGGCTATATTCTTCTGCAAATATGGAATACACTTCATTCATATATTTATAGGAAGGAAAAAAAACCATATAGTTTCCAATTTTACTGCTTACCATTGCATCTATATATTGTGCAATAGTTTTACAACTTTTTTCCCTATTTACATATTTAGTTGAAATTCTATTTCCAATTAAGACACATTTATTTTCACTCGGAAAGGGAGACCTTAAGGATATAATATAATCTTCCTCCTCTGCTCCAAACATTTCTTTATAATATGGCAAGGGTTCTAGAGTTGCTGAAAAAAATACAGCACTTTTCCCTCTCTTTAAAGCCTCTGAAATAAGTTTTGAAGGATCTAAGCAAAAAAGTTTTATTTTAAATTCATTTTTAGACTTTTCACCATAAAAAACAAATTTATCATCATAAAATTCTGCTATTCTAATAAATGAAATGCAGTCAAAATAAAATTGAAGCATATCCTCATATATTTCATCACTAGAATTTTGAATAAGCCACTCTTCACATATTACTGTAAATTTAAATACGTACCTTAATAGATCATCAGGAATTTCCTTATTAACTACAGTATTTTTTTCTTCGGCTAATTTCCTTATACTTATAAACATTTTATTTATGTTATCAAGCACTTTATAAATTTTGCTTTTTTTACTCTTGAGATTCTTTTTTAAGCTCATAACCGTACTTTTTAAAAGCTCCTTTGAATACATATCTCTTGCCCTATCTACAAGGTTATGTGCCTCATCAATTAAAAATGTGTAATTTCTTCCATTTTCTGAAAAAAATCTCTTTAAATAAACAGCAGGATCAAATACATAGTTATAATCACATATTATAATGTCCGACCAAAGTGTTAAATCCAAAGAAAATTCAAAAGGACACAATTTATACTTTTTTGCATACTCTTCTATTACAACTCTTGTAAAATTATCTTCATTATTTATAATGTCTAAAATAGCTTCATTTACCCTGTCATAATGTCCTCTGGCAAATTCACAGCCTTCTGGATTACAGGAAACCTTATCATTAAAGCATATTTTTTCTTTTGAAGTTACTGTAATAGATTTAACCTTAAGTCCCTTACTCCTCATAAATTCTAGTGCATCCTCAGGTGCTTTTCCATTTGTGCCTTTAGCCGTCAAATAAAAAATTCTTTCATTTATTTCTTCTCCCATAGCTTTAACTGCTGGAAATATAACTGACATAGTTTTTCCAATACCCGTAGGAGCTTTTATAAATGCTTTTTTATCCTTTTGTATAGCTTTATATACCCGCACTGCCAGTTCTCTTTGACCATTTCTATACTCATCAAAGGGAAATTTAAATTCCTTCATAGATGCATTTCTTTTTGATGTCCAGTCTTGTATAAAATGAGCCCATACTATGTATTTATCTAAAATATTAAAAAAATATTCCTGGAGTTTAGAATGGGACATAATTTCTTCAAATTGTTTATTTTCGTAGCTGTCTGCATTTATATATGTAAGTCTTATATTTACATTATCCACTTTATTTTCTTCAGAATACATATATCCATAGCACTTTGCCTGAGCCCAATGAAGCTCATTATAATTCTCCTCAATAGCTTCAAGTGATCTTCCCGTACTTTTAATTTCATTTATGACAACTCTATTTTCTTCCTCTATTATTTCATCTGCACGTCCATCAATTAAGAACTCTACTCCTTTATACTCAGTTTCATATTTCAAATAAACTTCCTTTGAATATTTACAGTTTTCTATGCCCTCATAGAGCTTTTTGTTTTCTCTTTGAAATTTTCCATGAATTTTAGTTCCTTCTAGAGCTCTTCCCATTCCTTGAAATCTATTATCAATGCTTCCACTTCTCATTACAAATTCAACAAGATTTCTTATTGATATTTTTATCTTATTATCTTCACTCATTATTTGTTCCTTTTATCCTATCCCAATAATTTTTAGAGGCCTGCTCTATCTTGTTTTCACCATAAATATAATACTTTTTATCCTTAACCTTATCAGGTAAATACTGCTGTTTTACATAGTTATTTTTATAATCATATGGATATTTGTAATTTTGCATTCTACCTAGTGCCTTTGCCCCTTCGTAATGACCATCCCGCAGATACACTGGAAGTTCTCCAATATTGGTGTTATCAAGTTCTGAAAGTGCTAAATCTATTGCCTTTATTGCAGAATTTGATTTTGGAGCTGTTGCAAGGAGTATTGTTGCCTCTGAAAGTGGAATTCTTGCTTCTGGAAAACCAATTTCAAGTGCTGCATCTGTACATGCCTTTACTATTGAAATAGCCTGTGGATACGCAAGACCTATATCCTCCGCTGCAATAACTAAAAGCCTCCTGCATATTGACTTTAAGTCACCGCCTTTAATAAGCATAGCAAGATATAAAGAAGCTGCATCAGGATCACTTCCTCGTATTGATTTTTGAAAAGCACTTAAAATATCATAGTGATTGTCACCATTTTTATCATATTTAAATATATTTTTTTGAGTACACTCTTTCATTATATTTAAATTTACATTTATATTCCCATCTTCATCCTTTGGAGTTGAGAAAATGGCTATTTCAAGAGAATTTAAAGCTTTTCTTATATCTCCTCCGCTTACATTTGCACAGTATTCTAAAGCTTCTTCCTCTATATTTATAGCCGTACTTTCAAATTCACTTTGAACTATTTTTAAAGCTCTTTTCATTGCCTTAACAATATCCTCATTTTTAAGTGGTTTAAATTCAAATATTATGGATCGGCTTAAAATGGCATTGTACACATAAAAATACGGATTTTCAGTTGTACTTGCAATTAAAGTAATACTGCCATTTTCCATAAATTGAAGAAGCAACTGCTGCTGCTTTTTATTGAAGTTTTGGATTTCATCAAGGTATAATAGTACCCCTTCTCTTGCCATTAAAGTATTTAAACTTTCTATTACTTCTTTTACATCACTTAAAGATGCTGTAGTGGCATTAAGCTTATATAATTTTTTATTTGTCTTACTTGCAATTATATTTGCAACAGTAGTTTTTCCAGTCCCCGGTGGACCATAAAAAATCATGTTGGGTATCATTTTACTTTTTAAAATTCTATGGAGTATCTTTCCTTCTCCAAGTATATGTTCTTGACCAAATACGTCTTCAAACTTCTCTGGTCTAATCCTATCTGGTAATGGCTTCAAAATGGAACCCCCTTCTTTGGATAAACAAGTTGAAAAATTTAAATTGCTAATACCAAGTTCATCCTGATAAATTGAAATTTAAAGCAAAGTACAATTGACAAAGTACAAAGTACAATGAAGGAGGATTTGCCTTCCTCACGTCAGGCAAATCTTAAAATTTAAATATTATCAGCTTCGCTGAGCGCAATGCTTTGCGCGATTATGTAATCATTAAATTTAAGATTTTTCTACGCTCACGGAGAAAAATCAACCTTCATTGTACTTTGTACTCTGGTTTAACTTTCTACATAAACAAATTTGTTTTTGTGCCATTTAATAAACCTCTCAAAATCCTCATACAAAACCCCTATTGTTGCTGTATTAACATTGGGATGAAAGTTTATAAAATGCTTACCTACTAAATCTTTATCTATCAAAATTATAACAGAACTTTCTTTATCATTTATTATACCAAAAGGAGTTACAGATCCAGGTTTGACGCCTAAGTGTTTAAATAATCTTTCTTCTGACGCAAATGATAACTGTGTACTGTTTATTTGTTTTGATAAAAATTTTAAATCTGCACGTTTTGTTTCTTCTAAAATCACAAGATAGTGAATATTACCTTTTCTATTTCTCAAGAATAAGTTTTTACAACATTTTCCTTTAATATCTATTTCCAATTTATCAGCTTCTTCAACAGTATATACTGCTTTATGTTCATACCTTATGTATTTAATTTTTAGTTCATTTAAAATATCATATACCTTTTGTTCCTCTGTACTAATCATTTTTTCACTTCCTAATTTTGCTTAACACATTCATGTATTTTGGTTTTTTGAAGTCATATGCGCTCCCGCGCAAACTCTAGATTATTAAAAGTAATTGTATTTTTATTTTGCTTAACACATTCATGTATTTTGGTTTTTTGAAGTCATATGCGCTCCCGCGCAAACTCTAGATTATTAAAAGTAATTGTATTTTTATTTTGCTTAACACATTCATGTATTTTGGTTTTTTGAAGTCATATGCGCTCCCGCGCAAACTCTAGATTATTAAAAGTAATTGTATTTTTATTTTGCTTAACACATTCATGTATTTTGGTT
>NZ_JAJNKE010000004.1:213198-218189 GCF_021043395.1 Clostridium guangxiense
CGCAAACTCTAGATTATTAAAAGTAATTGTATTTTTATTTTGCTTAACACATTCATGTATTTTGGTTTTTTGAAGTCATATGCGCTCCCGCGCAAACTCTAGATGTGTATAACTTTTTTGAATTCTTTTACGTGAGCTCGGCTTACGGGAACTTCGGATTTATTATTGTCATTCATTATTAATTTGTAGGTTCCATTGAACCATGAATATATTTCAATAACTTTATTTAAATTTACAAGATAGCTTCTATGAGTCCTAAAAAAACCGGTTTTTTCTTCGATTTCACTTAATGAATTTGTTGTTATATATACCTTATTGTCCAACTTCACACATGTTTTTTCATCTATAATATAACAAAAAAATATATCATTTGTATCTATAAGTATAATCTTACTATTATTAATACAAGGTATTTTATTGATATTTGAAATATTGTTTTTATTATACTTTTTTATAATCTGCTCTATTTCGTTTTCTATATTGTTTATATTATTTTCTCTAAGCTGCATATACCTTCTTATCCTTTGAATGGTTTTTTCAATTCTATTTTCATCGAAAGGCTTTAGAATATAATCAAGTGCCATTAATTCAAAAGCGGATATTGCATATTTGTCATAAGCAGTAACAAAAATTATAGCAATATTTTCATTAAATTCTTTAATCATTTTTGCCAGTTTCATTCCATTTAATACTGGAATATTAATATCAAGAAAAATCACATCTGGAATCTCTTTCTTTATAAAAGAGGCAGCAGCTTTTCCATCATAAAATCTATTAATAATCTGAATATCCTCATACTTATTAAGTATAAATTCAAGTTCATCCATAGCTGGAATCTCGTCCTCAACTACTATACATCTTATTTTATTCACACTTATGAGCCTCCTCAATAGGTATTGTAAATACGACCTTTGTCCCATTGTACTCAGAAGTTGATATTTCAAGTCCTTTATTTCTGTTATACATCAGCTTTAATCTAGAATTTACATTTCTAAGTCCGGTACCCGGCCAATTATTTATAACCTCATGGTACCTTTCAGTTTTCATTCCAATACCATTATCACTTATAGTAAATTTTATAGAAGCTAATTCCTTTTCAGCAACTAAAATAACATTTCCACCATCAGTCTTTTTTAGCACACCATGTTTTATAGAATTTTCTATAATAGGCTGAATTATAAAAGAAGGAATTTTAAAATGTTCTATATCCTTTTCTATGTAGAAAAAGACATTAAGTCTGTCACCATATCTTGCTTTCTCTATAGCTATGTATGATTTAAGCATTTTTACTTCTTCATCCAATTCTACAAACTCTCCCTTATTAAGTGACTGCCTAAAATAATTTGATAAATCAATTATAAGTTCTCTTGCTTTTAAAGGGTTCGTTCTGCAAAACGAAGATATAGTATTCAAGGTGTTAAATAAAAAATGAGGTTCAATTTGCGCTCTTAAAGCCTTAAGCTCAGAAGCATTTAAAATTCTAACTTTTTCATTTAACTTAAATAATTCTATTTGCATAGATAAAAGGCTGCTAAGCTCGCTTAAAAACTCAACAAAGTATTCATTGGCACTTTTTGAATTTTTAAGTTCCATTCCAATAACTCCATCAATTTCATTGTTTATAACTATGGGGGCAAAGAAGAATTCATAGTTCTTTCCTGCATTTACAATCAAATATGTATTTATATCCGGTTTTAAATAAAATTCTTCAATCTTGCGCTTTAAATCACTTTCATCAATCTTCTCACCATAATAAGAAAAAACTCCGCTTTTACTTGATATCACAGCACCACTTACATTTGCCATTTTGCATAAAATCTCTGATATCTTTATAGATGTTTCACTGTCAAGACCTTTTTTAGTGTATTCAAGAGTCTTTTGAGCTATATTTAGAGCTTTTTGAGCCTGAATAGCTTCTAATTTGTTGTAATTATCCATAGCATTTTTTACTATATTCACAAATATAGCAGTTCCAATTGAATTTATAAGTATCATTGGTATAGCAATAACCTTCTCCAAATTAATAGCATACGAATATGGTTTTGTAACAAAAATTATAATTATCATTTGAGCTATTTCAGCTGCAACACCAGCTACAAAAGCATTTCTAGGTTTAATTTCATCACTTTTAGAAATCCTTCCAAAAATTCCTCCTATAATTCCTTCTGCGATAGTAGAGATACCACATGCAAGAGCAGTTGCTCCTCCATTGAAATATCTGTGAACTCCAGCTATAACTCCAACTGCGGCTCCTACAAAAGGTCCTCCTATATATCCCGCCGTTATAGCTCCTATAGGCCTTGTATTTGCCAATGCATCTCTTTCAACATTTATTCCCATATAAGTCCCAAGAATAGAAAGTGTGCTAAAAAATACAATCATAATTACTTTATCTTTAAGGTTCTGTTTCTTTTTTACAAAGTTCTTAAATAAATTAAGTTGATTGTATAGATATGCAGCAAGCGCTATGACGGCCATATTTTGTAATAATCTTATATAAATCATTTGCATCTCCCCTACATTTCTATATTATTGTATTTCTACCTGTCAATCAAGGCTTATTTTATGCATATAAAGTTTTAATTTTGTAATTTCAGCCAACTATTATTTCTTTGTAAACGTAGACACTGTATTATAACAGTATGTAGATAAGCAAGCTAAACTATTTAAATAACTAATACAAAATTTATCCCGACAAACTGGAATTTGCCGAGCTGAGCGAAGGGTTTTAATTCGCCCTGCTCATTAAAAGACTAACTTTTTCACTTATGTGAAAAGTGAAGGGTTTGACATAGCTTTGCTTGTCAAAGGTGAAGGTTTTTGCCACGGCAAAAGGTTAAGGAATATTTTTCTCCGTTTCTCTACGAAAAATAAATAATTTAAATACGTTAAAGATTTTCCGTAGGGAAACGGAGGAAAATCAACCTTAGCTTTTTATTGAAGATAAAAAAGTTCACCTTTTACGTGCACAGCACCGTAAAACCCTTCACTATAGTGCTCGACAAATTTCAGTTTAGCAGAATAAACTTGATATTATCAATTTCAACTTTTCATTCTGTTTATCTATATTAAAAATACACTTAAGGAGTGATTTTATGAATTCAATTGTTCTCGTAATCATAGGTGCATTGGTATTAATTATAGGTTATAGGCTTTATGGTTATTTTATAGCATCAAAAGTTCTTGTGCTTGATGAAACAAAAAATGTTCCATCAAAAGTTCATAATGATGGAAGGGATTATGTGCCAACAAATAAATGGGTACTACTTGGTCACCACTTTGCAGCAATTGCAGGTGCCGGACCATTAATAGGTCCTGTGCTTGCCGCACAATTTGGTTATCTTCCAGGTACACTTTGGATACTTATAGGCGGTGTACTCGCTGGAGCAGTTCATGATATGGTGTTGTTATTTGCATCAGTAAGACACGATGGACAATCCATAGCAGAAATTGCACGAGATACTTTAGGAGAAAAAATGGGCTTTATAACATCAATCTCTGTAATATTTATACTTATCATAACTATGGCAGGTCTTGGACTCCCTATAGTAAATTCACTTTATAATAGTCCATGGGGTACTTTCACTGTAGGTTTCACAATACCAGTTGCAATATTTATAGGTATTTATTTAAAATTCATAAGGCCTGGTAAAATAGCAG
Organism: Clostridium guangxiense; assembly: GCF_021043395.1. Classification (GTDB taxonomy): domain Bacteria; phylum Bacillota; class Clostridia; order Clostridiales; family Clostridiaceae; genus Clostridium_S; species Clostridium_S guangxiense. The sequence goes on from NZ_JAJNKE010000004.1 coordinate 216,859, forward strand.
AAGCCACAGTAATAGGCATGCTTTTAATACTTTTAGGAGTTTATCTCGGACCATCAATCAAAGATACTTTTCTTGGGAACATACTTACTTTTAATGCAAAACAATTATCTCTAATACTTGCTCTATATGGTTTCTTAGCTGCTGCACTTCCAGTATGGCTGCTACTTTTACCTAGAGATTATTTAAGCACATATATGAAATTAGGTGTTATTGGCGCACTTGTTGTGGGTATAATATTCGTAAGACCACAAATTCAAATGCCTGCCGTAACTAAATTCGTAAATGGTGGAGGACCTATAATACCTGGTAAAGTATTTCCTTTTCTATTTATAACAATTGCCTGTGGTGCTTTATCTGGATTTCATGCACTTATAAGCACAGGTACTACTCCAAAACTTATAAACAATGAAAAAGACATTCTTCCAATAGGTTTTGGTTCAATGCTTATAGAATCCTTTATAGCTCTTATGGCATTAATTGCCGCAACAGTTTTACCAACTTCAGATTACTTTGCAATTAATTCAGCACCTGCATTATTTGCAAAATTGAATATGATACCTAAAGAACTTCCAATGTTATCTCACTTAGTAGGTGAAAATCTTGCTGGAAGACCTGGTGGATCTGTATCACTTGCAGTAGGTATGTCATATGTATTTTATAAAATTCCTGGTTTAAAAGGACTTATGTCTTATTGGTATCATTTCTGCATAATGTTCGAAGCATTATTTATATTAACTACAATAGATTCTGGTACTAGAATAGGAAGGTACTTACTTCAAGATTTACTAGGAAAAGTATACAAGCCATTTAGCAATAAAAATTCATGGTTCAATGTAATATTCTTTAGTGGCCTTATGTCTGTTACATGGGGATATCTGCTTTATACTGGAAATATCTCAACTATATGGCCGCTATTTGGTACAGCAAATCAAATGCTCGCAACTATAGCTTTTGCTATTGGAACATCTGTACTTTTCAAAATGGGAAAAGGCAAGTACGTGCCTATTACAATAATTCCAATGGCTTTTGTTGGAACAACCACAGTTTGCGCTGCTATTGAAAATATTATAAATTATATTCCACAGGGAAAAATAACTTTAACAGTCCTATCCATAATTCTTATTATAATGATTGTTGTAATACTTACAGAAAGCATAAAAATATGGGTTAGAGACTACTATAATCCAAAAAATAACGCTTCTAAAAATATTGCGAAGTAAAAATCAAAGAGCAAGGTTGGAAATATATGCAAATGGGGCTGTCGCACTAAAAATTGTTAAATCATGATTAATAAATATTGCGAATTAATTGGAGTTAAGGGTTTTAACTCG
>NZ_JAJNKE010000040.1 GCF_021043395.1 Clostridium guangxiense
TTTACAATTTTTAAGCCTTAGATTTATAGGATTTTTTTAACGCGACGAAGCATTATTACTTCACAACTTCCAGTTTATCAGGATAAATTTGGAGATTGCAATTTTAAAGTTTCAAGTTGTCTATCTATAGGAAGATGTGAAAAATGTAGGTATTATTTTTTACTGGCCGCTCATAATGCTTTATGCGTGGTGTAGTAAAACCTATAGAATACCTTTTTTCGCCTCCTCCTAGTTAACTATTCCGCAAACTTTTCCTTCATAAGCATTTGTTTACCACATGTCAATTTTCCCTCTTTGCACTTTCCGTACACACAAGGTGGCAGTGCTTTTATATAAAGTACTTTTGAAAGTTTTCTAAGTTCATTAAGTTTCTTAGTAGATAATTCTCTTATTTCCCATTGTGCATTTAAACAAATTCGCTCTGATAACATTTTAACATCTATTCTTGCATTTGTAGATATTACTAGTTTGATTTGGTCACAATTCAGTAAAAAACTTAAAGCTATATCGCTACTATACTTTTGTTCTACCTGCAATCTAAAATTCTTAAATTCACTTACAATCTCCACAAACTCTTCATAAAAAGCTGATTTTTTTACGGTTTCTGGGACAACCACTTCCCTATTAACATCTTTAATAATATCAATCAATTCTTCACGATAATTCTCAGATAACCTATGCCTTATTTGCTGATGGTAAGTAACCATGCTGCACATCATTCCAAAGGTAGTTCTAGCCTGCTCAGCTATACTATCGTGTCCATAACCTAGCACTCTGTCAGTTACCCCCTGTGACTTTTTTAGCGCATCGTCCCCCCATACCTCCATAACCTCAGAAGGTGTCTTGGCATGAGTACTTGTTATTGCTCCAACTCCAACATTTAAATCAAGATTTTTGAATGAACCTAAAAGTATCATATTGTTTTTACTATCTATTTTTTCAAGCTCATCTTTATAAAAGCTTTTTTCAACTTCATAATTATTTTTTTTACGTAATCCTTTTAATAATAAAGCAAGGTTATCGGGAAGCAGTTTTATAAATTTACGCTTGATATCTGTAAAAATATTTTCATATCTTGAATCATTAAACAAATAAAATAAATCTAGAACCTTATCGCCGCTCATAGCTACACTAATATTAGTTTTAGCCGCTAATGGAAGAATATATCTTGCATCTTCAATAGGTATTCCATATAAATAGTCTTGAACCTTTGGTCTACCTTTAGCTTCATCATTCTTAAGAGTAGACATTTTATCGTATAATAAAAAAGCTTTGCTTATAAGTTCTCTTGCTTTTATATTATCTTCTTCTGTAAGTTCAGGAACTATATAGGAATCTTCTTTCATAGTAACATATCTTTGGCTTTGCTGAACATATGAAGCTTTTAGTTCACAAAGAAGGGTACTTTGAACTCTATCTATTCCTTCAAACACAAAAGACACATTTGCATATTTTAAAAGTTCTTTTAAATCATCTTTATTTATATTGTCTTTTCTTTCTTTTTTTATCCACTCTTCTAATTTATCTAAACCTACTTCTTCAAAATTCGTTATCTTCAAATTAAATTCACCCCTAAAAAACATTTGTATAGATGAGTAACTTTTTACTCCATATTAATTATCTTCTCCAAAAAGTAGTTTAATCTTTCCATTTGCTCTGTTATGTACAAATATCCAATAAAAGCTTCAAAGCCAGTGGCAGTTCTATATTCACGTATGTCTGCATTCTTAGGTGACGTTCCAGATTTAGCATTTCTTCCCCTCTTATATATGTGCGCTTCTTCTTCGTCAAGCTCTTCTAAAAGTTTTTTCATAAATTCACTTTGAGCATGTGCTTTTACAAACCCTATAGCCTTTACATGAAGCTTATGTACGTTCATATTTACATTTTTATCCACTAAATATATCCTAATAAAGTTCTCATAGACAGCATCACCAATAAAAGCCAGTACCAATGGATTTAGCTGTTTAGCTCTTTCTTTAGAAAACTTATTTTTAAAAATTTCAAAATCCATTAAAAATTATCTCCTTAATCTTAATCTGCATGCTTTAACTAGCATATCTTTAATACTAAAAATGATTATACCATACTTAAGATGCATATATAGATAAACAAGCTGAAATATTTAAATTACCAATACCAAATTTATCCCTACAAACTGGAAGTTGACTCAGTTCACAATTCACAATGCACAGTTCACAATGAATGATGATTTTTCTCAGCTATGCTTCGAAAAATCTAGAAACTTAATGTGCGCAAAGCGCTTAAAATATAGTGTTCAGCGCAGCTGACACTATTAAGTTCTAAGATTTACCTGAGAGTAACGAAAGGTAAATCCACATTCACTCTACTCTGTACTCTCTACTCTGTACTCTGAGTTAAATTAAAATTTGTAATAGTCTACAGCAATTAATTTTATCAAAATAAAAAGTACAGCTAGGGTGTATTTTTCTCCACCAACGCACTGTACTCTCTACTCTGTACTCTTATATTTTATAGTACTTCTTTAATTGAATAAACAAATTTCCCAACTTCACTAAGCATTTTTTCTTTATTGACTTCTTTTTCTATTATTTTCATTATAGCACTGCCTATGATAACTCCATCGCAGTACTCTTTTATGTCCTTTGCCATTTCGGCATTTGAAATACCAAAACCTATGCACTTAGGAATTTCAGTATATTTTGATACCAAAGAAATATAGTCTTCTAAGTTACTAGATAGTTTACTTCTTACTCCGGTAACTCCATTGGTTGATACACAATATATAAATCCGCCCGCTCCATTTACGATATTTTTTATTCTGTTTTCTGATGTTGGAGCAACAAGAGGAATTATATATACACCGTACTCCACTGCTGCGTCTACAATTTCGCTTCTTTCCTCTAGAGGTAAATCTGGTATTATTACTCCATCTATACCTACATCTTTAGATCTTTTTATAAATTTTTCAACACCATACTTATACACATTTCCAAAGTATGTCATATAGACTAGTGGAATGTTAGTTTTTTTTCTAATATTCGACACCATATTCATTATATCATCTATTTTTATTCTATCTTTGAGGACTTTAGAGGATGCTGTTTGAATAACTGGACCATCGGCAATTGGATCAGAATATGGTATTCCAAGTTCTATTATATCGCTGCCAGAAGAAGAAATTTTCAAAACAATATCTTCTGTGGTTTTTATATCAGGATATCCGCTTGTAACAAATGATATCATTGCTTTTTTATTTGATTCTTTTAATTCCTGAAATTTTAAATCTATTCTATTTTTCATCATCTAATCCCTCCATATTTTCCATAACGGTATTTACATCCTTGTCTCCTCTTCCAGAAAGATTTATAACTACAATATTATCTTTAGGAAGTTTTGGTACGAACTTCATTGCATAAGCTACAGCATGAGAACTTTCAAGAGCTGGTATAATACCTTCCTTCTCTGATAAATATAAAAATGCTTCAAGTGCTTCTTTATCTGTTACAGTTTCATATTTTGCCCTATTAGAATCTTTTAAGTAGGAATGCTGCGGACCAACTCCTGGGTAATCAAGCCCTGCTGAAACAGAATAAGCTGGTGTTATTTGTCCGTCTTCATCCTGAAGCACATAAGTCATCATTCCATGTATTATACCTACGCTTCCCTTAGAAAGTGTTGCTGCATTCATATTAGTATCTAGACCTAACCCTGCTGCCTCTACACCTATAAGATTTACACCTTCATCTTTTATAAAGTCATAAAATGCTCCCATGGCATTACTTCCGCCACCAACACATGCAATTACATAGTCTGGAAGTTTATTTTCCACTTTAAACATTTGCGCTTTAATTTCTTCTCCTATTATCTTTTGGAAGTCCTTCACTATTGTAGGATATGGATGAGGTCCCATTACAGAACCAATTACATAGTAAGTACTTTCTATGTTTGTTACCCAATTTCTCATAGCCTCGTTTATTGCATCTTTTAAAGTACATGAGCCTGATTTTACAGAGTTGACTTTGGCACCTAAAATTTTCATTCTAAATACATTAAGTGCTTGTCTTTTAACATCTTCCTCTCCCATAAATACTTCACACTCAAGTCCAAATAAAGCCGCTGCTGTAGCGGTTGCAACCCCATGCTGTCCTGCTCCAGTTTCTGCTATTACTTTTTTCTTACCCATTCTTTTTGCAAGAAGTACCTGACCAAGTGCATTGTTTAATTTATGTGAACCAGTGTGATTTAAATCTTCTCTTTTTAAATATACCTTTGCTCCTCCTAAATCTTTTGTCATGTTTTCTGCAAAGTACAAAGGTGTTTCCCTTCCAACATATTGTCTAAGATAGTATTTATATTCATTTATAAAATTTTCATCATTAATTGCTTTGTTATATTCTACTTCAAGCTCCTCTATGGCATTCATTATAGTTTCTGGAACGTACTGACCCCCATATATTCCAAATCTTCCATTCATTAAAAATTCCTCACTTTCATTATAAATTTTCTTATTTTTGCCTCGTCTTTAAATCCTTCTGTTTCTACACCACTTGATACATCAACTCCAAATGGGTTGAGCTCCTTTATGCACATTTCTACATTATTTTCATTTAAACCACCTGCTGCAATTATTGGTTTTTCGATATAATCTTTAGCAGCCTTAAGCAAATTCCAATCAAATACTTTTCCTGTTCCTCCTGTTTTATTTCCATCCTTGCTGTCAATTAAAAAAGCATCCGCGCAGCATTCCTTTATTAATTTAATATTATTTTTGGAGGTTAAACTAAACGCCTTCCATACCTCATAATTATTAAATTTGTTAATATACTTGTTACCTTCGCTGCCATGAAATTGAAGTATATCAAGCTTTAGTGCTTCTGCAATATTTTTAACAATTTTATACTCCTCGTTAACAAAAACGCCTACCTTTCTTATGCCTGTATTCAAGTTTAAGGAAAGAAGCTTTGCACTTTCCATGGTAACTTTTCTCTTACTGTTTGCAAAAACAAAACCGACATAATCAGGCATATATTTATTTACAAATTCCACATCTTCTTGTCTTTTTATGCCGCAAATTTTTACCTTAATCATGTTTCCTCCTTTTACATTTATGTGAATATTCCGACTTATTTCTATACTGATAGTTATTTCATAAAAATTTGTCGATTCTTATTCATTTTTGCTATGATTAAATATTACATTTTTTTTACTTCATCTAAAAACTGACTTATAGCCGCTTCATTATCTATATTTCGCATAAATGTCTCACCAATGAGCACAGCACTCACTCCCAGTGAAGCAACATATTTAATGTCATTAACCGTTTTTATAGCACTTTCTGAAACCGTCATAACGCCCTTTGGTACATATTTCAAAAGCTTTTCTGTTGTCCTTAAATCAGTTGAAAAATCTCTTAAATCCCTATTGTTTATACCTATAATGCTGCATCCAGCTTCTGCTGCTAACTTTGCTTCCTCCTCATTGTGCACCTCTGTTATAGAATGTAATCCAAGTTCTAATGTCTTTTTGTAGAAACACTTAAGCTTATCTTTAAGCACTGCTGCTATTAAAAGTACTGCATCTGCTCCTATTGCTTTTGCCTGATACAGCTGATACTCATCCACAATGAAATCCTTTCTAAGTACAGGTTTTGTGGATATTTTCTTTACTTCTTTTATATATTCATCTCTTCCAAGAAAATATTTTTTCTCTGTCAAAACAGATATAGCATTGATGTCTATTTCCTCATAAGTTTCTGCAATCTTAGATGGATTAAAATCTTCAAGTATCACACCTTTAGAAGGAGAAGCCTTTTTTATTTCTGCTATTATCGATATTTTATCGTTATTTATTGCATCCTTAAAATTTCTTGGTTTCTTGTCATATTCATAAGCAAGCTGCTGCATTTTTTCTTCACTAATTATATTTTTTTCTTCCTTTAATTGATTTAATTTATTATCTACAATATCATCTAATATCATATTTTCACGCTCCCACAAGCTGCTGGTATTTCTCATATGCAGTTCCATCATCTATAAGCTTTTCCGCAAGCTTTACTCCCGCTTTTAAATCCTCCACAGCTTTTCCAACATAAAGCGCTGCTGCACTATTTAAAACCACTATATCTCTCTTAGCTCCTTTTTTCCCTTTTAGTATGTCTAAAATAATGTCTGCGTTTTCTTCTGGTGTTCCACCTTCTATCTCATTTAGAAAGGCTCTCTTAATTCCAAATTGCTCTGGAGTAATTGTGTAGCTTTTCACTTCATTATTTCTTATCTCAGTAACATAAGTTTCTCCCGTGGTAGTTATTTCATCAAGACCATCACTTCCATGCATAACGATTGCCCTTTCTCTACCCAATTTTACGAGCACTTTTGAAACTACATCAATAAGTTTTTTATCATAAACTCCTAGAACTTGACCTTTTAAATCACATGGATTAGTAATTGGTCCTAAAATATTAAATAGTGTTCTAACTCCAAGCTGCTTTCTAACTGGTCCAACATTTTTCATAGCCTTATGGTAAATTTGGGCAAATATAAATCCCATTCCTTTTTCATCAATAGATTTTTCTACTTCCTCCTTATTAAGCTCTATGTCTATATGAAGTTCACTTAAGACATCTGCACTTCCACTTTTACTTGATACTGACCTATTACCGTGCTTTGCTACCTTTACTCCTCCTGCCGCTGCTATGATTGAAGCTGCCGTAGATATATTAAAGGTTTTTGCTCCATCTCCTCCTGTACCGCACGTATCAATAGCATATGGTGATTTTAGTTCTACCTTCAAGGCATGTTCCCTCATTGCCTTTGCAGCACCAGTTATTTCTTCTGCAGTTTCCCCCTTCATTTTTAAGGCTACTAAGAATGCAGCCATTTGAGCTTCATCTACCCTTCCATCCATTATTTTATTTACTGCTTCGTATGCCTCCTCTTCTGTTAAATCTTCATATGCAGTTACCTTTTTTATCACTTCATTTAACATTACAAATCCCTCCTAAAAAATTTTTTATTATCTTTCTCCCATCTTCAGTAAAATAAGATTCTGGATGAAACTGAAGTCCGTACACCTTATATTCAGCATGCTTTATTCCCATAATTACTCCCTCTTCAGTTTCAGCTGTAATTTTGAGACTTCCCGGCAACTTTTCTCTATCTGCAATAAGTGAATGATATCTCATTACCTTAAGGGGGTTTCTTACTCCTTCAAAAAGCTCCTCATTGTTATGCTTTATTATTGATGTTTTTCCGTGCATTATTTCATTTGCACCTACAATCTCTCCACCAAATGCCTTTGCAATAGATTGATGTCCAAGGCATATACCAAGTATAGGAACTGTGTCCGCAAAGTTTCTAATGACATCTACTGATATTCCAGCATCATCAGGGGTTCCTGGTCCTGGAGAAATTATTATTCCTTCCAAATCAATCTTTCTTATATTTGAAATTGTAATTTCATCATTTCTAACTACTTTTATATTCTTGTATACTTCACCAACATATTGATAAAGGTTATACGTAAAGGAATCATAATTATCTATCATAAGAATCATTTATATCACTTCCTTTAATATTTTTGATTTATTAAGACTTTCCTGATATTCATTCTCTGGTATTGAATCGTAGACTATTCCTCCACCTGCCTGTGCATATGCTTTTTTATTCTTTATTACAAGAGTTCTTATTGCTATGCATGTATCCATGTTTCCATCGAAAGAAAAATATCCAACTGCACCCGCATAACAGCCCCTTTTCACATTCTCAAGTTCATCTATTATTTCCATTGCTCTTATCTTAGGAGCCCCTGATACAGTTCCTGCAGGAATACAAGTTTTAAGTGCATCAAAACAGTCAAATCCGTCTTTTAGCTTTCCTGAAACCTCTGACACTATATGCATCACATGAGAGTAAAATTCAACTTCCATAAGCTTATCAACTTTTACAGTTCCAAATTCACTGATCTTTCCTATGTCGTTTCTTGCAAGATCAAGAAGCATTGAATGTTCTGCTATTTCTTTTTCATCGTTTATGAGTTCATTTTTAAGTTTTGAATCTTCCTTTTCGTCTTTTCCTCTTGGTCTTGTTCCTGCTATAGGATTTGTTATAACTTTGTCACCATAAACACTTACGAGGCTTTCAGGGGATGAACCTGTTATTTGAAAATCGCCAAAATCTATATAAAAAAGGTATGGAGATGGATTTCTAGAACGAAGCTTTCTGTATATATCAAAAGGCTGTTCATCTATATCCATAGTAAATCTCTGCGATAAAACCACCTGGAATATGTCGCCTTTTCTTATATACTCTTTTGCCTTAGAAACTATTTTACAGAAGCCATCTTTAGTAAAATTAGAAGTTATATTTTTATCAACACTACTTCGTTTAATGTCATGCATTCCTTTATTTGTTTTTATTTCCTTTTTCATATTCTTAATTTCAAGAGACACATCTTCGAAGGATGCATGGTCTTCTGAAAACACGTTGTAAATATATATAGCTTTGTGTGTTAAATGATCATATCCTACTATTTTTTTATAAAACATTAAAATTGCTTCAGGTATCTGTAATTCATCCACATTATCATCAGAAATTCTTTCATACTGCTTTATAATGTCATAGCCTATATAACCAATAGCTCCTCCGGAAAACGTATATTCTGTCTTTTCCATGCTGTGCTCTTTTATAAGCCTTTTCACTGTATCTAAAACTTTTCCTTGTTCTTCGTATACTACTTCCCCTTCTTCTACAAAGATTTTTTCCCTATAGCTTTTTACAATTGCATAAGGATCTGTTCCAACAAAGGAATACCTACCTTTAGAATTATTAAAATAATTACTTTCAAGAAGAAACTTGTTTTTACCCTGCATGTTAAAAAATATTGATATAGGAGTTATTTCATCACAGTCTTCCTCAACAATAACTTGAAATGATTTTTTGCTTTTTTTTAAATTATTAAATTCTGTCTTTGAAATGTTATACACCTTGACTCCTCCTTAAAATACTTAATATTTCGAATTTTCCGTTAATTATTTTTTCACTTTATCTTAATTACTGATTTTTTCCAGACGCAAAAAGACCACTTCATCCTTTTTATGGGACGAAGTGGTCGTGGTACCACCCATATTTAGTTTAATTATGAATACACAATTAAACCCTCATCCAGATACGGAAAATTCACCAATAATATGAATATCGATATCCTGTCTTTTTAACGGTAGACTTTCCGAATACCACTACTCAGATCAGCGCACAATTCACAGCGCACAGTTCTCAATTAATAAGAACAAATTTCGCAGTATCACCTCACAGATCCATTCACTAAAGGCTTTAGTATCTGGCTCCCACCGTTCCAGACTCGCTTACATAATTAAAAACCAATGTCCTTTTAGCTACTACTTCTGCTCTTAGGTTTATTACTTTAACAATTTAAATTACTATAATATTATAATACATCAAAATTAATCCAAAGTCAACATATTTTCTATACTTGCCCCTGGAGGAACTATTGGAGTTGCCATAGCATCTTTATCAACGTAAAAATCTACTACCACAGGTCCATCATAAGCAATAGCTTTTTTAAGAGCTTCTTCTACTTCTGCATTTGTATTTGCTCTTATGCCAAGTGCACCATACCCCTCTGCTATTTTTACAAAATCCGTTTGTCTTTCAAGAGTAGTGCTTGAAAATCTCTTTTCATAAAATAAATCCTGCCACTGTCTTACCATACCAAGTACACTGTTATTTAACAAAATTATTTTAACCGGTAAATTGTATCTTACTACTGTAGCAAGCTCATTGCAGTTCATTCTAAAGCTTCCATCACCTGCAATATCAAATACCATTTTATTTTTTCCTACACTTGCTCCTATTGCAGCTCCAAATCCATATCCCATAGTTCCAAGTCCTCCTGAAGTAAGGAAGGTTCTAGGTTTTGTATAAACATATCCTTGAGTTGCCCATATTTGATTTTGACCAACTTCAGTTGTAATTACAGCATCTCCATCTGTAAGCTCATAAAGCTTTTTTAATACATATATTGGATTTACAGAAGCATTGGGATTTAATCTCACTGACCTAGAGCTATCTTTGTTTATTAAACCAAGAGCAAATCTAGTCCATTCATTTTCTTCTCTAGTTCCTAGTCTGCTATTTAATTTTCCAAGTACCTTATTTATATCCCCAATTACAAAAGCATCAGCTTTAATATTTTTAGATACCTCAGCTTCATCAATATCTATGTGGAGAATCTTTGCATTTTTAGCAAAAGTCTTTGTATTGCTTGTAACCCTGTCACTAAAACGAGCCCCCATCGCTATTACAAGGTCACTTTCACAAATACATTTATTTGAAGCAGTAGTTCCATGCATACCTACAAGGCCTGTAAACATAGGATTTTTTCCACTAAAAGCACCGAGTCCCATCATTGTAGTACATACAGGGCACTTCAATTTACTTTGAAATTCTTGAATTACTTCTCGTGCATCAGAAATATTACATCCACCACCAACAACTATAACAGGCTTTTTACTTTCATTTATAGCCTCAATTGCACTTTTTAGTTCAGCTTCACTAATCTCATTATTATTATTCTTTTCCTCTATAGTTATGCTTTTATAATCATATTTTGCTGCAGTAATATCCTTAGGTATATCAATCAACACAGGTCCAGGTCTTCCCGATTTTGCAATAGCAAACGCTCTTCTTATTATTTCTGGTAGGTCTTCGACTTTTCTTACGCTAAAATTATGCTTTGTTATTGGCATAGTTATCCCTGTAATATCTACCTCTTGAAAAGAATCCTTTCCAATAAAAGGTGTAGCTACCTGCCCTGTTATGGCTACCATAGGTACCGAATCCATATATGCAGTTGCAATACCCGTAACAAGATTGGTAGCCCCCGGTCCTGAAGTTGCAAGACAAACTCCAACCTTTCCTGTTGCCCTTGCATAGCCATCCGCTGCATGAGCTGCCCCTTGCTCATGTGAGGTCAATATGCACTTTATATCAGGAAATGAATAAATTGCATCATAAATGTTCAAAATAGCCCCACCAGGATAACCAAATATGGTATCTACTCCTTGTTCTTTTAAACATTCAAGAATAATCCTTGAACCGGTATACTCCATTCTTATCACTCCTTTATACTATGAAAAACAGCCCCCGTATTTGCTGAAGATACGCCTTTTCTATATACATTTAAGTATCCTTTAACAGGCTTTTCTACAACTTTAGGTTTTCTATTTTTTAATTCTTCCTCTGGCACTAATAAATTTATATATTTATTCTCTATATCTATTTCAATTAGATCACCTTCATGAACATATGCAATAGGTCCACCTTCTGCGGCTTCAGGTGATACATGTCCTATAGATGCTCCTCTAGTTGCCCCTGAAAATCTTCCATCTGTTATAAGTGCTACTGATTTATCAAGTCCCATTCCAGCAAGTGCTGCAGTAGGTGAAAGCATTTCTTTCATCCCAGGTCCACCTTTTGGTCCTTCAAATCTTATAACGACAACATCACCTGAATTAATTTTACCTTCTCTAATTGCCTTAGAAACTTCCTCTTCACTTTCAAATACTCTTGCGGGTCCCTTATGTTTCATCATTTCTGGAGCTACCGCTGCCTTCTTTACAACCGCTCCATCTGGTGCTAAGTTACCTCTTAGTATTGCCAGCCCTCCTGTTGCACTATACGGATTATCAAGCCTTATAACATCAGTATTTTTCACAACTGCTTTTTCAACATTCTCCTTTAAGGTCTTACCCGTTACAGTTAAGCAATTTTCATTCAAAATACCTTTCTTTATAAGTCCATTTACAACTGCTGGAATTCCGCCTGCCATGTGCAAGTCTTCTATATGGTGATGTCCTGCCGGACTTAATTTACACACATCTGGCACTTTTTCACTTATTTCATTTATTTTATCAAAATTAATCTCAACATCGCATTCATAGGCTATTGCTGGTAAATGTAAAAGCGAATTTGTTGAACATCCAAGTGCCATATCCACAGATACTGCATTCATAAAAGCAGCTTCTGTTAAAATATCACTTGGCTTTATATCATCCTTTACAAGTTCAACAACCCTCATTCCACTTTTTTTAGCAAGTCTTAATCTATCTGAATAAACTGCTGGTATTGTTCCATTGTAAGGAAGTGCCATTCCTAAAACCTCAGAAAGGCAATTCATTGAATTTGCAGTAAACATTCCTGAACATGATCCGCAAGTTGGACAAGCTGAATTCTCGAGCTCACAAAGTTCCTCTTCAGACATTTTTCCAGCATTTACAGCTCCAACTGCTTCAAATACAGAACTTAAATCTGTAGTTTTTCCATTGGTTTTTCCTGCAAGCATCGCACCACCACTAATTACTATTGACGGTATATTTACTCTTGCAGCTGCCATAAGCATTCCTGGAACTACCTTGTCACAATTTGGTACAAGCACTAAGCCATCAAATGCATGTGCTCTAGCCACTAGTTCAATACTATCTGCAATTATTTGCCTTGAAGGAAGCGAATAACTCATGCCTGTGTGATTCATTGCAATTCCATCACATACGCCTATAGTTCCAAATACTACTGGAACTCCCCCTGCCATTCTTACACCGTCTTTAACTGCTTGAACTATCTTATCAAGGTTCATGTGTCCCGGTATTATTTCGCTGTATGAGCTGGCTATTCCAATAAGAGGTTTATTCATTTCTTCATCAATAAAACCCAAAGCTTTAAATAGAGACCTATGAGGAGCTTTCTCTACACCGCATTTAGCTGCATCTGATTTCATTATTATCCCTCCACTCTTAAAGTTCCTCGAGAACAAGTTCTCCCATTTTTTTAGTTCCAACATTGGTTGTTCCTTCCGTATATATATCACCAGTTCTATATCCTTTTTCAAGAACTTTTTCTACTGCATTTTCTATATCCCTTGCCGCTTCACTCATATTGAAAGAATATTCAAGCATCATAGCTGCTGATAATATCTGTGCAAGTGGATTTGCAAGGTCTTTTCCTGCAATATCTGGTGCAGAACCATGAATTGGCTCATACATTCCAAAGCTGTCATTTCTTAAACTTGCTGATGGAAGCATTCCTATAGAACCAGTTACCATAGAAGCTTCATCTGTCAATATATCTCCAAAAATATTGCTTGTTACTATTACATCAAATTGTGATGGATCTCTAACTAGCTGCATTGCAGTATTATCAACATAAAGATAATTTAATTCAACTTCTGGATATTCCTTTGCAACTTCAGTTACTGTTTCTCTCCAAAGCCTTGATGACTCAAGTATATTTGCTTTATCTACAGATGTAACTTTTTTCTTTCTCTTCATAGCTGCTTTAAAAGCCACATGTGCTATCCTTTTTATTTCCTCTACGTTATATCTTTCTGTGTCATATGCTGAAGGTATACCATTTTGAACTTCTCTTCCTCTTTGACCAAAATATATTCCGCCTGTAAGTTCTCTTACAACCAGTAAATCTATTCCTTTATCTATGATAGACTGCTTTAAAGGTGATGCTGATTTTAAAACATCATAAACTTTTGCTGGTCTTAAATTTGCATAAAGTCCAAGTCCTCCTCTTAATCCCATAAGTGCTTTTTCTGGTCTCTTATCTCCAGGAAGAACATCCCACTTAGGACCTCCAACTGCTCCTAAAAATACTGCATCAGATTTTTTACATTCTTCAAGTGTTGCTTCTGGAAGAGGCACTCCAAATTCATCTATTGCACATCCGCCAGCTTTTAAAGTTGTAAAATTAAATTTAGTATTGTATTTTTCTCCTACCTTTTCTAAAACTTTTACAGCCTCTCTTGTTATATCAACGCCTATACCATCTCCAGGGATGACGGCTATTTTATATTCACTCATGTAAACATCTCCAAACTTTCTATTTTTATAATTACTTGTAATTTTTATAAAATTCAGAGTACAAAGTACAGATGACAGTGAATGATGATTTTCCTTCACTGTACTCTGTACTCTGTCATCTGTTCTCTGTTTAAAACATTCCTTTCTTAACACAGTTAGTAAGTCCATCATTTTTCATTATTTCGATCATGAAATCTGGAAATGGCTGTGCCGTGTATTCTTTGTTTAAAGTAAGGTTTTTAATTTTTCCTTCTATGAAATCAACTTCAAGCTTATCTCCTGTGCTTGCATCATCTACTGCTTCTTCACATTCAAGTATTGGAAAACCTATATTTACTGCATTTCTATAAAATATTCTCGCAAAGCTTTTAGCTATTACACAGGATACTCCTGCAGCCTTTATACATATCGGAGCATGTTCTCTAGATGAACCACATCCAAAGTTCTTTTCAGCTACAACTATGTCCCCTTTTTTTAGTTTCTTTAAGAAATCCACATCTAAGTCTTCCATGCAGTGTTTTGCAAGTTCAGCTGGATCTGATGTGTTTAAATATCTTGCTGGAATTATAACATCTGTATCTATATTATCTCCATATTTTAAAACGCTTCCTTGTGCTTTCATTTATAATACCTCCTCTGGTGATACTATTTTTCCTGCTATTGCTGAAGCTGCCGCTACTGCTGGGCTAGCAAGATATACTTCGCTCTTAGGATGTCCCATTCTTCCTACGAAGTTTCTATTTGTAGTTGATACTGCTCTTTCACCTTCTGCAAGTATTCCCATATGGCCTCCAAGGCAAGGTCCACATGTTGGAGTACTTACAACTCCGCCTGCCTCTATAAATGTTCTTACAAGCCCTTCTTCCATAGCTTCAAGATAGATGTTTTGTGTTCCTGGGAATACTATTAGTCTTATTCCTTTTTTAACCTTTTTACCCTTAAGTATTGACGCAGCAACTCTAAGGTCACTCATTCTTCCATTTGTACATGAACCAATTACTACTTGATCGATTTCTACCTCTCCTGCTTCATCTACAGTTTTTGTATTTTCAGGAAGGTGTGGAAAAGCAACTGTTGGCTTTATAGTACTCAAGTCAATTTCTATAACCTTGCTATACTCAGCGTCTTCATCTGCTTCAAATTTCTTTAATTCTCTATCTGTTCTGCCCTTCATGTATTCAACTGTCTTTTCATCTACAGGGAAAATTCCATTTTTAGCTCCTGCTTCAATGGCCATATTTGCAACTGTAAATCTATCATCTATAGATAAATTTGCTACCCCTTCGCCCGTAAATTCCATTGATTTATAAAGTGCACCATCAACACCTATCATTCCTATTATGTGGAGTATTAAATCTTTTCCTGAAACCCACTTATTAAACTTGCCCTTTAAGACAAATTTTATTGCTTCTGGAACTTTAAACCATGCTTTTCCAGTAGCCATTCCAACTGCCATATCCGTACTTCCTACTCCTGTTGAGAACACACCAAGTGCTCCATAAGTACATGTATGTGAATCTGCACCTATAATTACATCCCCTGGTACTGCCAAACCTTTTTCCGGTATAAGTGCATGTTCTATTCCCATTTCACCTATTTCAAAGTAATTTTTTATTTCTTTACTTCTTGCAAACTCTCTTATCATCTTACAATGTTCTGCTGATTTTATATCCTTATTAGGTGTAAAGTGATCTGGAACTATTGCAATTTTATTTTTATCAAAAACTTTCTTAATATCCATTGTTTTAAAAGCCTTAACTGCTACAGGTGTTGTTACGTCATTACCTAACACAAGGTCAAGCTTTGCAGTTATAAGCTGTCCGGCTTCAACATAGTCAAGTCCTGCATGAGCAGCAAGTATCTTTTGTGTCATTGTCATAGGTTTTTTCATTTTAATTCTCCTCCTTATTAGATCGTATTAATTTATATTCTACGGAATCTACTAATGCAATCCAGCTTGCTTCTATTATGTCATATGATACTCCTACTGTAGTCCACGTTGAAACCCCATCTGTAGACTCAATAAGTACTCTTACTTTTGCACTTGTTGCCTTATTTCCGCTTATTACTCTAACTTTATAATCTCTCAAGTAAACATTCGATAAATCCTTGTAAAAAACTTCGAGTGCTTTTCTAAGGGCATTATCAAGGGCATTTACTGGTCCCTTTCCATCTGCTGCTGTAATTTCTAAAACTCCATTTACTTTTATCTTTACCATAGCTGTGGCACTGTGGTCTGTAGTACTTGGTTTATCAATTATAACTTTATATTCTATAAGTTCAAAGGATGGTTTGAATTTTCCAAGTTCTTTTCTAACCAATAGTTCAAAACTTCCCTCAGCACCTTCAAACTGATATCCTGCATATTCTAATTCCTTTAATTTTTTCATTATTGATTTGGTTTCTTCAGAATTCTTATTGAGACTAGGATTTAACTTTTTTATAGCAGAAAGTATTGTTCCTCTGCCTGCAACCTCAGACATTAATATTTTTCTTTCATTTCCTACTTTGTATGGTGATATATGCTCAAATGATATAGGATTCTTTTTAACAGCATCTATATGCATACCACCTTTATGCGCAAAAGCGCAATTTCCAACATACGGTTCTCTATCCTCTGGTATCACATTGCTTACTTCACATATATAATTATAAGTTGGCGTTAAATACTCCAGTTTTTCATCTGGTAAAGCCCTATAATTAAGCTTTAATTGTAAATTTGCTATTATTGTTGAAAGATTTGCATTTCCGCATCTCTCTCCAAAACCGGTAAAAGTTCCTTGTACATGTTTAATTCCATTTTGAACTCCAACAACAGAATTTGCTACGGCCATACCACAATCGTTATGACAGTGTATACCTAAATTTTCAAACCCAAGTTCTGCAACTAAATATTTCGAAATTTCCTGAATTTCATTTGGAAGAGTTCCTCCATTCGTATCACAAAGAACAATCCACTTTGCTCCTGCCTCTTTAGCTGCATAAATTACTTTTAAGGCATACTCCCTATTATGTTTAAATCCATCAAAAAAATGTTCTGCATCAAATATAACTTCTTTCCTGAGTTTAACAAGATATTTTATACTTTCTGTTATCATATTTAAGTTTTCTTCTAGTGATGTCTTTATTATATCGACAACATGAAAATCCCACGCTTTTCCAAATATGCATATAACCTTAGCTTCGCTATTTATTAAATCATTAAGATTTTTATCTTCTTCTACCTTTAAATCCGGCCTTCTTGTGCTTCCAAATGCACATATTTTAGCATGCTTAAATTCATAACTTTTTATCTCACTAAAAAATTCTCTATCTTTTGGATTTGAATTTGGATTTCCAGCTTCAATATAATCTACGCCTAATTCATCCAGCTTTTTTGCAATCTTTATTTTATCTATAACACTAAATGAAATTCCCTGTGCTTGTGAGCCATCTCTAAGGGTACTATCAAAAATATAAACTTTCTTATCCATATTTCACCCTTCTAACCTTTTTAATGAATTTGCATAAATTAACCTATTTAAGAACAAAACTTGTATATCTTCAAAGACATACAAGTTTTGAAACAGTTACTTTCTCATCCAAGACATCATTTTTCTAAGTTCAGCTCCAACTTTTTCAATTTGGTGTTCCGCATGTGCTTTCTTTGAAGCATTAAAATACGGTCTACCAATTTGATTTTCAAGAAGCCAATTTCTTGCAAATGTGCCGTTCTGTATATCTTTCAAAACTGATTTCATTGCCTTTTTAGTATCTTCAGTTATAATCTTTTCACCTGTAATGTAATCTCCATATTCAGCGGTGTCACTTATTGAATATCTCATTAAGTTAAGTCCGCCCTGGTTAATTAAATCAACTATTAATTTCATTTCGTGACAACATTCAAAATATGCCATTTCTGGTTGATATCCTGCTTCTACCAAAGTTTCAAAACCGGCCTGAATAAGTGCTGTAACTCCTCCACATAAAACAGCTTGCTCTCCAAACAAATCAGTTTCAGTTTCTTCTTTAAATGAAGTTTCTATAACTCCGGCTCTTGCTCCTCCTATTCCTAATGCATAAGCGAGAGCAACTTCTTTAGCTTGACCTGTAGCATTTTGATGAATTGCTATAAGACATGGAACTCCGTGTCCTTCTAAAAATTGACTTCTTACGGTATGACCAGGTCCTTTAGGAGCAATTAAGAATACATCAACATCTGATGGTGGAACTATCTGTCCAAAATGTATTGCAAAACCATGTGCAAATACTAATGCTTTTCCTGCTGCAAGATTAGGTTCAATGCTTTCCTTGTAAAGCTTAGCCTGTTTTTCATCGTTTATTAAAATCATTATAATGTCAGCTTCCTTAGCTGCTTCTGCGGAAGTTTTTACTGTTAAACCTGCAGCTTCTGCCTTAGCCCATGATTTACTTCCTTCATATAAGCCAACTACAACATCTACACCGCTTTCATGTAAATTAAGTGCATGTGCATGTCCTTGACTTCCGTAACCTATTACAGCAACTTTCTTACCTTTCAAATAATCAAGATTACAATCTTGTTCATAATATACTTTTGCCATTGTAAAGCCCCCTAAATATTTTATTATTTATATTTTATATTGATTTTATACCTCTTTGTATAGCTATGAAGCCACTACTTACTACTTCTATTATTCCATATGGATTCAAAAGCTCTTTAAATGCCTCAATTTTATTGCTGTCACCAGTTATCTCTATTGTCAATGTTTCATTTGTTACATCTACTACAGCTGCTCTAAAGATATTTACACAGTTTAGAATCTCCTGCCTTGCAGCCCCTTTTGCAGTCACTTTTATGAACATTATAGTTTTGCACACTGCTTCTGAATCATTTAAGAGTATAACTTTGTGTACGTCTTCTAATTTTTTAATTTGTTTAATTAACTGCCCCACTTCTTCTTCATCATTCATTTTAGAAATCAAAGTAAGTCTTGATACTTTTTCATTTTCTGTAACGCCTGCTGTAACACTTTCAAGATTATAACCCCTCCTATTAAAGAGCTCACATACTCTTGTAAGTACACCAGGATTATTATCTACAAGTACTGATAATACATAAGGATTCAATGCTATCACCTCTTGCCTGTAAGATATGTTTTCTAAGAATTTACCATCTAGCAAGTTAATTGTCAACGATTTGGAGAGTTTTTGCAATATATTAGTTTTTTGATTTCATTTTTAACATAATACAAAAAAGTGGTATATGTATTTAATACTTTATCAATTTATAGTGTACAGTGTGCAGTTCTCAATTAAGGAATATTTTTCTCCGATTCTCTACGGAAAATAAAAATTTAGGGACAACACATAGATTTATTTTTTATATAAAGCTATGTGTTGTCCCTATACTCTTAATTCAAGATTTTCTGTAATCCAATGAAGAAAAATCAACATTAACTATGCACTGCAAATTGTACTTTGTGAACCTTATTTATATTTCCATCTTACTCCAGCCTTAGTATCCTCAAGTACTATGCCTCTAGCACTTAAATCATCCCTTATTTTATCTGCAAGCTTAAAATCCTTATTTTTTCTTGCTTCTTGTCTCTTTTGAATTAATTCTTCTACTTCATCCTCAATAGTCTTCTTAGTAGTCTTCTGTAAGATTCCAAGAGGCCTTCCTAAATTCCTTATAGTATCAAGTGCATATCTTATCAATTCTTTTGATGAATTAATATTCATGTTAATATTTACATCTTTAATTAACTCAAATATAACCGATATAGCATCTGCTGTATTAAAATCGTCATCCATTCTGCTTTCAAACTTTTCTTTATATTCATCTATTATTTTAATATATTTTGATTCTTCATCAGTTACCTTTTCATTCTTTACCTCATCATATAAACTTTCCAAATTTGAAATTGAATTATACAATCTTTCCATAGAAAGTTTTGCGGAATTTAATAATTCTTTAGTAAAATTAAGTGGTGTTCTATATTGTGCTGATAATAAAAACATCCTAACAACTTCAGCATCATATTCTTCCAAAATCTCTCTAGTTGTAAAAAAGTTTTTAAGTGATTTTGACATTTTTTTATTATTTATATTTAAGTATGCTGAATGCATCCAGTAATTAGCAAATTTTTTTCCACTTCTTGCTTCACTTTGAGCTATCTCATTTTCATGATGTGGGAAAACCAAATCCATCCCACCTGCATGTATATCTATAGTCTCTCCCAAAAGCTTAGATGACATGCATGAGCATTCTATATGCCAACCAGGTCTTCCCTCACCCCATGGACTTTCCCATGCTGGTTCTCCTGGTTTTTTATTTTTCCATAAAGCAAAATCCATCGGATCTTTCTTTCTTTCATCTACACCTATTCTAGCTCCTGATTGAAGATCCTCAAGATTTTGTCCCGAAAGTTTTCCATACCCTTTGAAGGATTTTGTATTAAAATACACATCTCCATCAACTTCATAGGCATATCCCCTTTCAATCAAATCACTTATAAATCTTATTATTTCCTGCACAAATTCGGTTGCTCTTGGATTGCAAGTGGCTCTCTCTATATGAAGTGCATCTGCATCTTTGTAATATTCTCCTATAAATCTTTCTCCCAATTCTTTAAGTGTAGTTCCTTCTTCATTCGCTCTCTTTATTAGTTTGTCATCTATATCTGTAAAATTTTGAATATAAGAAACTTTATATCCTTTATACTCAAGATATCTTCTTACAGTATCAAATATAACAAAAGTTCTAGCATTCCCTATATGAAAGAAGTCATATACCGTAGGACCGCATACATACATCTTGACCTCGCCTGGTGTAATAGGTACAAACTTTTCTTTTTGCCGTGTCATTGTATTAAATATTTTCATTTTTTTCCTCCTTTTTTATTTGTAATTTAAACCTATACTACTCAACTATAGATAAGCGAGCTAACAGGTTAAAATTGGTAATACGAATTTTATCCTGTTAAATTCGAATTTGCAAGGATAAACTTGGAATTTTTAAGTTTCATATTATCTATCTTTATTTAAGTTCTTGTTTCACTTTTTCTATCAACGAATCCAATGCTACCTCTTCCACATTGTCATTTTTTCTAAGTTTAAATTCAACTATTCCATCGCCTATTTTCTTTCCAACTGTAATTCTCACAGGTATCCCTATCAAATCGGCATCTTTAAATTTAACGCCTGCTCTTTCGTTTCTATCATCAAGTAATACTTCTATTCCTAAAGCTCTTATTTCATTATATATCTTTTCTGCCGTCTTCATTTGTTCTTCATTTTTAAACACAGCTGGAATAACAATAACCTTATATGGTGCTACTGACATTGGCCAAACTATTCCATTTTCATCATGATGCTGCTCTATAACAGCCGCCATAGTTCTATTTATTCCAATTCCATAGCATCCCATAATAAGAGGCTTATTTTCTCCATTTTCGTCTACAAAATATGCTCCCATTGATTCAGAATACTTAGTTCCCAGTTTAAATATATGTCCTACCTCTATACCTCTTGCTATAGTAAGTTCCTTTCCGCATTTAGGACATTTTTCTCCTTCTACTGCATTCCTAAAATCCCCAACAGTTCCTTCAAAATCTCTGCCATAGTTTACATTTGAAAAATGATATCCTGTTTCATTCGCTCCAACAATAAAATTATACATAAATGTAACTTCGTTATCCACAAATAGATAATCTACTTTAATGCCTATTGGTCCTGCAAACCCTACTGCTGCCCCTGTAACAGTTTTAACTGTTTTTTCATCTGCAAGTTCAAATTCAACTGGAGCTCCAACTGCATTCTTTACTTTTGTTTCATTTACTTCTCTGTCTCCTCTAACCATTACTGCAACAACTTTATCATCTGCTTTATATATTATTGTCTTTACGAATCCTTTTGAATCAGTATTAAAAAATTTAACTAGATCGTCTATTGTTTTAGCATGTGGTGTTTCTACTTTTGATAAATCTTTAAGCTCCTCCTCCTGTTCCTTTTCTGGAGTACATGGTGCTTTTTCAATGTTAGCTGCATAATCACATTCTTTGCAAAATGCAACTTCATCTTCACCAATTTCTGATTTAACCATGAATTCTGCTGAACCTGATCCCCCCATTGCACCTGAATCTGCTGCTACAGCCTTGCACTCAACGTTACATCTTTTAAATATTTTAGTGTAAGCTTCGTACATTTTATTATAGGATACATCCAAACCTTCATAATCCTTATCAAAGCTATATGCATCTTTCATTACAAATTCTCTTGAACGAATCATTCCAAATCTTGGTCTTCTCTCATCTCTATATTTAGTTTGAATCTGATATAGATTAACTGGGAGTTGTTTGTATGATTTTATTTCATTTCGAGCCAAATCAGTAAAAACTTCTTCATGAGTTGGTCCAAGGCAAAACTCTCTTTCATTTCTATCATTTAATTTAAACATCTCAGGTCCAAAAACTTCCCATCTTCCAGACTCTTTCCAAAGCTCTGAAGGTAAAAGAGCAGATGCTAAAAATTCTTGTGCTCCTGCATTATTCATTTCTTCTCTTACTATATTCTCAATATTTTTTAATACTTTAAGTCCAAGGGGCATATAATTATATACTCCTGAAGCCATCTTTCTTATCATACCCGATCTAAGCATAAGCTTATGGCTTTCTATTTCTGCTTCTGCTGGGGTCTCCCTTAAAGTTAGCATTAACATATTTGACATTTTCATTATAGTAACTCCTCCTACAAACTTTTTATTTATGTATATATTTTCAAATTACCTGCAAGCTTTAAATTACTTGAAATATTTTGATAACACTTAAATCAGTGCACAATTTACCAATATAAAAAACTCCCCCTAAAGATTAGGGCGAGTTTTCGCGGTACCACCTAAATTTGTACTCATTAAGATAACGGTTTTCCCGGTATTTTATAGTGAAATCAGCTCAACTACCAAAATCAATTTGCACCATAATGCTCAGAAGATAGCATTTTGGTACAAATTAATTTTGAAGTTTCACAATGTTTTCACTTTTATAGATAAACCGTTTCAACTATTAAAATTTATGTGCACCATAATGCCTAGAAGACGGCATTTTGGTACAAATAAATTTTAAGTTTCAAGGTGGTTTATCTTTATACAACTCCAAAGTAGGTTCGAAACTAAGTTGAAAATCTTTCAGCCATGGACTTTCTCTCTGAATATATTTTTAAGCTTCTACTAGTCTTTATCACAGTTTTTTATATTATTTTTTCTTAATTTAAAATTATACCTTTTAACACAATCTGTGTCAATATGCTAATATTATAGTGAAACTACATAATCTCTAATAGCCAGAATTCGCAAGTTTTTCAGCAGAATATAAATCTTCTGGAGTAGTTATCTTAATATTGTTGTAACTACCACCATAAAGATAAACTTTATTTGATAACGTTTCAAAAAGCATAGTATCATCTGTCGCAGTTATATTATTCTCTTTAGCATATAGATGTGCTTTTAAAATTTCTTCATATCTAAAGCACTGAGGAGTTTGAACACAAAACAATTTGCTCCTATCAATGGTTCTCTCTGAAAATCCATCCATACTTCTAACCTTTATTGTATCTTTTGGCGTCATTCCACAAGCTGCACCACCATAAATCTTAGCATATTCTATTCCTTCATCTATTATCCTATTATCTACAAAAGGTCTAGCCCCATCATGTATAAGAACAATATCACTTCCCTTTGCAGCCATAAGACCATTTAAAACAGAATCTTGTCTTTCCTTACCTCCACAAACAATCTTTTTCACCTTGCTAAAATTATATTTGTAAACTATTTCATTTCTACAGAAATCTATTTCATCCGGAGCCGCTACAATTATAATTTCATCAATAGATGAATTTTTTTGGAATTTATCTATCGTATACGATAAAATTGGTTTATTTTTCAGAAGAATAAACTGCTTGTTTATACCTGCCTTCATCCTTTTTCCTTTTCCTGCAGCCATGATAATTGCACAATTCATTGATTTATTACCCCTTAATCTAATTTTCTATTCTTTACGTTTCGCAAATATCATTCTTCCTGCTGCGGTTTGAAGTACAGATGTAACAGTTACTTCAAGTGTTTCTCCTATATGTTTCTTACCGCCCTCAACAACTATCATTGTACCGTCATCAAGATAAGCAATTCCTTGTCCAGATTCCTTGCCATCCTTAACAATCTGAATTACCATTTCCTCTCCTGGAAGAACTACTGGTTTAATTGCATTAGCTAATTCATTTATATTGAGCACTGGGACACCTTGAAATTCTGCTACTTTGTTTAAGTTATAATCATTTGTAATTACCTTTCCATTTAAAACCTGAGCTAACTTTAAAAGTTTAGCATCAACTTCCTCTATATCCGGGAAATCTTTTTCGTACATTTCAACATTGATGCTTAATTCCTTCTGAATTTTATTTAATATGTCAAGGCCTCTTCGTCCTCTATTTCTTTTTAAGGCATCTGAAGAATCTGCTATATGTCTCAATTCTTGAAGAACAAAATTAGGGATAATAAGAGTTCCCTCAATAAATCCTGTTTGGCATATATCAAATATTCGTCCATCTATTATAACTGAGGTATCCAATACCTTAGGAGTACCTTTTGAAATTACCTTTGATTTTTTTTCTTTTGATAAACCTGTTCTTTTAAGACTATAAAAAAAAGCTATAAGTTCTTCTCTCTTTTTTATAGTAATATCTGCAAATATAACAGCTGTAATAATATCTACAACAATAGATATTATCGACCATAACACAGAAATTCTAGAAAAAACACTTAGTACAAGTGAAGAAATTATAAGTCCTATTATTCCTCCAACCGTACCAAATAACATCTCAGTTCCTGGAACCTTTTGAATATTATTTTCTATATAATCCATAAGCTTTATTATAAGAGAATTAATCCATGGAGATATTATAAAAAATATAATACCAAAAACCAGTACACAAAAAACTAAAAATAATACCTTGTAAACAGTATTAGTGCTCATGTAATTAATTTGCGAAAAATATTTTCCCTTTAAAACTGCAGCACCTATAAGATACCCTACAATTAAACCTATAAGTGTAAAAAGTCCTCTTAATATCTTTTTTACCACCACATGACACCTCCTTTATTAATTATTACCTATTTTGGTAAATTTAAATCTTTTTTTTGTAAAAAATATCTTATTTTAAATATACTCTAAACAGTGCTCATTTTCAACATCAAAATATGTTTATATTAATAATTCAAAGCATCTTTTGCATTTATTTCATTTTATATCCCCCTAGTAAATTAATCATAATTGATTTATTATATATCTTGTGGTAAACATTTTCATATTCACATAGCATCTACGTTACATTTAGTCCTAATTTATATTATTGACAAAATCATCTAAATGATTTTATAATTATTTTGTAGGCATGTGGAAAAATCTTTATAAGGAGATGAAGCCTAGTGAAAGATGTAATTTTTGATGATTTTCAAAACTCTGTAAATGAATCCTTGTTAAGACATAGAAGTTTACTTGACATAATGACAAAACTTCAAGAATCTCAGGCAAGAATCAATAGAGCCGTGGCCAAGTCTGCAACTAACTGCGGATGTATAGAAATTCAAGCAAAAAAAGTTCATCTGCCAAAAGACTTTAACATTGAAGACATTGAAATTTTAAACAAGAACTCAAAATCAAGCATAAAAGGTAATTTATGTGAAAATTGCAGAGATATTATTGAAGGGGAGATAGGCAATAACCTATTTTATTTAGCTGCACTTTGCAATTCTCTTGATATAAATTTATATGACATTATGCTAAAGGAATACAATAAGATTGATACCCTTGGAAAATATACATTTAGATAAAATTATATTGAATTTAATATGTAATAAGTTATAAATTAAGGTTATTTCCAAAAATAACCTTAGTTATATAACTTATCACCTTAACCTTTATAATTAATTATCTAATATAAACTGCTCTCTTAATCTTCTAAGTCCATTTTTTATGGCTTTTGCTCTAGCCTCTCCTATTCCTTCTACTTTATCAAGTTCTTCATAGGATGCCTCCATTATTCTCTTTAATCCTTTAAAATGCTTAACCATATTTTCAATTACATTAACCGGTATTCTAGGTATTTTACTAGTCATTCTATATCCTTTAGGTGATATTAATGTATCAACAAGAGGTACTCCATTATACCCTAAAACTTTTGATATAGATTCAAGTTCTAAAAAGTCCTGTGATGACATGTTTTGAATTTGTTTATAAATATCATTGTACTCTACACCATCCTTACAATAATCTCTTATTATAAAGATACCATCTTGCTCCACATTTCTAATTAATTCGATTAGCTGCATTGAAATAAGTCTACCTTCATTTCCAAGCTCACATATATACCTTTCAATTTCAGTAACAACTCTCATTACCATCTCTGTTCTCTGTACTGCTGTTACAACATCAAGTAGTGTTACCAAATCCTGAACTTCTAATAAATTCAAATTATTAACAACTCTTTCCAATACAGAAACGTATTTTCCAAGCGTCTGCAATGCTTGATTAGCTCTGGCAAGTATAATACTGCTGTCCCTAAGTGCATATTTTATATCACCTTTATAAATTGTAATTACATTTCTTCTCTGAGAAATAGCAACAACAATAGCTCCTGTTTGCTTTGCAACCCTTTGTGCCGTTCTATGTCTCGTACCTGTTTCAAATGTTGGAATGGAAGAATCCGGTATAAGTTGCACATTAGCACTTAATATTCTCTTGAGATCGCTACTTAAAACAATAGCTCCATCCATTTTAGCAAGTTCATATATATACGATGAACTATACTCCGAATTTATTTTAAACCCACCATCCATGAGTTTTAATACCTGTTCATTATCGCTTAAAACTACAAGTCCTCCTGTTTTTGCTCTCAATATATTTTCAAGTCCTTCTCTTAATGCAGTACCAGGCGCCATAATTTTAAGAATATCTAAAAGTTCTTTGTCTTTTTTTAATCTTGCATTACTCACAAATCATCACCCTTAAAAAACTTTATTTATTGCCTCTTTCAATGAAGAGATTCCTATACCATTTATAGTATTGTTTTTTTCAACATTTCTTTTAGGTACAAGTATATTTTGGAATCCCATTTTATCAGCTTCATTTATAAGTCTATCGCAAAATGAAATAGGTCTCACTTCTCCAGTAAGTCCAACTTCTCCAACTGCAATAGTTTTATTCAACTTAATAGGTATTCCTTTAGCACTAGAAATTAATGCAAGTGCTATACCTAAGTCTCCATATGTTCCTTCGATATTAAGCCCACCTACAACATTAACATATACATCTGAATTGTAAAAGGGTATTTTTAATTTTTTTTCAAGAACAGCCAATATTAAATTTAACCTTGAGGTATCTACCCCTACGGCAGTTCTTCTTGGCATAACCGCATTTGTTTTAGAAACTAATGCTTGAACTTCCACAAGTATCGGTCTACTTCCTTCCATGATTCCTATTACTATAGAACCTTCTTGATTGAAATTAGTTTCTTCAAGAAAAACGCTGGACGGATTGTATATTTCACCGAGACCACTTTCAAGCATTTCAAATACACCGATCTCGCTAGTAGTTCCAAATCTATTTTTTATAGTCCTAAGTATTCTAAATTCCTCTGTTCTCTCTCCTTCAAAAGATAAAACTGTATCCACTATATGCTCTAAAACCCTTGGTCCTGCAAGCTCTCCCTGCTTTGTAACATGAGCTACGATAAAAAATGGAATATTTCCCGTCTTGGCTATTCTCATAATATCATTTGCACATTCTCTAACCTGTGATACACTTCCCGGGGCAGATGTCAACGTAGATTTATATAAAGTTTGTATAGAATCAACTATTACAAATATTGGCTTAACGCTTTCTACTTGAGCTTCTATAGTTTCCATATTTGTCTCTGACAGTATGTATAAATTAGGTGAAACTACATTCAACCTATCAGCTCTCATTTTTATCTGCTCTTCTGATTCTTCGCCTGAAATATATAAAACTTTACCATGTTTTTCTGCTATTCCTTGACAAGCTTGAAGAAGAAGAGTCGATTTACCTATTCCAGGTGCTCCAGATATTAATGTTATGGAGCCTCTAACAAGTCCTCCCCCTAATACTCTATTAAGTTCATTTATATTAGTATTATATCTTTCATATTCTCCCGATTTTATATTAATTATACATTTGGGTGTGTTTTTTAAATTTAAATTTTTTTCTGGCTTTCTTTCTTCTTTTTCTTCTTCAACAAAACTATTCCAACTGTCGCACGCGGGACATTTCCCAAGCCATTTTAGTGATTCATATCCGCATTTCTGACATATGAAAAAGCTCTTATTTTTTGCCATACTTATCACCTCTCTTTTACCTACTTATAATTATAACCTATTTAACATATATTTTTATAGTGATTTCTCCATATTATATTAGTATAACTTTTAACAGTTAACTTATATAATCTCACGGTGCCTTCGATATTCTAAAAAAATAACCATCTCAAAATTAAATCAATAATATCGTTTTGAGATGGCTAAAACTAATATTCTAATTTTAGGTTTTGTTCAAATAAGTATTGCTCTTTAATCTTATTTAAAGCAAAGCTTCCTTAATCTTATCAATATTTCTTTAAACATAGTACCTTTAACTATTTTGCTTGCTATAGGTGAATTTTTTATTTTCATCCACTCCAACAAGTATATTGTCTTCCTTGCTAATTTCACCTTTTAATATAGCTTCTGATATTTCATCTTCAACTGTCTTCATTATAGTTCTTCTAAGAGGTCTTGCTCCATAT
Source organism: Clostridium guangxiense (assembly GCF_021043395.1). Taxonomy (GTDB): domain Bacteria; phylum Bacillota; class Clostridia; order Clostridiales; family Clostridiaceae; genus Clostridium_S; species Clostridium_S guangxiense. The sequence goes on from NZ_JAJNKE010000040.1 coordinate 28,676, forward strand.
GTTGGATCAAAGCCCTGTTTAGCAAGTAAATTTTGCGCAGCATCGTTAAAGTGTATTTTTATATTCTGCTCTTCTAACCTTTTTTCAACAGAATTAAGCATAAGTTTTACTATCTGTCTTAAATCTTTTTCTTCAAGCTGGTGGAATACAATTATATCATCTATTCTATTTAAAAATTCTGGTCTAAATGATCTCTTTAATTCCTCCATTATATTTTCCTTCATCTTGTCATACTGTTCTTTTTCTTCACCTTTTGAAGTTGAAAATCCCATAGTTTTTTGCTTCTTTATAGTTGATGCTCCAACATTTGAAGTCATTATTACAATAGTATTTTTGAAATCTACAGTTTTTCCCTTACCGTCAGTTAATCTTCCATCTTCTAATATTTGAAGAAGAATGTTAAATACATCTGGATGTGCTTTTTCTATTTCATCGAATAAAACTACTGAATATGGTTTTCTACGTACTTTTTCTGTAAGTTGACCACCTTCATCATATCCAACATATCCTGGAGGCGATCCTACAAGTCTTGATACCGTATGCTTTTCCATGTATTCAGACATATCTATTCTAATTATGCTATTTTCATCACCAAACATGGCTTCTGCAAGTGCTTTTGAAAGCTCAGTTTTTCCAACTCCTGTAGGTCCCAAAAATATAAATGAACCTATTGGCCTTTTTGGATCTTTAAGTCCAACTCTTGCTCTTCTAACAGCTCTTGACACTGATTCTACGGCTTCATTCTGACCAACTACTCTTTTATGAAGTATTTCCTCAAGTTTTAAAAGTCTTTCTGCTTCTTTTTCCGTGAGCTTCTCAACAGGAATATTAGTCCATTTTGCTACAACAGTGGCTATTTGTTTTTCTCCAACAATATGACTATTAACATCATTTTTAGTCTGCCAGTTTTTCTTTAAATCGTCAATTTTTGCTCTTAATTCTTTTTCTTTATCTCTCAGCTTAGCTGCTTTTTCAAAATCCTGCTGTCTTATAGAATCTGCCTTTTCTTTAGTGGCCTTTTCAAGCTCTTCCTCTTGGCTCTTTAAATCTGGCGGTGCTGTGAGATTTTGTATTCTAACTCTTGCTCCAGCTTCATCAATTAAATCTATAGCTTTATCTGGAAGATATCTATCTGTAATATATCTATCTGAAAGATTTACAGCTGCCTCTATTGCCTCATCTGTAATTTTTACTCTATGATGAGCTTCATACTTATCTCTGAGACCTTTTAATATTTGTATAGCCTCTTCTTTAGTTGGCTCTCCAACAGTTAATGGCTGGAATCTTCTTTCTAACGCTGCATCCTTTTCTATATACTTTCTATACTCATCAATAGTAGTTGCACCTATACATTGTATTTCGCCTCTTGCAAGAGAAGGTTTTAAAATATTTGATGCATCTATTGCGCCTTCCGCTCCTCCTGCTCCAATTATAGTATGAATTTCATCAATAAATAGTATAACATTTTTTGCTTTTGTTATTTCTTCCATTACCTTTTTAAGTCTTTCTTCAAATTCTCCTCTATATTTAGAACCCGCAACCATTGAAGACATATCTAAGGTAACAACCCTCTTATTTTTGAGTATCTCTGGTATATTCCCAGAAACTATTTTTTCAGCCAATCCTTCTGCAATAGCAGTTTTACCAACTCCAGGATCACCTATTAAGCATGGATTATTTTTAGTCCTTCTACATAAAATTTCAAGTATTCTTTGGGTTTCTTGATCTCTTCCTATAACAGGATCTAATTTACCTTCTGCAGCCATTTGAGTAAGATCTCTTCCGAACTTATCCAAAGTAGGTGTATCATGGGATTCCTTAGTCGAAGCTTTAGGACTATCCGCTGCTGCTTCTCCTGTTAGGCTATCCAAAATTTCTTTTCTAAGTCTTTCAAAATCCACACCTAAATTAGCTAAAATAGTAAACGCAACACCTTCTCCTTCTCTTATTAATGCAAGAAGTATATGCTCTGGAGTTATATAGTTATGATTTAAATTTCTAGCTTCTAATAAGCTTAATTCTAAAAGTCTCTTAGTTCTAGGTGTAAGTGGAATTTCATTTCTATATAACTCCATATCACCTTTCCCCTCATATTCTTCTACAAGCTGTTTTACATTTTGCATTGCTACTCCAGCATTATTTAAAATATCTTTTGCCTTACCTTCCTCACGTAGAATTCCTAGCAATATATGCTCAGTTCCAACATAGCCATGTTGAAAACCTTGAGCTTCTTCTTGAGCAAAGTATATTATTTTCTGTGCTCTATCAGAAAATCTTCCAAACATCATATTTATTCACCTACCTTAAACTATTTTTAACATAATCTGCCCGCATTATGTCTTCTTCTTTATCAGATAAATTTTTGTTGTAAATCCTTTTAAGACTAGCAGTTTGGGCGTTAATAAGAAGTGTATCTAGTTTTCCAATATCAATATCCTTTATAATACCCATTTCAACTCCCATTCTAACCGAAGATATTAATTTTAAAAATTCGTCTTTATCTAGGATCACCGCATTCTTTAATATTGCTAATGACCTATATATTTTATCCTCAAGTTCATATTTATAATTTTTCATAATCTGTTCCCTAGACAATTTTTCTTGATTTAATATTTGATTCACTACAGCATTTAAATTAGATATTATATCAATTTCACTTATGCCAAGTGTAATTTGATTTGATATTTGATATAAATCTCCTAAAGCTCTAGAACCTTCTCCAAACATTCCCCTTATAGTTATTCCTATTTGAGTTAAAACATTTAGTACTCCGTTCATCTCATTATTCATAGATAATGCAGGTAGATGAACCATAACTGATGCCCTCATTCCTGTACCTAAATTGGTTGGGCATGCTGTTAAATACCCAAGTTTTTCATCGAAGGCATAATCAACACTCTTTTCTAAAATATCATCTATTTTATTTAACTCATCATATACATTCATTAAATTAAATCCACTAGATATTCCTTGAAGTCTTACATGATCTTCTTCATTTAACATTATGCTTACGGTTTCATTTTCATTTATTATGAATGCTGATTTATTTTTATTTTCTATAAGCTTTCTACTTATTAAATGTCTCTCAAGATATTCTATATTTGAATTCTTGTCATTTTGCCACAAATATATGCATTTAAATTTTTCTTTTATATTTTCATCACTCAAAAACTTACTGCTAACACTATCTACGATTTGCTTGCCTTGTTCATCTGACAGTTTGTCAGGAAAAGGAATTTTTCTTAAATTTCTTGCAAATCTTATTCGACTTGATAATACAGCTCCTTTATCTTTATTACTACTATTAATCCAATTATCCATACTACTTTTCATCTCCCTTAGGCGGATTGATTGCTCTAAGTTCATCCCTTAACTTTGCAGCTTTTTCATATTCCTCTGCTGCAACTGCCTTTTTGAGTTCTGCCTTTAGTTCATTGATCCTATTTCTCTTAATTATCTTTTTTCCAGACTCTTTAGGTATCTTACCATTATGAACCACATTTCCCTGAACTCTACTTATAACAGGTTCTATCATTGAGCTAAAATTATTATAGCATTCGCTGCATCCAAGAAGTCCGCTTTCCTTAAACTCACTATAAGTTGTTCCACAATTTTCACAAGTAATCTCTGATGATTGCATATTAGGATAATCTGTTCCAATATAGTCCATGATTCCACTTAGAATGTTTTGAAATGAAAAAGGTGATATAAACTCCATATCTGAATTAATATCTAAGCCTTCTACTTCCTTTGCACATTTTTCACATACATGAAGCTCCTTTTTTTCTCCATTGACTATTTTTTTAATATGAACATTAGCTTGATTTTTATGACATACTTCACACAGCATATTAACACATCCTTTCACACACACCGGGTTTTGGCAAGCCCACTATTCTTCTTAAACCCATAAAAATTTGTTTATAATAACAAAATTAATACTGCTGATTTTAAAATTTCAGCTCTAACTTTGTTTCTATTTTCTACAATATCGCATAAGGTTCTATCATTTATAGAACTTTTTATTATATTACTCTCTCTTTCAGTTATAATATCCATATCCAGCATTACTTTTATAATTCCAAGTGCAGAATTATATGTTATACTATTTCCGATTTTCTCTATCATAGCATCAACAAGCGACTTCTTATCTTGATAATCTACCTTCCTTATCTTAATACATCCTCCACCACCCCTTCTACTTTCTATATAATATCCTCTATCTGTAGTAAATCTAGTGGTTAAAACATAATTTATCTGAGATGGGGCACAACTAAAATGATTAGCTAATTCATTTCTCTGTATTTCAAGTTCATTTTTGTCAGCCTCATTTAACATATCATTTAAAAAAGCTTCTATAATATCCGATAGTCTCATAGCGAGCTCTCCTTCTTTTACCTTTGACTTTCTTTGACCTTATTATATAATATTATTTTTAAAAATGCAAGCATACAAAGCAACAATATTTTGGAGCGTTAAATAAAATTAATAAATCTAAGGGATAAATTGCTCCTTCAATATTATTGCTTCGCTTAATAAGAAATCAAAAAATATTTTTCTTCTATATGTTTGCGTGATTTTTGCTTTCTAAGAGTGCCAATGCAACAGCGCCTATCACTCCTGCATCTGTTCCAAGTCCAGCTGGAACTATGTTGCAAGATTCTGCTATAGCCTTAAATGCTCTTCTATTTACAACCTCTTTAACCTTATTAAAAACAATATCTCCTGCTTTACTAACTCCACCACCTATTATTACCATTTCAGGATCAAAAGTATTTACAATGTTTGCTATACATATTCCAAGATAATTCAAGCATTTATCAATTATATCAGCAGAAACTTTGTCTCCTTTCTTAGCTTCAACGAATACTTCATAAGATGTAACTTTTTCATAATTAGTTAATGATGTTTTTGCACCACTTTCTATAGCTTCTTTTGCTCTTTTAGCTATAGCCGTTCCAGATGCGAGTGCTTCTGTGCATCCATAATTTCCACAATTACATCTAGGGCCATCCTCCACTAAGGTTGTATGTCCTATTTCTAAAGCATTACTAGTATTTCCTCTATATATATCACCATTAATTATCGCTCCGCCACCAACACCAGTACTTACTGTAACGAAAACCATATTTTTAGTTCCTTTACCTGCACCAAAAATATATTCTCCTATAGCTGCTACATTTGCATCATTATCTAAATAAGTATGTATGCCAAATTTATTTTCAATAGGTTCAACAAGTGCAAAATTTTCAAAAGGCAAATTAGGTGTTGTTATTATTATGCCTTTTTTAGCATCTAATGGTCCAGGAGAACCGATTCCTATTGCTTTAATTTCTTTAGAACTTTTATTAGAATCACTCATAATTTTTTCTATTACTTTAAATATTCTATCTAAAACTGCTTCTTCCCCTTCTTCAGCTAAAGTAGGAGTTGTGTATTGTGATAAAATATCACCTTGTAAATTTGAAACAGCACCACTTATTTTAGTACCTCCCAAATCTATTCCTATAACATAATTCTTGTCCATATTACTTCCTCCAGATAAAATCAAAATTTTAATCTTATTATATCACATAATTAATCACAGTTTAAACGATTTTATTACTTATAATTTAAGTTGTAATTCTCTACCCATTACTTATCTCTATATGCTTCAATGTAATATTTGCCATTACAATCTATATCTAAATTATTTATATTAAATTTATTATCTATCAACATTCTACATATTATATCTATGTTTCTTTTGTCACTTTTTTCTATCATAATTGTAAACTTGTCGTTTTTATTAATGAACTCCATATAATCATGTATGCTACTGTAATCACCTAACTTAACACCACCATTTATATCTAAATGATATTCTGCCATAAATTTCTCTCCTTAATTTATATTGTCGTTAGTTAGTGTTTACAATTAATACTGAAAATATGTATAAGCAAAAAGCCAATATACCAAAGTATATCAGCCTTAATTTTCATATAAAGTTCAAAAAATAAAATGGCTCCGCGAAAAGGATTCGAACCTTCAACCTATCGGTTAACAGCCGAGTGCTCCACCGTTGA
>NZ_JAJNKE010000041.1 GCF_021043395.1 Clostridium guangxiense
TTGCTATACACTTTTTTATTTTAAAAATATTTCTAACTTTTTTTCTTTAAACTATTGACTATTACTAGCTGGTCTTTTTATTTTTACTTTGGAAATATTTCTTGATATTGTTTCAACTTTATTATGTAAATCATTTGCCATCTTAAGTATAATATTTGCCGTATTATTTTGATCTATAGCCAAGGATGCCACCTCTTCGGTAGTAGCTGAGGACTCTTCAATTACAGCATCAATATTAGAAAATGAAGCAATTAAATTTTCCTTTTCATCTGAAAGCCCAGCTACTTCACCATAAAACTCCTGTTGGCTCTTAACAAATCCATCAACGTAATGATTAATTTGTTCAAAGGAATAGATTACATCCTTTACTACTTGTGTTTGATTATCAAAAGTCTCCTTTGATTGATCAATTGCTTTTTTCAAACTATCGAGCTGCTCCATAATTGCTGAAATATTTTCATTAATGTTTGCACTTGATTGACGACTTCTCTCAGATAATTTTCGTATCTCATCTGCAACAACTGCAAAGCCCTTTCCCGCTTCACCTGCTCTAGCTGCCTCAATAGATGCATTTAAAGATAAAAGATTTGTTTGACTAGTAATATCATTTAAATTTTCTGTAATATCATTAATTGTTTTAGTCTTATCTAGGAGAGTATGTATTTCTTTTTCAATTGTATTGTTTACTTCATAATTTTTGTTTTGACTTGCCGCTAAGTTTTCAACCGCAATCTTTCCATTAGAACTAACAGATCCCATACCATGAGCAGAATCAATTAATTCTTTTGATTTCTCACTCATTGCCGATATTTTGTCTGCTAAAATATCGGCAATGTGCTGACACTTATTTACATCTTTCATCTGACTCTGTGAACCTTCTGCTATAGACTCTCCAGCCATGCGAACGTTATTAGAAGAATCCACTAATCCATTAATAATTGATTCTAATTGATCTGATATTATCTTTATCTCATTAAAATCCTTATGGAAATCATAAAAAAATGTTCTATAGTTTTCTAGCAATGTTTTATGCATGTCATCGCTGCATTCAACCGTAGGCATATCATCTGTAAAATCCCATTGCATAAGTTTATTAATTACTTCAGAATTGCCCTTATTTAAACTTCTTTTATTCATATATATTCCCTCTTTTTGATGAATAGTTAAGGCTTCATACTTTTATAATCTCTACCCGTCTTAAAAATTCTATATTTTTCGTAAAAATAACCATATATATATTCTATATTTTTGTCATTTTTCCTTCTTGACTTAATCCTTTCTATAGTGTAATACAAAAGCTATATTAACTGCTTCTTTCAATATAACTCTTTTACCTTTTCAACTTTCGTTTAAATTATGCTTTTCCTCATTAATGCTTTCAATGATTTGGGTTAGCCTTGGTAGTGCAGGATTAAGATTTTCTTTATTCCATATAGCAGCAATATCAACATGCTTACTTTTATCATCTAAATATAGTATAATAAGATGTTGGGATTGATTTAGATACCGTACACAATAAGAAGGTAATATCGCAATTCCCATATTGGCAGATACCATTAAAAGAATAGATTCAACATCATGAAATTCGCTGCATTTAAAAATATTTTCTCCATCTAATTCTTCAAGTAATACTGATTTTCGCGTTGCTAATTGGTGTGTTGGATACACAACAACTCTAAGCGAATAACTCTTGATTAAATACCTATCTAGCAATGCAGTCATTTCTTTTTCATTGTAGACAGTGAATGCTATATCTAATTCAGAATTCAAAACTTTTTCATATAATTCTTTTTCAGTCCCTCTAAAAAACATAACTGAAATATTAGGATACTTATCATATAATTTAAAAATCAAGTCCGAAAAGGATGTTTTTTCATAACCTTGTACAAACCCAATATTCAATAATCCAACAAAGCCAATTGTAGTTAAATGAACTCTTTCTTTAGCTTCTTCAATATTGTGTAAAATAATCTTTGCTTGAGACAAAAACACGCTTCCCGCTGGTGTTAATTCAACATTATGATTATTTCTATTAAATAATTTTGTATCTAAGTTGTCTTCTAATGCTTTAATTTGCTTTGTTATGGCAGTTTGCGATATATAAAACTTCTGAGCTGTTTTGGTAAAATTCAACATTTCAGCTAAAGATACAAAATACTCCAATTGCCTAGTATTCATAATATTCCTCCATATCATATAACATCTTAATCTTTGTTATAACTTTAAGTTATTATATCTAAAAAAAATGATATTAGCAATTACTAATGCTATTTGCTATACTTCTTATTAATTTCAAATCGAAATTTAAGGAGGAACATTATGAAAATTCTAGCTTTTGAGGTGCGTGATGACGAAGAAATTTATTTTCAAAAATATGCATTGCAGTATCAGTGTGAAATCACCTGCGTTTCAGATACTTTAACTCATGATAATTTGTCAATGGTACAAGGATATTCTGGGATTTCTATTTTAGGAAAAAGCCATATAACAGCTGATTTGGAAGATCGCTTAAAAACTTTTGGAGTATTCTGCTGTGTCACAAGAACAATTGGTTATAATCATATTGACGTAAAACATGCCCACGAAATTGATTTAAAAATTGCAAATTCAAACTACCCCCCTACAGGTGTAGCTGAATACACAATAATGCTCATATTAATGTCTTTAAGAAACTATAAACAAGCTATGTGGCGTGGAAATGTAAATGATTATTCTCTAGCTGGTCTTAAAGGCCATGAGCTTAATGAATTGACAGTAGGAATTATTGGAACAGGAAAAATAGGTGAATGTGTTATTAAAAATCTTTCCGGTTTTGGCTGCAAAATTCTCGCATATGATATGTACCAAAATGACTCTATTAAAAAATATGCACAATATGTAGATTTAGATACACTTATAAATTCATGTGATGTTATTTCTATCCACACCCCTTTATTAGAAAGTACATATCATTTTATTAATGAAGAAAAAATTGCACACATGAAGGATGGCGTAGTTTTAATAAACTGTGCTCGAGGTGAACTTATGGAAATTGATGCATTGATTCATGGAATCGAGTCACAAAAAATAGGTGCACTAGCCTTGGACGTTATTGAAGGAGAAGATGGAATATACCATGAAGATAAACGAAGTGATATTATTAGCAATCAAAATATGGCCTATCTGCGCCAATTTCCAAATGTTATAATGACACAACATATGGCCTTTTATACTAATACTGCAGTAGAAAACATGGTAAAATGTTCAATAAAAGCTATTTGTGATCTCATAAAAACTGGTACTTGCGAAACAAATATATAGCTATATTCTGTTATTTATTAAAAAACTTATACATAGGTGTTCATAAAAATCCCAGATTATAAATGGTCATTTATTTAAATAAAAGATGCTGTCGCAATTTTAGTGCAACAGCTCCTTTCCAAAAGCCTTCCACCCTTTATAGTTTCTTCTTTATACTATACTATCTGTCTATCTAAATATTGACTCACCAATCGAATGGCTATTTCTTGTCCTATTTTCATACTTGAGAAGTCTATCCATTCGTTTTCAGTATGAGCAAGTCCACCTATCACTGTTCCTATAGTATTTGCAAATACACCTTTTGATAGTGGAATATTTGCATCTGTAGAAGAAGCTTTAAGATCAAGTTCTCCATCAAAACAAGATTTAATAATATTAACATTCTTTTTTGTCCATTTTACTAACTTTTCTTTATCTCTCCAGCCACTTCCTGGGCGAATTCCTATTACTTCTACTTTTACTTCCACGTCCTCTTTTTTGTGCTTTGAAATTGTTTCATAGAATTTGTCTTTCATTTCTTTAAGACATTTCTGACTTTCGGAACGAAATTCATACAGCATACAAGCATGTTCTGCAATAGAATTCACAGTGCTTCCACCCTCAATTTTGCCAACATTGTATGTTGTTTTTTCATCCTTTGGCGGCGCTATTTCATATAATTCTTGAATAATATTACTCAATTCTACAATAGCATTTTTCCTTCCAAAATCTGCATATGAATGTCCACCAGTTACCTTAACATCTATTTTATAACGATAAGAACCTACAGGTCTGTTAGTACATTGTGATATATACCCATCAAAGGAATAAAACTCATCTATTCGTTCTCCGTAATTCTTGAATATTTCCTTGCAGCCATCTAAATTTCCCAAACCTTCTTCACAAGAATTTGCTACAATGAGAATCCCTTTTTTTAAATTATTCTCATATTTCTTTAAATACTTATATGTCATCATTAAATTCACCAAATTTGCCGTATCGTCTCCAATTCCTGGTGCATATAATCGTTCATTTTCCCAACGTACAGAAAATTCTTTCTCATCCTCAAATACGGTATCCATATGAGCCATAAAAACCGCTATTGATTCTGCGTTTTCACAATTTATTTCGCAAACAACATTTTTAGCATCATCAACAATTACGTGTTGCGCTCCTTGACTTAAAAACCATCTTTTACAAAACTGAGCTCTTCTGTCCTCATGATGAGATGGTGCTGGTATTTTCCCCAAATTCTCCAATAATTCTTTTGTTTCATCCATGCCATTTAAAATGTAATTTTTAATAAAATTACTCTTCTCTTGTTCCATACTGTTCCTCCGATTTCATCTTTCAATTCTTCGGTTTTGTTTTAAACAAGTATCAATATTTATACTTATCTAAAACAAAGTCGATTCTTTTTGTAGTTTACTAAACACTAAAAAGTGCACTCCTGCATAAGGTATGCACCAACATAATTAAACTATTTAAAACTTTATAAATAATTTAATATTTGCTTATATTTTACCATTAAAATCACACATTATCAATATTAAGGACTGTTTTTTAACAATAATCATTATATTTGGCCTTCATTGTATCATTTTAACATTTTTAGTTTTTTATTTTTTATTAATTTTTAAAATGTATTTTAAAATTAATAGAGAAGTTCTAGTAGCAAGAATTTTAGCCCTAAACATCTTAGAAGATATGACTTCTCCCTTTAATCTAAAAATAACTCCTTTAAGTAGGAGTTATTGTCATTATACATTGCTAAATATTAATTACCTGTATTTCCGGATGCTCCGTTTGATGATGTACTTGTATTTCCTGTTGATTCACCTGTTGACGTTTTTGTATTCGTATCTGTATTTCCTGTTGTAGTATTCGTTGATGTCTTTGTGCTCGTATTCCCATTTGAGCTTGTTCCATTTGTGGGTGCATTTGTATTTGTGTTTCCTTTCGTTCCACTTGTTGGTGTATTATTACTTGTATTTCCTGTTGCTTTATCTGTAGTTGTATTTGTATTTTGGGTTGTCCCACCTGTTGATGATTTTGTATTTGTAACTTTTCTGCCTGTTGATGATTTTATACCCGCATTTTTACTTGCTCTACTTGATGATTTTGCTGCATCCTCAGTTGACTTTTTATCAACGTTGGTTTCTACACTGGAAGTTTGAGCCTTAGTGGCTGTGCCTTTGAAATAAAGTTTTACTAAAACTCCAGCAAGTACAACTAAAACAAGTGATGTAATGATTATTATTTCCTTTTTGTTAGGAACCTTCATTCCTATTTTTTTCGTTTTCTTTGAATTTGACTCATTTGCATTTTTAGGTGTATTAAATACTGAAGGTAATACTTTCTTTTGTTCTACAGATTCTATCTTCTTGAAGTTTTCCGGCGATCTCATTACAATAACAGGCTTATTATGATTTTCTACATATACTGTAACTGAAAATTTATCGTCCTTGCTCAAGAAAGGTATATAGACATCTAAAATGTTATCTTTTATTGAAGATTCAAATTTTAACCCCTTTGTTATTTTGGCATCTGCAATTTTCAAATTACTGTGTGAACTTTGTACATTTAAACTTAACTCATGAATTATTTTCTTTGATAGATTGCTAACAGTAATAGTGTACGCATACACTTTTTTGTTGTTCATTTTTATAGGTATGCCATTTCCTATATTACATAATATTCTAGGTGCTAAATTTTTAAAGTATTCTACTAACAGCCCAGATATAATTGATATTACTATAGTTACAATTGCAGTTTTAATAACATTCATCATATTAATTTTCGCTTCCTTATTTTTTCCGATTTCTTAATAAATTATAAATTAGATAAATACCTGTGTCAAACTAAAGATATATGTGGTTTATAATACACTATTTATCAATATTCTATATACTTTTCATTTATTACATAATTTATCATTTCACTCAGCAGGTTTATACAAAATTACACTTTCAATATAGTTTATATACCTTCTTAACTCATTTGATTGTTCCTTACTAATCTCCCCTAACTCATACATCCTACGAATCTCTGAACGCTCCACATCCATTGCCTTAATTCTTAACTCTTCCTTTTGTTCTATGCTTTCTTCATGATATTTTACCATTGTTCCTTTTAATCTATTAACTATACTTTTATAATCAAAAATCACCATCTTAAGAGCTTTAGACTTGCCATGCTTCTTTTCACATTCATTGAGAGCTTTAATTGCAGCTTGAGCTGCTCTTAATTGAATATCCTTTACTAAACAAAGATTATTTAGCTTAGCATGTTTTTGCTTATGATAATTTCTATAAAGGTGTTTCCACCATCTTATTAATTTTCTTATAAGATACATAGTATCCTGACGAGTGCTTCTTAAAAAAGCTTCTTCTCTATAATCAAAAGATTTATCGAAATTTCTAAAAAGCTCTTCATTTATTTCACCCTTATCTACTAATTCATATATGTATTTTCTCTCTGCATCTAGTGCTATTAATCGTATTTCTGTTATCTTTCTTTGTTTAATATCTGTACCTTGTACAAATGAATCTTGCTTAAATCGATTATTTTTAAATATTCGCCTATATTCATTAATTAATTCATACGCTGCAGCCTCATTTTTATCATTTATTTCTGACTCAATTGCTTTAATACTGGCTAATAGAAGCTTATTCTTTACCTTCTTTAAATCATTATTATTAGTTCTTCCCACTTCTATTAATTCATCTTTACTCAAAAATGGCAAAAACACCGTTGCAGATACTAACGTAAACAATATTACACCAGCAGTTAAAAATAATATAAGTGGGCGTTCAGGAAAAGCTTTTCCATTGTCTAAAAAAAAAGGAATTGATAAGACTCCTGCCATTGTAACTGTGCCTCTAACACCAGTTAAGCTAGTTAATAAAGCCATTTTTATAGTTGGTTTTTCAATATCCACAACCTTACTCAAACGATATTCACAATAGGAAGAAAAATAAGACCAAGCAAACCGGATTACTAAAACAGTAAACCCAATGGCAACAACATATCCCACAGCTCTCCAATTTCCTATATTAGGATTAGATATTGTTTCTACCATTGATAACGGAATATTTAATCCCAATAACAAAAATACACTTCCGTTTAAAACAAATAAAATAATTGACCATATATTTTCTGTGAGAACTTGTTCTTCTGCAATTCTAGTTTCTGTTTTTTCCTTTATTAACGAATGAACTATTCCTGCACCCACTACAGCAATGACTCCAGATGCATGTAAAATTTCTTCTGTGACAATAAAAATGCCAAAGGGAGTTAATATCTGTATTAGGGAGTGGAACACTACATCATTTATTCCTTCTTTGCGTAAGGTAAATCTTATAAGTATTATAATTAAACTAAAAATCAATCCTACAGCTGCACCTATTAAAAATACATATACAAAATTTAAAATTGCTTTTTCTAAAGAAAAATCATCAGTTATTGCAGCAGTTATTGCATAATTAAAAGCTACTATACCAGATGCATCATTTATTAAAGATTCTCCCCTAACAAGATTTAATATTTTTTCAGGTATATGAATACGTTTTGCAATTCCATTTACAGCCACTGGATCAGTTGGCGATAAAATAGCTGCTAACGCAAATGCCGCAGCAAGAGGAATATTCGGTATCATCCAATGAATAAAATATCCTCCTCCCATAATAGTTAGAAGGACTAATACAAGAGAATTTCCAAATATAGACCATTTCATTTTCCACAATTCATTTCTTGGAAAATGCTTACCATCATTATATAAAATAGGCGCTACAAACAAAAGAAAGAACCATTCTTCCTTTATTTCAAATGAACTATGTTTAAAAATCAATGCAAGAATCACACCTAAAGCAATTTGAATTAAAGCTGTGGGAATGAATGGTATGTAGTGGCTAATGATATTTGAAATCAACAAACATACCATGAGTAATAATATTGTCATTAATAAATTCATTTCAAACACCATCTCTTTTCATAATTCTGTATATTGGAGTATTATAAATATTCCAAATATATTATAACCATTTTGAAAATAAAAAAAGATGAAAATCAAAACTTATAACTTTATCTTATTCAAAAGCACGCACTCTCAAAGGTACTCTAATAGCATCACATACAGCCTTGCAAGCATCTATTTCCTCTTGTCCAATGCAATCTACTACTGTCATAACTACATTTGGAACATACTCTTTGCAGCTTACTGCGAATTTAAGCATGGCATCATAAGATTTTATACCAAATTTGCTGCGAGTTAATCTGAGATATTCTTCCGCATTTGATGCATTAAGACTTATGGATACAGTATCAATTAAACCTTTTAACAATGGAGCAGTTTCCTTTTCATGAATTAAATCTGCCAATCCATTAGTATTTATACGAATTGAACTATTGCTATTTCTGCCTTTTAAATACTTTGCCACTTCTAATAAATCACCAAGACGTGTTAAAGGCTCTCCAAATCCACAGAATATAATTTCATTGAATTGAGTTAAATTATATTTTTCAAACTTTTCTATGATTTCCTCCACAGTAGGTTCTCTATCTAACCATAAACTATTTGATTCAGCCATTTCCTTAGTATTTCTTAGGCAAAAGGTACAGGCGCAAGGACATTTGTTAGTTAAATTAACATAAACATTTTTGTGGTCAACTTCTCTTTTAGCAATATCAATATTTTCTAAATTGATATAATCGCCATTATTATATACATACAGTATAACCATACTTTGTCTTCCTCTTTTCCTTATGTTTTAAATTATGTGGCTAATATTAATGTTATCGAAGTTCTGTCAAATATTCTTCAAAGCAAATGCCATCATATACTGGAGTGCCAATTTTAGCAGTATAATCAATAGCTTTACTAATAAAATCTGTAGCTTTCTTTACAGCAGTAATAAGTTCTACTCCCTTAACTATATTTGCAGCTACAATAGAAGTAAATACATCTCCAGTACCAGAACGATCTTCCCCTATTTTTTTTACATTTATAATAGTATACGGTTTTCCAGTCTCATATACAAAGTTTTGTATATTTCCATTATTTTGTAGACCAGTGATTACAATTTTATCTGGACCTTTTTCACAAAGTTCCTTTGCGATATCTTCAAGTTCATCATGACTCAAGCTTTTATCTGGATAAGGAATATCAAGAAGTCTACAAGCCTCAGTAAGATTTGGAGTCATTACATCAGCATATTTCATCAATCTCTTCATTTCATGGCACATCTCTTGTGTATATGTAGAATAAAGTTGTCCATAATCGCCCATAACAGGATCAACAATAACAGTAGTGTTTTGTGATTTAAATTTTTGAAAGAATTCTACTACAATATCAATTTGTTCTTTGGAACTTAAAAACCCAGTACAAATTCCATCAAATTTCAAATTTAGTTCCTTCCAATTATTCATATAACTTCTCATATGAGGAGTATAGTCATCAAAAAAGAAATTTGGAAATGATGTTTGACTAGATAAGATTGCAGTAGGTAACGGACAACATTGTATTTTCATTGCTGATATAATAGGCAATGCTACTGCTACAGAACATCTCCCAAAGCCAGTAACATCATTTATGACAGCAATTCTCTTTTGTTTGCTTAAGTTCATTATAGCACCACCTTTTTGATAACTCCCATTATAATCTAATAAGGTAAAAAAACAAAGTGTATGGATACAAAGTGGAGCATAGCCTTCTCTCAATTATAGTAACTAAAAATTTTAAGCTTACGCAAAAATCATATTGATTAAATGTTGTTTTGATAGTACAATAACACTATACGTTGTACGTACAGGTTTTGTTTTATACAAATATTATTTTGTTATAAACAGGAAATATTCAAAGTACTGACTTTAACAATGAATAGGATAAGTGATGATTTTACACAAAACATAATACCATTAACAGCAATACTAATAAAAAAAGTTGTATAACAAGTTATACGTACATCATGTGTAAGCTTTTAAGTATATATCCATCAAGAAAATGTTTACAAATATTTAAAAAAATTAAAATATTTTATGGAGGAATAAATGCAATGAATGATATCAAAAATTCTATTATCAATGGAAAAACCTCCCTCGGTATAGAGCTTGGTTCAACAAGAATTAAAGCGATTTTGATTGGTGAAGACAATACACCTATCGCTTCCGGCAGCCACGACTGGGAAAACAGCTATATTAACAATATATGGACATATAGCTTAGAGGATATTTGGGAAGGTATACAGGATAGTTATCAAAAGATGGCAAGCGATGTAAAAAAGCAATATGGAGTAACTCTTAAAACCATCGGTGCAATCGGTTTTGGTGCTATGATGCATGGTTATATGGTTTTCAACAAAGCTGGTGAACTTTTGGTACCGTTTCGTACATGGCGTAACACCATTACTGAAGAGGCTTCAGAAAAACTCACTAAACTTTTCAACTACCATATTCCTCAAAGATGGAGCATTGCCCATCTTTATCAAGCTATTTTAAATGGTGAAGAGCACGTAACTGATATCGACTTCCAAACAACCTTGGAAGGATATGTTCACTGGAAATTAACAGGAGAAAAGGTTATAGGTATTGGTGAAGCATCAGGAATGTTTCCCATTGATATAAATACCAAAAACTACAATACAAAGATGATTACGCAGTTCGATGACTTAGTAGCTTCTAAGAATTTGTCATGGAAACTCTCTGATATTCTTCCTAAAGTTTTAATTGCTGGTGAAAACGCTGGAGTTCTTACAGAAGAAGGAGCAAAACTTTTAGATGTTACAGGAAACCTTAAACCAGGTATTCCATTTTGTCCACCAGAAGGTGATGCAGGAACAGGCATGGTTGCAACTAACAGTGTAGCAAAGCGTACAGGTAATGTTTCAGCTGGTACTTCAGTTTTTGCAATGATCGTACTTGAAAAAGAATTATCAAAAGTATATGATGCAATTGATTTAGTTACAACTCCTACTGGAAATCTAGTAGCTATGGTTCACTGCAACAACTGTACATCTGATCTTAATACATGGGTTAACATATTTAAGGAATTTGCTGAAGCAATGGGACTAGAAAAAGTTACTATGGATAAGCTGTTCTCAGTTTTATATACTAAGGCACTTTTTGGAGATCCAGACTGCGGCGGATTGCTTTCTTACAACTATTTCTCAGGTGAACATATAACTAATTTTGAAGAAGGTCGTCCTTTATTTGTGCGTACACCTGAAAGCAACTTCAATTTAGCTAATTTCATGCGCGTAAACTTATTTACTGCTTTAGGTGCATTAAAAACTGGTTTAGATATTCTCCTTAAGGATGAAGGCGTTAGGGTCGATGAAATGTTAGGTCACGGGGGATTGTTTAAAACTAGAGGCATAGGTCAAAAAATCATGGCTGCTGCTATAAATGCTCCTGTTACTGTTATGGAAAATGCTGGTGAAGGTGGAGCATGGGGCATTGCACTGCTTGCAGCTTACATGATTAACAAAGCCGAAAGTGAAACTTTAGAAGATTATTTGACAAATAAAATATTTGCCGAGTATGTTGGTACAAAACTTAATCCAGATCCTAAAGATGTACAAGGTTTTGATGAATTCATGAAGCGTTACGCTAGCGGACTTTCAATTGAAAGAGCTGCTGTAGATAATCTAAAATAATTAATTATAGATAGAGTGATACCGCACTAAAAATTAGTTTAATCATAATTTGAATAGATTTAGTGCAGCAGCCCTCTATTTCACTTTAAAATTAATAATTGTATAATCTTATTTTCAATATCCACCTTTGAGGAATTTAAGAGCATAAAATAGAAACCAAACCGATTTCTATTTTATGCTCTTAAATACATAGATTACTAGTTTTTTTATAAAATCCTCATCTACAATATCTCCTGTTATTAATAATCTATAGAATAATGGACCGAAAATTAAGTCTATAACTAATTCTATATCTAAATCCTTCCTTAGTTCTCCTCTTGAAATTCCACGCTCTAAAATATGTCGTGAATCAAGTCTGCGAGGTTTAAAATATATTGTACGATAAACTTCAGCTAGCTTTTTATCAAATTGACCTTCTGCTATTATCTCATTAATTATCTTCCCCTCACGACTAATTAAAAATTTCGCTAAATTATTTACTTGAATTATCATATCATTAATAGTTGATCCCGTATTAGGTATTGGAAGTCTTTCAACAGCAGCGTCAAAAAAAGCATCCATAACAACGGCAGCTTTATTTGACCACCATTTGTAAATAGTAGCTTTACTAACTCCAGCTTTTTCAGAAATCTTTTCAATTGTAACAGCTCCAAAACCATTTTCAAGTAATAAGTCATATGCAGCAGTAAGGATGGCCTTTTTAGTTTTTTCGCTGCGTGGACGTCCTAATTTTTTCTCCATCATAGTTACCTCCATTGTAATTAATCCTTAACAGTATACTTAATAAACTATACGTATATTATACTATATATTTTTTTCTTTTAAACATAGCTAAACGTAATAAAAGGATTTTTGTTTTAAATAAAAAAAGTATTTACAAAACTGAACGTTTAGTATATTATATATTTATAAACTAAACGTTCAGTTTTATAAACTTGTTTTACTATTTTAACCAAATACTTAAAATAACCATCCTTAGTGATATCAACTATACAAATTTAACAAAATATGCAGACATTATTAAATATATGAGGAGGAAATTTAATGAAAGTTGTAATTTTTAATGGAAGATTACCAGGTGAAGCAATGAAAGACCAAGAAGGAATACAAATAATGAGGATATTAGGTAAAAATATAGCCTGGCTTATGAAACTTGTTGAAAATGGGCGAGGAACTATAAAAGAACCAGAAATGGAAAAAAAGATCTTCACTAATTTTATTAGTTAAACTATTTAATCTAAGGAAGTGATTTATAATGTATCAATCAAATAACACGGTTACAAAAATAAATTCATCAATAAATAATTTTGAGGTTAAACCAATACTAACTAATTTATTAATTTTAGTTATGTCCATAGCCTGTGGACTTACTGTAGCAAATTTATATTATATACAACCACTTTTAGCTGATATAGCTAAAACCTTTCATGTAAGCCAATTAAACATAGGCTTTGCAGCTACACTTACACAAATAGGTTATGCAGTTGGAATGATATTTATATTGCCTTTAGGAGATATAAAAGAAAAGCGAAAATTAATAATAATAATGCTTTTATTCTCGATGCTCTCACTTATAAGCATGTTCTTCTCTTCAAATATATATGCTCTGATATTTTCTTCCTTTGCTGTTGGATTTACTTCTATTATTCCTCAGCTTATTATTCCTTTAGCCGCTGAGCTGTCAAATCCACAGCAAAGAGGACAAACAATTGGTACAATAATGAGCGGCTTATTAATTGGAATATTGCTTTCTCGTACAGTCAGCGGCATATTAGGCGGCTACTTAGGCTGGAGAACAGTTTATATTATTGCAGCAATTATGATGTTTGCTCTTATGCTTCTTCTTAGGAAATTAATCCCCATATGTGAATCCGTTTCTGACATTAAATATACTAAACTTCTGAAATCAATGATACTCTTAATAAAAACTGAACCAATTTTAAGAAGAGCTTCTATGAATGGTGCATTAATGTTTTCAGCTTTTAGTGCCTTTTGGACATCACTTATATTCTTACTTGAAAGCTCTCATTACAATATGGGAGCTGAAGCAGCAGGTTTATTTGGGTTAGTTGGTATCAGCGGCGCTCTTGCTGCTCCAATAGTTGGAAAAGTATCTGACAAAAGGGGTTCAAGATTTACTATAGGTATATGTATAATCGTAGTTATACTTGCTTACTTATCTTTCTTTCTATTTGGCTTTAAAATTTGGGGACTTATTTTAGGAATTATTCTTCTAGATTTAGGAGTACAATCCTGTAATGTCTCTAACCAAGCAAGAGTTCATTCCTTGAACGAAAAAACACGTAATAGACTTAACACAATTTACATGGTTAGTTTTTTTCTTGGAGGAGCATTAGGTTCATTTTTAGGTTCCTATAGCTATTCACATTTTGGATGGTATGGAGTTTGCATTTTTGGAATAGTCACTCAAGTTATAGCAATTATTCTACACACTACTGAAAAAAAAGTATAAAATAAATCTATTTTTTAATATGCTCATTACCCCATTTGCTCATAAGTTCAAGAATTGGTATTAATGACATTCCTTCCTCTGTTAAGGAATATTCAACCTTGGGCGGAACTTCATTATATTGTTCTCTATGAATTAGATTGCTGATTTCAAGTTCTTTTAGCTGTGCACTTAATGTCTTATGAGCAATAGGTTCTAAACTATCTCTCAATTTATTATATCTTATTACCTTAGCTTTATATATTTTCCACAATATAATCCATTTCCACTTTCCCTCAACTACAGACATCGTATAGCGCATTCCACAAGTACCATATTTATCTTCAAAACTAATCATAACACTGCTCCTTTACTAACATTGTTGTTACCATATAACAAATAAGTGCATACTTACTTATTTTTTTATCATGATATATAATTTATAACATAAAGTCAATTAAACATACAATATGGAGGTAAAATTAATGAAAGTAATTGCAATTAACGGAAGTCCTAGAAAAAATAAAAATACAGCTACTCTTCTTACTAATGTTCTAGACGGAGCATCTTCATGTGGTGCCGAAACAGAGCTTATTCATCTTTATGATAAAAATTATAAAGGCTGTGTAAGTTGCTTTGCCTGCAAACTAAAAAATGGTAAAAGTTATGGAAAATGTGCCTTAAAAGATGATTTAACACCTATTTTTGAAAAAGTTTCAAATGCTGATGCAATTATTTTGGGCTCTCCAATATACTTACACTCAGTTACTGGAGCTATGAGATCCTTCTTAGAAAGACTCATTTTTCAATACCTAGTTTATGATAAAGATCATTCAAGTCTTTTCCAAAGAAAAATACCAGCCGGATTTATTTATACAATGAATGTAACCAATGAGCAATTTAAAGCTGGATATGAAGATGATCTAAAATCTCTTCAAGCATATATAGAGAAGACCTTTGGTTCTTTTGAATCCTTAGCTGTAAATGACACATACCAATTTAATGATTATTCAAAATATGTTGCCCCACTATTTGATGAAAAGAAAAAGAGAAAAGTTAGAGAAGAACAATTTCCAAAGGACTGTCAAAACGCATTTAATATGGGCGTAAGATTTGTTAAACAAGCTAATGAATAAAAAGGAAACATATAATCTTATATACATGGATTTTACTTATAGATATCATTTTTAATTATTTCAGCTCCTACTAGTACAACTTCTTAGATTCTAACAAATGGAGCTGTCGCGCTAATAATTATTTAATATGTAATTTAAAAATATCGTGAACTCTGCTGATCGCTTCCATGCCTCTTCCATAGGTTTATTAAAATATCATGAACCTTCACACACAATTACATGTGGTTACTCAAGTAAATTTGCAATTTCAAAACACTATTCTATTTTTAAAGATTTTCGCTCTAATCTAGTATATACCTCTTTGCGAAATAAAACATAAGCTACTGAAAATAGGGGAATAGAGATAATCATGCCCGCAACTCCCAAAATTTTATCTCCTAAAATTATTGCTACTAATACCAAAATAGATGGTAATCCCACAGAATTCCCCACAACCTTTGGATAAATCAAATTATCTTCCAGCTGCTTAATTATTGCATAAACAACTATAAAAACAACTGCCTTTATAGGATTAAATATTAAAAGCAATAATACGCTTAAGACAAATCCGATAATTGAGCCTATCATAGGTATAATTGAAAAAACTCCTATTATTATACTAATCACAATTGCATATGGAAGCCTTAAAATTGTCATTACAATAAAAAACGTAACTCCCAAAATTGCCGATACAGTACATTGTCCGGTAATAAAATTTGAAAAGGTATTATTCGTAAGTTTTAATATTTCTAACATGAAGTCCACTCTTTCCTTTTTAAAAAAAGCATATAATACCTTTTTAATCTGAGTGCTTAATTTCTTCTTTTGTGCCAATATGTATATGGAAAATACAAATGCTAACACAAATTCTACAGTAGTACTAGCTAAAGCAGTTGCCGCTCCTAAGGTTGACATAAGAACTGAACTAGCTCCATTAAAAACAATTGATTTTACCCTGTTTAAAGTTCCATTCCAATCTATATTCATATTATTAACTAAGTTCATTACATTCTTAGATAGCCAAGTATTGCCGTTCAGAAATTTTTGGAAGGCTATTTCAGAATTATTAAAAGTTTTTGGCAATATTTTAATAGTTTCAACTATATTGGGTATAATTATAGCAGAAACCAATACTAAGCCACCTAATATAAGAAGACATGAAACCACTATACTAATGCCTACATTAAATTTTCTAATTATTTTGCCTATTCCCTTTTCCTTCCAATTCAATAACTTTTGGGAAAAAAACGTAACTGGTATATTAAGAATAAAGGCAATGCATCCACCTAAGATAAACGGAAAAAATAATTCATATATCCTATTTAATATTCCAATAATATCCTTGCCATAATTAAATGAAATATATAATAAAAATGCTGCAATTATTAAAGTAGCAATCTTACTTCTAATTTTCTCTTCTAATTTCATAATGCTTTGCCTTCCCTCTTTAATAGCTATTTCTTATTATACTAATAACTATATCATCCTTTGCAATTTATGTACACAGCTATTTAAATTACAAAAAAACTCCTCATTGTAATATTCAATAGACTTATTACAAGAGGAGCTTTCATCTTTAAAATGTACTTACTGCTTAAAGCTTTATCAACATTCTTTTGTAACCTAAGCAAAATAACACGCAACCTTATGCTTCTTTGATATTTCATTAAAAGCTAGTCACAATAATATACTTAAAGTGTTTCTCCGTTGCTTTCAATTACTCTTTTATACCAATAAAATGATTTTTTCTTACTTCTTCCTAAAGTTCCTTTACCATCATTATCTTTATCAACATAAATGAAGCCATAACGCTTTTTCATCTCACCCGTTCCAAATGACACTAAATCTATGCATCCCCATGGCGTATATCCCATTAAATCAACACCATCAATTTCAACAGCTTTTTTCATTTCCTTAATATGTTCACTTAGGTAAGAAATTCTATAGTCATCATTGCATGAGTCATCTTTTTCTTTTACATCGACTGCACCAAATCCATTTTCAACAATAAATAATGGTTTTTCATAACGCTCATATAATGAATTTAACACATATCGCAAACCAACAGAATCAATTTGCCAACCCCAATCACTAGCTTTTACATACGGATTTTTGATTTCATTTGTATTGTTCTGATTATCAGCCTTTACTGTCTTTGACATATAATAACTAAATCCAATATAATCAACACAGCCATCTCTTAAAATTTGAGCATCTTCTTCTTCCATTTTAATATTATAGCCATTTCTTTCCCAACTCTTAAGCGCATAGCTTGGATAATATCCTCTGCAATGAACATCTCCAAAAAGATATATATTATGCATTGATTGCACAGAAAGCATTACATCTTCCGGATTACAAGAATATGGATACACTGGCACACACGCAAGCATACATCCCACCTTAAAATCTGGATTTATTTCATGAGCCTTTTTAACAACTAAAGCACTAGCAACAAGTTCATGGTGCACTGCTTGATATGTTACTTCCTCTCTATTTTCACCTTCTTTGAATATAATACCTGAATTAGTAAATGCAAATAAATCCTGCTCTGTTTGTGTTTGATTGTTTATTTCATTAAATGTCATCCAATATTTAACCTTATTCTTATAACGTTTCATAACAGTCACAGCATATCTTACAAAAAAATCAATAACTTTTCTACTTCTCCAACCACCATAATTTTTAACTATTCCATAAGGTATTTCAAAATGTGATAATGTGATTACAGGCTCGATTTTATACTTAAGCATTTCATCAAACATATCGTCATAAAATTTCAAACCTTCTTCATTAGGCTCCATTTCATCACCATTTGGAAAAATTCTACTCCATGCTATTGAAGTTCTAAAACATTTAAATCCCATTTCAGCAAATAATTTAATATCTTCTTTATATCTATGATAAAAGTCAATTGCTTCATGGTTAGGATAGTTTAATCCCTCAATTACTCCATCTGTAATTTTTCTTGGCACTCCATTTGCTCCTGCTGTCATTACATCAGCAGTGCTTATTCCTTTACCGCCTTCATTCCATCCGCCTTCTAATTGATGCGCTGCAACTGCTCCACCCCATAAAAAATTCTTACTAAATGCCATATTTTATCCTCTCCTTTTAAGCTATCATATACAAAAATAATTTATCTTTTTAATTTCTGCTTCAAATTTTCTGTAAAGCTTTTTCTAAAGCATATTATAAAACTAAAAAATTCTCTTGTAATCATTTTAAGAGTCTAAAATAACAGGTCTTATTTTTTGTATATTGTAACAAGAAAAAAACATATTGTTTTTTATTCGTCAATATTATTTATTACTTTATATTTTTGTTTTACTATACAATTGTTATATAATCTCTTTCCTACAGTTTCTATAATATAAATTGGTGGTAAATGACTAGTTACATCCATTAGTCCTACCTTCTCTTCTGGTATATAATATGAAATATTGAAGTTAGACATCCTCGCTATTGTACTGTTCGCACTATTCGTTATACTTGCTATCCTACATTTTTGTTTTTTAAATATATTTATAGCATTTATAATCTCTGGTGTTTCACCTGATACGGATAATACTATAACTAAATTATTTTTATAATACTCACAGTTTACAGGAAATAATAAGTCATCTATGTAAACAGCGAATTTTCCTATTGAAGCCATATATCTGGCCCCATATTTAGCAACTATTCCAGATAAACCTCCCCCTATAAATATTAAATTTTCAGCATTATTAATTAACTCACATAACTCATTTACCTTTCCATCAAATCCGGGATCCGCCATTCTCTCAAAATTATCTAATATGACCGATACATCTTCATTTACTTTTTTATTACAATTACCTTCCATGTACATCTTAAACTTCAATTTGAACTCTGAAAATCCAACACAATTCACTTTTTTACAAAATCTTAAAATAGTGGTTGTTGAAACATGTGCTTCATTAGCCAAATCTCTTATCTTCATATACATTACCTTTTCACTATTTTTCATTATATATTCATATAAAGATAATTCTAACTCATTTAAGTTTTGTATTACTTCATATTCAAACATAACTTTCTTCCCCTCCGTTCCATATCCAATCAAAATATAAAGTTTATATATAGTAGAATTATACTATATTTTATATATATAAATTTAAATGTTAAATTCTTAATATCTTTTCAATAAAAAATGATAGACATTTTTCTTTATCTATCATTTTGGCATTTCTGCATTTATAAATATTTAATTAAAGCTTAAATCTATTATTTTAAATTTTTATGAATCAATAGTAATTTCCCATATTTATTTTGTATAAATTTTACAACTTGCAGTCCAACTATTGTAACTACAACAAATTCACCAATTGCAACTTCACCAATTGACAATGCAAGAGGTAATTTATAAAGATAACTAAGCATTCCCCCAATTATTAGACCATTAAAAACAGTAGGCCAAAGCGATGCTATTAATAATGAAGCTTTTTTATTCCGTGCAAACCTTCCTGTAAATGAAATAGCACAAACACTAATAAAGGTTGCTATTGTACCAAATATAATATCAGTTAATCCATTGGGTCCAAGAATATTTGCAATAAAGCATCCAATAGTGAGTCCAGCAATATAAAACGGATCGAAAAATGCTAGTAATACCATTATTTCTGATACTCTAAATTGTATAGCCCCATAGCTTATTGGCGCCAGAACAATTGTTACAACTGCATAAAGTGCTGCTATAATAGCTGTTTTAACTAATCTTTCTACTGTCTTATTATCCATATAAACTCCCTCATTTTATTAATAATATTCTCCAAGCCAGCACTACATATAAAAGTCTCCAAATAAAAAAATCGTAAGAAATATCCTACGATAAATAAACTCAACAAAAATAAAAGATTCTATTAATAAAAAAATCAATTTAAATCCTTATTATTCTTAATTATTTTACCATAGTTTTATTTTAAGTCAGGAGGCTTTCGAACTGACTAAATGTTAATTTTCATCTTTATGATTATATCAAATAGATAAAGCTATTGCAAACTGTACATTACAAATTATGTGCGGTATAGTAAAACCTATAGTTTACTGTTTGCAAGTATTGAAATAAGCCTTGTGGCGCATACATTATAAATGGTGCTATAGTCATTGAAATTATAGCCAAAACAAGACCAAACAACTTACCTTTTGATATAATTTCTTTATCAGATTTTCCCTTTCCAAGTACAGGACTATACACATTTAGTGCAAATAAAGTTGAGGCACTATTTAAAACTCCATTAAATACACTCAACACTGATCCAAACATAGCTGCTGCAAAGAAACCTATTAAAGGTTTTGGCAATACATCATTTACAAGTCTTGAGTATAATAAATCTGGATTCTTAACTCCTGCTCCATATATGTGGAAAGCTACAATTCCAGGTATTATAACTCAACTTTCGCACATAAAAATTAAGTCGAAAGCCTTCAGAATAAACATATAAAGCAAAGAAATATTCCTTTTGGTATAATAGAATTGCTAAAAACACCACACCAAAGAAAGGAATGTTTCTTATGAATACTATTATATCAAATGATACTACTGATAAACAATTTAATTTTACTATAAATAGATTTTTTAAAGATAACAAAATTGGATATATACTCAAACAATGTAATTTTTCTAAAGAAAGAGGGTTTTCTTGTATTAAAATATTTCAATATATTTTCATGCTTGTTTTTACTGGAAAAACCTATTTATAAACTTGGAGTCTTGAAAAAACAATCAATTTTCAAAAGATACTGTATATAGATTCCTTAATTCTCCAAACTTCAATTGGAGAAAGTTTCTGTTTTTACTTTCTTCATCAATCATAAAAAATGTTATTGTACCACTTACTTCAGAAGATAGAGTTAACGTACTTGTAGTTGATGATTCTTTATACAGTAGGTGCAGGAGTAAATCTGTTGAACTTCTTGCAAGAGTTCGTAACCATGTTGACCATAAATATGTAAAAGGTTTTCGCCTTCTTACCCTTGGTTGGTCAGATTGCAATACTTTTTTACCGCTTGCTTTTACTCTGCTTTCTTCCGAAAAGGAGAAAAACAGACTTTGTTCTGAAAACCACAATATTGATAAAAGAACCAACGGTTCTAAACTCCGTAAGGAGGCTGTTTTAAAGTCACCTGAAGTTATGATTAGTTTACTTAAACAAGTTTCAAAATATGCTATTCCTGCATCATATGTTTTTTTTGACAGTTGGTTTACGTACCCAAAAACTCTTATACAGATTTTAGAACTTAAACTTAATACTATTGCCATGGTCAAAGCAATGCCAAGGGTTTACTACAATTACAATGGTAAGTTATTGAACCTTAAAAATCTCTATGCTAATTTAAGAAAAAAGCGTGGTAAAGCCAAAATTCTTTCTTCTGTTATCGTAGGTATTGGCTCTGACAAAGATGGATTAAGTTTATTTAATATGCCAAAATAAACTTACTGTCCATTTTTTTCTAATGATGCTTCCAACTTTTTTACTATTTCAGCATGTCTTTTCTCTGTTAATTTAATTTTGGATAAGAATATAATGCAAGATATAATTATTAACGCTGCTGGCAAATAAAATGCCCATATCTTAAATGTAAAAATACCTTTTGGTGTTATATCCTTTGCTTGTGCATTTCCAATCATACCACAAGATACTGATACAAAACCTACAATACCATTAGATAGCGCACCCGCAATCTTATCTAGCAAGGGACGAAGAGATAAAGTTACGGCTTCATTACGAACACCATTTTTCCATTGTCCATACTCAACCGCATCACTTATTGTCATTAACACTGATAAGAAAATTAGCTGATATGGGAAATAGAAGAATACTAAACCTATAATAATAACTACCAATAAACTTGATGATGCTACTGAAAATAATAAATATCCAATTAACATTGATACTATACCAATTGCGTAGACGTATTTTCTTGAAATAAATTTAGTTATAACTGGATATAATGGAACAGCTACAATACCACAAATTGCAGATACAACACCTACAATTGAAAATGCTGATATATTAGCAATGACATATTGAAAATAAAGCATTAATACCGCTGTTGTAGCTACATAACTAATAGCAAATAAAATATATGCCAAAGCTAACCACATTAACTGATCATTTTTAACAAGTGCACCAAAAACATCTTTAATTGAAGTTTTATCATTTTGTTGACGTAAAACACTATCTTTTTCTTTTGTTCCAAAAGCTGCAATCCAGCTTGTGACACCATATATTGATGCAGCTATTAAACCAAAAGCAAACCATCCGCTAGAGGCTTTACCAGAAAATTTTGAAGTAAAAAATGCAACTATAGGAACTACTGCTAAAGTTGTACCATTTGCCCCTAATGATGAAGCAAAACGAGCAAAAGTTGCTAATTTTCCACGTTCCTCTGAATTTTCACTAAGTGCAGGTATTATTGACCAAAATGCTATATCCTTAAATGAATAAGTACAATCTAAAATAACAAAAACAATAATAAATACAACTGTGAATAAAGTTTGATTACTTGTAGCTAGTCCAAAAAAATTAGTAAATAGCATTACCAGGCAAATTGCACTAACTGTTCCACCAAAACAAAGCCATGGACGAAATTTTCCCCATCTAGTTTTGGTGGCATCTATAACTCCACCAATAAGTGGATCAAATACGATTTCAATTAACCTAATACCAACAACCAATGTTGTAACTAAACCTATCATTTTTGTCTGAACTTCTTTTGGTGCTCCTTCAAACATAGCTTTGGTAACAAAAATCATAAAATATGTTGATAATGTTGCATAATAAATATCATGACCAAATGCACCTAATGCATACGCAATTCTTTGTTTCATTTTTATACACATTCCTTTCATTTCTCTAAATATACTAAACGTCCAGCTGTAATCGTTAACTATATTATATTGAAATCGTTTGAATATAAAAATTTAAAATATTAACTTTTCTTATAAAATATTAACTTAATATAAAATTTATTTTTAGTTAAGTTAAACCTAAAATATGTATACGGTATTTCCCAATACTTAAGGGAATCTTTGGTTTTGAAATCCTATACTCTTAGTGCTATACTTTCTTTAGGTGATAATAATGAAGATGAAAAGAATCACAAAAATAAGCAATAGAATAACTATATATTTTTCCATTATAATACTTTGCCTAACTCTAGCCATTACATCATCTATAAGTCATATATTTTCTAAAGAAATAATTAAACAATATAACAATGTTGCATCAGAAAAAATAACAGTAATTTCTAAAATACTTAATGAAAATTTAGATTCTATAAGACATGATTCTTATATGATTGAAAACGATAAGAATGTTTACGATTATATGTCTAAGCTTAACCAAAATAATTCCATTAATTCAGCAAATAATACTGCATTTTTTAACTCTTTATCGGAGTATTGCAAATGGAATAACTATATAACTTCTATTATTCCTTTAACAACTGATAAAAAAATAATGGATCCTCTTTATTCAAAATACCCTTACAGCAGTTTAATTTATGGAAATAAGGAGTTGGACAGCTTTATAGAAAGTGGCTATTCAAACAAATTCTCCTCTCCAAATACTTTTCCATTTAATTATGCAGATCCAGATTATGATAAAAAAACAACTATAACTTATTTTTCAAGATATTTAGATAAAGAAAATTATTCTTTAATTGGCTATCTTATGATCAACATAAAAAAGAAAAGCTTATTTGCAAATATAGATGACTACTGCAGTGGTGTTTTTAATAGTACTTTTATTCTTGATAAAAGCGGGAACTTAATATATAAAATAGGAAATATTAATTATAACAAAGCAATGCTAGAAAAAGTTAATACTGATACCGTAAAGATTAACAATACAAAATATATTGAATTTAATAGTGTCATAGAAGCATATCCAGAATGGAGAGTAATCGGATTAATATCTCTAGATTCTTTAACTAAAAACCTAGATACTATTCGAAGTTTAATTTATTGTATAGGTATTTTCAGTATTATAATTGTAATTTTTATCAGTCATATTACTTCAAAGAAAATAACAGATCCTATATATGATATTACAAAAGCAATGAATAAATTTGAAAATGGAGAATGGCCGGACAAGCTAGAAGCTAAAACTGAGGATGAACTCAAATACCTTATAACCTGTTTCAATAAGATGATTAATAATATGAGAAGCTTGATTGAGCAAATATATAAAGAAGAAGAAGAAAACAAAAAGCTTGAAGTAGAAGCTATGAAAACTCAGCTGGATTTGCTGCAATCACAGATAAATCCTCATTTTATACATAATACGCTAAATACAATAAACTATTTAGCTATAAAAAATAATCAAAACGAAATTAGAGAATTAATTCAATCCTTTAATAGTCTATTAAGACAAAGTATATCAACAAGTAAAAAATTTATAACTTTGGAAGAAGAGCTCACCTGCACTGAAAATTATTTAAGAATACAAAAATATAGATATGGAGACATAGTTAAATTAGTATACAATATGCCTGAAGAATTAAATAACTGTTTAATACCAAAATTAATACTTCAACCTCTTATTGAAAATTCCCTTTATCATGGAATAGTTCCTAAAGGTTATGCTGGTACTATAAGAATAGATATACTAAAAAAAGAAAAATTCATAACTATAAGAGTTATAGATGACGGCGTTGGAATAGGCAAACAAAAATCCTCTCATAAAGGATTCAATGGTATTAGTTTAGATAATATAAAGGAAAGGCTCAAATTATATTTTGGAAGTGAATATAATTTAAAAGTATATAGCAAAACTGGAATTGGAACCTGTATAGAATTTAATATTCCGTATATTTATTAGAAATGCTCTAAAGGAGGACAACAACATGTACAAGGTAATGATTGTTGATGATGAAATACCAGCACGCGAAATTCTTTCCTACATAATAAATTGGGAAGATACTGATTTTCGAATAGTATATAGTGCCTCAAATGGTAAAGAAGCATTAAATAAATACTCTGATATAAAACCAGATCTTATTATTACAGACATACAAATGCCTATTATGGATGGCTTAGATTTAATAGAAGAAATACAAAAAATAAATAAATATCAAAAATTTGTAATATTAAGCTGCTATGAAGATTTTACTTATGCTCAAAGAGCTATGAAAATGGGAGTAAAAGATTATTTAATAAAAGATTTAATATCTCCCAATGACTTGTATGGTATATTAGCCAAGACAAAAACTGATATTGATAATGCAAGCATGAAAAGTAATAAAACTACAAAAGAGCATAGACTTTTAAATTTTTTTAAAGAAAATAAAGATATAGCACTAAGAAAGCTTATATTCAATAACATAGATGAAGATGACTGCTATAATCTTATTGAAAATCTAAATTTTAATTTAAATGGGAAACTTTTCACTCTATTTTTCATCCAAATAGATAACTTTTTTAAATATATAGAAAATGAAAAATTTTATACCCAAACACTTAATGAGATAATTAAAAATGTTACTGAAATTATAAAAGAACTTAATATTGGAGAAAGCTTCTACAGCGAAAATGGAGAATTTACAGCTATTATACGTTTAACTCCAACTAATAGTGAAGCCGATATAATAAATCAATGCTATTCTTTAGCACAAGAAATAAGGAGAAGAATTTCTCTTATAAATAATATTAGCTTAACAATAAGCATAAGCTCTACTTTTAAAAAGCCATTTGGACTAAAAAAATATTGGGATGAAGTAATAAAACTTTCTAAAATGAAAATATTCTTAGGAAATGATACTATAATTTTAAATAATACTTTTGTTAAAAATTTAAACTTAAGCACTGATACCTTAAATAAAAGAATTTATGCCATTAATATAGCTATTGACCAAAATCATATTGAAAACTTAAAATTAGAACTTACCCATTTATACGATAGGGATATAAGAGGTTTTATGCAGCTTAATTATCTAAATTATATAAACTCCTCTCTTTTAGATTTAATAGTAAAAACCTGCAATAGATATTCCATAAACTATAAAGATATCTTTGGAACCTCATACATACCTATGGAGATTCTGACAGCAAAGGAAACTGTTGAAGAAATGAACAATTGGTTTATTGAGATATTTACAAAAATAATTAACATTAAATTTAGTAATTCTTTTAAAAACAAGTACAGCAAAAAGGTATCAGACTGCATAGATTACATAAACAAAAACTTATATAATCACTCATTAAGTTTAACAGATATAGCTGAAAATATTAATGTTCATAAGGTTTATCTATGCAGAATATTTAAAGAAGAAACAGGCGAAAATGTAACACAGTATATTTTAAAGGCTAGGATAGAGAAGTCTAAAGAAATAATTTTATCTACTAATTATAAACTTTATGAAATATCAGATAAACTTGGCTTCAGCAGCCCTCAACAATTTAGCATATTATTTAAAAAAATTACAGGTATTACACCAAACCAATTTAGAGACTCAAATTTTTAATTTAAGCCTCTATTAATGAAAGGAATTTATATTAACATGAATAGAAAATTACTTTTAGCTTTATTTATGATTTTTACCACCTTAATTTTTTCTTGTGATACAGTACCAAGTAAAGAAATTACTAAAAAATCCGACTTAGTTATTGCGGTTGTTTATAAAACTTTAGATGAAGCATGGTTTCAAGAAGAAAGTGAAGCTGCTAAAAATCAAGCTTTAAAAATGGGAGCAAAAGAAGTAATAACTATAGATGCTAAGATGAATCCAGATGTATATTTATCTGCTTTAGATAGCTTAATCACTCAAAAAGTAGATGGTATATTGATATGTATTCCTGATCAAAAGTTAAGTAAAATTACCATTGATAGATGCAAAAAATCAAATATTGCCGTTATTGCCTGCGATGATCCTCTTACTGATAATGAAGGTAATTATCTTGCTCCCTTTGTCGGAATTGATTCTAGTAAAATAGGACGGGATATGACTAATTTTTTAGTAGATTACTTAAAGAAAAATAATAAATTAACTAATCTTGAGTCTTCTGGACTCTTACTTATGTCTATGGATTCTGTATCTAGCTGTATACCTAGAACAGAAGGTCAACTAGAGACCTTTAAGAATAAACTTCCAAGCTTCCCAAAAGAGAATATTTTTCAAGCAGAATATAATGGACAGTCTGAAAAAAGTTTTTACTCTGCAGCTTCTACTATAACTAACAATAAAAATATAAAAAATTGGTTTATAATGTCTGCTAACGAAGCTGGCACCATTGGAGCAATAAAAGCCCTTGAACAATCAGGACTTTCAAGAAATGCTGTAGCTGTAGGAGTAGGCAATTATGTAGCAAAGGATGAATTTCAAAAAGAAAAGTCTCCTCTTATAGCTTCTGCGTATATAAGTGCCACCAAAGTAGGACAGATTGCCGCACAAGAACTCATGGAAAATCTTCTACTTAATAAAAATATACCTAAGAAATATTTAGTTAAGGACAAAATAATCACAAAGGACAACTATCAAAATTTAATACTGAAATAATTATGCTATTGATGGGTTTATATTAGGTTGTATAGAATTACATTTA
The DNA here is from genome assembly GCF_021043395.1 of Clostridium guangxiense. Classification (GTDB taxonomy): domain Bacteria; phylum Bacillota; class Clostridia; order Clostridiales; family Clostridiaceae; genus Clostridium_S; species Clostridium_S guangxiense. The sequence continues at coordinate 28,063 of NZ_JAJNKE010000041.1, forward strand.
CTATTAAATCAAAAGATATAAATTTAATAGTATTTAATTCAAAAGCTGTACTGTAAAAACATTAGAATTTGCATTAAATTAGTTAATCATATAATTGATTTCCATCATAAAATAATCCAGCACCCTGCACAATATCCTGCTCTGCAAATAAAGCTGAAACTGCTAAATTATAATCAGTTAACTTTTGTGCTTTCTTAATATTCTTGGCGTATTTTTTATTATTGGAAAATATGTAAATCATATATCCCCATAATTCTTTCATTCTAAGCATTGCATTTTTATTGTCCTTATACGCTTCTATGTATGCACTTAAAATCTCATCGATAAAGGCTTTTATTTGCTTTTTATTTACACTGCTGGCTCCATTTTTTATAGAACTCACTAAGGCTGGATTAGCTATTATCCCTCTTCCAAGCATAACCCTTTTTAACTTTGGAAAAGTTTTTATTAATTTATCATGATCATTAGCAGTAAAAATATCACCATTATAGCATACTGGATTTACGCTTAAAGATAGTGCAGCTTCAAACACCTCTAAATTGGGCTTGTTTTTATAAAAATCCTTTTGCGTTCTAGGATGGATAATTAGCTCCTCTACAGGGTATTTATTAAAAATTTTTATAAGTTCATAAAATTCTTCCGGATTGTCCTTTCCTATTCTAGTTTTTATGGAAATTTTCATATTGTTTATTTTAAATATCTCATCTAAAAATGCATCAAGTTCTTCTCTTTTAGCAAGAAACCCAGAGCCTCTATTTTTTGAAACAACTGTTCTAGATGGGCAACCTAAATTTAAATTAACCTCTTTATAATCTAACTCCTGCAATTTTCTACAAGTAGTAATGAAACCTTGAGAATTATTAGTGAGTATTTGCGGCACAACATTTATTCCTTTATTATTTTCTGGTAAAAGATCTCGTAATTCTTTAGTTTTAAGACTTGTGCTTTCATTGGGAGTAATAAAAGGTGTAAAGTATTTATCAATATCTCCAAAAAATTTATTATAAGAATTTCTGTATATATGTCCTGTAATTCCTTCCATTGGTGCTAAATAATATTCCATTTAATGACTCCTTGAATTTATAAATTAGAAAATATAACTGATTTTCTAATTTTATTTTATCGTATTTGCATATAGATAAACAAGCTGAAAGTTTAAAATTGAAGTTGTTAATTACTCTATTTAGTGTAATAGTAGTATTATTTAAAAAAAGTTTATTTGCACCTATTACAATGTTTTTATCTATCTTAATCACTTCAAAGGCATTTTTATAACTAGTCGAATCATAAACAAAGCTTTTTTGTATTTTATGGTTACATTACTTTTACATATGCAGTAAATCTGCAATCACCAATCAAAAATAGCAGCCTGTAAGCAGCTATTTAAGCCACATATAGGCTGTCATGGATATATATAATAGAGGGAGAGAAGACAAATAAAACTATTTACGAATCAATAATACCCTTGTAAACATAACATGAAAAAGCATTACGAATATTAATATAAAAGCCAATACTCTATGAACTTTAACCCACTTTCCCCTAAAATTTTTATTAATAGCAACCCCATATATCCCTAAAGCAAAAATAGTCCACATTATTAGAGCAGCAATTAGTCCTGGTATTGATAGTCCTATACGAGTATACATCAAATATAGATGCACTATTATGGCTAACGAAGCCACTATACCAATTACTTTATGATATTTCACTATATATTTCATAATAATTCTATATCCACTAATTAGCTTCTGTTTATCCTTAGGAAGCTTGTTTATAAATTTTTTATTTATATATTTGACAAAAAAATTAAGTAAAGCCAGTATATATCCCCAGATGCCAATCCATCCAAGCAGTCCTGCTATTTCCTTCATAACAATTCCTCCCATAAGTACAAAATTTATTTTATTTACTATTAATTCTGTATTTTTATGAATTTTCCTTTAACTTATGAATAAATTTTAATATTTACACAAATTGAAATTATCTTTCCTCGCCCAATAATTTTTTATCTTCAAATTCTTCTGTTTTAAGATTATTCTTTTTATAAATACCAAAAACAAAATAACCTATAGTAACAACCGCACAAAACAAAGCTCCAATTAATAAAGACATCTGTGTTGTAGAGTTAATACACATACCAACTAAAACTAAGCAAAGATACCCAACCACAATATAGTTAGCATATGGAAAGAACTTTGATTTAAATGGATGTTCTGCCATTTCCTCTGCATGCTCTTTTCTAAATTTTATTTGGCTAATGCATAAAACAATCCAAGGAATCATGCCTGGAAAAACACTAGAACTGTAAATATAAACAAACAATTTAGAATTTGGACAGATATAATTTAAAATTACACCAATAAGTAAACAAATCAAAGTTGCTTTAATAGCGTTAGCTGGCACACCATCTTTGTTTAATTTACCAAGAAATTTAGGTGCCTGACCATTTTTTGACAAGGTATAAAGCATACGACCACAGCTATAAATTCCGCTGTTACATCCAGACATTGCAGCCGTAAGCACCACAAAATTAACAATGCCCGCAGCAGCAGTAATTCCAATTTTAGAAAAAGTCAAAACAAATGGACTTCCAAGAGTACCAATTTTATTCCATGGATAAATAGTTACAATTACAAATATAGCACCAACATAGAAAATGAGTATACGCCAAATAATATTTTTCGTCGCTTTTATTAGGGTGTTTTTAGGGTCCTGTGCCTCGCCAGCAGTTATACCTATAAGTTCTACCCCTTGATATGATGCTGTTACCATACACAATGCGAATAGCCAACCTTTCCATCCACCAGCAAAGAAGCCCCCATGCGCTGTAAGATTTTTTAATCCAATAGCTGTTCCATGATTGCCAAAGCCAAAAAAAATCAAACCAAATCCTACTATGAGCATAGCTATAATAGTAACAACCTTAATTAAAGAAAACCAAAATTCAAATTCTCCATAAAATTTAACTGAAGCCATATTTGCAGCGGATATAATGATCAAACCAATTAAAGCAGGAATCCAAGATGGTAAGCCTGGAAACCAATAATTCACATAAATTCCTATGGCAGTGATTTCTGACATACCAATAGCTACCCACATAAACCAATAACACCATGCTGTCATATATCCAGCTAAGTGAGATATGTATTTATTAGCATAATTTGCAAAAGATCCCGCCAGTGGTTCCAAATAAAGCATTTCTCCCATAATTCTCATAATTACGTACATAGCAATTCCAGCTACTCCATACGCAAGCAGTACTGATGGTCCAGCCCATTTAATCGTACTAGCTGAACCCATGAACAAGCCTACTCCAATTGTTCCACCCAGCGCAATCAATTCAATATGACGTGCTTTTAATCCTCGTGATAACTCTTTTTCTTCCATTTAAAATGTCTCCTCTCAAAATGTCAATTAGCAAATTGTTTATTCCACATAGACATTTGTTTATTGCTTCAGTAATATAATACCACAATTTTAGGCTTTTTGTATTTTTACGGAAGACATTTTATTTAAAAATCACTATAGATAGACAACTTGGAATATTAAGATTAGCACTATCAAATTCACCCCGATAAACTGGAAGTTGATTCAGAGCACAGAGTACAAAGTGCAGAGTACAGTGAAGGTGGATTTACCTTTCGTTTCTCTCAGGTAAATCTTAGAACTTAATAGTGTCAGCTACGCTGAGCACTATATTTTAAGCGCTTTGCGTGCATTAAGTTTAAGATTTTTTGTAGCGACAGCGGAGAAAAATCATCCTTCACTGTACTCTGTCCTCTGTACTTTGTACTCTGAGTTAAATTCCAGTTTGTAGAGATAAATTTGTTATTAACAACTTAATTCTTTCACATTGACCTTCCGAATCTTTCGTCTAGCATAAAAGAAAATACCTACCTGTCCAATTCCGGCCAATGCCCAAGTAACCGGGTAACAAGCAAAAAGCACAACCTCTGTATGATGCCAAGTAAAAATTGTAGCTAGCCAAAGAATTCGCATAAGGCAGGCACCTACTAGTGTGGAAATCATAGGTGATATAGAATATCCCATGGAACGGGTCAACCCTGGATACACGTTCATCATACCGCAGGTGAAATATGCAACCATCATGATATTAATACGCAAAATGCCAAGCTTAATGACCTCTGGATCAGATGTAAAAATTCCAAGCAGTTGTTTTCCAAAAATCACTGTCGCACCACCTAAAAGAATCCATGTAGCAAAAATTAATACTGTACACACTTTTGCAATAGTATCAATTCGATTATATTTCTTTGCCCCCATGTTCTGTCCAGTAAAAGAAATTGCTGCATTATAATAGGCATTCATTGTTGTGCCGACATAGTTTTCAACATTGCTTGCAGCTGCACTAGAAGCTACCATAATAGATCCAAAGGAATTAACTGCTGATTGGATTAGTACATTTGAAATAGAAAACAATAATCCTTGCATTCCTGCTGGCAAACCAATTCTCACAATGTCCTTTAGCTTATGCTTATCAATACACATTTTACGTGGTATAAAACGTATAGCTCCCTCACATCTGCATAGACAAACCATAATAAGTATCACTGAAATATACTCTGAAATTACTGTGGCAGATGCCACGCCAGCTACCCCCATATTTAGTACAATCACAAAAAAAAGATTAAATATTACGTGTATTGTACCAGCAATGATAAGATAGTACATTGGACGACGGCTATCACCTACAGCACGTAAAATAGCTGCTGCAAAATTGTATACCATGTTAGCAGGCGTACTGATAAAGTATATTTTCATGTATATTGTAGACAGCCCGATAATATCCTCTGGAGTACCCATCATCTTAAGAAGTGGCTTACAAAATATAATGCCTATAACCATGACAGTAAAGCCACCAATAATACTTATGGCAATAGACGTATGAACAGATCTACTTATATCAGCTTTACGCCCTGCACCACAATCCCGAGCTACAACAACAGTGGTACCTACTGATAACCCCATAAATAAAGTTATGACAAGGTTAATAAGTGAACCTGTTGCTCCTACTGCTGCTAATGCCTTGCTGCCAGAAAAATGTCCTACCACCACCATATCAGCAGTATTGAACATCAACTGCAATATATACATTGCCATAATCGGCAAAGCAAAGATAAATATTTTCTTGAACAACGGGCCGTTGCACATATCTATGTTACGATTTTGAGAACTCATTATGACATCCACTTCCTTTACTTTTGTTGTTTTGAGCTAAATTTATTTATTAAATGGATATACTTAGTATATATAGACAGCTTGAAAGTTTAAAATTAGCTCTACCAAATTCGCTCTGATAAACTGGAAGTTGTGAAGTAATAATGCTTCGTCGCGTTAAAAAAATCCTATAAATCTAAGGCTCAAAAATTGTAAAATACTAAGAAGTTTCAATAACTCGCATACGCTCAAACAGATTGAAATATCTAAGCATTTTACAATTTTTGAACCAAGATTTATTAGAATTTTTTTAAACCGTTCCTTCAG